>JBCCGH010000218.1:0-14587 GCA_039029375.1 Planctomycetota bacterium
AAGTCGGCGAGCCATGTGTGCCGCTCGCAAGGCGCTGTCGACGCAGGGCTTGTTGGTGGACAAGTCGAGGAGACGCAACGCCGCGAGCGGCGCAGAGGGCCGTCGACATATGTGACGAACTTCCGACACGCAACACTAGTGTGCTGCGTCAGAAATAGGGGGGCATTCTCCGCGGCCAAGAACGGCCGTCGCGGCGTTGCTGCGTCCTCGACGTATTCACCAATAAGCCTGCGGCGCAGCGCCTTGCGACGACCGCCCCCGCCTCACGGATCACACCCATCTGTCTGACGCAGCACACTAGGCCACCCGCCGCCACGACCCCAGGGCCAGGCCCTTTGAGCCTGGCCTCTGCTTTGGCGAGTGTGATCCGAGCGTCGCGAGAATTCCTTGACGCGTCAACCAATTTGGTCGACTCTAGTGGTGTGAGCACCGCGCGCGAGGGCACGACCGCAAAGGAGGCGATCCGCCAGACCAAGCCGTTTCGCTCTACGGGCCAGGAGGCCGTCATCACGCTGCTCCTGACCGCGGAAACCGTGCGATGGGCGCTCCACGCGGAACTGAGCGGACGGGGTGATCTCACTGCCCAGCAGTACAACGTGATGCGCATCCTCCGCGGCGCCGGCCGCAAGGGCTTGCCAACGCTCGAGATCGCCGAGCGCATGATCGAACGAACACCGGGGGTCACCCGGTTACTCGACCGCATCGAGCGCCAGGGTTGGGTCGCCCGCGATCGCTCGACCGAAGATCGCCGACAGGTGATCTGTCGAATCACGTCGGAGGGCCTAGCCCTGCTCCGCGCATTGGATAGCCCCATCGACACGCTTGACGAGCGCATGGTGCGCAGCCTCTCGGCCGCCGAGCGGCGCACGCTCATTCGCCTACTCAACAAGGTGCGCAACGACGCGCCGTAGACCGCCTCCTCGAAACCGCCTCTGGGCCTTTCCTTGAACTAATCCATGACCAGTCAAACAATGACCATGCAATCATATATTCGCCCCCGCGCACTGCACGCTCTCTTGACCACGAGCCGCGACGCCGCACCGACGATCGCGCGCCTCGCATTGGCCGTCACCATGTTCCCGCACGGGGCCCAGAAAACCCTGGGCTGGTTCGGTGGCTACGGTTGGTCGGGCACGATGGCGTTCTTCACCGACACCATCGGCCTGCCCGGGCCCTTGGCCGCGGGCGTGATCCTGGTCGAGCTCATCGGCCCGTTGCTCCTCCTCATCGGCTTGGCCACCCGGCCCGTCGCGCTTGCCCTCGCCGGGGTGATGGTCGGCGCGATCGCCACCGTCCACGCACCGCACGGGTTCTTCATGAACTGGAGCGGCACCCAAGCCGGGGAGGGTCTCGAGTATCACCTGCTCGTGATTGGCCTCGCCGCGTCACTCGCCGTCGCGGGCGGCGGTCGCTGGTCGCTGGACCGACGGCTAACGGTCCCGGGCGAGGGACGAGCATGAGCGTCGATCGGCGCGAGTTCCTGCGGCTCGCAGCCGCTGCGAGCGCGGCGGCCGCCGCCTCGCGGCAGGACGGTCACGGCCCCCCCACGCGCACGTTCCCCGTGGGCTTTGTGTCGCACGGCGAGCCAGGCCTCGCGCTAGACGCCGCGCGGGGTGCCGCCCTCGCCGCCTGGGGCCGCGCCCTCGATCGGCCCCGCGCGTTGCTCGTGGTCTCCGCCCACTGGGAACGGGCGCCGCTGGCGATCGGCACGGCCGCGACCGAACCGCTGCTCTACGACTTCAGCGGCTTTGCCGAGCCACTGTGCCACGTCAAGTATCGCGCCCCCGGAGCGCCCGTTCTCGCGATCGACCTGCGGCGCCGGTTGGGCTGCGAGCACGAGACGACGCGCCCCTGGGACCACGGCGTCTGGGTACCGCTCCTGCACATGTTCCCAGAAGCCGACGTGCCCGTGCTCCAACTGTCGCTGCCCACCGGATTGGCGCCAGACCAGCTCCTGGAGATCGGCCGCCGGCTGCAGCCACTGCGCGACGAGGGCATCTTCATCTTGGCCAGCGGCGGTCTGGTGCACAATCTCGCGCGGCTCGAGTGGCGCGATCCGGCGGCCCCGCCGCCCGCCTGGGCACAGGAGTTCGAGGCCTGGGTCGGCGAGACGCTCGCCGCTTGGGATCTCGACGCGCTCGTCGATGCGCGGCAACGGGCACCCGCGGCCCAGCTGGCGCACCCGACGCTCGAGCATTGGCTGCCGCTGCTCATCGCAGTCGGGGCCGCTGGCGCAAACCCACTGATCACGTATCCGGTGCAGGGCTTCGAGCTCGGCAGTCTCAGCCGACGCTGCGTGCAGCTGGGTTGACCGGCGCCACGCGGCCTACAGCCGGCGAGGCCGGTAGGCGCGAATGGCGTCGATTTCCAGCCGGAACGCGCCCGCCTGCTTGTCGCCGATCCCGAGGCCGATGCTCCGGATGCGCGCCGGGTCGACGGGCGCCGCGTTGGGCGGCCGAAAGCCCATGACCGAACGCGCCATGTCGGCAAACGGCAGCCGCAGCTCCAGCCACTCCCCGGCTCGCGTCGCGAACTCCGCCTGGTAAAGATCACCGGTCACGCGGCCACGGTCGCTCACGCTCAGCCGATACCGCTTGCCGTCGCCACGCACGCGCAGCCAAATCCCACTGCAACCGCGTAGCGAGCCCGACGCGACCTCACGGCGTGTGGACGCAAAGCCACCGTTGTTGGCCAGCGAAACGGTGCCTGAGAACAAGGCCACGCCCGGCTCGCGCACCGTCAACGCGCTCCGCGAGCGCCCTCCCATGACCGTGTCGTTGACCACGCCCCAAGCGCCCGCAGCGGCGGCCGCGCCAAAGTCATCGATCGCGACCACGTCGGTGTGCGGTCGAAGTCCAGCAGCCCTGGCCGCGAAACGCGCCGGCGCGGCCCCGGCGGCGCCGTTCTGCCGCAGCGCCAGCGCGGCGGCGTCGAGAGCGCGCCGCAGGCGCCAGGCGTAGTCTTGCGGATCAACCGGCTCTTCCAGGCGCAGCGCCGCGCGCAGGGCCTCGACGACGTCTGGCGGCAGGGCGGGCTCGGAGTGCGCAAGCAAAGCCAACGCCGCCACCTCGTAGACCGCGGCACAAGCGGCTGGTTGGCCGCCGTTGTAGAGCGGCACGCCCCGGTGAATGGCCCGGTCGATGAGAGTGGCCGAGGTCAACGCGAGGGGATCGGCGGCGGCGCGCGGTGCTGCCGGCGGGACCAAGACCCGATCGATTGAGTGGATCACGCCATTCGAAGTCACGATGTCGTTCTCCACGACTCGAGCACCGTCGACCCTCAGCTGGCCACCGCTCAGCTCCACGACCAGCCGATCCCCGGCGAGTGACGAAGCGACGCCCGCGGCAGCCGCTTGCGCCGCCGAGACGCGGCCATCGATGACGTGACGTTGCAAAAGGCGAACTAGCTCGTCGCGGCGCTCGGGCTCGAGAAGCCGCTGGAGCGCACCGTCGGGCAAGGCCGCAAAGGCGGCGTCGGTCGGCGCCAGCACGGTGAACGGCCCAGCGCCACGGAGGACTGGCTCGAGCCCCGCCGCGCGCACCGCGGCAAGCAAGGTCTCGAAGGAACCCGCGGCGCGTGCCGTTGCCAGCAGGTCAGAGTCGCGATCTCTCGCACTGGTCATCGCCAGGCACAGGGTCGACAGCACGGCAGAGCTCAGCAGGATCGGCAGACGTTGCATTGATGGCCTCGAGAGCGAAGTCGACACCGGGTTCGCCGGCCGTAGCGCATCGGTTGCAGCTTGGTTTGCCGACCTCGATTCACCCGCATCCGCGGCCGCTCGGCCGGCGCGCACGTCTGGGCGTCGTCTGGCGGTCAGGCGCCGTCCGCGGACGACGCGCGAAACGCCATGGTCTCCAGCGCCACCGGCTTGATCGGCGCTTGTACAACTGGAGCGCGCAGCGGCGCGGCCGGCGCTCCGAGTCGATGGCGCAACAAATCCTCGACCAGCGCTCCGCACACTCGCCCTTGGCACGGCCCCATACCGGCGCGCGTCGCCATCTTCGCCGCCCGGAGCTCGGCGCCGTGCACGGCCACGCCGGCGCGAAGCTGGGCCAGAGTCACGTCCTCGCAGCGACAGACCACCGTGTCGTCGGCGGCGAGCTCGGCCAACCCCGGCGGCACCGTGAAGGCCCGGAGCATGGCGTCGGCGGCGCGGCGCTCGCGCTGCTGCTCGCGCCGCGCCTGGGTCATCGCGGCGTCACGACCGGCATCGGGCAAACCGAGCGCCGCAGCGATCCCCAGCCCAGCCAGCCGTCCCTCAGCCAATGCACAATCCACGCCGCCGATCCCGGCGGCCTCACCCGCCACCCAAACGCCGTCGCGGCTGGTGCGCATCGCGGCGTCATGCCGGGGGATCCAGCCGCCGCGGGCTTCGACGTGGTGGAGATCGCATCCCAACCGACCCGCGACCTCGATCTGAGGCTGCAGGCCGAAGCCAACGCAGAGCACATCCGCCGCCACTTCCCGCGCGGTCTCGCGACGGGGCCGACCCTGTCGGTCGACGCGGCCGTAGACGACACGTTGCACCCGTTGGTCGCCGTGGGCGGCGAAGACGGCCGACCCCGTCATCAGTGACACGCGCCGCCCCAAGAGCTGGCGGGCGTAGAACGCGGCTTCGCGCCGCCGCGTCGGACTGCGCAACACGGCGGGCAGCACCCGCAGCGCCCGTGACCTCGAGCACGCCTCGAGCGCGGCCACGATCTCCACGCCGGCCGCGAGGAGTGCCGTAATCGTCGGCAGTAGCAGCGGCCCCGTCCCGGCGACCACCGCCCGCGTGCCCGGCGTCACGAGCGCGCCACGCACCAGCACCTGTGCCCCACCCGCCGTGATGACGCCAGGCAGCGTCCATCCGGGAAACGGCACGGCGCGGTCGTGGGCACCGGTCGCGACAACGAGATGCTGCCAATCGAGGCGCATGGGGCGTCCGGCGCGTTCCAGCCAAAGCACGCCGGGCGTGGCGTCCCACACGACGGACTCAGTCAGGACATCGACCTCAAGCTCGGCGAGCTGCGTGAGCAGCTCGTGCCCACGCGCGTGGTTCGGCGACTCCAGGATCTTAGACTCGCGGACGGCGAACCCGCGGGGCGGCTGCCGATAGATCTGCCCACCGGGGCGATGCGCCTCGTCAACGAGCGTGACCCGGCCACCGGCCGCGGCGATGGCCACGGCCGCGGCAACTCCCGCCGGACCGGCACCGACGATGGCGACTTGAGTCTGCCGTCGGTCCGTCACCCGCCGCGCTCCACCACCAGACCATCGCGCACGCCGGTCATGCAAGCGCGCACCTCTCGCCCATCGACCCGGACCAGACAGTCGTAGCAAATGCCCATGGCGCAGTAGACGCCGCGCGGCTCCGCGGCGACGGTCGAGCGCCGCAGATCCAGGATGCCCGCGGCCCACAAAGCTGCCGCCACGGTCTCACCAGCAAACGCATCGATCCGCTGCCCATCAAACTCGATGCGCACGGCGACCCCGCGGTCCGTGGCCTCCGGCATGCGTCCGTCAGGCATCTTGCGCTCCCGGCGCCACGGCAAACCGATCGGGCGCAAACGCCTCCACCGGCACGCTCGGCTCGGCGCCCAGCAGCTGTTCGGTCACCACCTTGGCGCTGATCCCGGCCAGGGTGATGCCAAGCCCTTCGTGCCCGGTACACAGCCACAGGCCAGGCACCGCGGTGACCCGGCCGATCAGCGGGCGCTTGTCGGCAGAGTAGGGGCGCAGACCGGCCCAGGTGCGGGTGATCCGCGCGCCGCCCAGACCCGGCACAAAGCGCGCCGCCCGCTGCAACGAGCGCTGCAAGAGATCGCTGCTCACGTCGCGAGCAAAGCCAGCGAACTGCCGCGTCGAACCGATGAGGCAGGTGCCGTGGGTCTGCGGTTGGACGTTGACCGCGTGCGCACCCGGATCCGGACCCGAGGCCCCAACACCACCGCTCGCCGCACCCGTGGTGCGCAAGTAACCCACTTCGAGCAGTTGATGCTGCACCGGCGTTTCGCGCGGCATGGTGATGGCGAGGTCGCCACGCCGCGGGCGCATTGCCAAATCGGGCAAGCCAGCCCACGCCGCGACTTCGGGCGACCAAACGCCAGCGGCGATGATCAATGTCGGCGTCGCAATCGCGCCCTGATCGGTCAGCACCGCGTCGATGGCGCCATCGCGGTCGCGCTCCACTCCCCGCGCCGGGGTGAAAGGCCGGACGTCGGCACCCAACTCGATCGCTGCGCGCAGCACCGCGCCCGCCGCCAGCATCGGCATCAACACGCCATCCTCAGGGAGCAAGAACGCCGCTGGCAGATCCTCGGCGAGGCCCGGCTCGAGCTCGCGAATCGCGCCGTTGCGCAGCTGCTGGCCCTGCACGCCAGCCTCGCGCAACGTGGCATCGACCTGCTCCAACAGTTCAATGTCCGCTGCGGTCTCGGCAAGCCACAGAGCGCCGCGCGCGTTCAGCTCGAAACCGCCGAGCTCCGCATGGAAGTCCTTCCAGAGGCGCACACCCGCCAGGGTAAGCGACAGCATCGGACCCGGCTCAGGCACGACCATCAGGTGGCCCATACAGCAGCCACTGGTGGCACCGGCGATGGCATCGCGCTCGAGCAACACCACGCGGCGACCGGCGCGAGCCAAGCAGTAAGCGAGGCAGCAACCAATGATGCCACCCCCGACCACCACCGCATCAGCGTTGTCCCGGCGGGCCAACCGAGCGCCTTTCAGACCTCGGTGACGCGAGCTTCGTGAGCCTCGCGCACGTCTCCATGCGCATCGACCCAAATCTCATCGACGCGATCGAGGCTGCCTTCGCACCAAACCATGCGCACAAAATGGGCCACGGTCTCGCCGTCGGCCATGGGCCGAATCCGCGGCACGATGGCCGGATTGACGTACAGCGTCGATCCGCGCATCAAGAACCGCGTGCGCAGCGCGCCCCTCGGCGACAGCAAACGATGGTGCATGTGACCGGCGATGACGCAGGGGACGCGCCAGCCGCTGCGCTCGATGCGCTGGATCGCCAGCTCGAGGTCGGGATCGCCCCAGTCGCCACCGGCACGGCCAAAGTCCTTGCCGTAGATGTCCTGCGGCGCCCGCGACAGCCCCGAGGGCCCGTTGTGCGCCAGCAAGACCAGGTCGCGATGCTGCGCACAGCGCGCCGCTTCGTAGATCTTGTCCGCGGAGCTCGTCATGTCGGTGATGCCGTAGAGCCGGTCGTAGAGTTCGGGACTCCGCAGACTCGGTCCACCCCATGAGAACGGCCGTGCGCCAATCATCGATATCCCGGCGTTGGGAATCTCACGGACCGCGTACGCGATGTGATCTCGATCCAACGCCTCGAGGCTCTGGCGAAGCTTCCCGGTGGGTCGGCGCCGCGAGAAGCTCTGCCAGGCGTCGTGATTGCCGAGGATGACGGCCTTCTCGGCGGCGATCGCCGAGACCTCCTGAACGAGCTCGACGTCCTCGTCACCGAGGTCGCCGACGAACGCAACCAGATCCTGGTCGCCGTTCTCCAAGAACGTCCGGTCCGCCGTCCGCCAGTGCCGATGGACGTCACCAACGACCAAAATCGTCGCGGAGCGTGACGGAGCAGACATCCCGCCGAGCATACCGGCGGGTAGGCCGCGCTCATTCGTCTTTCGACGTTGTCTTCAGCAAGCCGCTCTTCACGAGCTTCTCGCGATAGGTCGTGCGGGGCACACCAAACAACTCCGCGGCCTTGGTCAAGTTGCCACCAGCCCGCTCGAAGGTCTCTTTGAGGGCCGCCTGCTCCTGCAACTCAAGGCGTTCCTTCCAGGTCGCCGCACTCGACAGCTCCACCGAGTCGCCGCCGCTGAGGATCGGACCAAGATCGAGGTGATCCATCGTGATCGGCCCGCCCGTCGCACGCAGAGCGGCGCCCTTGATCACGTGCCTAAGCTCGCGGATATTCCCGCGCCACTGGTGCCGGTTCAGGAAGTCGAGCGTGTCGGCAGCCAGCTCCGGGATCTCCGAGTAGCCCAGCTCTTCGGCCGCTTCGGCGAGGAAGCGGTTGCACAGCATGAGCACGTCTTCACGGCGCTCGCGCAGCGGCGGCAGCACGATCTCGAGCTCCCGAATGCGGAAGTAGAGATCTTCGCGGAACGTGCCGTTCGCGACCATGTGCTCGAGGTCTTGGTGGGTCGCCGCCAGCACCCGGACATCGACACGACGCGACTTGCGCGAGCCGACGGGTGTGATCGTGCGATCCTGCAGCACGCGCAGGATCTTCGCCTGCAGCTGCAGCGCCATGTCGCCGATCTCGTCGAGAAAGATCGTGCCCGACTCGGCTTCCTCGAAGTGGCCCCGACTGCTGGCCATCGCGCCAGTGAAGGCCCCCTTCTCGTGGCCAAACAGCATGCTCTCCATGAGCTGCTCGGGAATGGCCGCACAGTTGACTGGAACGAAGGGGCCCGAGGCGCGCCGCGACAGATCGTGCAGCGCGTGCGCCAGCACCTCTTTGCCAGCACCCGTCTCACCACGAATCAGCACGGTGTAGTCCGTGGGGGCGTAGAGCCGCACGCGCTCGATCATCGTCGCGCACGCCGGGCTGGCCGACTGCAGCGCCGGATGGCCTGCTGCCTGGGCAGCGGGCTCGGCTTTCACCAGGGAGGACACGAGCACGCGGTTGCCCAACGCGCCGGCCAGCATGCGGCCAATGAACGCCACGCGCTGCAGGTCTTCGGCAGTCAGCACCGCGCCGTCACGCACGCAGTCTGCATAGAGCACACCCATCGTCTTGCCGAGCGCGCGGATCGGGATCGCGATGCCGGAGCTAATGCCCTCGCGGCGCACACTGACGAACCGCGACGCGACCGGGTCTGCACTCGCGACCGGGACGTGCACGACCCGCCCCGTCTCCCAAACCTGCTCGACCAACGACTGGCTCACGCCGAAGGACGATCGATCACCAGCGTGGTTGATGAAGAACTCGTCTTGGCCCGCGACCGCGTGGCGTTCGGTGAGCTTGAGGTAGACGCGGTCGGCGCCCGTCGACGCGAGGATCCCCTCCATCGCCGCGGCGATCATGCGCTCGGCTTCGTTGAGCCCTTCGAGCGTGTCGGCAACCTCCATGTACGTGTCGTACCAGGCGCCCACTGGCGAGCCCGGTGAAGCGAGGGTCAGCGATCCCGGATCGAGCTCCTCGGGCCCAGCGGTCGCCGGGTTTGCCACCCGCACCTTCAGCAGGGCCGGGCCCACGTTGAGCACGTCGCCGTCGAGAAGTCGCTCAAAGCGACGCCCCACGTTGCCGGTGACACTGCGCACGGGAAACGTCAGGCCGGGCTCGGCGCGGACCTGCAGACCGCCATCCGGCTCGAGCTGAACCTCGAGCACCCTGCCCGCTGTGCCGGGGAGCTCGAGCTCCACTTCACAACCCGATCGAAGGGCACCGACCCAGAACGAGGGTTGCTCTACGGGCTGCTCGCGGAATCCGGCGGCATCCGTAATCTCAACGTGGAAACTCATGAACCGTCGGATTCTCGCCGAAACTAGCCCCGCGGCAAGCCCCCGCGGCGTCGAAAATCCGCCGCCTTCTCCGCGACTGCCCCTATCTGGCATCGCGGGCCCCGCCTACAGTCGGCCGCCGAACTCCCGATGCCATCTGCCGAGCTTGAAAAGGTCATCGCCTGGTCGCCCGACCGCACGGTCCTGACGAGGTCGACCGCCGGCGGGAATCTCGAGGTCGTCAAGGTCTACGAACGCGGACCGTTTGCCGACGCGGAGGCCGAGGCAGGGCTGGGCGGGCAGCTCAGCATCGAAGGGCTCGTCCGCTACCGAGGCGCGCAGCGCGATCCCGAGAGTGGCCGACCCCAGGTGCTCCTCGACTACCACCCGGGCGTCAACCTCCACCGCTGGGTGGGCGAGCACGGCCCACCGCGGGTGGCGGCCGCGACCCGCGTGGCCGCGGCGGTTGCCCGCACCCTGGCCTCGATGCACGCGGCCCAGGTCGACTCGGCCCCGCGCGGAGCCGTCCACGGCGACGTCAAACCCAGCAATATCCTGCTGTTGGGGCCGGAGCCCGACCCGGCAACCAGCGCCGTCATGCTGCTCGATTTGGAGCATGCCCACGCCATCGGCGCCGCGGCGAGCGGGCAGGGCAGCTTCACCGGCGGCACGCACGGGTTTGCGCCGCCGGAGGCTTACGCCGGCGCCTCCCCCACCACCGCGTTTGATGCGTTCGGCCTCGGCGCCACGCTGCACGTCCTGTTGACGGGTGCCTCCCCCTATCGACAGCTGGATCCGACGCAGTTGGCCGAGGCCATGCGTGAAGGCCATCGCCGCCGTCGGTGGCTGCAGGGTGTCCCGGCAGGACTACAGGCGCTGGTCGAAGCCTGCTTGGCCCCGACCCCAGAGCGCCGACCGCCGCTCGCCTCGCTGGCCGAACAGCTCGAGCGGTTCGCCGACGTCATCGCGTCCGACCTGGACGAGGTCCTCGTGCAACTGCGCAGCGGTGACGTCGCCGGCGCTGAGAGCGCTCTCGCCACCGCCGCGGACGACGGCGACCGCCAACGGCGTGACCAGGTCACCCGCTACCTGGCCCGGCTGCGCCGCTTGGCCGCGCGCGTGCCTGCGCCGGACACGACGCCGCTCACCACAGACCTGGACGCACTGGCGGTGCAGCTGCTGGAGCGGGCCGGGCGCACGAGGCGGTGGTTGGACCGCTTCCCCAACCACGCCCCGTCGCGCGCGCACTTGCAGGCGAGCGGGCGGGCCCTCGCACGCCTCCTCCAAGACACCCCTGAGCGAGTCGCCGCGCACAAGCGCGCCGCGGCATTCGAGCGAGCCGAAGCCCTGCTTGAGAACACCAGGCGGGCCTACCTCGCGGTCCAGGACGCCGGCGCCTCCATCGAGCAGCCAGAAGTCAGCCAGGCGCGCAACATCGGACCGATGCAGCGCGATCCGCTGCGCTACCTCGAGCTGGCTCAGCAGGATGTCAAAGACGCTGCTCGCACGCACGAGCGACTCCTACAACGCATGCACAGTGCCGAGGTGCAGCTCGACCTCACGCAGCTCGCCAGCGTGTTGGATTCGGCGGCGTCGATCTACAGCGGCGCGAACGAAGTCGTCGCCGCTCTCAAGGATCGACTGCACCAGCTCAGCTTTTACCTCGAACGCCTCGCGCAACCGGTCGAGGCGATCGAGCGCCTCAAAGAGCAACTCGATCTGGCCGGAGCCAAAGTCGACCTCAGCGCGCTGGCCGAGCTGCGCGCGCGCTGTGCCGAGGCCACGACGACGTCCGCGGACACGCCCCCGGCCGCCGCGCGGCGCGAGACCCTCCAGGGCCTCCGCAACACGTTGCGCGACCTGCACACCGAGTTCCCGCACCTCGAGCCGGCGTCGCGCGATGCCATGGGCGTCCTCGACCACGCGTGCGGCAAGCTCACCGAATGCGCTTGGACTCAACTCGGCGACGGCCAGCAGAAGCTCAGCTCGGTGCCGATCCCCATTCGCCCGCTGCAGTCGATCGTCAACCGGATCGACGCGCTGCGGCATCTAGAGGTCCTGGTCGACCTGGACGAACGGCCGCGAGCGCGACTCCTCGACGAGCACGAGCGGCTGCGCTTGCGGGTCGAGCAAGCGCGCACGACCCGCGACCAGCTGGCGCGGGGGGCGCAGGAAGCGTTTCAGCGGGGCCACCTCACCACCGCGCTCTATGACATGGAGCGCGCCGTGGACCAATTCGCCGACGAGAGCGGCGAGCTCGAGCAGGACGGCCAGCAGCTGGCCGAGCAGATCGAGGAAGCCAAGCAGAAGCGCCGCGACCTCGAGGAAGCGGCGCAGGCCAACCAGCGCGCGGCGGCCCGCTACCTCGAGCTGCAGGACGATCCAACGAGTACCGACTCCGCACGCCTCGAAGCGCTGGAGCAGCGCCGACAGGCATTGCGCTACCTCATCGACAACCTGCAGCGCGAGCGCGTCGAGCCCTACATCGGCGACCTCGCCGACGTCGAAATCGCCATGCTGCACGAGCGCGCCGCCGGAGCGGAAATGCGGCTCACCGGGCTCACGGATCCGGCCGAGCGCGAGGCGCTGGCGCGGCAGACGCTGGCGAGCTTGGGGGAGGCGGACTTCGGCGACAATCCGCCGCCGCGCCTACAGAGCCTGCTGCATCGGTGGGAGAACCGACTCGCCCGCGCCGAGCGCGAGACCGCGACGCGGCGGCGCCAGCAGCGACTGCGACTCGCGGCAATCGCCGCCGCGCTTGTTGCTGCCATGGTTGCAGCTTGGCTGGCGATGCGCTGAGCTTGGCGACCGCGACCCTCTCGGACCGCGCCTCGAAGCCATGAAGATCGCCACCTGGAACGTGAACTCCGTCCGCGCGCGCATGCACCTACTCATCGATTGGCTGCGGGCGCACGAGCCGGACGCGATCTGCTTGCAGGAGACCAAGGTCGAGGACCACGAGTTCCCGCGCGAGCTGATCGAGGATGAGGGCTACAACGTCGAGGTGTTCGGCGGCAAGACCTACAACGGCGTCGCCATCGCCGCCCGCTGGCCCATCGACAATGTCGTCTGCGGCATGCCCGGCGACGAGGAAAAGCGAGTCATCGCCGCGACGGTGCAGGGCTACAGCATCGTCAACCTCTACGTGCCCAATGGCCGGGCGCTCGACAGCGATGCGTATCAACAGAAGCTCGTATGGCTCCAGCGACTGCGCACTTTCCTCGACGACGGCTTCGACCCGGAGGACAAGGTCGTGGTGACCGGCGACTTCAACATCACATTCGACGACCGCGACGTCTGGGACCCCGACGGCATGCGCGAGGCCATCCACTGCTCGACGCCGGAGCGGGAGGCGCTGGCCCACGTGATGGAGTTCGGGCTGGTGGATGGGCTGCGGCGTTTTCACGACGAGGCCGGCCAGTTCACGTGGTGGCACTACCGGGGCCCGGGCCTCAGCAAGAACCGCGGCTTGCGGATCGACCACGTGCTGCTCAGCGCCGCCGCCATGGAGGTTTGCACCGACGTCGAAATCGACGTAGAGACCCGGCGGGGCACCCGCGCCAGCGATCATGCACCGGTGTATGCCACGTTTTCGGACATCCCCTAGGGCTTGCCTGCGGCGCCGGCCGCCCGTCGCGACCAGCGCCGGCACCGTTTTTGCCGAAATGAGCAGAGGCGCGGATCCGCCGCGTCGATTTCCACTCTAGTTCAGGGTTAAGACCACCATGCACCGCTCTACCACTCGACTCGCCGGCGTCTTGGCGACCGTCCTCTTGGGCGGTGGTCTTGCCGCCCAAAGCGACCTCCGCGACGAAGTCGTCCTCAAGAACGGCAAGACCCTCCGGGGCCGTGTGATCGAGCGCTTCGGCGACGACGAGGTGCTGGTGCTCCAGGGAAGTCGACGCGTCCGCGTCAAGCACAAGCAGGTCGAGTCCATCACCACGGTCAACGACCACATGCGCGAGTTCTTCGCGCACCGCCAGAAGGCCCGCGGCAACGTCGACCGGGAGTGGCTGCTGGTCGAATGGGCAACGTCGCGAGATCTCACCGCCCTCGCCAATCTGCAGGCGATGCACGTGGCCCTGCTCGATCCCGGGCACGAGAAGGCGCATCGCCACCTGGGCCACCGACCCATCGGCGCCGACTGGCTCTGGCGGCGCGGCGATCGGTTGATGCCGTTCGATGCCTACGAGCACAAGACCAGCGAGTTTGGTAGCCCGAAGCTGATCGAGGGCGAGCACTTTCGGTTGCGCACCAACGCCAGCCTGCGGCGCGCGGTCGATACGCTGTTTGACCTCGAGCGGTTCTACGTGTTCTGGTTCGAGGAGTTTGGCGAAGCGCTCGGCGCCCGCGAGGTCACCGAGTGGATGGACTTCCACCTGCATCGCGACCGCGATGACTTCCCGCCGCTGACGTCGACCGCGATCCCCTACTACTTCCCGCAACCCAACGGCGACGTCGCCTACACGTACTTCGCCGCCAACAGTGGCCGCGCCGAGCTACTCTTCCAAACGGCGCAGGATCAAATCCTCTACAATGCGCTGCTGCACGGCGTCGCCCCGTTCGCAGCGGAATCGCGCGACCGCATCGCGGGCTGGATCGAGGTCGGTCTGGGGCAATGGGTCGAGGGTCGCTTTGCCGGAGACCCCGGCTACGCCGAGCCGGGCCCGGCGCGGCTGAACCCGTCCTACGGCCACGTGGCCGAAGGCAAGCTGCCCTACAAGCTGCCCAACCTACTCGGCGTGCGCTACGGGCTCTTTCACGATCCCAGCTCGCAGCGCCCCGCGCACTGGGCCATGGCAACGACCTTTGTCGCCTTCCTGATGGACGACGCGGAGCGACGCGACAAGCTGCTGAGCTACATGAAGCAGGCCTACCGCGAGTCGCGGGGGAACAGCAGCAGCCTGTTTGACCGGGCGATGGGCACCAAGATCGAGGCGCTGGAGCGACCCTGGCGGGAGTGGGTCGCCGGCGCCACCGGCGCCGCGGCGACCGACCGCTAGTGTTGTGTGTCGGAAGTTGGTTGCGTAAGTCGGCGAGCCATGTGTGCCGCTCGCAAGGCGCTGTCGACGCAGGGCTTGTTGGTGGACAAGTCGAGGAGACGCAACGCCGCGAGCGGCGCAGAGGGCCGTCGACA
>JBCCGH010000219.1:0-14436 GCA_039029375.1 Planctomycetota bacterium
CAGAGGGTGCGTGACCGGACGCTGCTCGCAAGAAGCACCGACGCAGGCATATTGGTGGATACGTCGAGGAGGTGCGACGCAGCGAGCGGTGGCCGGACGGGTGCCATCTGTGCAGGAACTTCGGATCCAGGACACTAGCCACATTTGCGGAGCCTCGAGCCAAATCGGCTGGCCATTTGTGCTCGAGCCCGATGCGACGCTCTCTCCATCCACGCGCAGCTCGCCGCTGACCGGCGCGCTCGAGTTCGGGTGGATCGCTCCCCGGATGGCGACGGCCCGCCGGCCGGACGGGTTGCACGGACCGTGGACCCGGATGGTGTCGAGGCTGGTGTCAGGACACACGGGCTCCTCGCAGACCGAGTCGGAAACGTCCACTCGTGGTCTTCGCAGCCCTCGGGGGAGAGAACGACCAGCGTCGCCTTGTGTTGTTGACCGTCCGCCGGATAGGTGTGCGTGGATTCGTAGCGCGACTCGCCGTCGTCCTCCGGATCGACCACATGCGGGTCGCCGTTCTCCCCATCGTCCTTCCACTGCACGAAGGCGGACTCGTCGGAGCCGAGCGCGATCTTGGCGCTGACGGTGACCTCGATCCCCTCGTCGCACACCGGCTGCCCGTCGTCGTCGAGCTCGAAGACGGCCTGGAAAGCCGACGGCGCGGGGCAGACCGAGTCTCCTTCGCATGGCGGAACGGGCCAAGGTCTACGTCGCGATCCAGAAGCACTACGAGCTCGACACCTTCGTGTGGCTCGGAGGCGCCGGTCACACCGAGTCGGGCGAGGAATTCGAGTGGCTCGACGGAAAAGTGGCCGGGGCCCCTTGGCATGCGGCCGCCGAGTTCCCCATCCCTCACGATCGCCCGGTACACGTGCTCGGGCATCCTCTGGAGGACGGGCCCTCGATGAGTTACCTCGACGGCAACACCGAGCACCGGGGCCGCGGGATCGGATTCATCGTCTGTTACTCCCAGGACTAGAGATCCCGTGACGGCCCGGTCGGGCTACAGGGCTAAGACAATCTGCACGGGGAAGCGGATGCGCTCAACGACCGGCGCATGCGCCCGCGCCTCCGGGCCCTGGTGGCCATCGACCCGACGATCTGGACCGACGATCCGATCGATGTGCCCGTGTTCTTCGCGGTCTCGGGCCATCCCTACTTCGACGACGCACACCGCGACGATGTGGCACGGTGCGGCTCTACTCGGCCAGCACGACGCACACCCGCTCGGCGCTCGGCCCGCGCTGCAGCGCCGCGTGCAGTGCGGCCAGCGCCGCGGGCCCCACATCCAGCCGCAGGCCAGCGCGCACCGCGGCGCCGAACGCCGCCGGCACGGCACTCGCCGCGGCAAGGCCCTGGACGGGAATCGGCGCCCCACCTGCGGCGAGCCCCAGCGACAACGGCTCGGCGAGCTCGGCGGGCGCCACCAGCACGACCTCGGTCTCGCTCGGGAGCTCGCGGGCGAGCTCCAAGCCCACCGTCGCCAGGCCGGTGCGCACGTCCTCGTCGTCGGCGAGCCTCAACACGTGATCCCCGGCGGTCGCGCGCCGCGCCTCGACCGCGGCGCGGGCCGCCTCCCATGAGGGCTGCGGCGCCACAATGCAGCCGTAGGCCGCAAAAGCTCCGGCCCAGGCCGCGTCCAGGACTCCGCCCTCGACCACGGGCGCGGCAAACAGCGGCAGGCGATGCAGCTCCGCGGCGGCTGCCACGCCCAGCATCTGCCGTGGCGTCCCGAGCGACACGACGCCGCGCACCGCACCCATTTGCCGCAGCAGCGCGTGCATGGCGCCGCGAAACCAGGTCGAGCCCGACGGCTGCAGCAGGTCGGCCTTGAGCCGCAGCCCGATCGGCGCCGGAAAGCCCGGCAGGCGCAACGCGCCGATCACCGGCGTCGCCACCAAGTGCCCCGCAAGACGGCGCGCCGCGGACTGAATGTTCGGGGAGGAGACGTTCGCCACAATGCGCCAGCGTGCCCCCTGCGACGGGCTGGGTCCAGCGGCGGCTACCCGTCGTAGCGCACCGACAACAGCCGCGTCGGCACGTGCCGCGCGCTGGCTGGGCGGTAGCGGTGCGGCTCGGCGCTAAAGAACGTGATCGATTCGCCAGCCCCCAGCGTGTGCTCTTGCCCGCCCACCTCGATGACGGCGCGACCCTCGAGCACGTAGACAAACTCCTCGCCGCGGTGGCTGCTCTCTTCGCTCGGCCCGTGCAGCTCGAGGATCGTCGGCAGCACACGGCCCTCGGGGAGCCGGCTGCGAAGTAGGCACAGCGGCACGCGCGCCCCCGCCGCGACGGCAGTCGCGCGCTCACGGGCCGTCAGCGGCCGATCGTGCCCGCCCAACGGTCCTGCCGCGAAGTCGTTCATGTCGACCCAGCGGTCGTCCCCGCGGCGATGCGGGGCGGCCACCACCATGCCATCACCGTCCGGTTCGGCGAGCCGCTCGAGGTGCACGCCCAGAGCCGCGCACATCCGCAAGATCGTCTGCGGCTGGCTCTGGTTGCCCTGCTCGACCCGCGAGATGGAGTTCTTGCCCAACTCGGCACGAGCCGCCAGCTCACGGATGGAGAGGCCTTGGTTGACGCGGAGACGCCGTAGCCGGGCCCCGAGGACGGCGCTGCCAATGCGTTCGGAGAGGCGCGAGACCTCGCGCAAGCGGTCGACGAGCCGGGCGTCGCTGCGTGAACTTGCCATGGGGGTTGCGCAGGCAGAGGACGACAGTCACTATGTGGGGACTGTCCCCACATAGAGTCTGGCGCCACCTGGCGCCAGGGTGCTGATCATGTTCGAAACCCGCCTCCCGACCAAGCCCGGCCGTCCTCAAGCCCGCACTCCACCCCACGCTGCGGCCACCGCCCTCTCGGACGCGGTGCTCGCCGCCGCGGTGCTCCTCGCCGCGGTCGCGGTGACCGCTCGCCCCGGGGCCAGTCAGCTGCCGGCGCCGGACGCGCCCGCCGCGCCTCGCGCGACCACCACCACGCCCATCGAGGTCCGCGCCATCGTGCACCCGGGCATGGAGCTGATCACGATCATGCTGTGGATGGCGGGCCGCTATCCGCCGCCCGTCGACTCCCTCTACAAGACGGCAGTCTGGGAGCACTTTCGCGACCATCGCGACGACCCCGCCCTCGAGCCGCTGCGCGCGGCCAAGGCGATGTATCCGGACTTCACCGAAGCGGGCTGGCTCCTGCGGGGCGGCCCGACGGACTGGGACATCGACCTCCCCGACGCGTGCTCTTGGTACGAGGTCATCGATCGCGACCAGGTCGCGGCCATCCTCGAAGCCGCCCCGAAGTTCGCTGCGGCGTCGGACTACGCCGCTTTCGTGGCCGGTCACCGCGAGCGCTACACGCGTTGGGGCCGCGAGATGGAAGAGATGCTGTCCCAGCACCAGGCGCTCGAGGCGCTCGACCGGTTCTACCGCTACGGCGCCGCCCGACCACGCCCACAAGTCACGGTCTGCCTGGAGCCCCTGAACGGCTGGGGCGCGCACGCGATCCTGTTCGAACGGCTCAAAGGCGAGCCCAACGGCCGCCGCGTGACTTTCCAAACCGGGCCCTCGGGCGGCGTGGCGTTCCCCGACACGGCGCTGCGCTTCGCCTCGGCGCGATCGATGCTGGGCACAATCTGGCACGAGGGTAGTCACGTGTACTTGCATCCAGTGCTCGCGGCGCACGAGGCCGCGATCGCCGGGCTAAAGCGCCTGTTCAATGCCGACGATCTGCGCTCGCAGAACATCCGCACCTGGTCCTACTGCTTCGAAGAGAACGTGGTGCGATCGTGCGTCGCCGCCCTCCTCCACCTAGAGCGAGGCGACGCCGCGGCCCGCGACGAGATGCGGACGCAAGTGCAACGCGGCTTTCTCTACGTGCCCACGCTGACGACGCGCATCCTGGACGAGTACGTCGCTCAGCCCGAACGGTTCGCCGACTTCGACGCCTTCTTCCCGCGGCTGCTCGAGGCGCTGGAGCCGCTACAAACCCCCAGCGACGCCCCCGGGCCACCGACGGGGCGGCGCTGAACCAACGACGTGAAGCGCGGTTGAGGAGGCCGAGCTCTCTGCGTCCTGGCAGGGCGTGTTTGGCGTTGCCGCACGGGAGAATGGAGCATCCAGGGCGCGCGAGCAGCTCTGCGTCGGGCTCGGGGCAGGGGCTGCCCGGCCCGTCGGGCGCGGTCGACTTCGCCCGCTCGCCCCTGTAGGGCGAGCGAGTTGGTGAAGCCGACGGTGACGGGCAGGGCGGCGGGACCGCTCTGCCTATGGGGGTGTGGAGTACAGGACGCGGTCGGCGCGATCGGCGCGGCGTGCCCACGCCGCGCGCGCGGGGACTCGCCTACGGCGACTCCGCCCAGCCGCCTCGCTGCCGGTCGTCGGCTCCGTCGTCGGCTCCGTCGTCGACTCAGTCGTCGGCTAGGGCGACCGCGGCCGGATCGCCGCGCGCGCGGCACGCGGCGAGCAGCGCCACCTCGCGGGCGCCGGCGGCGCGCAGCACGGCCGCACACGCGCGCGCCGTGTGCCCGGACGTGGTGACGTCATCGACCAACACGACCGTCCGCCCGCGCACCGCGCGCGGGCGCCGCACCGCGAACGCACCCGCCACGTTGCGCGACCGCGACGTCACCCGCGGATCGCCTTGCGGCAGCGTGTCGCGCGTGCGCTTGAGGGCGCCGGATACGAGCGGCGCCTCGAGCTGCGCGACGACGGCCTCGGCGAGCTGCGCCGCCTGATCAAAACCGCGGCGCCGCCGCTTGGCCCCACTCAGCGGCACCGAGGCGAAGACCGCGCGGCGCCGGTCCCCGCTGAGCCACGGCGCCACTGCAGCAGCCATGCGGCGCGCGAGCAGCAGGAGTGCGGCGGTATCGCGCTCGAACTTCACCCGCCGCACCAACCGCCCACCCGTTCCGCGGTAGCCAAACGGGGCGCGCACCGCGGCGAGACCCTGCCAGATGCGATGATCCTGAGGACACGGGGACGACTCGCTGAGCAGCGGCTCGCCGCAGCGCTCGCAGACCGGCGGCGGGCGCTCCTCGGTGAGAGTCGCGCAGGCGAGACAAAGCCCAGCCGACACCACGCCGCAGCTCGGGCAGTGCGGCGGTGCGATCACATCGAGCGTCGCCCGACCGAGCTCACGGCCCTCGCGTCGGAGCCGCGCCCACCAAGCCGGAGACGTCGTCATCCCATTAATGAGTGCGCCGCAGCCGGCCAGGGTGTCGCGCACCCAACCGATTTCCCGAACACCGACCCCGCCCTATTGCGCCCAGCGCAACAACGATGCCCCAAAAACGCAAGACGGCGGCCCGGCTCGTCGCCGATCATAGCGGCCAACCTCGCAGCCCTCTGATGGGAGCCACCATGCCGTCCTTCTTTCCGACCGTCCTCGCCGTCGCCGCGACCACGCTGGCAATCACGCCCATCGCCTCGGGCCGCTACCAGGCCAGCTGGTCCTACACGCTCGACTTCGCCGGCTTCGGCGACAGCCTCGAGGACATGGCCGTCGATGCCGACGGCAGCGTCGTGTTCACCGGCCAGAGCGCGACCGCGTTCGGAGTGTTCACCGAGGATCTCGTCACCGTCAAGCTCGACGCCGACGGCAATCCGCTGTGGTCCACGCGCTACGACGGCCCGGCCGGCCGCGCCGACCGCGGCTTGGGCGTGGCGCTGGGCGCCGATGGCTCGGTCTACGTGACCGGCCAGAGCGACGGCGGCCCCAGCGGCCTCGACATCGTGACGATCCGCTACTCGCGCGACGGTGTCCGGCAGTGGGTCGCACGGTACAGCGACCCCAACGACAGCCTCGATCGCGGCACGGACATCGCCGTCGACGCCAACGGCCGCGCGTTCGTGACCGGCTACAGCCTGACGGCAACCGGCTACCACTACACGACGCTGGCGTACGACGCGGCCGGCAACCAACGCTGGGTCGCGCAGCACGTGAGCCCCGACGGAGTGGCGCGAGCGATCGCGCTCGACCGGGCCGGCAACCCCATCGTCACCGGCTCGGATGGCGGCCGCTTTGGGACGGTCAAGTACGACGCGGGCACCGGCGAGCAGCTTTGGGTCGCACGCTACAGCGCCGCCAGCCTCGCCGAGGCCTTCGACCTTGCCGTCGATGACGACGACAACGTATACGTCACCGGCAGCTCGGGCACCGGCTACGCCGGCACGCTCGTCGACTGGGCGACCATCAAGTACGACGCCGCCGGCCAACGCCAATGGCTCCGCCGCTACGATGGCCCGGCCGGCTCGATCGACGAGCCAGTGGCCCTCGCGCTCGATCCCAGCCAGACTCGGCTCGTCGTCACCGGTTACAGCGAAGGGTTGGGCACGTCGAGCGATCTGACCACGATTAGCTACGACGCTGCGACCGGCGACCGGCAGTGGACGGCGCGGCTCAACGGCCCAGAGAACGGTCTCGACCGCGCCGAGGACGTCGTCGTCGACGCCAGCGGCCAGGCGGCGGTCGTCGGCACGTGGGTCGTCGCGCGCGGCGCCGTCCGGGAGCAGATCGCGCTGAGCTACGACGACAACGGCGTCGAGACCTGGCGCGCCACGACCGGCGCGCCAGGATCCAGGTCGGCGCACGGACGCATGCTCCGTCTCGGCGGCCGCGGCGCCTCGCTCTATACCGGCGGACTCGTCGACAACGACTACGGGGTGCAGCGCTTCGACGCCGCTGGCGCCTACGAGGCCTTCGGCGCCGGCTGCGCCGGCACGATCGGCACCCCGGTACTCAGCGCGAGCACGACGCCGGCCCTCGGCACACCGCTGGATCTCGTGGTCGCGCCGGCCGCGCCCTCGCGCCCCTCCTTTGGCATCGTCGGCGCATCGCGCACCAGCCTCGGCGCGGTATCGCTGCCGGTCGCCCTCGGCCCAGCCGGCGCGCCAGGCTGCACGCTGTTCGTCAGCCTCGACGTCGTCGTGCCACTGCCGCCCGCGCCCGGCGGACCGGCGACACCGTGGCGCCTACTCATTCCCGGCGACCCGGCACTGCTCTGCCAGCAGCTCTTCTTGCAGGTCGTGGTGCCCGACGACGTCAACCCGCTCGGTGTGATCACGTCCAACGCCGGCCAAATCACCGTTGGCGTTTCGCCATGACGCGGCGGCGCGCGCGACGGACGGGTAGAATCGCGCATCCCACTCAGGAGGCCCGATGAGATCCGCCACGACCCTCACCCTCGCGCTGGGCCTACTCGGCCCGGCGCTCGCGGCGCAGAGCGTGCCGCGCAACGCCGACGGCAAACTCGACCTCGCCGTGCTCGTCACCGGGCGCGAGGACGGCACGCGCCGCTCGGCGTTCGCCACGTTCCTCGAGCAACACTTCGCCCGCGTCGGCGTCTGCGACTACACCGCGTTCGCGCCGGCGGACGCCGACGACTTCGACGTGGTTGTCTTCGACTGCGAGATCCGGCCCGCGCCCGGTCGCATCGGCCTGGCCAAGGCGCCGACCCTGCCACCGGATTTCGCCCGCGCCTCGATGCTCGTCGCCGGCGGCGGCGCGATCCTCGCCGATCCGCTGGGTCTCAAGACCGACTGGGGTTGAATGTGTCTCGGCGCCGAGGCCCACGGTGTGGTGCCTCAACACGAGATCTTTCGCTCGCCGCTGCCCGTCGCGCTGGACTGGCACGACATCCCGACGCCGGCGCACTACCGGGACCGCTGGAACGGTCGCGAGCTCGGCGAGACGTTGCGGGCGTGGCAGGTGCAGGACGTCGGCTACGAGGACGACCCACAGATGCCCGCGGGAGTCGTCGGTCGCTCCTGGGGCTACGACGACGCTCCGGACAGCGAGTTCATCTCGAGCGGCGTGAATACCAAGGGCCCCCGTTACGCGGCGCTGGGCCGGCACGGCCCGTTCTTCCAGTGGGGCTTCTCCGCGGCGCCGCCGCGCATGACCGAGGCCGGTCGCCGCGCGTTCGTCAACGCAATCTGCTACATCCATCGCTTTGATCGGCAAGCGCCACTGACGCGCAAGACCGAGCGGCACCGCGGCTGGGCGCTGGACCGTGCGCTCGGCTTGAAGAACATCGACCGGCAGTACGCCGAGACCCGCGAGTGGTATGCAGAACGCCAAGCGCTGCACGCGCGCGCGGAGCAGGCCCAGAAGGCGGGACGCGACCTGACGGAGGAAGAGCAGGGCGCCTTGCAATACCCGCCCGGCACCGCCCCGCCGTTCGAGGATTACCAGAAGATGCTCCTCCGCGGCATCCCCGACGCGCTCGTCGAGCGACTCGGCGTCGGCGCCGAGGCCTGGCCCAAGTACCTCGCGCACTACACCGAGCACCTCGGCTACATCCGGCACGGGCCGAGCGGCTACGAGGTCGACGACGACGCGCGGACGTTGGGAATCGCCAACCACGATCCCAAGCTCCTGCACCGCGCCGTTGCCATGCTGGAACGGGGGGAGGACGCCGAGCGCGCCCGCGACCTGCTGCAGCGCTACACGGGCCTCGCCCTGGGCGAGGCGGCGGCGTGGCGCCAGTGGCTCGACATGGTCGACGGCCACCTGTTCTTCTCCGACCACGGCGGCTACCGCTTCTACGTCGACGACCCGGCACTCGGAGCACACGCCGAGTTCCTGACCCAACCCGGCACCGAACCCACGGCCAGCGCACCAGTGGCTGTCGACGCATTTGCCGTGCCGGCGACGGCTCGACCCGGCACCGAGGTCCAGCTCGGCGTGCGGCTGCGCATGGCCTACGGCTGGCACACCTATGCGGCCACCGAGGGCGACAGCCCGTTCGTGGCGACGCAGCTCGAGGTCGAGCTCCCAGACGGCGCCGAGGCCCGCGGCGACTGGCTGATGCCCCCGCCCGAGCCCTACCCGGCGGACCCTGGCGCGATGATCTATCGCAACGACGTGGTGTTTGTGCGCACGATTCGGCTGCCGCTCGACATCGACCAGGCGCAAGGCCTGGAGCTCACGGCAAACGTCAGCTTTCAGGCGTGCGATGCATCGGTCTGCCTCCGACCCGAGGAGGTGCGGGCCGCGGCGATGGTGCAGGTGCGTCCTCCTTCACGATGATCGTCGGTGGACAGCATTGGGGGTTGCTGTGCCTCGCGCATGGACGGATTCCCGACCCCCATCGAATTGAAACCTCGGCCCCGCGAGCAGGCATCACTCCCGGCACCAGACGGCTCAAGATCGATGCCACCACGACAACGATCGCCCGCCGCGATCTCAGCGGGGCGGGTTGCTTCTCCTGACGAGTCACTCCACTCTGACGCGCAGTCCTCGCCTCGATGCGAAGGAGGACACCGTGCTCGCGAAGGATCGCCACGCCTTGCCTGACACCCAACAGCGCCCGGTCTCAATGCTGCGACGATGGAGCCTCACCCTGGCGTGGGTCCCGATCGCGATCGCCACGCTCGGGGGTGAGCTCCTGCGCAGCCAGGGCCCCTTGGGCGCCCCGGTCACCGCGCCCGCCAGTCCAGGGCATCGCATGTACAGCCCTTGGGGCGGGGACACGTTGCTCGTCGACAACACCGGGGCCGTAGTGCACACGTGGCCGCGGGGCCCGCGAAATGTGAACGGCCTCTACCTCGGCGACGATGGGTCGCTGTGGCGCGCCACACGCGTGCCGGGGTCGCCCCCGGTCTTCGGCGGGGCGCAGGGCGGACTGCAGCGCGTCGCGCTCGACGGTTCCATTCGCTGGGAATACACGCTCGCGAGCACGACCCAGTGGTCGCACCACGACATTGCGCTGCTGCCCAACGGCAACGTGCTCATGATCGCTTGGGACCTGATGACGCGCACCGAGGCCATCGCCGCCGGGCGAGACCCGGCACTGCTGTCGACGCCCCAATGGCTCCCCGACAGCATCGTCGAGGTCCAGCCGACCGGCCCGACCGCCGGCGCGATCGTGTGGGAGTGGCACTTCATGGACCACGTGGTCCAGGACTTCGACCCGGCGATGGCCAACTTCGGCGAAGTCGACGAGCACCCCGAGCTCCTCGACATCAACTTCCCGCCCGAAGACGCGCAGTCGGGCGAGTGGAACCACTGCAACGCGCTCGACTACGACCCCGTCCGCGATCTGATCATGCTCAACTCGCCGTTCCAGGGCGAGTTCTACATCATCGATCATTCGACCACGACGGCCGAGGCCGCCAGTCACGCCGGCGGCACCTACGGCCGCGGCGGCGACATCCTCTATCGCTGGGGCAACCCAGAGGCGTATCGCGCCGGCACCGGCTACGACCAGAAGCTGTTCTTCCAACACGGCGCCCACTGGGTCCCGCCCGGGTTGCCCGGCGCCGGCAACGTGCTCATCTTCAACAACGAGGCGGGCACGCTGCAGGGAGCGCAGTTCTCCAGCGTCATCGAGCTCGAGTTCCCCGACTCCTTCGCGCACGTGACGGGCGAAGCGTACGGCCCAGAGACGTTGTTTTGGTCGTACACCCACCCCACGACGGGGACCTTCTACTCGGCTGGCCTGTCCAACGCCGAGCGCCTGCCCAACGGCAACACGCTGGTGTGCAGCGGTGGCCAAGGCTGGCTCTTCGAGATCAGCCGCACTGGTGAGATCGTCTGGGAGCATCGGCCCAGCCCACAGCCCCTGATGTTCCGCACCGCGTACTACGAGCGGTACCTCTGGAGCGATCAGGAGTCGACGTCCGCCACCGGCGTCACCAACGTCGCCTTCGACCTCATCGCCGGCACCGCGCAAACCGGCCAGGCCTACTTCCTGCTCGGCTCGGCGTCCGGGACCGCGCCGGGGGTACCGCTGGGCGCGCTGGAGCTGCCGCTCATCCCCGACGCCTACACCCGCTGGACCTTCACTGGGGCGTCGGTGCTACCGGGCTTTGCCGGCACCTTGGCGCCGCTCGGCCGAGCCAACGCGGTCCTGACGCTGCCGGCCCTGCCCCTGCTGAAGGGCCGCACGCTGCACCACGCCTACCTCGTGCTCGACACCAAGACGCTGCAGACGGTGCAGGTCAGCAACTCCGTGCCGCTCGCTCTGACGCCGTAGCGCCGCCCCCCGCGGCAGCGGAAGTCGATCCGCGCCCGGGAACTCCGGGCGCTCGGTCGCGTCACGCCGCACCTTTTGGTCCCGGGGCGCGGATGGCCGCGCACCAGGCCGGGCCCCAGATGTCGACGGTCCGTCGCGCGACTCACCATGCCGCGGACCTCTGGAGATGCGATGCGCGCCTACCTCGTTCCCGTGGTGGTCACCACCAGCCTGATCCTCGCCCTTGCCGCCTGGCGGGGATCGACCGATCCCGGCGCGGTCCGTGACCCTGGCCACCCCGACGGCGGCTGCTCGAGCTGCGGCGGCAGCAGCCACTTCTTGCCGCCGCCCGCCCCCGGCGAGTTCGACGGCTGGATCCGTCGCTACGCCACCGAGCCGATGGCCGAGGGCAGTGAAGCGCTGGAGACCCTGCTCTACCACGACGCCCGCTCGCGCGAGCTTCTAGCGACCCGTGGGGCACCCCAGCTCGACGCCGATCGCCACGCCTACTTGGCCCGGGAGCTCGCGCGCGAGCGAGCCATCGTCTCGTTGAGGGTGGTGGACGCAGCCGGCACGGAACACCTGCGCGTCGACGATGCCACAGTCCGGATCGGCGAGAAGGCGCACCTCCACGCCACCGGCCAGAGTGACGCCTGCGAGTTCAGCGGCACGGTCAAGCGCGTCGGGGTGCACCACCTATGGGCGCGCTTTTGAGTCGAGGGGCTGCACTTCGCAGCCGGGCCGTGGTTCACGGTCCAACGGGTTGGGTCCGACTGGCAGTCGCTAGACCACGTTTGGTTGAGCGATGGCGAGAGCAACGTCCGCGCCGAGGTGCAGATCCGGCTGGCCTTCGCGCCGACCGCTCCCTACGCGGCAACGGGAAGCAAGGAACGGAATCATGAACGCTAAATACCAACAGCCCTTGGCCACCGCGTTGGCCGTCTTCACCGCGTGTCTGCCGATGCGGCCGCTGCGCGCAGACCCCTGCGGCATGGTGCCGCCGATCACCGCGAAGGCCGGCTCGATCGAGCGAATCGGCCTGCAGAAGACCTACGTCTTCTACAAGAACGGGATCGAGACGCTCGTCCTGCGACCTGGCTACCGCGGCCAGATCGAAGACTTCGGGATGCTGATCCCGTTCCCCAGTCCGCCAGCGATCCGCAAGGTCGCGGACGACGTGTTCGCGCACGTCGCCGCGGCCGTCGACCCGCCGGAAGTCGTCGTGGACCTACGTTGGCGAAACAAGCAGCGACTCAGCTTCGCGCTGGGCGACTCCGCCGCGCCCACGGCCGCGCTCGAATCGAGCGTGCGCGTCCTCAACCAAGAGGCGGTCGGGATGTACGAGGTGGCGGTGCTCGAAGCGGGCAGCGCCCAAGCACTCCGGCGCTGGATGGACAGCCACGGCTATCGCTATCCAGACGGCATGGACGCCGTGTGCGAAGACTACGTCGAGCAAGAGTGGTGCTTCGTCGCGGTGAAGACGCGCGTCGGCGTCAAGGGCCGCGTCGACGCGCGCCCCGGCATGCGCAAGGTCGACCCCAAACTGCCGGCCGGCGCGACGTTCGACGGTCACGTGCAAGGCATGGGGTTTCGCTTCCGCACGGACGAGCTCGTCGTGCCGATGCGCCTCTCGGCGTTCAACCCCGGCCCGATGCGCAACGTCGTCTACGTGCTGAGCGACCAAGCAGTGAAGGCCAGCCCGCTGCCCGACTCCTTCGTGGTCCGGCAGATCTCCGGCGTCGAGCTGCTGCGCAATGTGACGCAACCGCTGCCGTTGCGCATCCTGGGCGGCACGATCGACGACATCCCCGAGTGGCGGCGCGCCAACCTGGCCAACGAGCAGGATCCCACGCCGCACAACGGGCTGGCCAAAGAGCTGTTCGCCGCCGACCTCCTGGCGGCGCGCCGCGGCGCGCTCGCTCTCGACCACGAGGAAGCCGAGAAGCGACTGCTGAACATCGGCGAAGAGCTGGGCCTACGCGGCACGGAAGTCGACGCGCTCATTGCCACCCAGCTCGCGGCGCAGCGCCGGCAGACCGTCGACGCCGCGCTGAACGACCTCGCCAGCATGACGATGACCGTGCTCGACGCGGACTTCCCGCGCGACGTGCTTGGCCGCGAGAATCTCACCTTCACCGGGTGGGCGATGCCCGGCGCCCGCAACGCCCCGCACGTCTACGACGCCAAGGCGTTCGGTCCCGCCGTGCGCCGCGCGGCGATGGTCCCGGCCTGGTCGCACGGTGGCGGCAGCTCGTGGTGGCGATGGCTCGCCGGGGGCGCGGTCCTGCTCGTGGTCATTGCCGGTCTGACCCTGCGCCGTCGCGGCGGCGGGGCCGCGACGCTGGGGCTGGCCGCGGCGCTACTGCTGGGCGCGGGCACGACGGCCGCGGCACCCGGTCCGGGCGCCGCCGGCATCGATCCGACGACGGCGCAGCTGGTGGCGCGGCTCAGCGAGCCGGAACGCGCGGCCGCGGCAGTCGAGACATTGGTCCAGCGGGGCGCCGCGGCGGTGCCCCACCTGCTGGGCGAGGCCACCGAAGGCGCCGACCTACAAGGCCGGGGATGGGCGCTGGTCTGCCTCGCACGCATCGGCGGCGAACGCGTGGACCGAGGCCTGGCGACGCTGCACGACAGCGAGGCGCCGGACCTCGTCCGGACTTGGGCCGCCGCCGCCCGGGTGCAGGCGGCCCCCGACCTCGACGGGGTCCTCGCCCTCGTGCCACTTGTACAGCGCTTCCCCGCGGCGCAGCGCCCGCTATCCCTGCGGCTGGCGGCGACGACGCCCTCGGGACCGCCGAGTCCAAACCTACTCGTCCGGCTGCTGCGGGTGACGGTTGACGTCCCCGGTCTGCAGGACGCGCTCACCCCCGCCATCCTCGCCGCGGGCCGCGACCCGCTCCTGGCCGCCGCAACGCGTGCGGACGACCTCCAGGTCCGGCGCCGCGCGGTCGCGTACCTCGGGTCCCTGGCCAACGCGGGCGACGCCAGCGTCGGCGCCGCCGTCGTGGCTGTGTTCCGCTTCGACCCCGAGGCTCAGCAGACCCCTTGGCACGGCGGCCCGCTGTTCGTGCCCGGCATCGCCTGGCCACGCGATGATGCCCGCGCGCTCGCCGCGCAGCTGCTGCGCTGGCACGTGTGGGCGGATCGGCACGACGCCGCCGACACCAAGAAGCAGATCCACAACAACCTGCGCAGCCTGCAGCTCGCGCGTGCCGCCGGGTACCAGAGCCCCGGGTGGAAAGAGGTGGACACCCTCGCCTGGCTGCGCATCTGGCACGAATGCGCCGGCCAGTGGGCCGTGGAGGCGATCCTCCGCGAGCAGGGCGTCCTCGACGACGCGCGCTACCGCGACGCGCTGCAGCGCTAGTGTTGCGTGTCGGAAGTTCGTCACATATGTCGACGGCCCTCTGCGCCGCTCGCGGCGTTGCGTCTCCTCGACTTGTCCACCAACAAGCCCTGCGTCGACAGCGCCTTGCGAGCGGCACACATGGCTCGCC
>JBCCGH010000220.1:0-14372 GCA_039029375.1 Planctomycetota bacterium
AGCGTCCGGTCACGCACCCTCTGCACAGGAATTTCTGATCCAGGACACTAGTGGTGTGATTCAGACAGATGGGGCATTACCCGCGAAGTATCTGCGCCGGTCGCAAGGCGGGTCGCCGCAGGCATATTCGTGGATACGGCGAGGACGACCCAACGCTGCGAACGGCGTTGAGGGCCGCGGAGAATGCCGCAGACTTCTGAATCACACCACTAGTGTTGTGTGTCGGAAGTTGGTTGCGTAAGTCGGCGAGCCATGTGTGCCGCTCGCAAGGCGCTGTCGACGCAGGGCTTGTTGGTGGACAAAGTCGAGGAGACGCAACGCCGCGAGCGGCGCAGAGGGCCGTCGACATATGTGACGAACTTCCGACACGCAACACTAGTCAACTAATGACTAATGCAACACCGCCCGCGCGGCTCGCAGGCCGCAATGCCAGTCGGCCTCGCCCGGCACATCCCGGCTGCGATAGGCGATCCTCGCGTGCGCGGCACCCTGTAGGCAGCTCCCGCCCCGAACGACGCGCTGGCGCGCGCCGTCTCCAGCCTCGCGCAAGCCATCCCCGGCCCGGCAGGGGCGCTGGTAGCCGACGTACCAGTCTTTGACCCACTCGGCGGCGTTGCCGGAGAGGTCAAACAGCCCCAACGGATTGGCGGTGAAACGGCCAACCGGAGCGGGCCCGGCGTAGCCATCGGCAAAGGACAGCCGATCGGGCGCCTTCGCAAACCGGGGCACCACGGCCGCCGCTTCGTCGAGCACGTTGGCGTGCCCCTCGAGCGTGTCCGGGGTGGCCCCCGTGAGCCACGGCCCCGACGTCCCCGCGCGGCACGCCGCTTCCCACTGCGCCTCGCTCGGGAGCGTCAAACCATGCGAGGTCAGCAACTCATCGCATTGTGTCCACGAGACGTACTCGACGGGGTGGGCGCCGCTGATGGGCTCTGGTTGCCCCTCGTACTTGAACCCGCGGGTGTAGTAGCTCGGCCACTCGCCGGGATGCAGACGCGCCCATTGACTCTGGGTCATCTCGTGGCGCGCCAAAAAATACGGCGCCAGCTCCACTTGGTGCACCGGCCCCTCCCAGGTTTCTGCCGCGGGATCGTAGCCGGGGCCGGCGGGGTCGTCCCTCTGCGCCCCCATCCAAAAAGACCGCCCCGGCACCAGCACGAACACGATCCCGGTGTCCTCACCGACCGCGATCGCGCCATCGACTGCGTGGACCGGCAGCACCGTGGGGTCCGCCGCCGAGCGCAAGTGATAAAACTCCCACAGGCCGGTCTTGGGATTGGGCCCAAGCGGTACCAGACCATCCTGCGGCGCGAGCCCGAGCGCGGCGCCAGTCGCGGCCCGGTAGCGCGCCGATGCGGCGACCGCCGCCCGCGCCTCAGCCCAACGTCGCCGATGCTCGACGCTGTCCTGGATCCCCGCCAGGCGCTCGGCCCACTGCAGCCGCTGGGCGACGTCGGCGTGCAGGCCCACCCGCTCGTCCCAAAACACACGCAGGTCCAGCGCCAGCTGCTGCAACGTGTCGTGCAGAAACTGCGCCTCGCGACTCGGCAAGCGCCACGCGCCGGCCAGGGCCTCGAGCCTTGCCGCCACGCGCTCGCTCTGCGCCAACCGGCGCGGCGCCTCCTCGATCGCGGCCATCAGGCGCGCGACCAGGGGCGCGGACCGTGCCGCCGACTGCGCCTCCTCGTCGAGGCCATTGGCAAACAGCGCCCACACGAGCGCGTCTTCGAACCGCGTCGCACCTGCCGTGCCGGCGTCGCGCACCGCCGCGCGCGCCAACGCCAGGCCGAGACCTTCATTGCCAAACCGAGCGCGATCGGGGCGCACCATCACCCACGCATCGCGTCGGTGGCGCTCTGGCGTGCGGCCCGCATCCGTCTTGCGGAGCGGCACGGGCGCCACCCGCGCCTCGCCATCACGCACGGCCTGGGCCTGGGCGAGCGCATCCCGGCGAGCCTGCGCCCGGCGCAAGTCCGCCACGCCTGGCGCCCCGTCGTCCAGTTGGCGACTCGAAGTGGCGTCGGCTCGCAGCGTCGCGAGCTGCCGGTCGAGTGCCGGGACCATCGCGCGCAACGACTCGGTCTCGGCGAGCCATGCCCGCAGCTGGGGCCGGAGCTGCGGCCAGGCCGGCACGAGGCCCTCGCCGGTCTCCCGCGCTTCGCGGAGCGTCACAACGCTCGACACCAGGTCGTACTTCTGGAGGCTCGCGCGCGCCTGTTCGCGGGCGTCGGCGGCGCCGCGCGCCATCGACTCAGCGACCACGGCATCGTTCGACGCTCGGATGGCAAAGAGCACGGCCGCCAGGCCGCCAGCCACCAAGAGAAGGACCGCAGCGGCCGTCGCGGCGACCTGCAGCCGATTCCTGCGGACGAACTTGCGGATGCGATACACCGTGCTCTCGGGGACGGCTTCGACCGGCAGGTCCTCGAGGTATCGGCCCAGCTCGGCCGACAGCTCGCGGGCCATCGCGTAGCGGCGACCCGGCTCTTTCTCGATCGCGCGCAGCACGATCCAGCCGAGGTCGCCCTGCAGCGTCCGCCGCAGAGTCGCGACGTCGCAGTCACGCCGCGTGGCCGCCTCCTGCCCCTCGACCGAATCAGCAGCAAAGAGGGCGCTGGGGCGCGGTGGGATCTCGTCGCAAATCCGCCGCTGCAGCACCAGGGGGGTTTCCGCCCCGAACAACAGCGGCGGCCGCCCGGTCAGCAGCTCGTAGAGCGTGGCGCCAAGTGCGTACACGTCCGTCCGCGTATCGACCATCCCGAGCGACGTGTCCGCCTGCTCGGGCGACATGTACGCCGGGGTGCCCATGAACTGGTGCGCCTGCGTCAGCGCGCTGGCGTCAACGCGCCGCTCCACCGCGCGCGCGAGGCCGAAGTCGATGACCGAGGGCTGAGCGCCACCGTCGTCGCCGGTGGCCACGAGGATGTTGCTCGGCTTCAAATCGCGGTGGATGACCCCTTGGTTGTGCGCGTGCTGCACGGCGTCGCAGACCTTCCGAAACAGCACCACGCGGTCCCGCAACGAGTAGCGGTGGCGGTCACAGAACCGGTGGATCGCCTCGCCCTCGACGTACTCCATCGCGATGTAGGGCTGGCCCGCCGGGGTCGTGCCCGCGTCCAACACCTGCGCGATGGACGGGTGCTTCATCACCGCCTGCGCCTGACGCTCGAGTTCGAAGCGACGGACGACGTCGCGGCTGTTCATGCCGGCCTTGATCACCTTGAGCGCGACGGTCCGTCGCACCGGCTCGTGCTGCTCGGCGCGATAGACCACGCCCATGCCGCCCTCGCCCAAGACACCGACGATCTCGAAGGGCCCGATCCGGTCGGGCGTCGGTGCGGCGCCCGGCGCATCCCCCAAGGAATCCAGCAACTGCGCGCCGACGTCGCCGAGTGCGGTCTCGGCGAGCAAGGAGACGTCGGTCTGATTCAACAAGGCCTCGACCTCGACGCGCACCTCGGGCGGCACCGCCGGGTCGGCGAGGATCGCCGCGCGCTCGCGCGCCGGCCGATCACACAGCTCGTGGTAGAGCTGTCGCACTTGCTCGAAGTCTGGCTCCATCGCTTTGGCCTTCAGCGTTGCAGCGGCCGCGCCAGCCGCACGCCGAACGATGCGCCGGCCGAGTCCTGGCGCAGCTGACGGCGGAACGCGCTTCTCGCCCCGGAGCTGGGCGTGTACCACGAGCCCCCCCGGAACAATCGATTGGTCCGCCGCGACGGTCCAACCCGCAAGCCGTCGCCCGGGCGCGGTGCAATGCGGTAGTCGACGAGCGCCTCCCGGACCCATTCGTTCACGTTGCCGTGCAGGTCATAGAAGCCGAGCGGGTTGGGGCGAAAGGTGCCGACGGGGCTGGCGCACGGAAACCCGTCGTCGAAGGCCGCAGCGCCGTCTTTGAACGGCGAGAACTCACGGGCGCACTCGTCGCGGACGTTCGCCGCTCCGGCCAGCGACGTCGCCGCTGCCCCAGGGCACCACGGCGTCTCGGTGCCCGCGCGACAGGCGAACTCCCACTGGGCCTCGGTCGGCAGACTCAGCCCGTGGCGCCGCGCGACCTCAGCGCATTCCAACCACGTGATTTGCTCCACCGGAAACCTGCCATCCACGGGGATGGGCTGGCCCTCTAGCGTGCCGCCGAGCGTGAAGTAACTCGGCCAACGATCATGGTCGAGGCGCGCCCACTGGCTCTGCGTCAGCTCGTGGCGCGCCATCAGGTAGGGCTCGAGCGTCACGCGATGCACCGGCGACTCCCACCGCTCCGCCTCCGGATCGAAGTGCGGCGCGGTGGGATCGCTCGACTGCGCGCCCATGGCGAACTCACCACCGGGCACCAAAACGAACACCATGCCGGTCGCCTCGTTGACTTCGATGCCGCCCGCGGCGTCGTGGGCCGGCAGCCGGGTCGGGTCGGCAGCCGATCGAAGGTGGTAGAACTCGAGGAGCTGCGTCGCCGGGTTGACGCCGATCGGCACCAGACCGTCCTGCACTCGCAGCTCGAGCGGCGTGCCGTCCGCACGGCGGTAGCGCGCCGATGCCTGCAGAGCGCGCCGCGCCGCATCCCAACGGCGGCGGTGCTCGGGGTCGGCTTGCCGTGCCGCGAGTTGCTCCGCCCAAGCGGAGCGCCGAGCGACTTCGGCGTAGCGCCCGGACACGGGATCGCGAAACGCCAAAACGTCGGCGGCCAGCTCCTGCAGCGTGTCGTGCTGGAACTGCGCCTCGCCGCTTGGCAGCTCCCACAGGCCGAACAAGGCTCTGTTCTGCGCCAACTCGCGGGCCGCCGCAGCGAGCTGCTCGGGTACCTGCGCCGCAGCCGCCTCGAGCTGCGCCACGAGCTCCGGCGACTCCGCCACGCGCCGAGCTTCGAGGTCGAGGCCGTTGGCCACCAGCGCCCAAGCGAGCACCTCGCGGGCTTCAGCCCGCAGATGCTGGAGCTCCGCGGAGCCGGCCCAGGCGAGACGGGCGTGGGCCAGGCCGCGCGCTTCCCTGCCAAAGACCGTGCGGTCGGGCCCGGCGAGCTCGCGGGCCAGCCGCACTCGATCCGCCGAGGTGAGATCCTCATCGTCCTCGACCACCACGGCGGCCTCTGGTGCCCCGCCCTGACGCACGGCCTGCGCCCGGACCAACGCACCGTGACGACGCGCCGCGCGCTCGACCCACTCGACGCCGGCAGCGCAGTCGTCGTCGCCGTGCCTATGGCCCGCCGCACGAAGGGCCGTCAGCGCGCCCTGAATGGTCGAGATCGACGCGTACAGCGGCTCGAAGTCACGCCGCCAGGCCTCGAGCTCCGGTAGTCGCTCCGGCCACGCGGGGACCAGGGCCGGCACCGCGGCCCGCGCCTCGCGGAGCGCCACCACGTTGGCGAGCAGGTCGTACTTCGCCAAGCTCTCTTGCGCCCGCTGGGTCGCCACCAGGTGCTCTTGCGCCGAGCGCCGGGCGTCGCGCGCCTTCTCCGCAGCGCGCAGCGCCGACGCAAACGCCGCGGTGCCGCCCACCGCCGACGCCACCAGCACGAGCGTCGCCGCCAACATCCGCAGACGATGACGCCGCGCGAACTTCCGCAGCCGATACCCCGCGCTCGGCGGACCGGCCTCGACCGGCAAGAGCCGCAGGTGGCGCTCCAGATCCGCGGCGAGCTCGCTCGGCATCGTGTAGCGACGCGTCCGGTCCTTCTCGAGAGCACGCAGCACGATCCACTCTAAGTCATCCCGCAACGCGCGTCGCCACGTCACCACGTCACTGCCGCGGCGCGCGGCCGCGGCAGCCGCAACCTCGGGTCCCATCGCGTCGATCGCCCGACTCAATCGCAGCGGCTCCTCGTCGCAAATCCGCGCCTGCAACGCGAGCGCCGACTCGGGCTCCTTGGGCGCGACGAGCGGCGGCCGCCCCACGAGCAACTCGTACAGCGTCGCGCCAAGGGCGTAGACGTCGGTGCGCGTGTCCACCGCGCCCAAGGATGAGTCGACTTGCTCGGGTGCCATGTACTCGGGCGTGCCCACGAGCTGCCCCGCCGCGGTCAACGTGGCCCCGGCAAGCTGCGCGTCGGTGGCACGCGCAAGGCCGAAATCGATGATCTTGGGCGCCGCCTCACCCTGCGCGTCGGTCACCAGAAGGTTGCCGGGCTTGAGGTCGCGATGGATCACGCCCTTGTTGTGCGCGTGCTGCACTCCGGCGCACACCTTGCAGAACAGCTTGATACGCTGCGCCAGGGCGAGCTGGCGGCCGTCGCAGTACCGCAGCAGGGTCTCGCCCTCGACGTACTCCATCACAAAGTACGACTGTCCGGCAGCGGTCGAGCCAGCATCGAACACTTTGGCGATCGACTCGTGACTCATCATCGCCAGCGCCTGCCGCTCGCGGGCGAAGCGCTCGATGACTTCGCGGCCGCCCACGCCGGGCTTGATCACCTTGACCGCGACCAGACGCCGCACGGGTTCCGTCCGCTCGGCCAAGAAGACCGTGCCCATGCCCCCCTGGCCGAGGACGCGGTGCACTCGGTAGGGACCGATGCTGGCCAACCCGATCGGCGGCGCGTCGCAGGGTGCGCCAGCCAACCGGGTCTCCTCGTGCCCAGCGGCGGCATGGGCAGGCACCGGACGATCCGGGTCTCGGGGCTGCTGTCCGTGCGACGATCCAGCGTCCACACCTAGTATCGTAGACGCGGCCGGGCACCCGTGCGCCACCGGGCTGACGTTTCGTGGCCATGCCTTGCGTCGGCGACTCCTCGCCGACAAAGCCTGCCTCTCCGACTACAGGCCCCGTCTGACTGAATCACACCACAGCACGAAGTTGTTGCCGTAGTGGGCGTGACCAACCCGCTGGTGGATCGCCGCATCGAACTGCTCCACGGGCAGCAGCTCACGTCGGTAGAAGAACGACATGCGGTAGCCACAGGGCTCCATCACGCGCCGCAGCCCGTCGACCCCGCCGCGCTCGTCGACCGCGTGCCGCTCCTCACACTCGCACAGAATCACCGGCCGCCACGCGCGGAGGAGCTCGGTCGCGGCCGAGAACACCCGCGCCTCGTGCCCCTCGATGTCGCACTTGATGAAATCGACGCGTGGCAACTGATAGGTCGAGACCAGATCGGCCAGGGTGATCGTCGGCACTGTGACCGTCGGTCCAACCCGACCGTCCGGGAAGCCGGCGATCGACGCGGCGTGGGAGCTGCCGTTTGGCGCCAGCGACAGGGTCCCCTCCGCCGTTGCATCCGACGCGGCCGCGCCGTGCACGACCACCTGCGATCGCGAAGCCATTAGGCTCCGAAGGCGGGCCGCCAGCAGCGGCTGCGGCTCGACCGCCAAGACGCGCCCGGTTGACCCCACGGCCTTGGCGAGCCAATAGGTGTAGGCACCCTTGTGGGCCCCCAGGTCCACGGCAATATGCCCCGGCGCCACGCAAGCACGAAGGAACGCAAGCTCGGCGCGGTCCAAGCGGTAACGGTACTTCAGCGCCCGAGCTCGCAGTCTTAGCTCAGCCCACATTGCACCACCAACCAAGCCCGCTGCCGCCAACGCGTCGACCTCGTGCAACCGCGTCCCAAGCGCCCCACGCTGCGGCGCCGGCCGCAGCCTAAGTCGCCCCTTGCCAAGGGTCAACACGTGCTACAGTAGGGTCGATCGCCCCGCAACCCACTGAACCCGCCATGCGCGTCATCTCGCTCAGCGTCCTACTCTTCGCCCTACCCACCGCGTCCGCTCTGGCGCAGGACTCCCGGCCCAGCAAGCCCGCGGCATCCCCCGTCGCCGAAGCACTCGCCAAGCTCTCCGCCGCGGAAGGCTCGGCCCGCGAGGCCGCGCTCCGCCGCTACATGCTGGCGCAGATGCAGACCACCGCTCTCTATTCGGGCCAGTATGCCGGGCTGCGCAAGGCGGGTGAGGGTCTCGACGATCAGCTGATCGCCTGGGCCTACGAGCCGCCGCTGGACGTGCCCAACGAAGATCTGTTTCGCCAGTCCTGCGTGCGCGCGCTCCGCGACCTCCTGGGCTCGGAGGCGCCGGAGAAGGTCACCGCGAAGCTACGGGAAATGGCGGAGGATGACTACGAAGAGCAGAGCGTGAAGCTCAACGCCGCGGCAGCGCTGGCGCAGTTCGGCGACTCTAGCCTCATCGACAAGCTGGTGAAGACCATGCGGGCGGGCACCGAGTCGGAGAACCCGCAGCAGCGCGCCATGGCCTGGTTCCGCCTGTCCGACGTCTACTACAGCATCCAGGACTACAGCAACGCAGCCGACGCGTTCGCGGCCGTCCTGAAGATGCACGAGGACGGCACGATGCGGCTCGACCGCATCTCCTCGCCGGCCATCGTCTACTACAACTGCGCGTGCTGCTACTCGCGCGCCGGCAAGCTCGACGAGGCCTTCGGCATGCTGGAGAAGGCCATGCAGATCGGCGGCGACCCGAGCTCCGGGCTCAACCGCCGGCTGCTCGAGAGCGATCAGGACATCGCGCCCCTGCGCGAGGACGAGCGCTTCGCCAAGCTCATGGCGGAGCACTATCCCGGCTAGCCAGAAGGCTGGCCGGATCGTGCGGCGCAATGCGCCGCCACCAGCGGAAGTGTTGTTTGTTTCGACACCCGCTGAAGCGCCGTTGACACGGTGACGCGCTCGGCACTCGAGCGCCCAATTTGAAAACAACGCACCCGGTGCCCGATGCACGCCCGGGCTCGCGCATAGCCGCGACGTCCGCGTCTCATCACCTAGGAAAAGGCAACCGGGATGGAGAAAACTGCAGGGCAGCTCGCCCTAGCGGCTTTGCTCGCTTTGGGGGCATGCGGCTCCGGCGGCGGCTCTGGCGCGAGTGAGGATCCGTCCACACAGCCCTCTCTGACCGGCAACCTCACGGTCCTGGATCAGTCACCGGCGGACGGCGCAGTGCAGGTGGCGCTCGACGCCACTCTCGTGGTCACCCTCGACGGCAGCATCGTCGCCGCCTGCCTCGACGACGCCGGGACCTACCTCGAGACCGCCGCGGGTGTCCGGATCCCCGGCACCGCCCGCACCGAGGCCGGGGGCCATCAGGTGCACTTCGCGCCCAGTGCTCCGCTGCAGGCCCAGACCGACTACGTCTTTCATCTGTCGCCGCTGACTTGCGATGGCACGGGCCGCTTGCTCGATCGGGAGACGCGCGTCGGGTTTCGCACTCGCGACGACGTGCCCCCCCGACTGCTCTCGGCGAGCCTGACGCCCGGGCAACTGGGCGTCGGCCGCACCGACGCGGTGCGCGTGATCTTCGACGAGACCCTAGATGCCGCCGCCTTGCGCGCCAGCGGTGTGCGACTGCGCCGTGTCAGCGGCGCCACCGCGGCGATCGACGCGAGCGTCAGCGGCAACACGCTGCTGATCGCGCCGGTCACCGATCTCGTCGGCGCCATGGACTACCGGATCGAGGTCGACGCCGGCGCCGTCGCCGATGTCGCCGGGAACCCGCTGGCGATCGCCTGGTCGCTCGAGTTCCGCACGGCGACGGACACGACCGCACCGCAAGTGAACACCACGTGGCCCACCGGCACTGCGGTCTCCCCGCGCGCCACGCCCGAGATCGCGTTCGACGAGGCAATCGAGCCGGCGACCCTCGGCACGTCGGCGCTCCGTCTGGTCGACAGCATCGGGGCCACGGTCGCGACGACGGCAGTCGCCAGCCGCGACCAGTATCGCGTCCGCCTCATCCCGCACGCGCCGCTATCGCCCAGCGCGCTCTATCGCGTCCAGCTGGACGCGGGCGCAAGCGCGATCACCGACCGGTCGGGCAACCCGCTCGCGACCGCGCAGACGTACTCCTTCACGACCGGCACGGACTCGACAGCGCCCCGCCTGCGTGAGAGCACGCCGCAGCCGGACGCTGTGCGAGTCACGCGCCGCGTTCGCCCCGAGGTCCAGCTCGACGAGCCGATCGACCCTCTGCGCGTCACCACGGCCACGGTGGTGTTGGCGGCGGACGAGGGCGCGGCGCCCACCTACACCGTCGAGACGGTCGGCTCTGATCGCGTACGCGTTCTCCCCAGCGAGCCACTGGCGCCGGGGGCCGGCTACACGCTCACGGTCCGCAGCGGCCTCGACGGACTGCGCGACACGGCCGGCAATCCGCTGGGCGCGGACATCGTCGTACGCTTCCGCACCGCCGCCGACGACACGCTGCCCGACGTGTTCTTGCTGCCGTTCCATGGCCAGCTCGCCGTGCCGACCAACGCCACCGCTGTCGCGGTCTTCGACAGCCCCATCGATCCAGCCACCGTGCACGACGGCACGGTCAAAGTTGTTGACGGGATCGGCGGCCGCGTCGCCGGTACTCTGACGGTCACGCACAGCCAGCGCGCGATCCGCTTCGTCCCACGCGTTGCCTGGGCCGCAGGCCAGACCTACATCTTCACCGTGGTCGGCGGCGTCAACGGCGTGCTGGAGCCCAGCGGGAACAGCCTCGCCGCCGACGTCTCCAGCCGCTTTCGCTTTGGCCATTCGCTCGATGTCGTGGCGCCAAACGCTCGCATCACGATCAACGACGCCAGCCGAGAGCGACAGCAGCACATGTCCGTCACCGGCTCGGGCTTCGAGATCCGCGTCGATGCCGACGACTTTGACCGCATTCTGGACATGAGCACGGTGGAGGTCGTCATCACCGGTGACGGCGGGGTGCCCGGGCAGGAGACAGTGTTCGCGGACGCCATCGTGTCGCCCAGCACTCTGCGCTACACCGTGCCAACCGCGGCGGCCCTGGCGCCCGGCGATTACGAGCTCACCGCCACCGTGCGCGACCTGGCCGGCAACATCGGCACTTCGGCCCCGCTGTCTTTTCAGGTCCGCGCGCCGGACGACGGCGCCCTGCCGTTCGAACGAACACAGGTCATGTGGGTCCGCTTCGACCTGGACCGCGATCGCAACGGTCGCATCGACCACGAGGACGACCTGCTGCGGCTGGGCCTCATGGCTCCCGGCGATCCCGCCGGGACCAACGCGCGGATGGTGACGCTGCTCCGCGACGGGATCCTGGCGCAGGCCCACGCGCTGCTCGGCCGGGATCGCTCGGGCGCACCGCTGGGCGCCGACGCCGTGCCCATGCGGCTCGTGGCACACGAGCCCCGGGGCCTCTCCCACGCCCGTATCGCCTGCGGCGGACTCGACCCAGAGGCGGACCAGACGCGCCGCTATGGCCAGTCGTCCTCAGGCGTCTTGGGCCGCGCGTTCTTCGACTATCGCAACGGCAACATGCGCGACGTCAACACCGGCACCAGTCCGGGGCTCGGTGTCTTCCCAGGCGAGCTGTTCCTGTTCGAAGCGCGCGTCCACAGTCGGGTGTACCCGGCCTTTCTGACGTCGTTCGCGCGGCGTTTTTTGGCGCTTGTTCCAGATATGGGCGGCACCCCCGCCGGGGCACATCCGCTCGATGCGATCGTGCTTGCGGAGGGCTTCGATGAGACGACGGCCACCAGTGCTCAGCGAGCGCGCTATCGCGCGGTGTTCGACGCCGCCGATGACTGGGCTACGGCTGTGGGCATCATCCTGGCGCACGAGATTGGGCACGCCGTCGGCCTGGTGGCGGAAGGTGACAACCCGCGAGGGTTGCACGGCGACCGCTCCCTGCACAACGCTCTGAGCTCGGCGACTGACGTGATGGCACCGGCCGTGGGTTACGACGCGCTGGTTTCATTGGGTTACTCATTCCGAGACATCAACCTCGCCTATTTGCAGCAGCGCCTGTTGATGAAGTGAACGTTTCGCAAATGTCCACGCTCGTCCCGCACCACCACGCCTTCGCCTCGCTCGCGGCCATCGGTCTGGTCCTGGGGGGCGCCACGGCTCAGGATGCGGGCACCACACTGGCCGCGCTCGTCGATCGCGCGGCCGTAGTCGCGGTGGCCTCGACGGAGGGTGTCGCTCTGCCCACGCCGCAGTTGGCGGTGCGGTTCCAGATCCAGCAGACGCTGCGCGGCGCCGGGCCGGGCAACGTCGTGCTGCGCGAGGAGGGCGGTCGGTGCTGCGGACGCGCCCTGCACGGCCTCAGCGGTGGCCAGTTCGTGATGTTCCTCGAGCAGCGCGCGGGCGCTTGGCATCTGGTGGCCGGGCCTAGGAGCCTGGTCCCAGCGCGCACCGACGTCGTCGCCCACGTGCGCGCTTTGGTGGCGACCCGATCGGACGCGGCCCGTCTTCGCGTCGTCGCCGAAGGGCTCGAGGCGAGGGACCAGCGGGTGCGACGCGATGCTGCGCTCACGCTCCCCTACGCCGCGGGCCTCGAGGGCGCCGAGCCGCGAGTACGCGGGGCGGTCGTCGCCGCGCTACAGCGGAGCCTCTCCGGTGAAGGGCATGATGAGTCCATGCATCTGGTGTTGAGCGCAGCACGGCTGCGTCTCGACGAGGCCCTGCCGGCGCTCCTTTCCGCCTACTTGGAGCCTCGCGACCGCACGCTGGACGGGGTGCTGCTCCGCGAGCTGCCGCGCTTCGACCAGGCCCGCATCGCCCGCGCGTTGGCGACGCTGCCCGGGGACCCCGCTCGGGCCGTGCGCCTGCTTGCGACGCTCGACACACCGGCAGCTGACGCGCCGCTGCGGCGGGCGGTCCGCACCGCACCCACATCGACCGCAGCGCTCGCCGCGGCAACGCTCATTCGGCGCCACGGCGCCGACGCGGCCGGGCTAACCCGGCAGCTCGACCGTGACGGTCGCACCGCCCTCCGCGCCATGCTCGCGGAGCGTCGGCGCCAGTTCCGGGCGATTGCTCCAGGGGGGCAGCGTTGACGGGAGCCACCCGCAACACGACGGCGGCGCCGGCCGCCGCCCTCTCAGTCGACGACCTCTTCGGCGGGCTCTGCGCCACATTGCTGGACGCGCTCGACGACGACGGCCGAACCGTGCTCCACGCGCGCTGCGGCCTGGGCGCGGCACGGCTCTCGCTGTGGGACCTGGCAGCGCCAAACCACGACAGCTTCGACGACGTGCGCGCGCGGCAACGACGCTGCCGCCGGGCGCTGCATCGGGATGCTGCGGAGGCCGTCGCCGAGCTGCGCGATGCCGGACGTCAGCTGCTCGCAACGACCGACGGCTTTGCAACCCCAGACCAGATCCCGGCCGACTCGGTCTTGAGCGGTGCACCGACCGGCGAAGCGACGGCCCCGTTCTGGCTGCTGCACTTCTGCTTTCCCACCGAGTTCTTCGTGTGGCGTGGTGGGCTGACCGCCGTCGCCCCCCGCGATGCCCGGCGCCTGCAGCGCGCGCTGCGACACCACCTGCGACCGCTGTTCCTACCGCGGACGGTGGAGGACATCGCCCGGAGCCTGAGCGACCGCGGCCCCCTCACACCGCCGCCGGCACTGCTGCGCCGGCTGATCGATGACGCGCCATCGGTCGAGCGGAGCATGGGCCCCGGCCATCGCGAGCAGGTCACCGCCACCGCGGATCCTCGCGCCGACGCCGCGCATGCTGCGCTCACGGCCGGCGAAGGCGCGGTGACGATCGCCGAGCTCGAGGCGCAACTGGCCGAGTCGGGGACGCCTTGCCGAGGCCAGGCCTTACGCAGCGTGCTGCGTGCCGACCCTCGCTTCGTCGAAGTCGACGCGGACACTTGGCAACCAAGGGAGCACGTCGAAGACGCACTCGCGGCCCAGGCGACGAGCGCCGATGAGGTCGCCTCGTTCGTCCGAGAACGTGGCAACATCGATCTCTGGGAGCTGTGCGGCGACGGATCCCGCGACCGCGGCTACCTGGTGCTCGCCCTGCTCCGCCGGGACCACACCTTGCGGCACCTCGGAGCCGGTCGCTTCTGCAAACAAAGTGCGCTGCGCGCGCACGCGACCGAGCAACTGTTTGTCGCACTGCGCCGCGCAATGGGCGAGATTCCGCTCCAACGGTTCCTCGACAACCACCCGGCCGAGGGGCGCGACCTCGCCACGCGCCTGCTACAGCTCAACCGACTGTTCATCGAGCCGGCACCAGACCGGATCGACATGCTCAGCAACTACCCGCTCACCGAGCGGGACCTGTCCGAGCTGCGGCAGCGCACGCGTTTCTATCTGCGCCAGCACGGCCGCGCCACGCTCACCGAGCTAGCCGCCGTCGTCCAACGGGGCCGGCTGCGGAGTGATCCCGTGACCGACCACCTGTTCGCCGACCTGGTCCGGCGACACGGCGGCTACGACATCGACCCCGTCGACGACACGATCACCGCCCGGTAGAGCCGGGCCATCTTCCGCAGACGCCCCCCGCGCCGCCGTCACGCCGCCGCCGGCCGGATCTAGCGGCCGCTGCCGGCTGGCGACTAGTGTCCTGGATCAGAAATTCCTGTGCAGAGGGTGCGTGACCGGACGCTGCTCGCAAGAAGCACCGACGCAGGCATATTGGTGGATACGTCGAGGAGGTGCGACGCAGCGAGCGGTGGCCGGACGGGTGCCATC
>JBCCGH010000221.1:0-14322 GCA_039029375.1 Planctomycetota bacterium
CGGCTCGGCCGGGGCGTCGGCCAGCGTCGGGCTCGGCGCCGCACCGCGGGTCGGCTGCGGCAACGCCGCCGCGGCCAACGCCGCCGGGAGCCGACCGCCGCCACCCTTCGCCGGGGCCGCCGTCGGCGGCGCCAGCTCGTCGCCCTCGGCGGCACTCCCTTGCGCCGCAACACGCGCCGCGCGGAGGGCCACCTGGCTCGGCGTGACCTCCACGCCGGGCCCCGCTGCCGCGGCCGTTGGCGCGGCGGCGCGAGGATCGACAGCCGCCCGCGGGGCCTCGCCGGTCGTCGCCGCATCGCGCAACGCCGCGGGGTTGGCGACGCGCGCGCCCTCAGCCCGCTGCGTCGGTGCGGCGCGCTCCGGCTCACGGCGCCCGCCGCGGCTGGATAGCTGCGCCACTTGGTCCGCCGAGAGCGTCGCTCCCGGCGCGGTGGCCGGAGCCGCCGCGGCGCGAGCGGCGGCGCGCGGCTCCTGGGGCGTTGCGGCCGGGCCCTGGGCCACGTCCGTCGCCAGCCCCACGGCCCCGGTGGTTTCGTCGCGCACCGAGCGCGTCGGGGCGATCTCGGCGCGGTCCCCGAGGACCGGCTCCACCACCTCGCGCGCCTGCGCCTGCGGTGCGTCCGGCGTCGCCGCGGCCACACGGTCGGCGCGGTCGGCGCGGTCGGCGGGCGCGTTCGTCGGCGCGACCGACGGCGCTTCCGGCGCGGCGGTGGCGTCGTCGCGGGGCGCCGGCTGAGCCAACAGCGGCGCCACCTCGGCGGCGGTCCCCGGCGCCTCTTGCGATTCGAGCTCCGGTCGAACGTCCTCGCCCTGCCGAGTCGGCGCGGCCTCCGCCGCGTCCGCCACCTCGACCTCGACCTCGCGCTCAGTGGGCGTCAGCTCCGCCAGCTCAGCTTCGCCGCCATCCGCGGCCGGGCGCGGAGCCGCATCGGCGACCGCTGCCGCTGGCGCCGCGGCCTCGAGCTCCTGGGTGTGGCCACCAAAGCGAACCTCCGCAAACGGATTCGCGGCGTCTTGCTCGACCTCAAGCCCACTGCCGGCCGATTGCTGCGCCCCCGACACGAGCTGCACCTCGAGGCCGCCCTCGTCGCGCGCCGTGGGGAAGAAGCGGCGCACGATCTCGACGTCGGTGAGCAGCACCATGAGCAGCAGGTGCAAGAACAGCGAGACGAGCAAACACCAGGTGACCACGTCGAGCTGACGCCAGTAGCTGCCGAGCAGCAGCAAGAGCAGCACGACCAAGCCGATGACCAATGCGCAGAACAGCAGGAACTCGAGCCACGCCTGCCCCTCCCACCACGGGTACAGCTCCCGCGCCGACGACCGGTATACCAGCGCGGGCGGCGCGACCACGGCGACGGCTCCATCGTCGATCGCCTCGGGATCGGCCTCGGGTTCCGGTGTCGTCCGCAGAAGGCGCAGACTATAACCATCGCCCAGCGGCTCGGGCGCGCGAAACGGACCCGTCGCATTGAGCGCGGCCTGCGCCACCGGTGGCGCGAACTGTTCGCCCAGCCGCCAAGTGCGCATCACCGAAGGCCCCGCCTCGCCTTCACGCACAAACCACAGGCCGACACCGTCCGGCGACCACGCCGGGTCGCGCTCCAGGCGCACCTCGCCGCGCTTCAGTTCCCACAGCGGCTCCGGCGCCGCCGCGCCCAGCACGTCGCCGCGCCAGATCATCCCGTTGCGCCCGGCGGCGACGTCCGGATCGCGCCGCACGAACAGCAGCTGGTCGCCGCGGGGATCGGGCGCCGGATCGCACTCGTCCTCGCCCGTGTTGACGCCAATCGGCAGCGGCTCCACGCCACCAAAGCTGCCGTTGCGCCACCTCGCCCGATACAGATCGAACCCACCCTGGCCGCCCCGCCGATCGGAGCAGAAGTAAACCCAGCCATCGGCGCCCAACGCCGGCGCCAGGTCGTGGCCCGACGAGTTGAGACCGAAGGCAGCCTCGGGCTCGACGTCGGGGCGGGCCGGATCCACCAACACCAGGTCGGTGCGGAGCGGCGTCAGCCCACGGCCGTACAGCACGCGCCCGTCCGGAAGCTCTTGCGCGCGGCCACGCACGGGCCCCGGTAGCTCGAGCTCGGGCACTGGCGTCTCCCACAGCAGCATCGACGCGTTGGCCAGCTCGGTGGCCGCCACCTGCTGCTCGCCGTCGGTGTAGAACAACGGCCGACCGGCGCGCAGACTCCAAAGCGCGACCCCGACGCCCACCACGAAGAGCGCCACGGCATACGCGAGTACGCGCCGGACGCGCGCCTTCATCGTGGCGTCCCGCCTTCCAACGGCCGCGCGGCGATCGAGACCCGACGCAGCGTCGCCGCCAAACAGGCATCGAACGCCTTCGCCACGACGCCGAAGTCCACCTTCGTGTCGCCGCGGATCAACACCTCTTGGTCGCGGTCCTTGGCCGCCGCGGCGCGCAGCCGCTGGCGGAGCCCCTCGAGCGTGACCGTGCGCCGGTTCACCGTGAGCGACCCGTCGCGCTTGACGTTGATCACGAGCAGGTGCCCGTCCGTCTCGGCCTTGCCGCTACTCGCTTCCGGCAGCGTCAGGTCCATCTCGACCTCGTCCTTGGCGAACGTCGTCGACGCCAGAAAGAAGACGAGGAGCAAGAACACCATGTCGATCAACGGCGTGAGGTTGAGGGCGCCCTCCTGCGTGTTGCCGAGGTCAAGCCGCATTGCTCTCCTCGTGCCGCGCCACGTGCTCGACCACCGGCGCCACCTTCTCGTCGAGGCGCAGCATGATCTTCCGCACGCGCCCTTGCAGGTGCGCGGCCAGGACCATGGCCGGGATCGCAACCACCAGCCCGGCAATGGTCGTGGTGAGTGCCTCCTCGATCCCAGCGGCCAGGTTCTCCGGCTTGCCCATCCCGGTCTTCACCACGCGGTGGAAGGCCTCGGCAATCCCGATGACCGTGCCGAGCAGGCCCAGCAATGGCGCGATGTTGGCGATGACCGAGATCGTGCGAATCGGCGCTTGGAGTCGCTCGAGCTCTTTCTGCGCCTGGTCCTCCATGGCGCGCTCGACCTCCTCGACCGAGTAGCCCGTACGACGCAGGCCGGCCGCGAGCACCCGGGCCGCCGGCGTCTTGGCGGCCACGGCAGCATCCCGCGCCTCCCGCGTCCGACCGCTCTCCGCCAGCTCTAGGATCTCGTCGGTCTTGGCGGGCAGTACGACCGAGCGCCGCACCCGCAAGTAGCGCTCCATCGCCAACGCCGCGGCGACGATCGAGCACAGGCCGATCGGAATCATGACCGGCCCGCCCGAGGCCAAGAACTCCCACAGGGTCTGCGTGGAGACAACCTCGCCCGCACCCTGGGGCGCGGACGCAACATTCAACGCGATCATCGTCCGCTCCGTTGTCGGCTCAGAGGTCTTTCAGTCGCTGCTGGGCGACGCCGGCTTCGGCCGAATCGGGGAACCGCTCCACCAGCTCGGCCAGGAAACGCGTGGCCTTGGCCGGCTGCTCCAGCTCGAGGTAACAGTCCCCCGCCTGCAGCAGCCCGCGCCGCACCCACTCCTCGTGGGCATAGAGAATCGACAGCTTCACGAACGCGTCGACGGCGTTGCGCAGATCGCCGCGCGCGCGGCGGGCTTCGCCGATGCGGTACTGCGCCTCGGCGGCGAGCTCGCCCTCCGACAGCTCCGTCACCTTCTGTAGTGCGGCTTCGGCGCGATCCCACTCCTGCCGCGCGATGCGCGCCTTGCCGAGCCAGAGGTTCGCCTCCGCCTGCTCGGTGCGATCTTCGCTGCCGCGGCGCAAGAAGTCCTCCAGGACCGTCGCGGCCTCGCCCGGCTGCGACAGGCGCACCATGCTCTGCCCGCCGTGCAGGCGCGCCGGCTGCGCGCGAACGTGGTCCGGATCGGCCTCGAGCAGCTTGCGATAGCGGCCCGCCGCCAACTCGTAGTTCTCGGCCAGGAAGCCACACTCACCGACCAGGAACGTCGCGTCCCAGTAGAGCAGCTCGGTGTCGCCCAATTCCTCGATGGCGGCAAACGCCGCGCGCGCGGTGTCGGGCTGTTCCTCGTCGAGCCACGTGAAGCCGGTGCGGTAGAGCGCTTGCGGCCGGTGCCGGCCCTGCACCTGCGCGAAATGTGCGCGAGCCGCCGCCCGTTCCTCACGCTCCAAGTCCGCGAGACCGAGGTGCAGGTGCGCCTCGCCGCGGCGATCCGGATCCTCGGCCCGTTCGGCCACCTCGGCGAAGCACTCCAACGCAGCATCCTCGTCACCGTCCCGCCGCGAGGCCCAAGCCCACTCGTAGAAGACCCGCGCCGGATCCTCCAAGCTGTCGGCGACCTCGGCCAGCCCGGCCAGGACCTCTCGCGCGTCGCTGTGCTTCTCGGCGCGCGCCAGCGCGACACCGAGCCCAAAGCGCACTTCGTTGGCCCGCTCGTGATCCGGGAACTGCCCGAGGAACTGCCGCGCGGTCCGCTCGGCGTCCTGCCACTGCTCGCGCCGGTGGTGCACGGACAGCGCCAGCTCGAGAAGCCCGGGCCGCCGCGCATCCGCGTCCGCGCGCGCCAACGCCTCGCCCACCCGCTGCAGGCACGCGTCGTCATCGCCCAGCTCGAACGCGCACCACGCCAGGCCCTCGATGGCCTGCAGGCCGACTTCGTCCTCGCGTTCGCGCAGGCTGAGGTAGCGCTCGTCGGCGCCCTCGAAGTCACCCTGCTGAAAGTAGAGCTCGGCCTCCTCCAGGCGATCGCGCGCGGCCTGGTCCGCCGACGACTCCGCCGCGGCGGCCGCGGCCAGGCGAGCACTCGCCCCGCGCAGATCGCCACGCGCGCGCAGCACTCGGGCCGCCACTCGCTCCGTGCGGGCCAACAAGCCACCCTTGGGGTAGCGCGCGCGATACTGATCTGCCGCGGTCAACGCGGCGTCGTTGTTCTCGGCCTCGAGCCGCGCCAGCGCGGTCATCGACAGCGCCTCTTCGGCAAACGGTCCGTCCGCCGCCAGCGCGCCAAACCGCTCCGCCGCGACCGGCGCCTTGCCGCCCAAGAACGCGCACCAAGCGCGCTTGAACTGCGCGCCCAGCCCTAGCTCGTGATCGGTCGGCACCCGGCCGTACGCGGCGTCCGCGTCCGTCCAGCGCTCGGCGGCGAAGTAGTTCTCGCCGATCGCGAACTGCGCGTGCGTGCCGAGACGGTGCTCTGGCTGGGCGTTCAACAGCGCCTCGGCGCGCTCGATCGACTCGGCGTAGCGGCCGAGCTTGTGCAACGCCAGGCACTGACCGTAGCGCACCTCGCCCACCAGCTCGCCAGCCGCATCGGGCTCGGCGCGACGATACGCGTCGAGTGCACCGCTCCACTGCTCGAGCTCGGCAAGCGACTCGCCGAGGTTGTAGAGCAAGCGAGCCTTGTCCGTCGCCGGCTCGGCGATCGCCAGGGCCTGTGAGAACCGCGCCGACGCCGGCTCGGCGCGACCCGATTCCAGCAGCGACAGCCCTTGCAACTCCAGCGCCTCGGCGCGCGGTCCCTCGGCACCGTTGCTGGCGAGCGGCTCGAGCTCGTCGAGCGCCGCGTCATAGTCGCCACCGCGGTACAGGATGCGCCCCGATTCGAGCCGCGCCTTCGGCGCCAACGCCGAGTCGACGTGGTCGCGCAACAGTTCGCGGAAGCGCGCCAACGCCTGGGCATCGCGGCCGTCCTCGAGCGCGCACCATGCGAGCCCCATGACCGCGTCGTCGGCCCACTCACCGCCGGCGGCACGCGCCCGCGTGTAGGCGGCTTCGGCACGTGGCAGCGCGCCAGCCCGAAACGCCGCTTCGCCTTCGAGCTGCCGGCACTCCGCCGCGGCTTCGTGCCGCGGAAACCGTTGCGTCACCGCCGCAAACGCGTCGGCAGCCTGCTCGAACTCCTCTTGGCGCAGCAGCGCGAAGCCGGCCTGGTACAGCGCCGGCGCGGCATGCCCACCGTCCTCGCTGCGATCCGCCTTGGCCACCGCCAAGAACGCCGCCGCGGCGGCGGCGTCGCGACCCAGCTCGCGCAGACATTCGGCGGCGCCATACGCGCACGGCACGGCGAGGTAGTGATCGTCGGCCACGCCCTGCCGCATCGCCCCAAACGCCGCCAGCGCCTGCTCGTGCTGCTTGAGCACGACCAACGCGCCGCCCAGCCGATACTGGCACTCGGCGCGCAGCTTGAACGGCCGGCGGTCTTGAAGACACGTGCGGAACGCTTCGACCGCGCCCTCATTGTCCCCCAACGCCGTGCGGCAGGTGCCCAGGCGATACCACGCCTCGGCGGCCCGCTCGTGCTGCGGATGCTCACGCAGAAACGTCGTCAGCTTGGCCGCGGCCTCATCGTGCAAACCGCGTTTCAACCACCCGAGAGCCACGACGAGGTCCTCGGTGTCGCGCGAGGACTGAGCCTCGACGCCCGGCACCAACAACGAACCCGCGAACGCGAACCCTGCCAAGGCACGCCCGACCCGAGGCATGGCCATCCTCATTCGACTCCTTGCGCCGCCCACCCTTGAGAATTGCGAAAACAGTGAAGAACCGATTCGATCCTAGGGCCGCTTCAAGGAAGGGTCACCTCCCCCCGCCCGACCACCACGCCATCGAGCTCTTCTTCGGTGCGGCGTGACGCGCGACGTGACGCCCACCGGCACGAGAGGGCCGGCCGAAACGACCGTTCGTGCAGCGAGCGGCACCCAGAACTCGAATCTCGGCTCACGAGAGCCTCGCTGAATCCACTGATTCAGCTGCGTTCTCGCGCACCGACCTTCGGCCCACGCCACCACTCGCCACGCCAAGCGCTCTTCCGGCCGGACCTCAAGCTAGGGGAGTGCCACACCCAACTCCGCCAGCTCGGCCTCGGCAGCCTCGGCCCAGCCGCGGTTGGCCAACGGACTCGCCGGGCTCGGGTGCAGGATGCGGCCGATGGCGACGGACCCGGGCAGAACCTCACGCGCTCGCGCCTCGGCAAAAGCGCCCACGCCGATCACCAGGCGCGGCCGCAAACACGCCACTGCGTCACGCAGCGCCGCGTCGCACAGGGCGCCGAGCCGACGGCGTTCGTCGGCCGCCAGTTTGTCGGGAGTGATGTTGCGACCGGTATCGGCCATGAAGACGAGCGGACAGTAGTTGAGGACCACGAATCGCGCGAAGAAGCGCTCGGGCTCGCCAAAGCGGCCCGCCGCCCAGCCCCACAGCCGCTGCCCACTGACCTCGCTGCGACGGCAGGCAAAACCCTCAACCGGCCGCTTGGGGTGCTCCCGCGCCGGTTTCGCGATGCGGGCGTGAATATCGAGCCAGTCGCGCACAGCGGCGACTTCGCCGAACGGCACGCCGGTCTGCGCCATGCCAAACGGTCCGGGGTTCATGCCGAGCAGGACGAACTCCTTGCGGCCGCGGGCGTAGCGCCGGAGGTACTGCGCGTGCGCCGCCCAGGCGTAGTCGAGCGGGTTGTAGACATGCGTCACGGGCGCGCCGAATTGCAGCTCGTCCACCGCGGTGGCCAGACGCTTGGCAATCTGCACGATCCGCGGAGTGCTCACGTCGCATCGTCGCGCGCAAAGGCGCCGATCAGTAGGTCCTCGCCGCAGGCCCGCCAGTAGAGCTCATCCAGCGGCCAAGCCGCCGCCGCCGACGGGCGCCCAGCGCCGTCCACGGGGGTTGGCGCACTCGCCCCGCCGATGATCTTGGGGGCGACAAAGGCCAGCCACTGATCGATGCACTGGGCTTCCACCAGCCGCGCATGGAGGCGGCCGCCGCCTTCGACCAGGAGGCGGCGCAGGCCGCGCTGGCGCAGGGTGCGCCACGCCGCGGCGTGATCCAGGGAGCGCTCACGGTCTGGCAGCACGTGCAGCACCTCCACGCCCGCGCCGGTCAACGCCGCGACCCGATCCGCCGCGGCATCCTCCCGCACCAAAAGCCACACCGGCGCGCGATCGCACGTCGCCACGAGGCGGCTCTCCTGCGACAGCTCGGCCCACGGGTCCACGACGACGCGCGTGGGTTGATCGCCCTCGACCATCCGGACCGTGAGCTCCGGATCATCGCGCCGCGCCGTGCCAAACCCGACGACGACGGCGTCGACGCGGGCACGCAGCTCATGGACCGTGCGTCGCGCGTCGGCGCCGGAGATCCAGCGCGCATCCCCGCCGGGTGCGGCGATCTTGCCGTCCAAGGTCATGGCCCACTTGGCGATCGTCCACGGCCGGTCCAGCTGCAGACCGCGCTCGTAGGCACGGTTGATGGCGCGGCACCGTGCCGCCAGGACGTCGGTGACCACGTCGACGCCGGCGTCGCGGAGCACCTGCACGCCGCGGCCACGATGCCGTGGGTCCCCGTCTTCACTGCCGATGACCACGCGACGAATCCCCGCTGCCAAGATCGCTCTGGTGCACGGCGGCGTCTTCTTGCCGTCCTCGCCGACATCGCTCGAGCAGGGTTCCAGCGTCACCACAATCGTGTCGACGGGGCGTCCCGCGCGCTGCGCCTCGTTCAACGCCTCCACTTCGGCATGCGCGCCGCCATACCAGCGGTGCCAGCCGCGGCCGACGACCGCGCCGGCACCGATCGCCAAAGCGCCCACCCGCGGGTTGGGCTCGACCTCACCTCGACCTCGCAGCGCCAGCTCGAGCGCCGCCTCCATCCAGCGCTCGTGGTCGGTCACGTTGCCGATGCCTGCGCGGGCGCATCCTCAGCACGACCGCCGGCGCGGGTCCACTGGCCGATCAATGAGTGCGGCAACGCTTCGGTGATTCGCACATCGACGAACGTGCCCGCCAGCGCCGGGTCGGCCGCGTCAAAGTGCACGATGCGGTGATGCGTCGTCCGCCCGGTCATCCGGGTCGGCACGCGCGGGCTCGGCCCCTCGACCAGCACGTTCTGCACGGTGCCGACCAACGCTCGGTTGCGGGCGTGGCCGTGCCGTTCCTGGGCCTCGAGGAGAATGGCGTTGCGCTCCGCCTTGACGGCGTCTGGGACGTCGTCGACGAGGTCAGCCGCCACGGTCCCCGGGCGCGGTGAGTATTTGAAGACGTAGCTCTGCGCAAAGCGGACCCGCTCCATTAGCGCGACCGTCTCGGCGAACTGCGCGTCGTTCTCGCCCGGATAGCCCACAATGAAGTCGGAGTGCAGCTCGACGTCCGGGGCCTGCTCCCACAGCGCCTCGACACGGCGTAGGTACCGCTCCACGGTGTAGCCCCGGCGCATCGTCTTCAGCACGGCGTTGGAGCCCGACTGGGCCGGGAGATGCAGGTAGCGGGCGACCTTCGGCAGGCCGGCGATCGCCGCCACCAGCTCGGCCGACAAGAAGTTGGGGTGCGACGTGATGAACGCCAAGCGGCGCAGGCCGTCCAGCTCGTGGAGCCGCCGCAGCAAAGCCGAGAGGGTCACGCCGCGGCCGAGATCACGGCCATAGGCGTTGACCGTCTGGCCCAGCAACGTCACTTCGCAGACGCCATCGTCAACGAGCCGACGCACTTCGTCGGCAATCGTCTCGATCGGCCGGCTGATCTCGGCGCCGCGGGTCGCCGGTACTATGCAATAGGTGCAGGGCATGTTGCAGCCCCGCATGATCGACACGTAGGCCTGCGACCGGTGCGGCCGCACCCGCGGGTCACGCAGGATCTCGTCGCCGCTGACCCCGCGCCCGACCGTGACCCGGGCGCCGTCGCGCCGTACCGCCGCGATCTGCGTATCGATGTCGCCGAACGCCGAGGGGCCGACCACCAGATCAACGTGCGGCATCCGCGCTCGCAGATAGCGCTGGTGCTCCTCGGCCATGCAGCCCATGACGCCGACCACCAATCCGGGCCGGTGCCGCTTCTCAAGGCGCAGGCGGCCGAGCTTGCTCCAGACACGGTCCTCGGCGTGCTGCCGCACCGAACACGTGTTCAGCAAGACGACGTCGGCGTCCGCTTCGGTGGCGGCGGCGCCGTAGCCAGCCGCGCGCAGCTTGGCCTCGACCAGCTCGGAGTCGAGCTTGTTCATCTGGCAGCCGTAGCTGTGGAGGAAGTAGCGCATGCCGGGCTTTCGCAGGCCGGCGATTGTAGACGCGCCGACGGCCCCGACCAGCAAACGCCGGTGTTCTGCGCGGAAGAAGAGACGACGGCACACGCCTTGCCACGTATCCTCCTTCCCGCTCATGCCGTCGCCTCTTCCGTTGATGCGTCGAATCTCACGATCCCCCCGGGGCCTCGCGCTGCAGGCGGTGCTGCTCGCCACGGCCGGGACGACCCTCCTTGGCCCCAGCGACGCCGAACCGCCCGCCGCCGCCCCTACCCAGGAACGGGCGCAACAGGACCCCGAGCTCGAGACCGCGCCGTTCCCGCGGCGCGGCAATCTGCTCGGCAAAACGGGATGCAAGGAGTGCCACGAAGACATGTGGGACTCGATTGCCGAGGGCGTGCACGGCCCGGTCGTCGTCGAAGACGGGATGCAGGGGTGCGAGCTCTGCCACGGGCCCGGCGCCGCGCACGGCGACGACGAGGACAACGAGCCGATGCTCATCACGCACCCGCGCAGCCTGCCGGCGGCCAGGCAAACGGCGATCTGCGTCCAGTGCCACCGCGAGCAGATCTTGGGCCACGGCGGCGATCCCGACGGCTTCACCGCCGCCGGGAAGGGCTGCACGGCGTGCCACGAAGTCCACGCGCCCCCCCCGGAGCGCGCGGATCCCACCCTGCGGTTTCGCCACCGCACCGCCGCCACGGCCCAAGCCGACGCGGTCGGCGCCGCCCGCTGCGTAGAGTGCCATCCAGTCCGCGACCGCCTGCTGCAGGCAAGCGCGCACCGCACGCTCGCCGCGGGCGCGGACGCCACCGGTTGCGAATCCTGTCACGGCAACGGCGCCCGCCACGTCGAGTCGGGTGGGCTGGCGCGCCTTATCACCCGGCCCGACCGGGCCGCGGACGGCATCGCGACGTGTCGCTCGTGCCACGCCGACGTCGACGCGACCGAGTTCCACTGGGCCGGCAAGAAGTCGCCGCTGCTCTCCAAGGACATGCGATGCACGACCTGCCACCGCGTCCATCAGCCGCACAGCGCCCTCGGCCACACGACCCTGGAGCTGACGCCGAACCGCCCACGGGACCAGCCACGGGACCAAGGAGTCGACCAGGACACGGGACACCCCACCGCCGCGGGCAGCGCGGCGCGGCCCGCGCGGAACGACCTCTGCGTCCGTTGCCACGCGCCGGCCTACGAGGTGCTGCGCGGCACCATCCACGAGGACCTCGCGGATCCGGAACTCCCGGTCAGCCTGGGATGTGGCGGCTGCCATACCGGCGCCGAAGCCCACGCGGCGAGTGGTGGCCAGCGGCGCCTGGTCGACTCACTGCGCGGCACCGATGCCCGCCACCAGCTCAACCGCTGTGGCAAGTGCCACGACCGCGAACCCCTGCTGCGCCACACCGAGCTCGGCTCGCACCAGCGCCGCGACGTGACTTGCCTGACCTGCCATTCGCCGGCCGCGGCGGCAGGCGACACCCGCCGCGACGCGGAGAAGCGCTGCGCGCAGTGCCACCAGGAGGTCGCGGCGCAGTTTCGCCAACCCAACCATCACCCGGTGCCCGAAGGCTTCATGGGCTGCAGCGACTGCCACAACCCGCACTCCGCACGCCCCAAGATCCGCGACCGGCAGCTCAATGAGCAGACCTGCGTCGGCTGCCATCGGCAGTACCGCGGGCCGTTCACGTTCGCGCATCAGGCCGGGCGCAGTGATGGCTGCACGGTTTGCCACAACCCGCACGGCGCCTCCAACCGCCGGCTACTGCACCAGCACAACACGCAGCAGAACTGCCTGCAGTGCCACGCCGACTATCCGGCGTTCCACGACCAGACCACGGGCGCGGTGTTCACGAACTGCCTGAACTGCCACACCGAGATCCACGGCAGCAACCACTCTAGGTTCCTCTTCCGATGAGCCATCGTCGTGCCGCGGCCCGTGCGCTGGCCTTGCTCGGTCTGCTACTCGGTCCTTCATCGTTGGCCCCGCCGCCGCCGACGCGGCCGGCGCCGGCCGCCCACCCCGGACGGGCGAACGACGCCTCGTGCCGCATCTGCCACCCCAGCGCCACGCGCGGACTGCGGCATTCGGCGCACGCGTTCTTGCTCGAGGAACGCGCCGCCACCGCCTGCACAGCGTGTCATGGCGACCTGAGCGCACACGCTGACGCCGCCAACTCCGGCACGCTGCTGGATCGACAGCTCCCCATCGCCGCCGTCGATGCCCAAGCGTGCGCGGCCTGCCACGACGCCGAGTCCCACGCCGACACGGCGCGCGGCGCGCACCCCTGGCGCCCGGACGATGTGGTCCCCGTGCCCTTCGCCGTCGCCGCACCGGCGACGGCGATCGAGGCCGCGGCGGGCCCCCTTCCCGCTCTCGAAACGCCGCTGCGGCGGTTCGGCATGGACTGGTCCGGCATGCTCGCGGCGGGCGTGCGCTTCATCGATCGCCACGGCTCGCGCGAACGCTACGAGACCGACCTCAACCTCGACCCGGGCGTCCGGCTCAAGGACGTCCTGATCGAGGGTCACAGCGTCGGCGCGAACGACTACCTCGACCACGTCCGGATCGCCGCGCGCGACATCGCCGATCCCTACCAGCGGATCGATGCCGAGGTCGAGAAGCGCGGCCTCTACGCGGCCAGTGGGCGCTTTGAGAAGACCATCGTCAAGTACCGCGCGACGGGCGACTTCCACCGCGTGGATCAACGCCATCAGCGGCACGGCTACCGTCTGTCGCTCGAGCCGGCGAACGATGTGGAGCTGTTCGCCTCGTGGTTCCGCACCAACGACGACGGCTTCTGGCTCACCAATCGCCTGGGCAACCGCAACCTCACCCCGCAGACGACGGTTGCCGGTGTCGAGAGCCCGCGCCAGCTGGACGCCGACGAACTCGAGGTCGGCCTGGCGACCACGATCCTTGGCACCGCGGCGACGGTCGCCTTCGAGTACCTCGACCAGCAGCAGCGCAGCCAGTGGTCCTATGCGCAGCCATCGCCGGTGAATCCGGCCTTTCCGGAGAGCGAGGACTTCCTCTCCAGTGCCGCGCTCTTCGGGCCGAGCCTGCGCGCGAGCCTCGCCCGCGACTTTGGCCCCCTCAATCTAGCGGTCACCGGCCGCGTCCTCGATCTCGAACGCCGCGTCCTCGGTAACGGCGAGGTTCGCGGGTTCGACATCGGCGAGTTCGTCACCACGACCACGTCGCGCTCGGCGGGGTCGGCGCGGACCTGGCTCCTCGACGGCACGGCCACGCTCGAGTTGACCGATTGGTCGGTGCTCGTCGCGGACCTGCGCTGGGTCGACCACCAAGAGGAGCTGCGCATCGATCAGCTCGATGTCACCGTCTTCCCGACGCTGTCGACGACGACCACGGTGCCCACCCAGCTCGATCAGCGCACCGCCCAACGTCAGTTCGAGGGCTCGGTGCAAGTCGACGTCGAACCGCTGGAGGGGCTCGTTCTGAGCGCCGGCTACGGCTGGTCTCGGGAGTGGCTCTCGGTCCCCGACCTCGAGGCCGGGGACGAGGACTTTCGCTCCGGCCTGATCCAGAACGACGGCGCGCTGGTGGGTCTGCAGTGGCGCCCCGACGACCACTGGACGCTGGATCTGCGCCACCGGGAGTTCGGCCAGAACGGCATCCAGCTGCACGACCTCGCCGAGGACCGCGCGCGCCGGTCGACGGCGCGGCTGCGCTACCGCCGCGATACCTGGTCCCTGGAGGGCCACGCGCGGTATCGCCTGCGGGAGAACGACGTCTCACGGACCCGCTACGAGGGGCTTTCCGCTGGCGCGCTTGCCACCCTCCACCCCTCGGAGGCGCTCGATCTCCACGCGAGCTACACGTTCGCCGACGTCGACGCCCGCACGCTGACCAACTTCTACTTCGATCCCGATCCCAATCCGGTGCCGACCTTCGTCGGGTTCGACGGGGCCACCCACACCTTCGTGGCGGGCCTCACCGCGCAGCCCAGCCGGGATGTGACCTGGCGCTTGGATGGCACCGTCACCGACACCGACGGTTCGTTCGATCTGCGGCTGTGGGACGTGCTTTCGGACCTGTCGATCGCCGTGCTGCCGGGCGGGGAGGCGGGCGTGCAGTTCCGCTGGGTCGACTACGCCGATGCCACGGCCACGGACGCGTACGACGCCGGCATCACGTTCCTGTACTGGCGCCAGAGATTCGGTGGAGCGAGTCACAGGGCCTCGCTCGCGCCCTAGTGGTGTGATTCAGGCAGATGGGGCCTTATCCGCGAGACATCGGCGCCGGTCGCAAGGCGGGTCGCCGCAGGCATATTGGTGGATACGGCGAGGACGACCCAACGCTGCGAGCGGCGCTGAGGGCCGTGGATAA
>JBCCGH010000222.1:0-14051 GCA_039029375.1 Planctomycetota bacterium
GGCCTTATCCGCGAGACATCGGCGCCGGTCGCAAGGCGGGTCGCCGCAGGCATATTGGTGGATACGGCGAGGACGACCCAACGCTGCGAGCGGCGCTGAGGGCCGTGGATAGGGCCCCAGATTCCTGAATCACACCACTAGCAGGCCGTCCTCCACTGCGCGTCCGAACGAAACAGCGGGGTGAGATGGCGTCCGCGTCTGCCGGTGGGCGGCTGACTCGTCAACGATGCTCAGGGCCTATCGCTCGGCGTGGCCGTCGGCCGCAGCGCGACCCGGCGCGTGCTCGCTCGCCTGCCGTGATGACTGGGCGACGACGTGCGCGTGTTTGTGAGTCGTGTGGACGCTCCGAGACGAGTGAGAACGCGATACTTCGCGCTGGAGTTTGTCGATGGCGTGTCGCGGCTCGACTGTGCCGCGCAGCACGCACTCGACGTCTCCGCCCGGCTCGAGCTCTTCGTGCGCATTTGCGACGCCATCTACGATGCCCACAGCAGGGCGTCGTGCACCGGGACTTGAAGCCCGACAACATCCTGGTGCTCGAGTCGAGCTCGTCGGTGTCGTTCGGTGCACGCGATCCGCCACGACGAACCGAGCCGCCTCGGGAGCGTCGACCCCGGTTGGCGCGGCGATCTCGACCCGAAACCGGAGGGACCCGGCGCGCGTGGTGTCAGGCCCGGCCCGTCGCCTCGGATGAGAGCGCCTGGCGCAAGCGATCTTGGAACCCGAGGCCGACACCTTCTGCCTCGAGGCTCTCCTGGAACTCCGCTTGGTCGGCGCCCTGTTCGGCGACGACCACGTAGTCTGGGCGGTCGGCCGCTGTCTCGTGGATGAACTGGGCCACCACGTGGCCGCGCGAGACGACGAAGGCCCCGGGCATCTGCGCCGCGTCGCCGCGCAGCCAGCCAATGCCGTGGCCCTGCCTCACGCCCGCCTCCCAGCCGCGCTTCCAGACCGACCAGCCGAGGAGCTGGGTCGGGCTGCCACGCCGCAGCGCGAAGGCTCGGTAGAGCACGCGGTCCGGGTCGCTGATCCCGGTGACCTCCTGGAGGCCATACTTGTTGAACAGGTCGCGGGCCTCGTTTTCCGTCGACATGTGCACCAACACCAGGCGCGTGCCGGCGGCGCGCAGCCGCTCGTTGATCGCCGCCAGGTCGGCGAGGGCCTCCCGACAGAAGGTGCAGCCGAAGTGCCGCAGGAACACCAGGAACTGCGGCTGTCGCCTGGAGGCCTCGAGCAGGTCGGTGCCCTCCGGATCCTGGTAGAGGGATAGGGCCATGTCGAGCGGCAGGACGGGGGGCGTCTGCTCGCTCCGGTGGGCGCGGGAGGCCCCACGCAGGATCAGCCCGAAGGGCACCCACCAGATCGGCCCGAGTGCGAGCACCAGCAGGCCCAGCTCCCACGGCAGGCGCCCGCGGGAGGCGGCCCAGACGAAGCCGAAGGTGACGAGAACCTTGCCGAGGAGGCCCACGAGCACCATCGGCCAGAGCCGGAAGGGATGCCGCGCGGTCAAGGCATACCCCAGGCCGTAGACGCCGATGATCAACCCCAGGCATTGCCAGACTTCGGGGTAGACGGGGGGCTGCCGTCCCGCCCATGCGAGCGGGGCCGCGGGCGCCAGCACAACGAGAACGCCGCCGAGGACGTCGAAGGCGGCCGCGAGTAGGAGCACGCGGGCCATCCAGCTGGGAGCGGCGCTTTTGGGTTGCATCGACCCCAAATCTATCGCTGTCGCGCGCCGAGCGGATGCGGCAGTTTCGGATGGCCGGGTGGCTCCTGCGAGTTGTGCAAGCCGCCGTAGAGCCACTCGGACGGAGAGCTGGAGCTTCGCGGGAACCTCGCTTGCCGCCGGCCTCGCCCGGGAAAGAGCGTTGCGCGCCCGGGGCCTACACAATGCAGCTGACGACATGGGACCACTCCTCCTCACGCTTCTTGCTTTCCTCCTGACCGGCTCCCTCCACGCCCAGCGGGTCCGCGTCGTCCGCATCAGTGGCGGAACGCCCTACCAGCAGATCCAGCCGGCGATCGACGCCGCGGACGTCGTGCAAGTCGACCCGGGGGTCTATCAGCCGTTCAGCTGCAACAAGCCGCTGCGGATTGAGGGCGGCCCCGCCGTGGTGATCGCGGAGACGCCCATGCGGGAGGCCATTCGGATCCTCGGGATCCCGGCTGGGACGACTTGCTCGGTCAGCGAGCTCGCGCTGCGCAGCCCGTTCTCTCCGTGCATCTGCGAGCCGGTGATCAACGTCGACCAGTGTGCCTCACACCACTAGAGGCGCGCCGCCTGCGCGTGAGGCTCGGCCGCGAACGTCGGTCGTTTTCCGCAGGTGCCCGCGCTCTCAGCCGCCGATGCTCAACGCGCCCGCGTTCGTCACCGAGGCCCCGACGGTGCGTCCTGGTGCTCCCGGGTCGAGCACGAACGCCTGAAAGAACACCTGCCCGCCGATCAGGCTCGGGTCGTTGGCGAGCGGGACGAAGATCGTGGTGCTGCCGCTGGCGGTCGTGATGCCCAGTGTGAGTTCGAGGCTCGCGTGGAGCGTGCAGCCCTCGAGTCGCAAGGGGTCGAGATCGAGCGGCAGGGGCACGGCACCCCAGATGGTGTCGGAGATGCCGACGCCGAGCATGCCGGCCTGTCCGACCGGCAGCTTGTCGAGCTGCACGCGCACTACGTAGCCGATGTCGGGGTTGCCGAGCATCGACAGCTCCGGCACGCCCGCGGTTCCGGCGCAGCCGCTGCCATACTCCGTCATCGTGCCGACGATCCGACTGGCCAGGACCGTGTCGATGGCGTTGGCGAGGTCGGGGCGGTCGATCCGGGTGCCCACGTTGCCCTCGGTCGCGCTGCAGCCACCGTTGGTGTGGATCCCGATCATTTTGCCGGTCGCCTCGTGGATCACCGGTGAGCCCGAGTTGCCGCCGGTGGTGTCGGCTTGGTAGGCGATCGTGTGGTTGACGGTGGCTGTGACGCGGGGGCCGGTGTGGGTCTTCGGTACGGCATTCCACGTCTTCGGAATCGGCGGCCTGACGCTGCCATTGCCGGTGATGCGGATGGTCACGCCGCTGACCTGCGCGGGCACCGCGCCCCGCTCAAACCAAGCGCCCTGGCGCTCGCCAGCGTACTGGCCGTGGTTGCTGTTGCGAACCGTGGCCATGACCGCCCAGTCCGCTCCTTCGCCGCCCTCGAGGCGGTGCACCGAGCTCAAGTCGACGGCGTATTGGTCGTCCGGCGGAGGATGGATCGGGGTGCCTTCGGCGTTCGACAGTGGGATGTTGAACCCGATGATCCATGGCGTTGGCCCGGATGGGTCGGTGCAATGGCCGGCCGTCGCGACGGTGAACTCGTTCTCCAGAAGCATCCACGTGCACGCCGAGGAGGCACTGACGGCGCGCCCGATCCGAGGGTCGGAGCTCAGCACGCGGTCGTCCGTCGGGCCGCAGATCGAGTCCGGTTGCATGCCGGCGGGAGGGTCGCGCCGCCCCAACTCGGTCCCGACGATCTGCAGCCGGTTGGCACGCGTGTGCGGCGCCGCGACCAGCTCGATCTTCACCCTGTCGCCGTTGAAGTAGGCGGAGCCGAAGCCGTATTCCGCCAGGCTGCGCCCGTCGAAGTGCTGCACCGCGCCGTCGAGCTCCGACGTCAGGCGGAGCCGGCTGCCGGCCGGGAGGTTGGTGTCGCGCAGGAACAGCCGGAACCAAGCCGCGCCCGGTTCTTCCACCGTGGTCGCGTAGACGACGCGCGCGCGGTTCTGCTCGTTGTGCAAGTAGCCAGAGTCGATGGCGTGAGTGCGCGTCTCGATCTCTAGCGGCAGAGTTTGGGCCGCGGTTGGGAGAGTCGTGACGGCGACGAGGGCCACGAGCATGCTGGATTCGCGCATGGGTGCTGCCGGGGAAGGGTTACGGCGCAAGCGCCAGTGAGTATAGAGCGCGAGCGTTGAGGCGTCGCCTGGAGCGTCGGTCCTACCCAAGATGACCGCCGTGAGCAGTTCTGGGATCCGTCGTGGTGGATCGAGCGGCTCAGGTGGTCGGACCGGATCGGTGTCATCGTGGCCACTCGATGGACGCGGGTGAGGGCAATCGGTATTTTGACCAGCGGGCAGCAGGGAAGCTTGCCCTACGTGAGTCCCGGGAAACGAACGACGCGAGCGGTCGACTCGAATCAAGAGTGCCCGACGCGGCGTCCCCATTGAGGAGAGTCATGGCACAGAAGAAACGACCGACGACCAAGAAGAAGAAGAAGAAGCCCGCCTACGGCGACTACGTCGTTCTGAACGGGCAGCGACTCACCCTGAAGGAGCATCCGACCGACTTCAGCGTGCAAGCTCCGGTCGAGAGCCTAGAGGGCGACCATCGCGATTACGAAGGCGTCACGCGTCTGTCGGACCGCATGAGCCGGGCGCGCGGTGCGAACGCGCGCGACCGTGACGCGTTGATGGACAGTGTGCGCGGCGACACGGTGTCGCACCACATCTATGTCGTCGACGGCACAGACGAAGAGATCATCATCGACGAGAACATCATCTTGTCGCTGCGCAACGAAGGCACCGGTGAGCTCGAGCGCATCATGGAGGAGTTCAAACTCGAGTACGTCCGTCCGATGGGCAACGGCCACGTGCTGAAGGTGACGTCCGCGACGGGGCAGAACCCGTTGAAGACGGCCAACCGGATCGCCGAACGTGGCGAGGTCGAGTCATGTGTGCCGGACATCAACCAGCAGATCCACTACCACCAGCTGCCGACCCTGTTCGACCGCCAGTGGTATCTGACGACGGACTTGATCACCCATCCATCGGTGCGAACGAACGCGTCCTCGGACGTGCCGGTCGCGTGGCAGAACACGACCGGTGCGCCGGAAATCGTCGTCGCGGTGATCGATGATGGCTTCGACCTGGGCCACCCGGCCCTGACCGGCACGCCCATCCATCCGGACGCGCGCACGTTCGTGCAGGGTGACACGAGCGCCGACCCGGAGATCGGGGACTTCCACGGCACGCCGGTTGCCAGCATCGCAGTCGGCTCCCACTCGAATGGCGCGATGCGCGGCATTGCGCCGAACTGCACGTTGTTGCCAATCCAGATTCCGTTTGGCAGCCAAGAGAGCTTTGTGTCGAGCACGTCGATGCTCGGCGTGTTCGAGTTCGCGTCCGCTCGCGCCGACGTCGTCAATTGCAGTTTTGGGTTTCCGCCGAGCTCGTTCCAGCGGTTTCCCCAAGCGTTCCGCGTCGCGGTGACGCAGCTGACCCAGACCGGTGGCCGGCGCAATCGTGGCCTAGTGATGGTGTTCAGTGCCGGCAACGACGACGCGCCGACGTTCTTGTCGGCCAACGACAACGTCAACGGCGTGCGTTTCCTGGGCCGCAATCCGTTCACGGGCCAGTTCCAAGTCAATGTAGTGCCGGCGAACCGCGACGTCTTCACGGCCTATCCAATGATTCCCGGCGTGGTCGTCGTCGGCGCGATGTCGTCGATGACACGCAAGTCGGGATACTCGAACTGGGGCCCGCACGTGACCGTGACCGCGCCCTCGAGCAACGGCCATGAGCTGAGACACATGCACGCGCAGTTCGCAGCCCAGCAACCGGGTCTCGGACAGATCGCGGCATCGAACCGTCCCGGCCATGGCACGCCAACCAGTCCGCTCGCCGACGATCCGGCGACCGGCATCGACGAAGGCAACTACACTAATGACTTCGGCGGCACCAGCGGCGCGGCACCGGTGGTCGCCGGCACCGTCGGCCTGATGTTGTCGGTCAACCCGACGCTGACCGCTGCGCAGGTGACACAGATCCTGCGCGCGACCGCCGATACGGACTTGGACGCAACGCTCGACCTAAGCAATGACCCGAACGTGCAGGGCATCGGTGGCGGCTTCGTCAACGGCAACTCGTTGTACTTCGGTGCCGGCAAGGTTAATACGGCACGCGCCGTCGCGCATGCGCGTTCGCTGCCGGGCGGCATCGGCATCGGCATCGGCGGCGGCGGCGGCAATCGCCACGGTGCCGTGAGCCCGGGCCTCGCCATCCCGGACAACGCTCCGCAAGGCGTCGTCAGCCAGATCGACATCCTAGGCAAGGGTCCCGTCCACGCGATCGAAGTACAGGTCGACGTCACGCACACGTATCGCGGGGACCTACGCATCGACCTGATTTCCCCCGGCGGATTTGTTGCTCGATTGCACGACATGTCCGGATCGTTCCGCGACGACGTGCAGCGCACGTACTCACCCGCGAACAACGCGGATCTCGCAGCGTTCGTCGCCGCCGGGATCGATGGCAAGGGGCGCTGGACACTACACGTGTCAGACAACCTGCGACGTGACGTGGGTACGCTGAACTCGTGGAGGATCGATCTGCGCAGTAGCTGACCCCTACTCTACGACGCGCTCGCCGGATTCGTCGTGAGCCGAACTCACCGGTTCTTGCGACTCCAATCGATGCCGGTGAGTCGAAGGATCGCGGCAGGACCGTGCCCGGCCAACTCGGCGTGATCGGTTCGTTGCGAACGCGGCGGGCTCCGCACTGTCGGGCGACGCGGACCGTCTCCGCCTTCGGCTGGCCATGCGCGGTCCCGCGCGCGTCACGCAAAGGACCGGAGCCGTGGGCGGACGTCGGGCCCGGTGGCGTGCTGTCCGGCTACTCGATCTCCATCATCGGGATCGCATCGCGTGACTCGAAGTAGCGGATCATTCCAGCGAAGGGGAACTCCGACGCGATCATCTGTTGGATCGACCCAGATGCCGCCGTTGCCTCGGCCTGGAGCGTCGCCAGGAAGCTGGGCGGCAGGGTCGCCATCACGTCCTCAGGGATCTCGCGGTCTCGAACGATGCGCAGAGCGGCGTAGGGTTTCGCGAATCGATAGCGAAGCGTGCGAAGCTCCGGCCGGTTCAGACCGTAGAACTCCTCAGCGGCCACGACGAAGGACTCGATGCCGTCGGTGTCCGGGTGCGGAACGATCATGACTTCCTCGAGGACGTCGCTCATCTCGAATCCGAACAGTGTCGCAGGGTCCTCGAAGTAGGGATGGACGAGCTGAGGGCTCTCTTCCAGGTGGAGCCCTCTGAACGCGGCGGCTGCGGCGGCATCCAGAGGGTCCGGGCCGAGGCTGCCCACCAACGCCTCGAGTTCCGCGTCCGTACTTGTGGCGGTGACTGGTGGTGCGGCGAGGCGCTGGTCAAACACGGGGAAGTTGTTGCTCTTGAACTTCTGATTGCACAGCTGGCAGGAGACCAAGTAGTTGTCGTAGTTGTATGCCAGCCACCAATAGATGGACTTTGGCCGGTAGTGTTCGACGTCGCCGTGCGCAACCGCCTGGGACGGCGCTTCGCAGTACGCACACTTGTCGTGGGTTTCGATCCGCAGCTGGTCCTTTGACTTCTTCCACCGACTGGATTTGAACGGGTGCTTGGTGATTTCGCCCCTCAGCAGGCGGCGTTGATCGACCAGGAGCTCGCGTTCGAACTCACGCTTCGTCTGACCGTGGAAGTTGGGATGGACCGAGTCGGCCTCACGCACTCGGAACAGCTCGATCATTGCTTGAGGCCCTTTAGCGCGTCATAGACTCTCTCGAGTTGGGACATGCCTTTGGGCATGGCGAGGCTCGACCGCTCGATCCGCGGCAATTCGCGAATCGCCACTCGCAGCTCCGCGATGCGCTCTTTCTCCTTGGCTGATTTGCGCTTCTTTCGGGCCAGCGAGCGATACTCGTCCTTCAGCGCCTGCACCTGGACGGACTCGTCGCTCTGCAGGCCGAACAACTCCGACATCACGATCTGGTGCAGCAGCATCGAGCTCGGGTCTCCCTCATAGGCGTCGATGTGGGTTGCCTTGTCGTCGCCGCGGTGGACCAGATGCACTTCGCCAGGGCCCGCCTGCTGGGCGATCAGCGGCGAGTAGGATGTGACCACCAGCTGCAGCTGGGGCATGGTCGTGGTCAAGAATTGGTAGAGCCTGCGCTGCCATTCCGGATGCAGATGGAGGTCGAGTTCGTCGACCATGAGAACCCCACGGGCCTGCAGCGGGGACCGGTAGTCGCCGAACGCCTGGGTGATGTGGAACAGCAAATCGCCCACCCAAGCAGCCGTGGTTTGGCGCGCCTGGTCTAGATGTCGCAAGGGGATCCTGCCGTTGGGCGTCTTGAACATCAGCCTACCAGCTGCGACCTCGTCATAGTCGATCCGCACGCCGTCCAGGAATGATGTCAGGGTTCGCAGCAGCGGGCGCACGTCGGCCTTCTTGCCTTTCTCCAGTGCGGCTGCCCAGGTGTCGAGCGGGTTCAGCGTGGCGTCCGGATCGAACAGCGTCCGGGTTCGGAGGACTCGGAAGGGCTGGTCGTTTCGCTCATCGCGAGCGGCCTTCGCCGGTGCGAGTCGGCGTGACGCGCCATAGGCCATCACGAAGTAGTTGCGATGCGTGTGCTCCAGGGCGTCGTCGAGGGGTGCCAGTGACTGCTTGTTTCGGGACACCGCCTTGGCCGGTGTGTCGCCGCGCACCAGCGTGAGCGACACGTCGCGCGTCTCGCCGGCGGCGGTTTCAAGCACGATGTCGATCCGACATTCCTTCTTCCGGTACTGGATCCACCGCGATGGATCTTTGCCGATGAGGGGGCGCAGAGCCTCGCTGCCGGCGGTGACGAGGGCGATCGCACGGAGCAGATCGCTCTTGCCGACGCCGTTGTTGCCCAGGAGGACGGTCCACTTGCGCTGGTCGCCGCTCTCGCGTTCGAACGACAGCGACGCGTCCTTGAATGAACGGAAGTTCCGTACTCGAAGCGATTGCAGAAACATCTCAGGTTCTTGGATGCGTTGAAGTGGGGGCGGAGCACCGACGTCTTGCCGTCGTGGTTGGGTCAGTCGTCGCTCATGAACGCGTCCTTCACGGATTGGGCGGCATCAGCCAGTGTCGACCAGCCTCCGGTCAGGGCACCGAACCCCAGGTTGACGAGCTTGGAGCCTGCTTGTCTTCCCGCGGAGCTGACCAAGTTCTCGAGCCCGATGCGCAGCAGCGACTTGGGGTTGTCTTGCAGGTTGGTCTTGTCCGCGGCCTTGCGCCTGGCTTCTTGTTCGATCTCTTTGACGACGCGCTCCCGCTTCCTCTTGTCCAGGAGCGACACCGCCAGCGCCGCAAACTGTTTGCCTGAGAGGCGGACGACCGAGCCGCTGATCCCGGATTCGAAGACCCCGGGCGTTCTCGCGAACGAGTCGCTTGGCGTAGTCGCGGAGCAGGCCGTCGTCGATCTCGAAGTTGACGAACGTCCCGTCGTGCACGCGTTCTGCCGAGGTCAGCACCCGCCTCAGCTCATTGCGCAGGGTCTCGTCGGTCCGCGAGCTGTCGCGGTATGAGATCTCCTCGAGGTAGCCGCGGATTCGGCGGGGCGAGACCCGCAGCAGGCGCGCCAGTTCATATTCGGACGGCGGTGCCGACGACCACTCGGGGTGCTTCGTCAGGATTAGCTCCAGGATGCTGATCGCCGTTTCCCGAGCGGGCAGCGTGCCGAAGCCACGATCCGCAAGGACTCCGAGGAGTTCGCGCAGAAACGTCGTCCCGGACAGTTGCCCGGCGAGCTCGTTGAGCGATGTCATGACTCTCCATCAGCGACGGTAGCCGACGCTGCGGCCAGGAGCCAGTCTTGGCCAGCGACCTGCTTTGTTGTGGTGGCTGCCCACTTCCGCCGCGCACCTTGCGACCGGCGCCGCGAAGCCGCGTCTCCCCCGGTGTTCCTTCCGATCGGGACCTTTGCCCAGTCGGAGGTCGAACTCCCATTTCCTCACGGCGTTGCTATCTTCAGGAAAGCGTCGAACGACGCCAGGAGAGTCATGAAACGCCGGTTCGTCGCTGCACTTGTGCTGTCGGGGCTGTGCTCCGCGTGCCACACCGTTCCACGGATCCATCAGGTCTACTACCTCGGCGTGTTCGATCCCGTCGAGCAGGTCCCGCCCCAGATCTATCGTGTGACGGTGCGGGGCAGCTCGTCCGCCATCAGCACCACCCAGTACCCGTCGGGGTGGGTGCCGGCGCATCTGATTGACTCGCTGCAGGGGCGGGTCCAGCTGGACCTTGACCAAACGTCGGTGGAGATCGAGAGCGGTGAGCGCCTGTCGCGCATTTCGACCGGCCGGCGGCTCGTGCTGTTTGGGCCCGGGGCTTCCGAGAAGCGCCCGCCGAGCATCGGCTGGTCGTCGTGATGGGCGCGAGCCCGCGCGACTTCTTCAAGGCGATCGATGAAACGCTCGGCGCGGTCGCCGAGGTGCGGGACGAGCAGCGCCTGCGTGAGCTTCACAGGGCGATGTTCGAAGCGGTCGCCGCCCTGAAGGAAGAGCAGCGCGACCTGACCCGCATCGAGGCGGATCTGCGGATCGACCGTGCAAGGAGGGACTCGTGAGGTACCTCCTCGCTGGAGCGTTGGTGGCCGTCGGTGCGCTGAGCGCGGGGTGCGCGTGGCTGCAGGTCGAGGTCGATGTCTACAAGGGTTCGCTCGCGAACGAGGCGCATGTACAGACGCAGCAGGTCGCGGTCATGGCGACCGGCGCGAAGCCGCTGCTCATCGCGTTGCGAGACGAGCTGGAATGGGAAGACGCGGCGGTTCGCGAGCGCGTGCGCGCCGGCCGGTCCGAGGTCGCCTATCGCGAGGGCTACATGTCGCGGGCGAGCCACACAGCACCGGCTCAAACGGTGTCGGTTCAGGCGGTTCCGGACGTAGCCGTGCTCACGATGATCGGCGAAACGACGCCGGTGCGGGTGACGGCAACGTTCTCCGATGGCACGATGGGTGACGTGACGGCTCGCGGCCTGGGCTCGACCTACACAAGCAGCAATTCTTCGATAGCGACTGTCGATCAACAGGGTGTTGTGACCGCGGTAGCGGACGGGACGCCTTCATCACTGCACGGAACGAGGGCGCGACTGCCTCTGCGCGCATTACGTTATCGGTTGGCGATCCGCTGACGACGGTGATGGGTTGCGTTCAACTTGAAGATGGCACGCCAGCTGCGGGCACTCTTGTGGAAGTGCCTGGCTTCGGGCTATCGACAATATCTGGGGTCCGGGGCGAGTATGCCTTGGTGGGAGTACCGAGTCGTCAAGGAAGCTCCGCCGTTTGTGCCGAGACTTTGGTCTTTTCTGCGATGCTGTCGGGGTGCTCTGCACTCGTTGAGCCGGTGCCCGGTGGAGTGACGGATGGGGGTGTCATCATCCTCGACGCGTGGCCAACCAGAGTTTGGCTTGCGAAGGCACGGGCTGTCCCAGGAGGGTTCTCCTTCGCGACGGAGACTGTTGATGTCGCGGCGCTTGCAAGCGAGGGCGCCGCGGGAGTTGGGGTTAACATATTGGGTGTTAGTGTATCTGGCGATGGCGCGTTAGGCGCGGCGAGCGCACCACTAGATTATTGTGTGCATATTTTCGATATGGCAACATCTCCTCCGAGTGTGCGGACTACCGTACCGTTGCTGAATCTGTCCGGGGAGATATAGGTTACTCCCAGTGTAGTCATAACTGGTGCGACGACAGGCGGAACCCTCAATTCTATTGACCGTCATCGGGCACTGTGGTAAACGTCCTGCAAACCACCGTGGGAACTGCCGCGGTGGCTATGAGCAATGTGGGAGATATCGCAGTTGTCGGAGGAGGATCGTTCCTGGCAGAATCGAAACCGTAAGGGTGAGCCCGTCGGGCGGCATCACCCTCACGGGATTTTTACTCCGTGTTGGCGTGTTTTCTGCCTTTGATATCGAGATTGCACCTAACGGCCGGTAAGTTATTGTCTGTGACGGAAGTAGAGACATCGCGGTTGTTGACGTTGCCATGGATGGCCAGATGTCGCTAGCACACACGGTGCGGGTCCAGGGTTTTGGGGTCCATGTGGCGTATACACCAGACGGTTCCCGAGCATACATCCTACTCTCGGATCGCGGTGCTGTTGAGGAGCTGGCCGTCGATGGCAGTGGCCGAATTGCCTCGACGGGCAGGCTTGTCACTGGAGTGAGCGGGACGACATTCGGTGGCTATGATGTGATGGAAATGATGCCGTCAGGGCGGGAGCTTGTGGTGCATGAGGGTGCCAACCTTCTCGTGATAGATGCGGGCGCGGCCAGATTGATCAGCCGAATCAACCTGGAGGATTCCGGTATTGGCCCGATCGCGGTGATCGGGAGGTAGCCGGAATGCCAAGAGATGGCATGCGAATGTCGGAAAGTTGCACCGTGGAGCCGGCTCGACAAGGGCAAATGTGGATGAGCCCCACCAGTGCGGCGTTACGGATGGCGGTATTGCGAGTTCGTTGGGCGAAGGGTTCGCGGGGATGAGAGGCGCCGTGCGCCCGTCGCCAGATTCGTTGGTTGCGCCATAGTTACTGGCGCCTAGACCTAGACATAACAGGGAGAAGAAATGATGGAAGCGATGACTGGCATCAGAGCTCTATGTGCACTGGCTATATGCAGTGCAACCACCGCTCAACCCGCAAGGACGCAAAGCGCGGTCTGGTTCGAGCGGCTGCCCATCACCAAGCCTTCTGCGCGGTACTCGTCACCGCTAGCGTTTGATGAGGTGCGGGGCCGCGTCGTGATGTTTGGTGGGTGGACAGGCTCGGCAAATCTCGACGATACCTGGGAGTACGACGGCGCAAACTGGACGCAGCGAACGCCGTCAGTAAGGCCGCCACCTCGTCATGGGCATGCGCTGATGTGGGATCCGGCCTCGCAACGCACACTGCTTTTCGGTGGTTGGGGCGACACCGCTTTCTTGGGGGACACGTGGACCTGGGATGGGACAGACTGGAGCGTCCAGTCTCAAGGCACGCCGGCTCCCTCGCCGCGAGGCGCTCCAGCTGTTGGCTGCCTACCTTCCATGCCTGGCGTGCTGATGTTGGGTGGTCAGTTTGGCCCGCCAAGCTCGAGTTTCGTTGGCGATTTCTGGCTATGGGACGGCGGGCAGTGGCTGCAGCTTGCGGCCACGACGCCGGTTGGTCCGCGATCTCAGTCCAAAATGGCGTACGATCCTTCGCGTGGTGGGATGGTGCTGGTTGGAGGGCACAGCACTACCCCGTCTCGTGGTTTCTATAACGACACGTGGTTCTTCGACGGTAGTGGATGGTCGGACCTGTCTGCATCTGTTGGCACGTATGGCCAAGCTCGATCGTTTGCGTTAGCAGGTTTCGTACCGGACCGTGACGCCGTCGTGTTGTTCGGGGGCTACACAGACCCAGCACCTCTTGGTGATACATGGGAACTGACGGCGTCTGGGTGGCGTCGGCTCGCGCCATCTGTCGCACCGAGCCCCAGAGAAGCGATGGGTGGAGTGCTTGATCCGGTGCGCGGCACAGTCGTGTGCTTTGGTGGTTTCAACCGTAGTGCACCACTGGACGGCACTTGGGAGTACGGTGAGGCAACACCACCGGCGACTCAGGTGGTCGGCACGGGCTGCAGTTGGGGGGGCGCTACCCCGAAGCTTGTAGCTCTGCGTCCCCCTTGGCGAGGCGAACTCCTTACGCAGCTTGCGACCGGCCTTCCTGCGTTCGCGCGGAACACACCTTTTCTTCTCGTTGGCTTGAAAGAGCTGGTCCCCGTCGATCTATCTGGGATCGGCGCCCCTGGATGCCGTCTGTACTTGAGTCCAACCGACCCACTCGTGGTTCTCAGTGGGGTGAATGTTGGCGGCGCTGCGAGTTGGTCGTTCCGCGTGCCAGCTCTCGCCACGGGTGGCACCTTTGCCTGCCAGGCTGCGGTGTTGGAACCTGCTGCGAACCCTCTCGGAGTGGCCTTCTCCAATGGAGTTGCGCTGACGTTGCGGTAGCTGGCGGGGTGTGGTCGCCGGCCGATCGATCTTCGGGCCCCAGGTCCGCGTTCGGGTTGCTCCTCAGCAGCACCCTGTCCTCGGCCTGGGTCGCCACTAAACGTGCCCAGGGCCGCCGTACTCGTCCACCGTAGGTGGAGACGCCATCCTGAAACTGACCCAGGCCGCCAGCTGAAACCTGACCCACCCCGGCACTGAGACCGCCAAGCTGGGGGTGTCTAGGACCTCAGCAAGGGCGGTGAGGATGCTCGAGGTGGATCAGGTTCAGGAGTGTAA
>JBCCGH010000223.1:0-13921 GCA_039029375.1 Planctomycetota bacterium
CCTTATCCGCGAGACATCGGCGCCGGTCGCAAGGCGGGTCGCCGCAGGCATATTGGTGGATACGGCGAGGACGACCCAACGCTGCGAGCGGCGCTGAGGGCCGTGGATAAGGCCCCAGATTCCTGAATCACACCACTAGCGGCACCGGTGTCGGTCGCCCGGCGGCGGCGCGGCGGCCCGCCGCGGTCCGAGCGCTCGACCTTCCCGAAAAGACCGAGCCCGCCATCACTCGCGTGCGGCAACTCCCGTACTCGCGTCACCAACCTCACCCCCGTGCACACGGCGGTCCGTCGGCTCGGCGAAGACGCGTGCGGACGATCGAGGAAATCGGTCGCAACATCGTCGACGCGCGCGGATGCGCTTGCTGGGTTCGACCAGGAGTTGCTCGCCCGAGCTTTGCAGTGAGAACGCGAGCAGCGCACGACGTTTGTGATGGATCGCGACCCGGCCGACCTGGTTCGCCCACGGACGCTGCAGGCGACGGTCGAGCGACGCCACCACGGCCCGGCCACCACGCTCCGACCGGGGGTATGAAGCTCCCATGCGACGGGCCCGACCGGACTTGTGGTCGCCACCAGCCGAGGCCGCGGGGCTCTCGCACGCGGCGCCACGGCCTGCGGCGACGCGCCACACCGCGCCGGGACGCCCGCGTAAACCCTTGTGACCCGTGCGGTGTCTGCGCATGCTCCCGCTGCGACGGAACACGTGGCCCGCCCAGCAAGTCCAAGAGGGGAGAGTCGGCAGCGCCGGCACGGCGCGTGCTAGGAACTCCGTGATCGGTGACGACCTACCCGGTCGTGCAATAGGAACCAACGCAGCCGCGTTGGGGCTCGCGGTCACCGCGGTCCACAACGCATGATCCTGCCCCCGGGCGCCCCCCCCCGGGAACTGAGAAAGAGAGAGGAAACGATGGCCATGATGACTCGGATCACTCTGGTCCTGCTGGCGCTCGCCGCCACGGCACCCGCTCAAACGAAACGGCGCACGCTGGTGGTCGCCCGCTTTGGCAGCGCAGAGTTTCGCGACATTCAGTCGGCGATCGACGACGCCCGCCCCAACGACATCGTCGTGGTGCGCGGTGGCCGCTATGAGCCCTTCGTCGTCAACAAGGGCATCCGGCTCGTTGGCGACCCCGAGGTCATCATCGAGCCGGGCCTTGGGCCTCGTATGTTGATCACCAACGTTCCCGCCGGCCAGACGCTGGTCGTGCGTGAGCTCTCGCCCAGGCTGACGTTTTCGGTTCCCGATATTGCGATCACCGACAACCCCGGCCACGTGCACCTCGAGAGGTTGAACGCGCCCAACGGCATCGGCGTCTTCAACAGCCGCATGGTCAGCATGTTCGACGTCACGGCGGGCGGCGCTCCGGCCGTGGCCCTGACCCAGAGCACCGCGTCGTTCACGGACTGCGACTTGAGCGCGCAGGGCGCTCTGTTCACGACCGCGGCGGTCGAAATGACGCAGTCGAGCGCCACGTTTACCGCAGGGCGCATTCATGGCGCGGACGACGTTCTAGGCCTGCGCGGCCCCGAGCCGGGCGTGCGGCTCCACAGTGGCCAGCTCACGATCGCCGGTGACGCGCAAACGCGGATCGAGGCCGGGCTCCCAGCGCCCTTCGGCGTGGCCCACCCGCCAGCCCCGGCGATCGAGATCGTCGACGGACGCCTGCTCCTCGACCCCGCGGTCACGCTACAACCGGGGCAGGGCGCGGCCGGAACCGTAACGACGGGTTCGGGCAACGTGCGCCGTCAACAGGTGCCCACGCTGATCGGCTCGATCGCCGGCGGCAACCTCACGCTGCGGCTCCACGCACCTGGCTCGCAGAGCGTGGCCACGCTCATCGGCTGGCCCTTCCATCCGCCGATCCCCCTGCCGTGGGGCGAGATGTGGATCAGTATGTTCCACGCAGTCCTCGACGTGGGAATGGTCGACGCGAGCGGCACGCTCACGACCACCGTGGGTCTGCGTACGTTCAAGCCGGGGACCTGGACCCTGATGCAGGGCGTGGTCACCATGCCATCGGGGCAGCTACTCACCTCGACGCCGCTGCTCATGACGATCGACTAGGCTGGGCCACGAAGAGCTGGTTGGGGAGGAGCCGCTCCCACAGCCAACCGGGCGGCGCCCAGCGGGGGAACAGTGGCTGGTGGACGCGAGCGTCCCACGCGATGCCTTGGCGGTGCGTGACCCGTAGCTGCGCGGCGGCGAGCGCCGCCTCGATCTGCGTTGCGGACAGGAAGTACGGCAGCGGCTTGCCCAGGCGCAGCATGAGGCGATAGGCCAAAGGGTAGGCGAGCTCGTAAGTGAGCTTGCAGACGCGCGTCGGACAATTCTCGATCATCACGAACGAGCCGCCAGGACGGAGCACGCGTCGGACTTCGGCGAGCGCGTGCGCGACGTTGTCGCGCGAGGTGGCGCGGGAGGCCTCGGAGAGGTGATGCGCGACGTAGCCCATCACGACGACGTCGAAGGACGCCGGGGCGAACGGCAACGACAGCACGTTGGCGCCGATCCCGCGCAGGCGGCGGGCCAGGTCGGGCCCCACCGAAACGACGCGCCCGTCGGCGACCTCTTTCACGTCGCGGAGGGCGTCGGGACAGAGGTCGGCGATCGTGACCGTGTCGGCACGCCGGGGATCGAGGCCGAGCAGGCCGCCGTTCCCAATGTCCAACGTGTCGCCGCGGACGAACGGCGAGACGGCGTCGCGCACGCGCTGCAGAAAGCCCGTGCTGATCGCGTAGCCGTCGGCGTAGCGGCCGCGCATGGCAGTGAAGAAGGCGCGCTGGTGAGCCAGCGGGCGATCGCGGCCCGCGACCGGACCGGTCAGCGCCACGGGCGCCTCCACTGGGGCCGGTCCGGCGGCCGGCGCCCGTTACAATCCGACGTCGCGTCGTGGCATCGCCCCACCAAGATTCTCCGTTGCGCGTTCCCGCTAGCCCCGCGGCAGAGCTCGGCGAGTTCCGGAGCTCCGGGGTCAGCGTCATCATCCCCGCCCATCGCGATTCTGCCAAGCTGCGCCGGGCGATGTGGTCCGTCGCGACCACGGCAGACTTGCCATTCGAGCTCATCGTGGCGTTGGCCCCGCAGAGCGTCGCAAAGAACCGCAACGCCGGTCTCGACCGAGCCAGCCAGGACGTCGTCGCCTTCCTCGATGACGACGTGCTGCTCCCGGCACACTGGCTGTCGCGGCTGGTCGAGGCTTTGGCCGGCGCGCGCGATCTCGGTGCGGTCTCCGCCCGACTGACGTTCGCCGACGGTCGCCCGCAGATGCGCGACGCCGCCTTAGGTGGTGCCGACGGCCCGGCCGCGACGACGATCCCCGGGACCTGCTTCGTCTACTCTCGACGCCGCGTGAACGACCAGCGCTTCGATCACCGCTACCGAGGCTCGCAGTGGGAGGACACCGACTGGGTGTGGCACGTGCATCAGCGGGGGCTGCGCACGGTGGTGTGCCGAGACGTGCACGTCGTGCACGAACACCAAGTCGGCCCCAAGCCGCACCTCGAGGACAACATGCGCTACTTCTTGGGCAAGTGGGGTCGGCTGCCCACGGTGACCGAGTGCGCGACGATCGACCGCGACGAACTGCGCGCGTGGAGTCGGCCACCGATCCCCGGCGCAGTCGAGCAGTGAGTCGCGACCGCGATCGACGGGCGGCGCTGCTGACGCTGCTGGTCCTCACCGCGCTGCCGTTGGCGATCCTGTGGCCGGCCCTGCGGCCCGGGGCGGCGCTGGTGCCCTTCGATCACCGCGTATTCGCTCCCGATTCGTTCGCGTTGGACGCCCCGACCTTGGCCGAACTCCACGCCACGGCCAACTTCGACATCACCGAGAAGACCCTCGTCAACGCGCCGGAGATTCGCTTTGCCACCGACGAGGTCCGGGCCGGGCGCGGGCCGTGGTGGAACCCCTTCGCGCGCTGTGGCGCGCCCCTGTTTGCCACGACGATCTCTGGCCTCGCGTCACCCGCGCACCTGCCACACTGGCTGATGCCGCCCGAACAGGCGTTCGTCTGGACCGCGTGGCTCGGCCTGGTCGTCGCCGGCGCCCTGATGCTGGGCCTGCTGCGCGAGCTGCGGCTGGGCTGGCCGGCGGCGCTCTTCGGAGCCGTGGTGTTCGCCTGGTCGGGCACGATGGCGGCGCGGCTGCATTTGTTTCCGCACTACGGCACGCTGGCCTGGCTGCCCGGCAGCTTATGGGCCCTCGAGCGGCTCCGCCGCCCCGAGCACGACGGCTGGCGCGCGGCGGCAGCCCTCGCTGGCTGCACCGCGATGACGTGGACCGCGGGGTATCCGCCCGCAGCCGTGGCGAGCAGTCTGGTCACCGGCGCCTGGCTGTTGCTGCGAGTGGGCACGGCCCGCGCTCAACGCTGGCGCGGGCTCGGTCGCGGAACGAGCGGTCTGCTGCTGGGCCTCGGCCTCGCCGCGTTCGCACTGGCACCGATGACCGCCTATTTCCTCGCGACTGGACGCACCGACGAGCCGGAGCTCATGCAGCTACGGCTCAGCCGCACGCTCGACCCCTGTGAGTGGCTCGACCTGGTGTGGTCGGCGCCGTTCGGCACCCCGGCACTCAACCGTGACGGCGGCATTCCGCACAACAAGGCACCGCTGCTCTGGCTCCTGCACAGCCGGGCCGACGCCGAGGGCGTCGAGCCGCTGTTGAAGTTCACCGAGCACCGCCTCTACCTCGGCGCACTGCCGATCCTGCTGGTGCCGTGGTCCCTGGCGCACCGGGCGCGGGCGGTGGCGGTGCTGGTCCTGGCCGGTACGGCGGCCTTGCTGGCCGGGGCGGCCGGGGGCGGTGCGACGTTCGCGTGGCTCAGCACCATGCTGCCGCCCCTGCGATTCCTTCAGCCGATGGAGCTGATGCCGCCGGTCGCAGCGTTGTTGGCGATCGCCGCCGCGCTCGGCTTTGACCGGCTACTGGGCCCCAATGCGGCCCGCGGCCGACGCGCGACCGTGGTGCTCGCGCTCGGCCTCGGCGTCGGCAGCGCCGCGCTGACGGGGACCCTGGCGGCGCTCGACGAGCAGACGCTGCAGGATGCCTTCTTCGCCGGTCTGCACCACCGTTGGCCGCAGCTGGCTGCGGCGGCCGGCGACGAGGCGAGCCGCGCCTTCTTCGCCCCGGTGTTGACGCCGGCGCGCGACCAACTCATCGCCAGTGGCACCTGGGCCGCGGTGTGGTTCTCGGTCGCGGCCGGATGCGCCGCGGCGGCCCAGCGCTGGCCACGCACCGCGCGCAGCGCCGCCATCGCGGCGACGGCCCTCGAGCTGTTGCTCTGCGCGGCGCCGTTCATTCCAAGCCACGCCGCCGCCGCGCCGCCTGAGGCCGGCGCGGCGGTGCGCACCTGGCTCCGAGACGAGCGCGATCGTCACGCCGCGGCCGGGGGCTTTACCGTCGCGCGCGTCGCCGCCGGGCCGGCCCCCGAGACCCCGCTGGCGCTGCCCCCCAACCTGCTCCTCCCCGAGCGCATCCGCGATCTCAACGCCTACACATTCATCGACGGCCGCTCCCACCAACCGTTCGGCCAGCTCTATGCCGACAGCAGCCCCGCGCTGCTGGTGCGCGGCCGATGGTTCAACGCGTTTCCCGACGATGCGCGCCTGGCCCACCCGCTGTTCGATCTGCTCGCCGTGCGCTTCTTGCTGTGCCACATCGGCGCCGATCAGCCCCCACCGCAGCACGCCGGGATCGAACGCTGCCGCGTCGACGCCCCCAGCGGCGCGTCGTTTCGCGTGTACGAGCGCCCGTCGGCGGGCCCGCGCGCCTTCGTCGTGCCGCGCCTCCAGCGCCTCGCCAACGACGATGCCGTGCTCGCGGCCATCACCGACGACGAGTTCGCGCCGCGGCGCGTGGCGCTGATCACCGAGGCCGACGCTCAGCCACTCGGCGCCCGCAGCACGGGCGCGGTACCCTCCGGCCCCGACGGCGGCACCGTTGAGTTTGTGCAGGATGCCCCCTGCCACATGACGCTCGCCATCCGCGGCAGCGATGGTGGCTACCTCGTGCTCGCCGACACGTGGTTGCCGGGCTGGAGTGCCGAGGTCGACGGGCAACCGCGTCCGGTACTCCGGGTGAACGGTTTCCTGCGCGCGGTGCCGGTCCCCGCTGGCACCGTCCGCGTCGAGCTCCGTTACGCCCCGCCCGGGGGCGCCGTGGGCGGGGTCCTGTCGGTCATCGCGGTGGTACTCACGGTTTGGCTGTGCGCCCGGCGACGGGCCGACCGCCAACCCGCAGCACCCGCGACCAACTCCGCCGCCGCGGGCACGCCGGGATGAAGCCTCCCGCGCCGCCCAAGCCGCCGCGGCTCGCCATCACCGTCGACGTGGAGGCGGATTGGTGCGGCGTCGACACACGCGGGATCGACGAGATGTTGCCGCGACTACTCGAGCGCTTGGATCGACACGCAACGCCGGCGACCTTCTTCGTCGTCGGCCAGCATGCCGCGCGCTTTCGCCGCCACGTCGCGCCCCACGATCGGCACGAGGTCGGCTCGCACTCACAGCAGCATCGCGTGCTGACGCGGCTGGACAACCACCATCTGCAACGCGAGCTGGTCGAATCCAAGCAGGCCCTCGAGGCGCTCGGGTACGACGTGCATGGCTTTCGGGCGCCATTCCTGCGCACTCCCGCCGGTTTGCTGCGCCAGCTCGACGCAGCCGGCTACCGTTACGACAGCTCGCTCGGCTCCGTCGTCCCTGGGCCGCAGAACCTCTACGCGGCGTGGCGCTACGGCCTAGGCAAGTCCCTCATCCAGCGCGTCGGGCCCTCGCTACTGCGCGATCGTGTGACCCCTTACAGCCTGACGTGGCTCCGGCTCTATGGCCGGCTCGGCAGGGCGCTGCTGCCGCGGGGTGACGCGGTGTTCTACTGCCACCTGCACGAGTTTCTCCCCGCCTCAAGGGGCGTCGCCGGGTGGCCAGCGCCCGTGCGCTGGCTCCATCGGCGGCGGGTCGGCGACGCCGCGTGGCGCATTCTCGACGGTCTACTCACACAGCCGCACCGATTCGTCACATGCCGCCAAATGCTGGCCGACCGCGCGCCTTTGCCGTAGTGCGAGTCACGCCCCGGGCCTCTATGATGCGGCCGACCCCTCGAGCTCCGCTCCCCCAAGTAAAGGAACACGATGGCCCCGTCCCTTGCTCGTCGCGCATCACCGCGACATCGCGTCCGACATGTCGCTCTTGCGGCCACACTCGGCGTGGGTCTCGCCACGACGGCGCTTGCCCAGGCCGACGCTGAGCCCGACATCCCCATCAAGCCGTACCGAGAAACGGGCCGCGCGGTCACCCCGCCGTATCCGGGCTACCACGTCGACCTGACCACGACGGGGAACATCGTGCGCATCGTCGACCTCGACGGACAGCTGGTCCGCCAGTGGGCGAGCAGCGAGCCCGATTGGGCGTTCGCCGAGCTGGTGAAGCCACTGCCAAGGGGTCACATTCTCGCCTTGATGACCAACGTCGCGAGGCCCGGCCCACCGCACCGCAAGCGACTCACGGAGTACAACTGGGACGGCGAGAAGGTCTGGGAGTTCGACCCCGGCCCGCTCGACCGCTTCATGCACCACGACTTCGAGCGGCTGCCGAACGGCAACACGATCTTCGTCGTTGAGCATCGCCGGCCCGGTCCAGTGATGCTGCCGGAAGAAGTGTGGGACGACATGCTCATGGAGGTCGATCCAGCCGGCAACATCGTCTGGGAGTGGTCCAGCACCGAGCACGCGGAGCAGATGCCGGTGCCGGCATCGGCCTGGGCGTTTCTAGCGACGACGCCGGCCACGCCGAAGCGGCCGTTCCACCTCAACTCGATCCAGACGCTGCCCCCCAACCCGTGGGAAGCCACGGACTCGCGGTTCGCGGCGGGCAACCTGCTGCTGAGCTACCGCGTCACCAACACGCTGATCATCGTCGAGCGCTCGACCGGCAACGTGGTCTGGGGGATGCACAACCAAACGCTCGGCCAGCACCATGCGCGGATCATCCCCGCCGGCCTGCGCGGCGCCGGCAACATGTTGATCTTCGACAACGGCGGCCGCATCGGCGCCCCGCCGCTGCAGCGCAACTTCTCGCGCGTGATTGAGATCGTCCCCACCACGGGTCAGCTGGTCTGGGAGTACGTCTGCCCAGGTGGCGCCGACGACCAGGTGCACTGCACGCAGAAGTTCTACACCCAGTTCATGGGCAGCGCGCAGCGCCTACCCAACGGCAACACGCTGATCTGCGAGTCGGGCCCAGGCCGAGTCTTCGAAGTCGACGGGCTCTACGACGAGACGGTCTGGCAACGGCGCGCTCCGGGCCAGAGCTACTACCGCGGCTACCGATGGGAGCTCTACTGGCCGGGCCACAACATCCCGCGCTTCATCTGGTAGTCGGGGGTCGTCGGCTCGGCGCGGCGGCGACCGCCTCGCCATAGACCGCGGCGTGGCCTTCGGCACTGCGTGACCACGCAAATTCGGCTGCACGCGCCGGGCCGGCGCGGCGCAGCGCGGCGGCTCGCGCCGGGTCGCCCACGACGCGGCGCAGCGCCGCGGCAACCCCGTCCACGCTCAGGGTCTCGACCTGTTCGGCCGCATCGCCGCACAGCTCGGGGAGCGAGCTCAGCCCGCTGATCACGGTCGGCACGCCGGCGGCCAAGGCATCGGCGACGGTAAAGCCGAACCCCTCGTAGCCCGACGGCGCGGCAAAGACGTCGGCCAACGCGTAGAACGCCCGCAGCTCGCCGCCTGGGACCGCCCCGAGCCAACGAGCCGTGTCGTCGCGCTCCACCTCTCGCATCGCCTCGGCCGCGAGCCAACCCTTGCGCCCGACCACCAGCAAACGGTGCGGGAACCCCTCGGCGCGCAACTGCCGCACGGCCCGCACCAGCAGGTGCACGTTCTTGCGTGCCTGCACCGTGCCGACGTGGAGGATCCAGGGGCCGGTCAAGTCGTAGCGCTGCCGCAGCTGCTCCACCGCGCGGGCGTCGATCGGCGTCGCCGGGGCGATGCCGTGATGGACGACGCGCACCTTCTCGGCCCCGACCGAGAACACCGCGGCGACGTCCGCCGCCGTCGCCGCCGACGGCACCACGATGCGGCGCGCGCGGCGCACAGCCGCAGCGGTCGAGCGGCGCAAGAACACTCGCGACAGGGGCGGGAAGGTCTCCGGGCAGCGGTAGTAGGCGAGGTCGTGCACCGTGACGACCGCGGGCACCGGCAGCCGTACCGGCAGCGCGTTCTTGGTGTCGTGATACAGATCGCAATCGAGACGCGACAGGGCGGCGGGAATCGCCAAGTGGGTCCAGCGGAGCCGATCGACACCACCCCGGAACGGGACGTGCACTGGCCGCGCCGCCGCATCGAACGCGTCGGGCCGGTCGGTGAGGACGCTCAGCGCCACGTCGTCGCGCTGCAGCAGCGCTTCCACCAGCAGGCGACCATAGGTCGCCGGCCCGCCGGTGGGTCCGCACAGGATTCCGATCGCGACGTGAGGACGGCCCGCCATCGCCCTCTCTTCTAACCCGGCGGCGCGCTCGACCGGCGGATGAAAGCCCGCAAAGGCGCGCCGCCGTCGCGGTCGCCGCCACCGACGACCGCTTGCGTCAAGACGGGCGGCCGGCTTCACTCGTCGGGCGCAATCAAGCGAGCCAAACCTCCTCCCCACAGCGAAGGCCCAGGGTGACGCGCCCGTCGAACGACAAGCTCAAGCTGCTCCAGAAGCTGCTCCGCGACAAGGGCATCGAGAAGCCCACCGGGCCGTCCATCCCGCGCCGCGACCCGAGCCGCGATCCACCGCTGTCCTTCGGCCAGCAACGCATGTGGTTCCTGCAGCAGCTCGAGCCGGAGTCGTCCGAGTACAACGACACGCTGACGGTGCGCATCGACGGCGCGGTGCTCGACCCGGCGCTGGTGCAGCGTTGCATCGCCGCCATCGTCGACCGGCATGAGATCCTGCGCACTGCCTTCGTGCCGCGGGAAGGCAGTGCCGTGCAACGCGTGCTGCCGAATCTGGACGTGCCGCTGCGCCTCGTCGACCTGACCGCGATGGCAGAGCCCCAACAGGCCGCCGAACGGCAGCGCCTCTGGCTCGAGGACGTGCGCGGCGCCTTCGTGCTGGACCGACCGCCGCTGATCCGAACGACGTTGCTGCAGCTGGCCACCGACCGCTGGGAGTTCGGCCTCACGATGCACCACATCGCGTCGGACGGGGTCGCGTACACGATCTTCTTCGAGGAGCTCGGCGCCCTGTACGAGGCCTTCGCGGAAGGGCAGCCCGTACCGTTGACGCCCTTGCCCGTGCAGTTTGCCGACTACGCCGCGTGGGAACGACAGACCGTCAGCGAAGAGGTCATCCAGCGAAAGCTCGCATTCTGGCGGCGCTACCTCGCCGCGCCCTTGCCCGAGGTGCAGCTGCCGGGCACCCGGCCGAGAACCGGGCCGCGCAGCCACGATGGTGCGTTCCGGCGCTTTGAGTGGTCACCGGCGCTCTTTCAGCAGCTACAGGACTTCTGTCAACGCGAGGGCGTCACCTCGCACTGGGTGCTTCTCGGCGCCTACTTCGCACTGTGGCACCGGTTCTCCGGGCAAGAGGATCTGCTGATCGGCACGCCGAGCTCGGTGCGCAGCAAGACCGAGCTCGAGCACATGATCGGGTTCTTCGTGCAGACGCTGATCGTGCGCCTCGACATCAGCGGCAACCCGACCTTCCGCGAGATCCTGCGCCGGGCGCAGAAGGCGCAGATGGACGCCTCGCTGCACGAAGACGTGCCCTTCGACCGCATCGTGCAGGCCATCCGCCCAGGCCGCGCCGCCGCCGATGCGCCGCTGATCCAGGCATGGATCGCGCCCATGAAGAAGCTGCTCGAGCCGATCCGCGTCGCCGGGGCCACGTCGAGCTATCAGATCGTCGACCCGAAGAACGCCCGCTTCGACATCGCGCTCATCCTCGACGAGACCGAGCACGGCTGCACCGGTTATTGGGAGTACTCGGTGGATCTGTTCGACGAGGCGGCCGTGCAACGGATCGACCAGCAGTGGATCGCCCTGCTGCAGCAGGTGCTGCGCCATCCCGACTCCACGCTCTCGACCATCCGGTCCACTGTGCAGCGGGCCGACCCCGCAGCACCGGCACCAGCCGCGGGCAAACGGCTCGATCTCAAGAAGATCAAACGCCGGCGCGGGTGACGAGCGCTCGACGGCCCGGTGGCGCCGACGGTTGGGTGGGCGGCGCCCCCCGCGCGGCCGGACTCTCAAGCCGCTGGTCAGCCAAGCTCGATGTTGATCCTGGGAGGCCGTTGCCCCCGCCCCCGCCGCGATGTCAGAGCTACAAGAGTACGTCCGTGACTTCCTCGCCTCGGGAGCGACGGCCGGTTCCCGCGGGCAACCCGTGCCACGGCGCGCCGCGCGGGGGACGGCCCCGTCGCCCGCCTGGCTACCGGGCTACTGCCGCATGGTGCAAGGCCTACTCGGCGAGCTCAAGCAAGCGGTTCGGGTGCTGGCGCCGGGCCAGCTCACCCCGGAGCTGCTCACCGACCTGCGGCAGACCGCGGAAGCGGCGGCGCGCTTCTGTGACGCGGCCGGCTTCGGCGCCGCCGCCGCAGCACCGCCGGCGACCGAGCCGGTGCCCCTGCCGTTTGCCAAGGCGGCCGCCGAGGCAGCGGCCGACGCCTCCCCGTCGGGCACGGCCCCGACGGCAGCAGGCCCGACGGCAGCAGGCCCGGCTGGCGCCGACCCGGCAGGGCCGACGCCGCCGCCAGGCCACCCGCCGGTCCTCCACCTCCTCGAGGAGCTGAAGACCTGCGAAGAGGCGATGGACGGGCGTCCGTTGGTGCTCCAGGGGACCAACAACAGCCTCTCCCTGACGTCGGTGTTCTCGTTCCTGGGCGCCGGTCGCAAGAGCGGGACGCTGCACGTCGGCACCTACAATGAACGGATCGTCTTCGACTTCGCCGACGGTGAAGTGGTCTGTGCCCGGTCGGATGCGCCGCCTCCGGACCAGCGACTCGGCGCCATCCTGGTCGCGCGGGGTGACATCAGCCCACAGACGCTAGAGCTCGCGCTCGCCGAGCACTCCGGCTTGGAACAGCTCGGAGCCCGGTTGCAGCGGCAGGAGATCCTGTCGGCGTCGCAGCTGATGGCGGCACTGCAGCTGCAGGCGCAGGAGTGCTTCTACCGCGCCTTCACTGCCGAGCAGATCAGCTACGGGTTCTTCGAGGGAGAGCTCACGACCTCGGACCAGCTCATGCGCATGCGCGTCCCAGAGCTGCTCCTCCAGAGCGCCCGCGCCCGCGACGAGCTCGACGAGCGCGAAGCGCAGGCCAACGACAAAGCTCGCGCATCGGCCGCCCCCGAGGCCTAGTGGAGCCGTTGGCCTCGGGGGTGCCGCTAGGCCCATGCCTCGGCTACAACCGAGCATGTGTTTCAGCAGATCTTCCTCAGCCCACTGGCGCAGGCCTGTTACGTGATCGGCGATCGCGGCGTCGCCGCGGTGGTGGATCCGCGGCGCGACGTCGATGAGGTCCTGGCGGTCCTGCGAGCCCATGACCTGACGCTGGAGTGGGTATTCCTCACGCACGTGCACGCCGACTTTGTCGCCGGTCACACCGAGCTCGCTGAAGTCACCGGCGCCCGCATCGGCATGAGCCACGCGGTCGACTGCGGTTTCCCATGCGAGCCGTTGCGCGATGGCGACGTCGTGCGCATCGGCGAAGTCTCGATCACCGTCATGGAGACGCCGGGCCATACGCCTGGCGACCTCTGCTACTTGGTCGAGGAGACCGATCCGGCGGCGAACCCACGGCTCTTGACCGGCGACACTCTGTTCATCGGCGACGTGGGTCGCCCCGACCTGGCCGGGGGCTTCGGCTTCGACCGCGCCGCCATGGCCGGCATGATGTTCGATAGTGTCCAACGCCGGCTCATGCCGCTGGCCGATCAGATCGAGGTGTGGCCCGGCCACGGCGCCGGTTCGGCGTGCGGCCGCAACATCTCGACCGATGCGTCATCCACAATCGGCCATCAACGGCAGTCCAACTGGGCGTTCAGCGCTGGAAGCCGCGACGAGTTCGTTCGCGAGCTGACGGCAGGACTCGAGCCGCCGCCGCGGTACTTCGGTCGCGCGGCCGAGCTCAATCGGCGCGGACCGCGCCCGACGAGCCAGCTCCCCGAGCTGCGTCAGGTCTCGATCGAAGAGCTTGCCGCGGCGAGCGAGCGGACCCAGCTGGTCGACGTGCGCAGCGGGGCGGCCTACGGCGCGGGCCACGTGGCCGCAGCCATGAACCTCGGCCTGGGCGGCGCCTTCGAGACGTGGAGCGGCAACCTGCTCGACGCCGACCGCCCCGTGCTCTTGCTGGCCGAGGATCAGGCCATGGCGATCGAGGCCCGCACGCGACTCCTCCGCGTCGGGATCGAGGATCTGGCCGGTTGGGTGCCGGTGCGCGACGCACTCGCCGCAGCCGCTCCGCCGACGACGACACTGCCACAGGTCACGGTCGAACAATTGCGCGATCGGCTGGACGAGATGCAGGTGGTCGACGTCCGCAAGCCGGGCGAGTTTGCCACCCGCCACGTCCCAGGCGCCTGTCCCGCACCGCTGGCGGAGCTGGCGGTCGGCGAGACGCCGGCGCTCGAGGGTCTGGATCGCCAGCGCGCCACCGCCGTCATCTGCGCCTCGGGCTACCGGTCGAGCGCCGCGGCGCAGCTGTTGGCTCGCCGCGGTTTCACCGACCTGCACAACGTGGTCGGCGGCACCAACGCCTGGGCCGCCGCGGGCCACACGGTCGAGCAAGGCTAGTGGGTCGTCGCAAGAGTTCGGTGCCTATGTCGGTGAGGCATCTGTGTTGTTCGCAAGGCGCTGTCGCCGCAGGGCTTGTCGGTGGACAAGTTGGGGCGACGCAACGCCGCGAACGGCGCAGAGGGCCAGCGACATAGGTGGCGAAC
>JBCCGH010000224.1:0-13847 GCA_039029375.1 Planctomycetota bacterium
CGGCGAGCCATGTGTGCCGCTCGCAAGGCGCTGTCGACGCAGGGCTTGTTGGTGGACAAGTCGAGGAGACGCAACGCCGCGAGCGGCGCAGAGGGCCGTCGACATATGTGACGAACTTCCGACACGCAACACTAGTGGGTCGTTTCCGAAGTTCGTTGCATAAGTCGGCGAGGAATCTGCGTCGTTCGCAAGGCGCTGTCGGCGCAGGGCTTGTTGATGGACAAGTTGAGGCGACGCAACGCGGCGAACGCTACGAAGCCGCGGTATCGCGGATCTCCGTCATCAGGCGCTGATAGAAGGTGAGGTTGTGGAGGCTGAGCAGGATGCCGCCGAGCATCTCGCCCGCCACCGCGAGGTGGCGCAGGTAGCCGCGGCTGAACGTGCGACAGGTGTAACAGTCGCAGGCCGCGTCGAGGGGCGCCGGGTCGTTGGCGTGCCGCAGATTCCGCAGCTTCAGCGGCCCCTCGCTGGTGAACGCGTGGTGGAAGCGCCCGTAGCGGGTCGGGATGACGCAGTCGAAGAGATCCACGCCCCGGCGGACCGCTTCGCGGATGTCGTCGGGCGTCCCGACGCCCATCACGTAGCGGATCCGGTGGGCCGGCAGATGGGCGACCGCGGCCTGGAGCGCGGTGAACGTCTCCGGCTTGGTCTCCCCAACGCTCAACCCGCCGATGGCGTAGCCATCGAAGTCGAGGTCGACCAAGGCCCGGGCGCAGGCTTGGCGTTCGTCGAGATCGAAGCCGCCCTGGACGATGCCGAACACCGCTTGGCCGCGCGCCGCGCCACCCCAGGCGTCGTGGAGCGCGCGCTGCTCCCGGGCCCAGGCCAGGGTGCGCGCGTTGGCCTGCCGAACGAGGTCGTCGGGCGCCCCGGCGGCCGGGCAATGATCGAGAACCATCGCGATGTCCGGCCCGAGCAGCCGCTGGATCTCGAGGGCCCGGGCTGGCGTGAGTCGCACCATGCTGCCGTCGACGACCGAGCGAAAGGTCACACCGGCGTCGTCGACGCGACAGTGCTCGTCGAGCGAGAAGACCTGGTAGCCGCCCGAATCGGTCAGGATTGGCCCATCCCAGGCCATGAACCGATGCAGGCCACCGAGCTCGGCGACGCCCTCGGCGCCCGGCCGGAGGCTCAGGTGGTAGGAGTTGGCCAGGATCAGCTGCGCCCCAGTCTGCTGGACCTGGAGCGGGGTGAGCCCCTTGAGGGTCCCGTAGGTGCCGACGGGGGCGAAGCACGGCGTCTCGATGGTGCCGTGGGGCGTGTGGAAGCGCCCGCGGCGCACCCCGTCGCGCACGCCCAACAGCTCGAAGCCGAACATCGGGACTCGGCGCTCAGCCGAACAGGGTGCCCTTCTCCCCCGGCAGACCGAGGTGACGGAATGCCTCGGCCGTGGCGATCCGGCCACGCGGGGTGCGAACCACCAGGCCGCGGCGGATCAGGTGCGGCTCGAAGACCTCTTCGATCGTGTCTTCGGACTCGTCGATCATGGCGGCGAGCATCTTCAGGCCGGTCGGCTCGCGACGCTGAACCAACGCCCGCAGGATGCGCCGATCGGTCTCCTCAAGGCCGAGGTCGTCGATCCCCAGCCGTTCCAGGCAGTCGCGGACGATGCCCTCATCGATGGCGCCCTTCTCGAGGACCTGCGCCAGATCCCGGGCGCGGCGCTGCAGCCGTAGGGCGAGCCGCGGCACGCCGCGGCTGCGCGCCGCGAGGAGGCCCACGGCCGGCTTGGTCACTTGGACGCCGAGCTTGCCCGCCGCCCGCTCCAGGATCTGGGCAATGTCGGCGTCGGGATAGGTCTCCAGGCGCTCGATGATGCCAAACCGGCTTCGCAACGGGCTCGATAACAACCCCTCGCGGGTCGTCGCGCCGACCAGGGTGAAGGGCGCCAGAGTCAGCCGCACGCTGCGGCTCGCGGGCCCATCGGCGTCGATCACGAGGTCGATCGCATGGTCCTCCATGGCGGTGTAGAGGTACTCCTCGACGGCTCGCGGCACGCGGTGGATCTCGTCGATGAACAGCACGTCGCCGCGCTCCTGCCGGGTGAGCATGCCCGCCATGTCCCGTGGGCTCGCCAGCGCCGGGCCAGACGTCACGGTCAGATTGGTGCCCATGGCACTGGCGATCAGGTGGGCGAGCGTGGTCTTCCCGAGCCCGGGCGGGCCGGCGAAGATCAGGTGGTCGAGCGGCTCGGCGCGACCCAGGGCCGCGGCGATCGCGACGCGCAGGTTCTCCCGGACCCGTGTCTGGCCGATAAACTCGTCGAGGCTCGCCGGGCGCAGGGCGCGATCGAACTCGACTTCGCCCGGGAGCGGGCCGCGGTGCAGACTCATCGCCGGCACCCCTGCGGCGGCGGCGCGGCGACCGGTGGGTCGCCGGGGACGGTCTGGGGCAGGCATTGCGGCATACGGATCAATGGGCCTCTGGTGGCGTCCCGCGGCCGCGCGGTCGCACTTGCCGACACCCGGCTGGGGTGCGCACCGCCGCGGGGCAAGAGACCCACCGTACCCTGTGCGCTTGCGCAGTGCGAGATCGCGCGATATCGCACGCCGCGCCTGGAGAGTGTATCCCTGGGGGGTCAGGGTCTTTGCGAAACGTCGTGTTTTTCCGCGGTCGCAAGGCGGGCATGATCCTTGCCCAAGAGGCGGTCGTGGCGGCCCGCGCGGGTCGCTGCCGCGTCGCGTGCCGGCAACGGTGCGGTTCTCGACCTCGGCAGGATGGGGCGGTGCAAGCCTCGCCAACGGGGGCGCGAACCCGCAAGCCTTTGTGTGTCGGCAGGTTCGCGGGTAACTTCTTCCGGAATCCTCACACGCTTAGGACAGCCGGCGGCATGGGCGCTGGCAGAACCAGGTCGATGAGCAAGACACCAACACTCGGATGGGCCACCACGGCTGGCCTCGGCTCGGCGGCGCTGGCCGCAGCGATTTTCGCTCTCAGCGGCTGCGCCGGCGGGTCGACGGGGGACCCGGACAACCGCGGACCGTTTACGGTCTCGCTGATCTCCACTGGCCTGGGCCAGATCTTCCCCTACCGCATCCGCCAGGCGGATGCGTTCGGCAACCCGACGGCCACGGTCCTCAATATCGAGGACATCAGCACGTTGCAGGCGAACTCCTCCGGCAACAACGGCGTCCTGCCGGTCGCGGCGTTCCCCACGACGGCAACGCTGCCGGACGGCTCGCCGGGCAACCAGTTCATGCTGCTCCGCTTCTCGCACAAGCTGGAGGTGGAGAGCATCTTGAGCGACCAGCTGTCGGCGCAGACCAACTCGGGCCTCACCACTGCGGTGAGCCTGTTGGCCTACGACCCGGCCACGGAGGACACTCAGATCATCCGCGGTCGCGGCTTCGTCGGCGGCTACTCGTTCTACAACCGGGGCGGGACCCTGGAGCTGGTCCAAGCGGTCGAGCTGGATGAGAACGACCCGGACAACCTGCGGATCCTCGCGGCCGAGGCCGCGGGCTTCCCGACGGGCTTCAGCGGCGCGGCGGATCTGGTGAGCCCGAAGGCGTTCGTCTTCATCGCCGACACCGACAACAATCTCAGCTCGTTCGAGACGTTCCCGAGCACCAGCCTGCTGCGGTTCGTCATCAGCAACGCGGTCCGCGACACCGACAGCAAGGTGCTCGAGCACGAGGTGTGCACGGCCACGACCGTCGGAGCCGACGCGAACCCACCGGACGTGCTGGGCCGGATCCAAGGCGGCCGCCTTGAGATCTCCCCCGGCAACGGGGACGCCAACATCGATCCGACCTCGCCGATCCTGCTGCAGTTCAACAAGCCGGTGCAGCCAGGCACGGTGGGCACGTTCTTCGATCCCAGCAACATGGTCCCGGCATCGGGTGGCATCACGCTGTCGGTCACGCAAGCGTCGCAGACGTTCTCGGTGATCCATTACGCCGACCCGATGGGGTTTGGCGACCTCTGCACCTACAGCGTGCGGCCGGCCTACGTGCTCCCAGGGGAGTCCGCGGTCGATATCCTCGCCAACTCGGCCAGCATCCTCGGGCTGACCGCGTCGCCGCTCGGTGGCGACGCCAACACGTCGTTCTCGACAGGTGAAGGCCCGGGCATTGTCAACGCGCCGGTGGCTCCGGAGGCGATCTATCTCGGGATGGGAGGCTCCTCGCCGGGCATTTCGGTCATCGACCTCAACGGCTTTGGCCAGGGCACGGGCAACCTGGCGGACTCGCGCTTCCCCCTCAACCCCAACATCGGTCGGACCGGCGTGCAGCCGGCGTTGGCTCCGGGGAGCTCGACGCTCGACGCGGGCGGTTCGGGTGTGTTCACCCTCACCCAGGACACCGCCGGCGAGACGCGCCTGCTGCGCGATCCGATCGTTGGGCAGATTGGCGACATCCAGATCGGCTCGCCACTGGACCTCATCTTCAACAACGAGAACCTCAACGCGAACACCACCGGCGCCAACCAGCTGAACCCGCTGACGTTGACGACCCAGCCGGGCAACTCGATCACGGTGGCGCCGCATCCGAACCCGCCGCCACTGCGATTCCCGCCGCCGAATCCAGGCCGCTCGATCTTCGGCGAAGAGCCCACGGTCACGACTGCCGTGGGGATCAACGTGTTCGCGGGTGTGCTGACGTTTGGCACGCCGTGTCTGGCTTCGCCGCTCAACCTGCTCACGCAAGGCAACCCGTTTGCCAGCGAGCCGGGCCAGGTGGGGCTCTTGGACACGACGTCGCCCGGTCTCTTCCAGGGACCGCAGCCGCCGCCGGCCTCGCCGCCGCCGCCGATCCCGCTGTGCCCTTACACCACCCGCCAGCAGCTCGGCCACTTCCTCTACGTGCTGGATCGCGACAACCGCCAGGTGCTGGTGGTCAACAGCAACCGCATGACCATCCTCGATTCGATCCGGCTGACGGATCCGATCGAGATGGCGATGTCGCCGAACCTGCGCCATCTGGCCGTGACGAACTTCTCGTCTGGCTCGGTGACCTTCATCGACATCAACCCGTTGAGCTCGACGTTCCACCAGATCATTGGTGAAACCCGCGTCGATCCGGGCCCGACGGCGGTCTCCTATCAGCCCGATGGCGAGGCGATCGTCGTGGTGAGCCCGTCGTCCAACACGGCGACGATCCTGGGCGCGCTCGACTTCAGCGTGCAGAAGGTCGTTTCGGGCTTCCTGAACGCACCGTTCGACGTTGCGGTCACGCCGCGCTACGAGTTCACCGGCAACCTGGGCGCGGTGTACTACGCCTACATCCTGAACCAGGATGGCACGGTCGCCGTCTACGAGTCGGGCCCGACGGGCGTCAACGGCCTCGGCTTCGACGACGTCATCGGCGTCGTGCCGGAGGTGACGTTTGCGCGAGCGCGACGGATCGTCCTCGACTCCACGAGTCAGCGGAGCGCGGTCTTCGTGGCGCACGTCGACGACTCGGGCCTCGGTCAAGTCTCCCGCCTGGAGCTCACTTCGAGCCCGTCCGGTCAGGTCTCGACCAACCAGAACACGGGCGGCTTCATCGTGCCGCCGACCTTCCGGCAGAAGGAGTGGACGGTGGTCCAGCGCTTTGGCGGTGTCGATGCCACCACGCCCGTCCGCGACCTGTTCTCGGGCAACGCGCCGGTCGACGTCGGCATGGATGAGGTCCGCAACCTCGGCGCCTCGAACGACCAGGTGACGCAGTTCAACCAGAACGTGCCTCTGCCGGCCCTCGGCCATTCCGCCAAGGGCGCGATCAAGACCAACGTGTCGACGTTCGTCTTCTCTGGGGCCTTCGTGCCGCCCTTCCGGCCGAGCTACCTGTTCGTGGCGCTGGCGGACGTGGGACAGGTCGATGTCTTCGACATCGGCAGCGGCAAGAAGGTCACGTCGATCGACGCGCCTGGCGTGCAAGTGATCGGCACCTACTGGCGCCAGTGAGGCGCCTGTCTGTGGCCGCCGGACCGCCACGCGCGGTTCGGCTGGCTCCACCCGCCTGGCATGCGCGAGGCGCGGAGACAGGTTGAGGGGGGCGCCTCGGTGGCCGACTCCGTTGCGATGAACCCAGCGCCCGGGCATGCCCCCAACGCTGGCGACGTCCGCGGCATGTTCGCGCGCATCGCCCAGCGCTACGACCGCGCCAATCGCTTGCTGTCCCTGGGCATCGATCGATCCTGGCGGCGGGCGGCGGTGCGCGCCGCGGCGATCGGGCCCACCTCGCACGTCCTCGACGTTTGCGCGGGCACGGGCGACGTGTCCTTTGCGCTGGCGGCGACCGGCGCGACCGTGATCGGCAGCGATTTCTGCCCCGAGATGCTCGAACGCGCGGTGGCCAAGGGCGCGGGACGGGGCGCCCCGTCACCGCAGTTCCTGGCTGGCGACGCGATGCGATTGCCGTTTCCCGACGCGCATTTCGATGCGGTGACCGTGGCCTTTGGCATCCGCAACGTGGCGGATCCAGTGGCGGCTCTCGCCGAGATGGCGCGCGTGGGCAAGCCCGGCGCGCGCCTTGTGGTGCTGGAGTTCACCAGACCGCGGACCCCGATCGTTGGTCCACTCTTCCTGTTCTACTTCCGCCGTGTGTTGCCGCGTCTCGGGGCTTGGATCACCCGTGATTCTGGCGCCTACCGCTACCTGCCGGAGTCCGTGCTGCGGTTCCCGGAGCGCGAGGAGTTTGTCGAGCTGATGCGCCAAGCCGGCCTCCAGGAGCCGGCTTACCAACTCCTCAGCGGTGGAGTTTGCGCGGTTTATCGGGCGCTGGCGGGCCCCGGCCGCGAATCGCCCCGGGTAAGATCCCGGTGACGGCGCGGAATGACCGAGTCGAAGGCAAAGAAGCAGGAGGGCTACCTGTGGTGGTCGCGGGAGCCCGCCGTGGGCGTGTTCGCGGTGCTGCCGCTGTGGCTGTGCTACGAGCTCCTACGACTGACGCTGGCGCCGCGGGAACGCAACGGCGCCGAGGCTCTCTTGTCGGAGACGGTGCGGTTCCTGGGGCCCCACGGCTTCGTCGTCGCCCGCGTGCTACTGGGCGCGATCGTCGTCGGTGCGGCGGTGTTGATCGCACGCCGACGCATCCCTTGGCTCCGGGTCAGCGCCGTCACCGCGCTCGAAGGCTTGGTGTACGCGCTGATTCTCGGCCCTTTGGCTGCCAGCCTGCAATCTGAGGCGGCGCGCCTCTTGGCACTCCAGGCCGGCCGCCAGGCGGAGGACCCTCTCGTCGCGAATCTGATCGGCTCGCTGGGGGCGGGGATCTTCGAGGAGCTGCTGTTCCGCCTCATCATGGTGTCGGTGCTAGCCCTCTTCCTTATGCGCGCGACCGGCGCGTTCGGCCTGCCGAGGGCGCTGGGGGGCATCGGCGCGGTGTTGATCAGCGCGGTGCTGTTCGCGCTCTTTCATCACGTCGGGCCGGGGGCCGCCCCGTTCGAACGCTCGGAGTTCTTGTTCCGGTCGATCGCCGGAGCCGTGCTCGGACTGCTCTTCGTGGTGCGCGGGTTCGGCGTGTGCGTGTACACGCACGCGTTCTACGATGTGCACTACTACCTGACCGCGCCGCCTTAGGCCGGCACGCGCCGGCCGGCGCGATCTCGTCCCGAGCCCGATGGCCGTCCCCAACCCCGAGCGCGAGCTGACTCGACTGCGCACCCTGGTGGGTCGTGGGCTGCCGCCAGTGGTTCTCGTGACGGGCGCCGCCGACTTTTTCCGCAGTGAAGCCATGGACCTGGCGTTGGCGGCGCTGCCCGAGGATGCCGACATTCGCACGCTTGCGGGCGAGCAGGATACCGACGGCGCCGAGCTCGACGTCCTGCGCGGCGGGTCACTGTTTGGCGAGGGCGCCTGGCTAGTCGTGCGCCGCGCCGAGGGATGGCTGAAGAAGCACGGCGCCGCGCTCGCCGCAGTGCTGCCGGGCCTGCGCCCGGGCTGCGGCGCGATCGTCGAGGCGACCAAGCTCGATCGACGCACCAAGGCCGGGAAGGCACTGGCCAAGGGCGCGGCGGTCTTCGAGTTTCGCGCGCTCTACACGGAGCCGTATGACCGAACCCGCAGCCCGCTCGACGCGGAGATGGTCGACTGGCTCGTGCAGCGTGCGCGCGGCGTCGACCTGCGCCTCACCCGCGAAGCGGCCCTGCTGTTGATGCACACCGTTGGGACCGATCCAGCCGAATGCCTCGCCGAGCTCCAGCGCCTGGCGACTCGCGCCGGCGGGGAGGCAGGCAACAAGGGCTCGCTGGGCCCCGATGATCTGCGTGGGTTGCTGTCCTGCGGTTTTGAGTCGACCCCGTTCGAGCTCGCGGACGCCCTGTTGGAACGCGATCGGCAGCGCACGGAGCGCTCCTTGGAGGCGATGCTGCAGCGCGGGGTGCGCGGCCGGGATGGCGACCGCGTCGACACCGGCGGCGTGTTTCCGTTCGTCACCAGCTGGCTCTATCAGGCGCTGGCGCGCTGCTACGAGGGGCGGTTCCTGCTCGATCGCGGTGTGCCGTTGCGCGAGGTCGGCGGCCGGGTGGGCGTGCGCGCGTTTGCGGATCGGTTTCTACAGCAGGTCCGCCTGAACCCGGAGCCCCGGCTGCGGCGCGGGCTGCTGCTGTTGCACGAAGCGCAGCGCGAGCTGCGCCAGTCCGGCGAGAGCCCGGGGTGGGTCCTGCGTCGGTTCCTGCTGCGCTACTTTGCGGAGGACGCTGCGTGATTCGGGTCTTGGATCCCGCGGTGGTCAATCAGATCGCCGCCGGCGAGGTGATCGAGCGGCCGTTCTCGGTGGTCAAAGAGCTCGTGGAGAACAGCCTCGACGCGGGAGCGCAGCGCGTGCGGGTCGAGATCGAAGAGGGCGGGCACACGCTCATCCGCATCATCGACGATGGCTGCGGACTCGGTGAGGACGACCTGCGGCTGGCCTTCGTGAGCCACGCCACCAGCAAGCTCTCGACCGTGCACGACCTGGATCACATCGCGAGCCTCGGCTTCCGGGGCGAGGCCTTGGCGTCCATCGGCTCCGTGTCGCGCGCCCGGATCCGCAGCCGCGCCGCCACGGCCGCCGCCGGCGCCGAGATCGAGTGCACGGGAGGGACGATCGGCGCGGTCAAGCCGTGCGGGGTGCCCCAAGGCGCGCAGATCGAGATCCGCGACCTGTTCTACAACACGCCGGCGCGGCGCCGCTTCCTGCGCAGCCCGGCGGCGGAGCGCGCGCGGATTCAGGACGTTCTGGTGCGCCTCGCCCTGGCGCGCCTCGACGTGGATTTCTCGCTCGAGGCCGACGGCCGCCGGCTCTTGCACCTGCCGGCCGACGAGCCACTGCGCGAGCGGGCCAAGCGCGCCTTTGGCGCGCGCCTCAGCGGCGAGCTCATCGAGGTGGCGCGCGCCAGCGGCGCGATCCGGGTCGAGGGCCTGATTGGCGATCCGGACGCCGCGCGCCGCGATGGGACGCTGGAGCTCCTCTACGTCAACGGCCGCTGCGCCCGTGACCGCGCCGCGGGGCAAGCGATCCGGCAGGCGTATCGCGAGTTTCTGATGGGGGGGCGCTTTCCGGTTTACGTGCTGATGCTCTCTCTGCCGCCCGACGAGGTGGACGTGAACGTCCACCCAACCAAGGCGGAGGTCCGCTTTCAGAACAGCCGCCACGTGGCCGGCGCCCTGCACGAGGCGGTGCGGAGCGGGCTGGCCCACCGGGCCGGCGCCGGCGCCGATGCCGCCGGGCTGAGCGTGGGGGAGGGCAAGCCAGCGGCGCGCTCGGGGTTCCCAGACCTCCCGGCCGACCTGTTCGGGCGGGCCACCGCCCCGACCGCGGCTCCCAGCGACGCGGGCACGGCGCCCATGGCTTCGTCAAGCAGCCGCCCGTCCACCGCGGATCCGGCCGAGGCCGCGCCACCACCCAGCACCGGCGCCGCCCCGAGCAACCCGTTCCAGGATCTCGCCGGTCGCCAGTTCCTCCAGGTCATGGACCTCTACCTTGTCTTCGAGGCCCCCGCCGGACTCGTCGTCGTCGACCAACACGCCCTCCATGAACGTGTGGTCTACGAAGAGCTCCTCGCGCGCCACGCCGAGGCCGCGCCGCAGATCCAACGACTCCTGGTGCCCGAGGTCCTGGAGCTGACGGCCACGGACAAGGACTACCTCCTCCAGGCCCGCGATGCCCTCGCCGAGGAAGGCCTGCTCATCGAGGACTTCGGTGGCCACGCGATCGCCGTTCAGGGCGTGCCCGCGATCCTCGCCAAGGCCCGACCCGGAGCTCTCGTGGAGTCCTTCGTCTGCAGCGACGATGGCGCGCGCCCCACGGCCCGCGACGCGATCCACGAGCGTTTCCACTCCATGGCGTGCCGCAGCTCGGTGATGAGCGGCGACGCGCTGACCAGCGCCGAGATCGCCGAGCTCATCCTCGCGGCGAGCCGGCTAGAGCACCCGCACAACTGTCCTCACGGGCGCCCCACCGTGCTCACGTTCTCGCGCAGCGAGCTCGAGCGCTTCTTCCGTCGGCGCCTCTGACTGCCGCCCCTCTCTCCCAATGACGGCCGCGCCGCGGCCCCCCCCGGCTAATTCGACCCGAGGAGGTCGATCAGCCGGCGGCACTCCGCATCGACGTGGTTGCGCGGTGTGCCCGTGCGCGTCGCGACGACTTCGCGCAGCACGGCGGCGAGCTCGCGCCGGGCGCGCCGGTACTCGTTGTGGACCGCGTCGACGTCGACCTCTTCGAGCGAGGCGGCGATCTCGCGGATCGCCAAGCCGCGCTGGTGCCGCAGTCGCAGGATGCGCAAGCGACGCCGCGCGCCGCGATCGCCGCGCCGCGCCGTGGAGGCGTGCTGCAAGATCGCCTCCCGCAGCAGCGAGCTGGCCCAGGCTCGGTCGAACACCCGCGACAGAGTCTCTTCCTGCGCGGGTAGGTCGTCCGGGTGCACACTCTCTTGGGGCCGCCGACGACCGCGCTGCGCGGCACGTTCCTCGTAGCGCCGGGCGACATTGCGAGCCACACCGTAGAGCAAGCCGCGGAAGGGACCGCGCGCGGGATCGGCGCCACCCAGCACGCCGTTGGGTTTGATGCACTCGACCAAGACGTCCTGCAGAGCGTCGTCGACGTCCTCGGCGAGCGCCCCCTGGCGCCAGCGGTGCGCGAGGTAGTCGCGGACCGGCGGTTGATAGACCCGCACAAACGTCGACTGGGCCGTTGCGTCACCGCGGGACGCGGCTCGCAGGACGGTCCAACACGTCTCTTGCGGGTCAGAGGTCACGACCGGGTAGGCTCGTGTGGTGCGTCAAAATCTGTGCCATTCTCCGCGGCCGAGAACGGCCGTCACAACGCACCACACTAGCGCATCGAGTGGCGGGGGGGCGCAGTCGTAGAATCTCCAGCGGTTCCGAAGAGGTGTGCCCGAAAACGCGGGCGCGGCGGAAACGCTTGGGCCAGAAGGAGTCGCCAGCATGACCCCATCCAACCAGCCAGAGGAGCACTCGGGCGACCCGGACCTCGAGGGAACCTCGTTCGAGCGCGCCCTCGACCGCGCCTTCGAGGGTGCCGGGTCGGAGCCCAACCCCGGGTCCCGCCACAGCGCGCTGGCCGACTTTTTGGACCTGCCCGGCGACATTCCTTCCGTCTCGCTGCGGGACGTCGATTCGCCGGCCGGGGGCCTCCCGCCTTTGGCAACGGGCCGCGAGGGCGCGCGCACGGCGGGCAAGTACGTCATCCAGGACATGCTGGGCCGCGGCGGCGTCGGTGTGGTGCACCAGGGGCACGACCAGGATCTCGGCCGGCACGTCGCGCTGAAGTTCTTGCAAGAGGGGTTCCGCGAGGATCCGGCGGCCCTGCGGCGCTTCGTCGAGGAGGCACAGATCGGCGGGCAGCTGCAGCACCCCGGCATCGTGCCGGTCTACGAGCTGAGCGCGCTGCACGGCCGTCCGTTCTTCAGCATGAAGTTGGTGCGGGGCGAGACGTTGGCCAAGAAACTCGCCGAGAGGGGTTCGCCCGCGGCGAACCGGCGGGTGTTCCTGTCAGTCTTCGAACAAGTGTGCCAAACGATGGCCTACGCCCATGCTCGCGGCGTGGTGCACCGGGACCTAAAGCGGTAGCTACAAGATGCCGGGAGTGCACGTGCGCTCGGCCTTCCGCCACCACCGAGCGAAACAGCTGATGGACGCCACGTGTGGAGTGCGCGCGGCGCGCGAGCTCTACGAGTAGCGGCGCCGTCTGCCCAGCGTGCTGGTGGCTGGGGGCTGGGGCCTGGGGGCTGGGGGCTGGCGCCTATTGGCGCGTCAGGAGCGGCGTCGTGTTGGCCAGCCACCAGTCCAGGATGGGCCAAAGCGCTCCACGAGTGTGGGTTTTCTGGAGTCGCGCGCCCGAAACCACGGCGGGCCGGAACCTGTCAGTGCTGGGGGTCGCAGTTCGGCCCCACCACTCAACGACAAGGAGACTCCATTGTTCATCAAGAGATTCGTACTCGGCAGCTCACTCGTTTCGTGCGGCCTGTTCGGCGGCTGGTCCGGCGCCACGGTCGACTCCAGCGAGCTGCAGGACCTGCGGGCGCGCGCCGCGCTGCAGGAGCTACACGCGGCGTTCCACGAGGCCACAACCACCGGCGCACACGATCTGATGTTCAGTCTGTGGGCCGAGGACGCGGTATTCTCGAATCCCGCGGGCACCTTCGTCGGCCCCGCCGAGATTACCGGCTTCTTCGCCGGCACGCGGGGCTGGGGCAGGCAGGCCTCGGTCGCACCGGCCTACAAGACGCACTTCGACGTTGACGGCGACACCGCGACGTTCGAGTACGAATGCATCCTCGTCGATGGCGGCGGCGGCGACCCGCTCACCACGCCGATGTCGACGCTCCCGCCCGGGAGCCAGAACCCGGCGGTTGAGATCGTGGCGCACCTCCACGCGATCGGTACCGCCGTGAAACGCCCCAACGGCTGGGTCTTTCACACCTACAGCGGTGGCGCCGGACCGTTGCAGTGATCTGCGCGGGCCCGGGGTACCGGCCTCTAGTGGTGTGATTCAGGAATCTGGGGCCCTATCCACGGCCCTCAGCGCCGCTCGCAGCGTTGGGTCGTCCTCGCCGTATCTTCAGCGAAGCTGTGCGCCACATCCGCGTGGGGCGCGGTCAGGTGGATCCGCTGGGCTGGCAGGTTGATGAGCGCCAGTTCAACCAGTACGACTGGGCCTACTGGGGCGCCCTGCATCCGTCGGACCCGGCTTTGAGCGACCGGCGCATCCGCCGCACCATGCGCATCACCTTGAATGCCAATCAGATTGCCTGGGGCATCGAAATGGCGGACGGCAACTTTGACACCTTCAGCGTCGACCTGCCCGAAGGACTGCCCTTTGAGCGGGGTCTGGTGCTGTTCAAAACCCACGCCTACACCCCCACCGGCCATGGCAACTTCGACACCTACACCTTTCACTGGGACAACATCCGCTTTACCGGGCCGGCGGTGGGCCGCTATCGAGCCTGGCCGGCGGACAGTGTGGTTTATCTGCAGAGGAACGGCAGCCGGCCGATCGGTGACACCGCCACCGTCAACGTCTCCATCGACGAGCTTGGGGAAAACCCGGTGCTGTTTGGCCAGCTGCACGGGCTGCTCCGGGGCCAGGCCCTGGTAAGCGTCAACGGCGGCCCGGAAATGACGGTCAATCCCGAGGAGTTTGCGCTGGGAGACTGCGTCAGCGGCGAGTGGCGGGACTGGAAGAGTTTTCGCCTGCCGCTGGACCGGAACGCGCTGCGGGAGGGCGCCAACACGCTGCGTTGGCGGGTGGGGCCGAGGCCGGCCTGTGCCCAGGGACAGGACTGGTGGGATGGTTATTCGGTGAAGTTCTTGCAGATCCAGACCGATGTGGTCAGCGCCGGCGTCTCACTTTTGTTTGCGTCGAGCTTTGATTCCTAGTGTCCTGTAAAATAATTCAACGAATTAATGTGAAAGGAAACTAGAG
>JBCCGH010000225.1:0-13838 GCA_039029375.1 Planctomycetota bacterium
AGCCCGGCGCGCTTTGCTGCCGCCGTCGCGGCAACCAGCCCCTCACGCATCAATCGCTCACTCGTCTCCATCGTCACTCCTGCCTGGTGGTGATTCCCTCCCATCACCGCCCGCCGCGGCTAACGGCACAGTTTCCACAAGCCCAGCAGCATGATCGGGATGCCGATCAGCATCGGCGCGGTGAAGAAGCCGATGATGATGAACATCACACCGGCGACCTTGGAGTTGCCGCGCTGTGCCTCGTGCGCCGCGCCATGCACCAGATGAAACCAAGGGTGATGACTCATCGGCCTACTCCCGCTCCATTGACTTGTCGGCCGGCTCCATATCGTCACGGCTCATCGCCTGCTCCAGCTGCTGCTCCAGGACGGAGCCGCGCTCCTCGCCATGGTCATAGTCGTCGGGACGGCGGGCCTCCGAAATTTCTCCGGGCGTTGCCGTACCGTATAACCCGTATTCGGCGTGTTGCTGGGCGACATTGGAATCGGACATTACAAAAATATTGCGAAGCTCTGAAAGGCCAAGCCTTCCCATTGCGGCGGCATGGCCGGCTCCGAACTTGCCGGATGGTTCGTTGGTCATCTAACTGACTCCATTTCCTACAGGGTTATTGCCAGTCGCCATTGCGGAAGCGTTCCGCCATAGATCGCTGGCTGAGATATGCATCGCGCAAATCGAGCAGGCGCTGCTGCTCGTAGGCTTTGGCCATGCGCACCGATCCAATCAGCCCGATGCCAGCGATGATCAGGTAAGCGCCGAGCGGTTCGCTGGTCGGCATCAGCAGACAGCCGGCCAGCATCACGAACAGCGGCTCGACCACGCCCTTGGCCGTCTCTTCGCTGGCCCGGCCGAAAATGCGCATGCGCCGCACGCCGGACTCGCCACTGAAGTAGCTGTGCTCGGTATCCCGGCCACGCCACACCCGCCAGCCGGTCTCGATACGCGCCCACAGGCAGGCCAGCAGATACAGCCCGAGAAACCACCACAGCGGCGTCGGATCATGCTCCTGCCAGCCCAGCGACCATAGCGGCACCAGCAGCAGCACGGCAGCGGCCTGGCCGCCGAGATAGCGCCTCCCGAAGCGGCGGCGCAGAAACACCGCCACCGAGGCCTCCAACACCTGGCAGGCAAGCCCCAGCCAGCCGGTCGCGGCCGCATACTGTTCGCGCAGCCCCATGCGCTGCGACAAATCCCGATCCTGCTGCATCACTTGCCTGCGTCCTGCTTGAAGGTCACTTTGAGCCAGCTTTTACCGCCAGCGGCGAAGCGCTTGCCATTACGAAAGACAATGGCATCTATTTCCCAATCATTGTCGGGACCACCGGTGCGTAAATCAGAAAACGCGTGGGGCTGAAACTCATATTCCCAACCCTCCTGAAATCCGCCGCTTTGCTGCTCATTGCCGCCCATGCCTAAGAAGGCATCCATCCAGTCCTGGCTGGAGCGGCTAGAGTTTCCCGAGGAAAGGTACTGGCGCGAGCGGCCGATCAGCCCGGCGGCGAATTGATTGGTCTCGGCGTCGGCCTGGGCACAGAAGACTTTGGTCGCAAAATTGGCCACCAGCGATGCCGCCTGGGCGCGGCCTTGTTCCCCAGCACCTAACGCCGCAACTATACTAGGCAGCGACTGGGTGAGCATGACATTGGCAACGCGCGCGCCGCGGCACGTCGTCGCAAACAGAAAATCTTCTCCTTCCGCTAGGAAAAACTGCGCCTCATCTGCCCACAGGGCCACCGGCCGCGTATCGTCATCAATCCGCCGCCGCTCGATTGATCGCATAAACGCCTGCTTGAACAGCACCTGCCCAAGCTGACCGATGGTGCCGTAACGCTTGATCGGAATGTCAAGAATTAGTATGGCGCCGCCTTCCACCGCGCGCGGCGTAGTGGTCGTCCTGCCACTAAACAGCGAGCGCAGTACGCCGCGGTTGAGCTGGTCGATCAACGAGGTAAGGGTCGAGAGAATGACCGACCGCGTCTTATCGCTCAGGCCCGGTATCTCCTGCAGAAAGTAGTCCGTCACCAGGCGGAAGTCGGCATCCTGTTCGGGCGTGCGCTCTTTCTGATCTGCCTGCTGCAGCATCCGGTAGCAGAATGACTGCTTGCGCCACTCTTCGGATTTGAGCTGCTCGAAGGAGGTCGGCGCACTGGTCACCGCCTTGTATATCGCCGGGATGCTGACCCGGCCTTCCGCCAGCGCCAATAACGATATCACGTTGCGGGACAGCTGATTGCCGGCGGCGCGCCAATAGGGCTCGGACTCCTGGCCGCCACCGGACAGGCCGCGCCGGCCTACCTCCCCCAGCGCCGACAGCAACGCCACGATGTTCTCGACCATCGCCGCATCGCCGCCAGCCTGCTGCAACTCGTCGTCGAGCACGTCATAGACATGGCCATGACCCGGTCCGAACAGCACGACGTCGCCCTCCCTCCCCGCGGCTTTGGCATAGTCCAGCCAGTCATCAGTGTCGCCGGGCCGGCAGGTCAGCACACAGGCGCCATAGCCGGCCTGAAGGAAGGCGTGCGCCAACATGCGGCCCGGGCCGCTGGTCTTGCCGGCGCCGGATGCGCCGAAGCACATCGTGCCGGAGAATGACGAACGAGTATCATAAACGTCGCCCTGATCCGACCAGCGGATCAGCGGCGCTGCCATATCCCAACGAGCAGCGGCGCGCTTGCGCCGCCTGCCGAAGAACCAGGGCGCCATCAGACCGTGTCCCCGGCGCCGGCCTCCTCGTCGAGCGTGCGCAGCCAGGTGGCCAGGCTATGCGGCCCGCCGGCGGCCTTACGCGCCTTCTTCAGCAGCAGCTCCAGTGGCGCGATCAGATCAGCGATCGCCTCGAGCCCGGGCCCCTGCACGGCGATGGCGATGCCGCCTGCCAGCCTGGCCACATGCCGGGGCAGCCGGGCGCCTGCCTTGCGCTTGCCGTTGCCTGCAGCTTCGCGGCCTTTCGCCGCGCCCTTGAGGGCCGCCGCCAGCTGGTCGCGGCTAGCCCCACGCACCGCCAGCACCGCCAGCCTCTCCTGCTCTTCCGGCGTGGCCGCCTGCGAAATCACGTAGCCCTGGGCAGGCTTGATCCTGCCCGCCGCCACCTGGCGTTGCACCGGCTCCGTCAGGCGCATCAGAGCGCGCGTGCGACTCACCTCGCCCTCGGACATCCCCAGCGCCTTGGCTACGTCCACTGCCTTGCGGCCCCCCTCGGTGATCAGCCGCTCCAACGTGTGCGCCAGGTCCAGCGGCGCCAGCCGAAAACGCGCCGTGTTGCATGCCGCAGCCTGCTCCAGCGCGTCCAGCCCCTGCGGCCGCTCGACGATCAGTACGCGCAGCTTGCGGCCCAACAGTTCACAGCTACGTTTCCGAAGTTCCCCGTCGAGCAACACGAGGCGCTCACCCTCCAGCCACGCCAGTGCCGGGTGATGCTGCCCCTTGGCCAGCGACCCGGCCATGTCGGCAACGGTTTCGCTGGGAAACTGCCGTCGCATTTGAAACGGATTCGGATCGACGACCCATGGGTCGGCATCCACGCAGTCACCGACCTTCATGGCTGCGTCACCTCGCCGGAGAAGCCGCCGTCAGGCTTCACCGGAGGCACGGGCCGCTCCTGCCGACAGCGCCGCCAGGCGTCGACCACCATACCGGCGACGGAAAGCGCGAAGATGGTGGCGGCGAGATACAGCAGCGCTGCACTCAGACCAACGAGTGTTAGGACGAAAACAAGAGGCTCGGGCATGTTCAGGTCGGGTGTGGGAAACGACGACATGCATCGCCGCAGGACACCGACCTAAACGTCCGAGCGGCTGCGGGTTTCGCTGCGCGACACAGCGAATGCAGCCGCGTCTCCGCCCGACAAAGTGAATCCTGAAAAGCGCCACGAATCCGACGGGTTCCGGACTAGGTATGGCGATGGAAGCAGAGCAAAACCGTCCGGATGCTCGACAGTCTGCCGCACGCGGCCGCGCTCCCCGCTACACCACCTTCGAGACGCCCTTCCTCGATTTCATGGCCGCCCGCGGCGGCTGGCCGAGCCAGGCCATCATGACCGCGGCCATCGAAGCGCGCGGCGACAGCTGCCACCGCCAGGGCATCAGCAGCCTGACCAACGGCCGTTACGTCCGCTTCGAGGTCGCGGGTGCCTATCTGGGCGCACTTGCCCTCTGGGACGTCTCCGGCCTGAAGAGCGCGGAGTGCCGTGCCGATATGCTACGCGCACGCCAGGCCCTCGCCGACTTCCTGCGCAACTGCAATATCGAGCTTGGCGCGTCCACGCCGGTCGAGAACATCATCGCCCATACGACGGCTCCGACACTCTCCGAAGTACCTGACCACGAACCCGGCGAGCGCCCCACCGACGACTGGTTCGTCCATCACGACTTTCTCAAGGACATTCCGGTCCACAACATGATCCGTCACAGCGTCATGGTGCAGCCCCGGCCGGACGCCGCGAAGACCATGACGGATTGGGCATTCGTCCATCTCGGTGCGCTCAAGGTGCCCAACCCCGCCACCGTCCACCGGACGCAACTGATCGATCTGGCAGCGCAGCTGCTGCAGGTATCGCCGGAGCGCTTCGCCGACAACCTGGACGCCTGGCGCGCGGCGGTACCTTGGAGTGCCGTCATGGGGATGAAGGGCGTTACGGAGCGCCGTCGCATCGGTTACAGCGTCATACTCCCGCTCGATGACGACACCTACGAGCAGCTCCGCGAGGGCAAGCTCCACAGTGCCGACATTTGTCCAGACGACCTACTCTACCCGTCCACCAACTTGCTGTTCCTGGTGCTGACTGTCAACCCGGACTTGAACGCCCGAAAGACGAGCAAGCGCACGTTCATCAACCCGACGCGACCGCTGTCTATCTCGACCCACGTTCAGCACGGTGCCCTGATGCGCGTCGGCACCGCCGGCATGCCGTCGCGCTACCGCATCATTGCACCGCGGGTACACAACACCAACGCCGTCCGGCTCGAACACAGTGACTACCGGCCGACCGGGACGCGCGAGGCACGCACCGGGTTCGAGCTATGGGAACGCCACCTAGATTTCGACTGCGACACCGGCATTCAACCGTGGCAAGGCCGGCGCTATCGCTCGCGCTCCTGGCCGAAGCGTGCATCCAGCTCGCGCACGTGCCGGTTGACTTCTCTAAGCGACACGCCTGTGCGCTGCTGAGTGGCTGTGGCACCCTTCGCCTGGAGCTTGGCCGCCATGTCGGCGACCGCCTCGAATGCACTCCACAGCGCCCTGAGATCGCCGAAATCTTCCCGCACCTCATCGACCTCGCGCAGCAGCGCCCGGGCCCGCGCGCCGACATGGTCGAGCGCGGCCCATCCATGCAGGTCTTTGTCGTTCACGTCGGCACCTGCTACCAGCAACCGGTCGATCACATCGCCGTTCTTGAGGGTCGGACTCAGGATCGCCGTCGTTAGTGGCTGTTGTTGTCGAATCGCATCGCGCCCGTCTACGGCCGCGCCGTGCTTCAACAGCACGCGCACGCAGCCACCCTTGCCCGCTCGCGCGGCCATGACCAGCACCGGATCGTAGATCACCCCAACCGGGGAGCCGGGCCGCTCCAGCACATCGCCCTCCGCTTCTCCGCCGTCGCTGCGCACGCGCGCATTGGCGTCGGCGCCTCGGCGCAAGAGAGACTCCAGCCTGCTCGCATCATCCAACAGAATCGCTCGGATGACACTCTGATACAGCTGCTCATCGCCTCCCTCGCCTAAATTATCTGCCATAGTCCATATACCCGCATTTCATTACGATATCTGCGAACGCCACACTTCCACAACATCTGGCTCAGGTCAACCAATCAGTCGCGCTGCCCCCATGCGCCAACAGGAGCTCCTGTTGCGTTACAATCTCTATCTTGCAGCCTGACAGGAATCCTCGACCGGCCCCCGCGCACATTAGGCTTGACCATTTACGCCTAACGTGTCACGATGGCGTATGATAGGTGCTCCGGACAATATCGTGCTGAACATTCTCCGCGAAATGCGCGGCGATCTCGGCCAGCTGAAATCCGGACAGCAACAGACCAACGAGCGACTTGCAACCATCGAGCATCACCTCGCAGGCTTTCACGGCAGCCTGGTGCGATTCGGCGACGATGTTGACGATTTGAAGGCGCGCGTCGACCGAATCGAACGGCGCCTCAACTTGGCCGACGATCAAACCCCTGACGCGTAGACGCGCTTCAACGTCCGCCTGCTGCCGCCAATTGGGCCTGGGTCATCAACCCCTCCGGCACCCACTTGCGCAGCTCCACGCCTTCCCCTGCGACCAGCTCGGTGGCCACGTAGGCACAGCCGATGCGCCGAGAGCCGCCGGCGCAGGCACTCATGCACGAAACGACGGGTCGCCTCCGGGTCCGCCGCGCCAAACTGCAGGCAGCGCAGCCGCTGCCCAGCCCTGCCGTAGGCGACGGTCGCTGCCCAGTCGCCGAGCAAATCGCGGTACCGCCTATTGCGCGATGCACAACGGATCAAACCCGATTGTCACACAATTGTCACATGACACACGCAGGTGCGGATCTTATGCTCAAAACCAATTTCTCGGCAACCATAGATTACATATGACCAGGAGAGAAAGAGGAGGCCACAATATCAGCGTGGTTCAATAGAAAGAGATCGCGTCAGGTTGACCCTGAAGTACAGGAACTGTATGCCATGGCGATGACGGCGTTGATGGTCGACGCCTATCGACAGCAGCTCAACGACGAAGAGGTCATTTCCTGCGCGTCCCTGGTGAGGGCGGGCGCGGAGGTAGCTGCCGGCAACTGGAGTGCAGAGGCCCGCGCCGAACTGCATCGCGCCTTCGAGCAGGCCAACCCCCATATCCAAAGAATTCGCAGCGTGACCATCGGCACCACACATCAGTCGAGACTGCACCAGGAGCGGGTATGGGCAGAGGTCGAATCGGTAGAAGCCCGGCAGAGGAGCACACCCTCACGCGATGAGAGGTCACGCTAACTACTTCGACCGTTGCACAACTTACAACTACCCCTTGCCTGCTTCGCGACTTTGGCCCACCGGCCCCTGTGGGCGACCATCTTCCAACCGTACGCGACCAATCCGACTGCCACACCTCACGCACGCTCTTCCTCCAGCACCTTCCACTCCTGAGATTCCTGATCGGCGACGCCAGAAACGCCGGAGCACGGGTCGAATTCGCTCTGACTGCGGCCGCGGCCGGGTTGCTCATCAGCGTTGTCGGCAATGTCTACTTCGCGATTTCCGACCACCACGCCGCTGCGGCACGGGCCGAGTTGCATGCAGAACTCCAGAAACGCGGCGCAGAGAACGAGCAGCTTCGCCACGACTTGCAATCCCAACGCTCTCTTCTGGATGAGACAACCGCAGAAGCGGAAAGCGATCGGGAAGCGCTGGCTGCACTGACAGTCGAGTTCGCGGACCTGCGAATCGAACTCGAAAACCTGGATCGCCACAGTCGGGAGATCCACGTCATGTCGGGAGTCGTTCAGCGGATCCAGAACAGGGTCGATCAGGCGCGTGGCGTGCGCTACGCCAACGCCAAGGAACTTCACGAGCTCGTTGCAGCGGCCCGCGCGTCGCTCCGCGCGCTTGCCGAATCGCCATCTCCAGGCCTGGCGGAAGAGACAATCGACACACTGGCTTCATTGGTTGAGCGTCTTGATCCAACGATTCCAGTAGACGGCGCGCGATTGTGCCTGCGCCTCATTGCCAAGTCCGTGGATGACGTGCAGAAAGCAGTCAGCGAAGCCACAACCGATTTTGAGGCCGATCTCGCATCGACCCATAACTACTTGCCCTTCAAACAAGCGGTAGGCGACGTCGGCCGCGAGGTTCGGAAAGCCAACCGAATGCTCGCGTCGGGTGCCGGCACAGGCGCTCCAACACAATCCATCGCGCGAGTGCTCGCGCGGACACTGGACCTCCTAAACACCGTCATGAGCAGCGCCGAACTGTTGGTCGGAGAGATGATAGAGACAAGAAGGAAGCGGCTCCGTCAGGCGGGATAGCTTCCAACTTCTTCGCCACCAACCCCTCCGGCACCCATTCGCCCGGCTCCACGCCTTCTCCGGCGATCAGCTCTGTCGCCTTGTAGGCACAGCCGATGCGACGTGGCGCCGAAAGCCGCCGGCGCAGGCGCTCATGCACGAAACGACGGGTCGCCTCTTGGTCGGCTGCCCCGAACTGGAGGCGACGCAGCCGCTGGCCGGCCCGGCCGTAAGCGACAGTCGCTACCCAGTCGCCGAGCAGGTCGCGGCACACCGCCACCTCGTAGCGCCGGTGATGGTCACGTTCGCCGTGGTGCGCCTCCAGGGCAATGAACAGCAGCTCGCTCATGCCGCCCTCCGCGCCAGTGAGCGGTAGATGGTCGCCCGGTGCACCCCGAACATGGCAGCCAGCCCGGCTGCCGAGCGGCCCTCTTCTTTCAACCGGCTGATCAGCGCCACCTGTTCAGCCGTCAGCTTCTCCGGCGGGCCGAACCGCACCCCGCGGGCACGGGCCGCCGCCCGGCCCTCGGCGGTGCGTCCACGGATCAGCTCGCGCTCAAACTCGGCGATGCCGGCGAAGACGGTGAGAATCATCCGCCCGGCCGGGCTGGTCGTATCCGCCCACTCTTCGCCCAGCGAACGCAGGCCAGCACCGGCCCGGTCGATGGTATCGGCGACCTCCAGCAGGTGACGTGTCGAACGCGCCAGCCGGTCCAGCTTGCACACGACCACCGTGTCGCCCTCGCGCAGCTGCGCCAGCAGTCGCTCAAGCTCCGGCCGCTCACGCCTGGCTCCAGAGACCTTTTCCTGGAACAGGCGGCGGCAGCCGGTGCGCCGCAGCGCGTCGCACTGCAGCGTCAGATCCTGCTCCCCGGTTGACACTCTGGCATAGCCCAGCCGCATCCGCCCCTCCTTGTTGCACAACTCGTCGCACTATCAATGCCACATGCGACCGACTAATGCAACAGCTTATTGCAAGGCTGACCGTCACCACCCTGTTTGTCGCATAACTCCTGAGTTGTGCGACATCGGACCAAAACTGTCACCTAATTGTCACAAAAATGCAATACCGCTGCAATAATCACCCGTTACGATGACTAAACATACAAAAGAAAGGAGAAATTTCATGCCTAATCTGTCTCAGCTTCGACTAGTGGCTATTATGTTAGCCATCGCAGGGTCCACACTCCAATCGGACGCCAAAGCCGCGCTTTCCACGCCCGAATCAGAAATCTTTGAGTTCTATATGGGCACAGGAGTCCCAACCCGCATGCCCTGCATTCCCACCGCCGCACCTTTCTGCGAGGGTAACGCGCCACTTTGGTGCCGCCGCCCGAAAATGATAGACTGTCGACTCGGCGGATTCGGTGATGGGCCACCGGTTCCGGCTCAGTGGGGCATTTCCTGCGTCGTTCGCTGCCACTGATCTAGGCACCCTCAGGCGCTTTCCCGTCGGAGGTCACTCCCTGCTCCACCTCGATGCGGTCTTTTTCTTGACTCCTCCTCCCGGGGCCAAGATTGTCGAACTTCTTTCGGAGACACATCGGATGCGCCACACGCTGCTTCTGGCCGGCCTTGCCGCCACTTGTTCAACCAGTCTGGCGACCTCTCAACGGTGGGTACAGGCGTCACCGGCCATCAAGCCTCCCGGCCGTGAGCACAATGCCATGGCTTACGATATCTCCAGGCAGTGCACCGTGCTTTTCGGCGGCTACCGCTCCGGCGACCTAGGAGATACGTGGGAGTGGGACGGAGTTTCCTGGACCCATCGCATTGTCTCGGGGCCTGTGGGCCGCTACGCGCAGGGACTCGCCTATGACTCCCATCGACGGGTAACGGTTATGTTTGGCGGCGCCCGCGGCATCTACTTCAGTTCGGCGCTCGCTGACACCTGGGAGTGGGACGGGAACACATGGCGCGCCATCGTGTTTGCGGCTTCTCCGCCGCCGCGATACCACAACCACATGGTATACGACCGAAGCCGGCAACGGATGGTACTTGTCGGCACCTCCGCGACCGGAGGTCCGGTGGAAACATGGGAGTACGATGGCGCTAACTGGGCCCTTGCCCACACGGGGTCGCCCGGGTCGTCACTGACCGTCGCCGAGCGGGATCTCATGGCTTATGACGTTCGACGCCAAAGAACAGTTCGGGCCGTCTACTATGGTTCTTCCGACGCTCTCATCTGGGAGTGGGATGGTGTGCAGTGGCTACAACGCCACCCTTCTCCCGGGTTGCCTTCATCCACCAGCGGAAGGATGGTGTACGACGAGTCCGTCGGGCGGCTCGTTGCCGTGACGGGGACCGTCACCTCCGGCTTCGGCGTTTGGGAATGGGATGGAGGCACGACCAGCGGCTGGCAGAAGCGATCACCGGCCAGCGAACCTTACCCGGTAATTCGGCACGGCATGGCCTTCGATTCTGCGCGCAAGGTGACAGTCCTCTTTGGAGGCCGCCCTACACAGTCACAGACCTGGGAATACTCAAGCAGCGCACGGGCCGCGACGGTAGCCCAATATGGCAACGGTTGCGGCCTGCCAAACCTGGATATGGCGGCGGCTGGCTCGTCCAAACCATTGCTCGGCGGCACTTTCCTTGCCGATATCACCAACGCGCCTACCGGCGCTGCTTTCGCCGCGCTCGGCACTTCGCAGACCATGTTTCGCGGTTTCGCTCTTCCCCTGCCGCTCGACGGGTTTGGCATGACCGGATGCTGGCTACACCACAACCTGGTAGTACCGCCACTGCCCGCTGCGATGACCGGCCCGACAACCAGCCAGTTTTCTCTGACGATCCCCACAAACCCGGTCTTCCTCGGCGGCCAGGTGTTCCTTCAGGCCTGGGCACCTGCGCCCGCTGCGAATCCTCGCGGGATCATCACCAGCAACGGCCTGGATCTGACCTTGGGCACATTCTGAACGACTGGTCTCGGCGGCAGCTAATCGGCCCGTCGTCACTACTGAGCACTGCTTCGGCGCGACGGAGCTGCAATTTTGGCTCTCCGCCGGGCTGCGCAACCGTCGCGCAGCGGTCACGCCACCGTCTCGTCGGCCGTCGGCTCGATCAGCCTGCGGACGATGGCCCGCTGGACGAGCCGAAACCGAAGCATGCTCAGCTGTAAGGCCCGCGTCCCGTTGGCGACGGCGCAGAGTTCGTCCAGCGAATGGCCAACGATCCATGGAGCAATCAGTCGGCCATCGCCAATCGACAGCCTCGACAGAGCATGCCACGCCGCGCCGCGGTGCGCAGCGCCTGGGGGCGCGAAGTCGCCGCGAGCTTTCGAGATGACGTGCAGCTGGTCGATACGCCCACGCAGGCCGTCGTGGGCGCCAAACTCGGAGTCAATGACTGCTTGACAGTCGTTACCACACGGCATCGCGTAGTGCCCAGTGGTGTCGTTCCAAACTTCGTCCCACACATTCTCTAGGAAGCGCGCTAGACCAAACTTACGGACCCGATGCAGGAACAATCGACACGCCGATCCATGCAGGGATCTGGGTGTCTTGATATCCGGAACAAGACCTTCGTCTTGGCGTCGCCGTCGAAGCGCCCGCTCCAGACCGAAATCGCATTTCAGGCGCTTCCGCAGCAGGTACAGAGCGTTTGCAGAGGCACCTAACTCGGAGGCGGCGGCCTTGATGCTCGCGTGCCGAAACATCGCTTTGATACGATCACGCGCAGCCTCGTCCACGTAGGAAAGCAGAACATCAGCGGCGATTTCCGAGGCAGTGTGGTCGTCGCCATCCTTCGCGGACAACTCGATGCCCTGAGCGATCATTGAATCGAGGGAGAGAAACTCGCTCTTGGTGGCGCGATGCTTCCAACCCTCCCCCAGGCACGCTCGCAGATAGCGTAGATACAGATCGGCCGCCGCCGGCCGCCCGCTACCTGGAGGAGCGAGGTCTCCGGCGGGCATTGGCAGGTTGCCACGCTCCACGGACCGCCGGACGGACTCGCGCACGAGCCGGTAAGCGTCCTCACCGACCAGCCCCCCCAGTCGGTCCTCGTACCCGTGCCGCTCCCAAAACGAGTCGAAGCTGTTGCGGAGGTCGCATGCCTGCTCCAGCCCCGCCCGGCCGATCTGCTGCGTGAACCTCACGAGCGCCTCCGGGAAGGAAAACCGCGCCTTCGCCCGGGCTGACATTACTGGAAAATGCTGGTCGCAGTGCTGCAGCCTGTCGACGACTCGCCGGCACACCAGGGTCGCCCACCGTGCGATCAGCCAATTGCCGGAGCGACGTCGCGCTGGGCCCGGCCACAGATCGACAATCTGTGCTCGGATCCGCGCGTCGAAGCAGCGCGTGATGAACGGCGGCGCCTCGACGAGGAGATTCCTTGAAAGAGGGTCAGACGACGCCGAGCCCGCTTGGCCGACCGCCTCCATCAGCTGCGCGTGCGCCAAGCGGAGGCGCGGCATTTCTCGCAAGCCGGTCATCACAAGCGGCCGTGGCCCCTTGGGGGCGCTAGAACCAAAGATAACGGACGAGCAACACGCCCACCGCAAGTGCTCCCGTGGCGGCCAAAGCGAGCAGGCTGATCCGTGCGGTGCTGACGTTGACCGACACCTCCGTGGAAGTGATCTGGTCGCGACCGACGTTGCGACGCGACAGGCCGAGGATCACGAAGCCCGCGAAGGCTGTGATCGCCACGACGCCCATCACCACGATGGCGACGATCAGGACGCCGTCACCGGGTGCTGCGCTGGCGACGGCGGGAGGAATGACCATGACTTGGCTCCTGCGCGAGGACGTGGGGCTAGCAGAAGCGAGCACGATAGCGTACGTAGAGCCAGGGCACCACCGATAGGTGGCGACCCGTCGATAATCGTTCGATCTATATACAAATCGGGAATCTGGAGAAATCTGTCGGTCGCCCGGCTTTTTTTGGAGGAAGTTTCCCTGCCCCGGCATGATCCCGTGCCATTCAGCCCTGGTGCGCGCCCGGCAACAAGGTCGTGCACGCCTCGTCGGCTACCACGCGACTTGCTCCACGACGCACTCCCCTTCGGGCGCCAGCGTCGCCGCGCTTTCGCCTGCCTCCTGCACCCAGCTGATGCGCTGGCGCAGCAGGCCCTGATGCAGCTGGATGCCGGGGCGCAGCTCAACCGCAAGGTTGCGGCCGCAGATGCGCGCCACGGTCACGCCGGCGGTGATGGTGATTCCCTCGGACGGGTCGAAGGCGACGGTCTCGATCAGCCCGCAGGCGATCGCCAGCGAGTCGCCGGACGCCTTGCGCAGCTCCAGGAACAACGCCCGCTCGCGCGCGCCACGCAGCCAACCGAAGCAGCCGAGATCGTCGATTGCATCCGGTTCCAAGACCGCTGCCGGCCCTTCCGTCTCCAGCCGCGTCGCGTAGCGGCGCAGCACCTCGTCACCCACGCACCTTCTCCAGTTCCCGTTGCACCACGCGTTCGTGCGACCGTTCGGCCTGTGCCTGCCGGCGCAGCAGATCGGTCGCCGTCGTCCGGTCTTCTGACCGCGCAACCGCATCCAGCAACGACTGCTTGTCGTCGGTGTAGATCATCGCGCGCTTCTTGCCCCTGCTCGCCGATACGTAAGCCTGCTCGGCCGACGTCGCGCGCAGCGAGCGCGTCGATGCCGCGACCAGCACGGTGTCGACGGTCTTGCCCTGGCTGGCGTGCGACGTCACCACATAGCCGTGCGCCACATGACCGAAGTCGCGGGCGATGGTCCAACCATTGGTCAGCTGCAGGTTGCCGGCGCCATCAAATCCACGCAGCCGGTAGATCGTCCCGTTATTGAGCCGGTGCTTGCCGTCGATCGTGCTGCCGCCGGCTGTGATGCGCAGCTTGTCGCCCGGCGCCACCGCCAGAGGCTCGGGCCGATACACACCAAAGCGC
>JBCCGH010000226.1:0-13802 GCA_039029375.1 Planctomycetota bacterium
CAGCCGTTGCAGCCGATGACGACGTCGAGATCGCCGTCGGCGTCGATGTCGCCGAGCGCAATGCCCGTGGTGCCCCGGTTCTGCGGCGGCAGCTGACCGGCGGTCCGGTCCGTGAACACGCCTTGCCCGTCGTTCTCATACAGCAGGTCTTGGACACCCCAGGGCTTCCCGACGATCAGGTCGGCGTCTCCGTCCCCGTCGATGTCGGCGGCGCCAAGCGCGAACGTCGAGCTCGTGTCGGTCGGTAGGCGGGCGGCGGTCTCGTCGACGAACGTCCCGTCGCCGTCGTTGATGTAGAGGCGGTCCTGGCCTCGGCTGGTGCCCAGCACGAGGTCCAAGTCGCCGTCGCCGTCCACGTCGACAAACGCCACGGCAAGCGTCTCGTCGTTGTCGGCCGGGAGGCGCGCGGCGCTGGCGTCGGTGAAGACTCCGGTGCCGTCGTTCAGATACAGCCGGTTGGCAGCGGCGTTCCCGACCACGACGTCCAGATCTCCGTCCCCGTCCACGTCACCGGTGGCGATGGCGGTCGTGAGGTCGGTGTCGGCTGGTAGCCGCGTGGTGGTCACGTCGCTGAAAGTGCTATCGCCCTCGCTCAGGTAGAGCCGGTTTTGAGCGCCCCGGTTGCCGAGGATGAGGTCGGCATCCCCATCGCCGTCGACGTCGGCCGCGGTGATGGAATGGGTGAAGTCGGCGTTCGCGGGGAGGTGCTGCATGGGCACGTCGGCGAACTGCGGCTGGGCCGCCGCCATGGGGCAGAGGTAAAGGAGCACCAGCAGCATCCGCGCTGCGGCGGCGCTGGGACGAAGCCGGCGCGGGCCGGCGGGCAGGGTGCGCATGAGATCTCCTCGGCTCGAGCACTCGGTGGGTGCTCACGAGGATACGGGTTCGCGCCTTGGGCACCTCGCCCGTTCGCAACCGCTGCACGAGCGAGGTGTGCCGCGGCGCGGCGCGACCCCGCTACGGCAGGATCGTGACTTGCACGCCGTTGGAGGCCGAGAGACCGAGCGGTGGGCAGGTCTCCAAGCCGGTCGCGACCCACACAAACTGGGCGTAGAAGGACAGGCCGATCAGCGTCCCGTCGCCGTCGATTGGCACGAACTGCTCGCTAAGGCCACGGGGGTCGCTGAATACGGGCAAGAACACCGTGGATCCGCTCAACAGGTCGATCCAAAGATCGATGCCTTCGATGGGGATCGGCGCGGCTGCCGGCCCAGTGCTGGCGATCAGGAGCCCTGCGCCGAGCCTGGGCGCGTTGCCGCAGGTCAGCATGAAGCTGCTGTTGCCCAAGTTCGGCGTCGAGAGCGCCGAGACCCATGGGACACCGCGACAACCGCGGGACCCTTCGCCGTAGACACTCACGCCCGTGGGCAGCATGTCGAGCGTCGCCAAGAACCCATCGGTGTTCACGGTGCCGGGGTTGGCGAACGCGCCGGGCGTGACCGGAAAGTTGTCGGCGTTGGTTTCACCGCTGATCGCGACGGCGCCTTTGTTGTTGCCGTCGACGGCGTAGCCCAGGTCGGTGCCAAATTCACCGCCGACGCCACCGCCGAGATACGTCGAGTAGACGAGTTGCGCGGCGCCGGTCTTGAGCGGATCGAGCCGCGTGACGTAAACGTCCGAGGGGCCGCCGTTGTAGGTGTCGTCGTGCGTGCCGACGCTGGTGGGGAACGTCGTCGAGGACGTGTCGCCGACGACCGTGATGTGGCCGACGTCGTCGCGGATGATGCCAAACACGTTGTCGGAGCCGTCTTCGCCCAAGTAGGTCGAGAACACCAGCTGTGCGTCGCCGGGCAGCCGCGGGTCGATCTGTGTCACGAATACGTCGGTGACGGTCCCGGTGTAGTCCGGGTCGAAGGCACCCGCTGTGACGGGGAAGTCCGCCGAGAACGTGTTGCCAGTCAGCGTCACGACCTCGTTGGCATCCTGCACCATCGCCACACCCGCGTCGGCGCCGGAGCCACCGAGGAACGTCGAGTAGCGCAGCTGCAGCGCCGGCACGAAGTTGGGGTTGAACCAGGTGATGAACGCGTCCGCCATGCCGTTCTGCGTCTGGTCATAGGCGGTCGAGGTGACGGGCAGGTCGGTGGAGACCGTCTCGCCACCGATGCCGATCCAGTCCTTGCTCGAGACCACGAGCGCCGTCGACGTCTCCCAGCTCGTGCCGCCGAAGAACGTCGAGTAGACGAGCTGCGCGGCGCCGGTTTGCGTCAAGTCGAGGCGCACGACGAACGAATCGAACGGGAACGCCACGGACCCGCCGTTGAAGCTCCGATCGAAGGCGTTGGTCGTCGTCGGGAACCCGGTGGACGAAGTGTCGCCAATGAGGGTGAGCAGGCCGGATGGGCCGTCGAAAGTGCAGCGCGTGGCGAAGTCGGCGTCCGCCCCGCCAAGCAACGTGCCGTAGGTGAGCTGCGCCGCGCCGGTTTGGCTGGGGTCGATCTGGACGACAAACGCGTCCGCGCGGCCGCCCGCGGTGGATTGATACGCTCCCGTCGAGGTGGGGAAGTTGCCCGAGTTGGTCTGGCCGCAGAGCGTCACGACGCCGGTCGCGTCCACTTCGAACGCGGCGGCGATCTCCGAGCCGGAGCCGCCGATGAACGTCGACTGCATGAGCTGTGCGGCGCCGGTCTGCGTCGGGTCGAACCAGCTCAGGCAAAGATCGCTCGAGCCGAGGTGTGCCGTCTGATACGCCCCGGCCGTCGTCGGGTACTGCGTGTCGAACGTCCCACCACAGACCGTCACAAAGCCGTCGTCGGCGAGGTGCACTGCGCGCAGCTGCGTGCGTGGCACGCCGGTCGACGTTGCGCCGCGCACCATCGTCGACCATTGCAGCCCGGGATCGATCGTGAGCGGCAGCGCTGGATCCCAGCCGTCGACGGCGAAGCCAAAGTGCTGCTCATCGAGCAGGACATAGCGACAGGTGACGCTCTCGCGCGCCCCGGCGGGGTCCTCTTGCCAGGTCGTCGGCGCCGGCTGCCGCACCGGGCCCAGCGATGTGTCCATGTAGAGTGCACCGTCCGCCTCGAGCCGCAGGCCGTCAGCGCCGTCCACGCGCACGGCAACCGTCGCCAAGTCGGCGCCGGGCTGCAGCAGAAGGTCATACTCGGGGGTGCCGTCCTGGAGCCGGACCTGCACGTCGACGCCGCGGTATAGGTCCGCATAGCGCACTTGGGCAAACACCGGCACGTCTGTCGTCCACCGCTCCGGATCGCTGCCGAGGAAGTAGTTGTGGCGGCAAGCCAAGGGGTGCATGCCGTCGAGCTGGGCGGCGCCGCGCGTCCCCGTGAACGTCATGCGCAGCGCGGTCGCGCGCGCCTCGGTGCGCAGATCGCCGAGATGGGCGCGCGGCGTGGGGGCGTCGGGGGTCGCGGCGCGCAGCTCCGTGGTGCGCTCGACCAAGTCGACCGTCCAGCCCCTTGGCTCCAAGAACATCGACAGGGCGCCACGCAACACGAAGCGCGCTGGATGATCCCATTGGCCACGGTTCTCGATCCAGCCCACGGCCGGCGTCGCGGCCGGGATCGCGGCGTCGCGTGCCGCAGAAGTCGGGGCGCTATCGGCGCGGTGCGCGACGGCCTCGGCGTCAGAGTGCGTCGCTTGGCGATGCGACACGACGACCGCGACGAGGCTGGCGACCGCGGCCAGGGCGAGCATGGAGGGCGAAACCGAGCGTAGACGTGAGGTGGCCATGAGCACTGCTGGGGTCTCCTTGATCCTGGCCTCCATCCTACCCGGTGGGACGGGCGACTCGGCCCGCGTGGGTCCCTCAATCTGGCCTCAGACCGGACCTGAGGCCGGCTCCGGGGGTGCGACCAGACGGGGCAATGACCGTGCGGCGCCGTCTATCCCGGCATCAGCAAATCAGCTAGCCGGTCGGATCCGCCGCTGTCACCGCGGCTCGGTCCGCCGCCGACGGCAGCCCCCAGCCCTCGGCATAGCCAAACACCTCACGCGCCGACTGGCTGCCGAAGCGGTCGTCGAGGATCTCAAAGTGGTCCAGCGTAAGGAGGGCCGGATGCGCCACCCCACAGGCGTGAGATAGCCACCGCATCTCTTTGCGGAGCACCGCCAAGTAATTGGCGAGGCGGGTCGCTTTGTCGGTGGGGTCGAGGCCTCGGATGAGCCAGCGATTCTGCGTCGCCACGCCGGTTGGACAGTGGCCGGAGTGACACCGCTGCGCCTGGATGCAGCCGATGGCGAGCATGGCCTCGCGCGCGACGCCGATCATGTCGCAGCCGAGCCCGAACGCCAAAAGTGCCTCCTGGGGATAGCCGAGCTTGCCGCTGCCCACGAACACGACGTCTTCGTGGAGACCCCGCTCGGCAAAGGTGCGGACGACGCGGCTGATCGCGAGTTTGGCCGGCAGCGCCACGTGATCGGAGAACACCAGCGGCGCCGCGCCCGTGCCGCCTTCGCCGCCGTCAATCGCAATGAAGTCGACGCCGCGACCGCGCTGCCCCATCTGGTCGGCGAGCTCGGTCCAGAAGCTCTGCTCGCCCACGGCGGACTTGATGCCGATGGGCAGGCCCGTCGTGTCAGCCAGCTGCTCCACGAAATCGAGCAGGCTGTCCACGTCGCGGAACGCGGAGTGCGCCGGTGGGCTCACGCAGTCCTGGCCCGGCAGCACGCCGCGGATGGCCGAGATCTCCGGCGTCACTTTGGCGCGGGGCAAGATCCCGCCCTTGCCCGGCTTCGCGCCTTGGCTGAGCTTCACTTCGATCGCGCGCACCTGGTGTTGCGCCACATTGTCGGCAAAGCGCGCCAGGTCGAAGCGACCGGTCGCCGGATCGCGCGCACCGAAGTAGCCGGTGCCGAGCTGCCAGATCAGGCCGCCACCGTGGTCGTGGTGCGGCGCGATCCCGCCCTCGCCGGTGTTGTGCAGCGCGTCGGCGAGTGCGCAGCCGCGATTGATCGCTTCCACCGCGGCATCGCTCAGCGAGCCGTAGCTCATGGCCGACACGGACACGACCGAAGCCGGCCGGAACGCGTGCTTGCGACGCCGCGCGGCGCCCAGCGTCTTGGCGCAGGCCAGCGTGTCCGCGTCATGTGCGCCGTTCGCCGGCGCGTAGGGGAACGCCGCGTGCTTGATGATCAGGTAGTTGGGCGCCGACTCGACCTCGTTGTCGGTGCCGAACCCGAAGTAGTTGTTCTGCCGCTTCGCGCTGGCGTAGACCCAGCGGCGCTGATCGCGTGAGAACGGGCGTTCCTCGTCGTTGTCGGTGACGATGTACTGCCGCAGCTCGGGGCCGATGGCCTCGAGCAGGTAGCGCAGGTGGCCGATGACCGGGAAGTTGCGCAGGATCGCGTGCTTGCGCTGAGTGAGGTCGTAGACGACCAACGCGACGAGCAGCGCGAACAGAACGGCGAGCGCGATATACACGCTCGCACGATAGCGTCGGGCGTGCCGCTACGCGTCGATCTCGACCTGCAGTCCGCGGCTGGTTTGGTAGGTCGCGAGCGGGCCGCCGGTGTAGAAGTGCCACTGGTGATACAGCCGGGCGCCGACCAGTGCCGGGTTGCTGGGAATCGACACCGGAATCACGATCCATGAGCCGGAGGTCGGCATGCTGCCGGTCCACAGCGCCGCGTCTGGCGAAGCTTCAATCGTGCAGCCCGTTGCGCCCACCAGGCCGAGATCCAGCGGCAGCGGCAGGCCGTTCCAGGTGGCCTTGCTGGCGCCGATGAAGAGCGAGCCGACGCCCGCCGGCGACTGGCCGAGCACGCGGTAGGTGTCGCCCGGGCTGGTGCTGTCCATGGCGCCGATGTCGCCGGCGCAGCCGGTGCCGAACGGTTCGACGCAGCCGCCGCGATAGTTGGCGATGACCTGTCGCGTCGCCTCGATCGTGCGGGTCGCGTCCGCGGTCGCCGCGCTGCCGACTGCCACGCCGCCGCGCTGCATGAGCGGGGTGGAGAAGATCGGGTAATACGGGCGTGACACGTCCTGGTAGCCCATCACGCTGGTCCCCGGCTGTGATCCTGCCCACTTGTAGCCGTTGGAGTAGCTATACAGACCGGTGCCGCAGCCAGTGCCGCAGTCGTGGGAACAGCCCAGGTTGTGGCCGACCTCGTGGGGGAAGACGTAGTTGTAGAGGTAGTTGCTCACGCTGAACGCGGCGATCGACTCGGCCGAGCCACTGGCCGAGGTGAGAACGCCGGCGTAGCCGCCAGTGCCGCCTTGGCAGGTGGGATCGTCGGCGACCAGCAGCGCGACGAGGTCGGCGCCGGTGCTCGACCGCACGGCATGGACCTCGTCCATCACTCCGTCGGTGGGGCTCTGCAGCGCGAACAGCGTGTTTTGCCAGTTGCTCAAGCTCGACCCACTGCAGAGGAAGCCATCGTCGGTGCGATGCAGCCCGGCGCGGACGAACTGCAGGTTTTGGATGCCGGAGTTGGTCACCGCCAAGTTGAGCTCGGCGAGCAAGAGCTGGGCCTGCGCATCGATTTGCGTCGTGCCGCCCGCCTGGGTCTCGGCCGCGGGGGTGTAGACCTGCAGAATCGAGACGACGTCGCCCGAGGCGGTGCAACCAGCGGCCGTGCGGCGGGCGGTGGAGATCCCGCCGGCCGGCAGCGCCGGCTGCGCGGCGCCCGCCACGCCGCACTGGCCGGCGTCCGCGGCGAACTGCCGCGCCACGATCATGCCGGGCGCGGTTTGCAGGTAGATCGGCGCGCGGCCGTCGTTGGGATAGAACGACGCCGCCACGCCGCCGCCCACCGTCGAGATCAGGACGTGCGAGTCCGGCAGCCCGCCCAACGTGCCGTGCCACACCGCCCGGTCCCCAGCCAGCGCGTCGCGCCGCTGCAGGATCACGTCAAAGCTGGTGTCGGCGAACGGGCGAACGCGGAGCTCGGTACCGGGCGCGGCGTCGCGCAGCCGATCCAGGTCGAAGTCGACCGCGCGGCTGCGCGCGATGTCGGCGCTGCCAGCTCGGGGGTCGCGCACGTCGTCGCGGGGCCGCACCAGCTCGCCCTCCGGCGCGCCCTGGGCCGCGCACGGCCCCAGCAGTACCGTGGCCGCGAGTGCCATCGACAGCCCGGGGGTGCGGCGGCTGGAGCGCGCCGAGGGGAACCGTTCTTCATGACCGAAAGCGTTCATCGTTCTGATCCTTTGCACACTGCTTGATCTACATTGCGGCGACGGGCGGTCCGATCCGCGCCGGAACACCCGCTGCCCGGTCCCACACGAGAGACCGCCGCAGGCTCAGTAATCGGATCTCCTTTTTTTTTTGGCCGGGCCCGATGGGGCGGGGCCGTGCGGGAGTGACGGGTCGCGGCGCAGGGGACTACACCAGGGCACGGGTTGACGGTCTGATGGCTGCCCCCGGGACTGAGGAAAACTGCATGCCTGCCCTGATCCGATACGCCGCCAGCGGCGTCTTCTGCCTCTTGTCGTTGGCCTGTAGCAGCGACTCACGCGCGCCGACACCGCGCCTGGCGGCCTTCTGGACCAGCTTGCCCACCGCCGGGCCCGTCGAAGAAACGGGCCATGCGATGGTCTTCGACCCGGTGCAGGAACGGGTCCTGCTGTGCGGCGCGCCGGCGATCCAGGACGGTGGTGTCAGTGTCTGGGAGTGGCAGGGGCAAAGCTGGCTCCCGGTCACGGTCCTCGGCGGCCCGTCGCGGCGGTCACGACCCGGAGTCGCGTTTGATGCGCGGCGCCGCCTTCTCGTGCTCTTCGGCGGGCTCGACGCGGCGACCGGCGAGCCTCTGGACGACACCTGGGAGTGGAACGGCCGCACCTGGCGCGAGGTCGCCTCGGGGCTGCGTCCCTCGGGCCGCACCGGTCACCACATGGTTTACGACGAGACTCGCGGTCGCGTCGTGCTGTACGGCGCCCGGCAGCCGGACGTGAAGACCGACGTGTGGGAATGGGACGGTGTGCAGTGGATCGAGCGCACCCCGGCGCAGTCGCCTCCGCCCGAGCTCGTGCCGGCGATGGCCTATGACTCGTGGCGGCGGCGCGTGGTGGTCCACGGCGGCACGGGCACGTCGGGACCCGGCCAGACCTGGGAGTGGGATGGCACCATGTGGGAGCTGCGTGCCGTCACCGGTCCGCCGGGTCGCACCGGTCACGAGCTATTCTTCGACGTGACCCTCGGCCAGACCGTGCTCGTGGGCGGCTCCGACGGCGTCGATCCGGACCTCGATGGATATGCCGGCACCGTGTGGGAATGGGGCGGCCACGTCTGGAGCGAGCGCGCGATGACGAGCGCGCCCGTCTTGCGCGACGACGCGCGCGTGGCGTTCGATCCGGTGGGCCGCGTGGCCGTGCTGTTCGGCGGCCGCCTCGGCGACCTCGATCAGGGGGACACTTGGGAGCTGCTTGGCAACGAGTGGCAGCGTGCCTCCGGCGCGGTCGTGCCGCCCCGCCGCTCCCATCACGCCATGTGCTACGACGAGGGCCGTGGCCGGCTGGTCGTGTTCGGCGGCCAGCTCGACACTGGGGCGGGGCCCGCCGAGTCCTCGCCCGACACCTGGGAATGGGACGGGCGGCACTGGGTGCTCGCCGCCACCGACGGACCCGGGCTGCGCAAGAGCGGGCAGATGGTCTACGACAGCGCCCGGGGGCAAGTCCTCATGGTCGGCAACTGGGATACGTCGCCCAGCGCCGGCGGCGCGACCTGGGTATGGGACGGCAGCAGTTGGACGGAGCAGGTGACCGCGACCGCGCCGCCGTCGGTGGCGTTCGCTCTTGCGGACGACCGCGCCCGCGGCCGCGTGGTCCTCTACAGCGGCGATGCCGCGGCGGCGCAGGCCGGCACCTGGGAGTGGGATGGCGCAGATTGGACGCGCGTTGCGGTCAGCCCCCAGCCGCAGCTGAGTCGCGACCACCAGATGGCCTACGACGAGCAGCGCGGTGTGGTGGTGTTGTTTGGCGGCGCCGTGGGCCCAGACCACATCAGCGCGACGTGGGAATGGGACGGCGTGCGTTGGACGCAGCGCTCGACGCCGACGACGCCGGCGCCCCGCGCCGGGCACCGCCTGGTCTACGACGCTTTGCGCGGCCTTGTCGTGATGTTTGGGGGCGACCTCGACCGGCCGGGCGGGGCGCCTGCCGAAGGCACGTGGGAGTGGGACGGCTTGGATTGGCACGAAGTGGCCAGGGGGCCCCTGGAGTCGCGCGAAGGTCATCAGATGGTCTTTGACCGCAACCGCGGGCAGGTGATCCTGTTCGGCGGCGAGGGGCACGGCCAAGATCTGTGGAGCTATATGGTCCCGGCATCGCTGGCGCAGATTGCGCGGTGACGCCATCGGGGCAAGGGCCCAGGGGACCTGGGAATGGGATGGCCGCGATTGGCAGCACTTCTCCTCCCGCGGGCCCTTGGAATACCGCGAAGGCCACAACATGGTCTATGACCGTGCCGGGCGCCGGGTGATCCTGTTTGGCGGCGACCTGCGGCAGGACCTTTGGACCTACGCGATGCCGCCGACCTTGGCGCGAATTGGGCGCTGACCGGTCGCCGCGCCGCGGCGCCGCGACGAGCCTCAGGCGCGCCGCGGCCGTCGCAGCGCCGCCCGCAGCTCGTCGGCATCGGCGCGGCGCAGCGCCTTGGCGACGTCGACCGGTGTGCTCCCCTCGCTGTTCCGATGCAACGGATCGGCGCCGTACTGAAGCAACAGTGCGATCACCTCGACCAGCCGCTCGGTGCGCTTGATCGTCGAGCGCAAAGCGTCGAACAGCGGCGTCTCGCCCTGTGGGTCGGTCGCGTCGACCTTGGCGCCGTGCTTGAGCAGCACCGTTGCCGCGGGTGCAAAGCCGGCTTTCGCGGCGACGTGAAGCGCGGTCTTGCCCTTGGAGTTCACCACTTGGACGTTGGCGCCGGCTCCCAGCAGGCGCGTGACCTCGTCGGGGTCGCCACCGCGATCGCCGCGGCACACATAGACCAGCTCGGGCCAGCCCATGTTGTCCCAGCGATCGATCTCCGCGGCGACGCCGTACTCCGCGAGTAGCAGCGCATAGGGATCGGTCGAGACCTGCGGCGGCTCGGCCTCCGCCGCGTCGGCGCCCGCCTCGAGCAGGAGCCGCGCGATCGTCACGTCTTCGTCGGCATGCAACAGCAGCATCTTGCTATGCGCCCGCACTTCGGCGCCGCGTTCGATAAGCAGCTCCACGACGTCGACGTGCTGCCGCGCCACGCCGTAGACCAGCGGCGTGGTCCACGGCTGCGGATGCTCCTCGGGCCACTGCCGCATCTCGCGCTCTAGCAGCTTCGGGTTGCGGTCGAGCAGACCCCGCACTTCCTCGACTTCGCCCAAGTACGCCAGCGTGTGGATGTCGCGGCGCGCCCCGCGCGCGAGCAGCTCCTCGGCCACCGCATGGCGCTTTCTGAACACCGCGGCGCAGTAGGGGCTGATCTCGACACCGCCGCACGGCGTGTAGTGGCAACCGATCGCGTGCAGGTCGGCGCCGCGGTCGCAAAGGGCCTGCACCATCTCCAGGCGGCCGCGGTACGCGGCTTCCCAGAGCATCGAGCGACCGTGGGAGCCGCGCTCGTTCAGCCACTTCGGCCGCAGCTTCAGGAGGTGCTCGACGGCCTCGAGATCGCCGCGCCCGGCCGACGCCACGCCAAGCTCGAGGAAGTCGCTCGCGTTGCCGGTGAGCTGGGGTTTGGCCATCCTGGAGTCATACCGCGGCGTCGCGGCCGGCGCGCCCCAGGCGGAGGGTGATTGTGTCCGCCGGGCAGGATGTCCGTGCCCAACCTCGGTGTCAGCAACGGTGTGGCACTGCAGCTGCCGCTGATCTCGCCGCAGTGGATCGACGTGCGACATATCTTCAGTCTCGATCCGGCTTCGGCGACCGGCAGCGGCCCGTTTCCGGGCGGCGTGGTCGTGGAGTTTCGCTAAGGGAGGCCGCGACCCTGGCGCGCATTCCCCCGGCGCGGCATCGTGATTGGCGCGGCGCGCACGGCGTTTGCATGCATTCGCCGATCAGCCTCCCGCCGCCATGCCGAACCACGACGGAACCACGTTGCCGAGCGCCGCACGTCGCCGTCGCCGCCCACGATGGCGCGTCGCGTTGCTGGTCGGCGCCCTCCTCGTCGCCGGGCTGGTCGGTGCGGGATGGGCCCTGGCGCCGCGGTGGATTGGCGCGCGCGTGTGCACCGCGCTGGAGCAGCTCGGCTTTGTCGACGTCCGACTGCAGGGCACGCGCCTGAGCTTCGATCGCCTCGTCGTTGAAGAGTTGGTGATGGGCCGGGGTGGCGCCCTGCGGGTGGGGCGTGTGTTGGTGGAGTTCGGCCTGCGTGACCTCCTCGCCGCGCGCGTCGACACCGTGGTGCTCGAGAACGTGGATTGGGATCCCGCGCGGGCCGGTGCCGACGCTGCCCAGTGGGCGCCGCTCGACGAGCTGACGGGGACGGAAGCGGCTGGCGCGACGGCCGCGACCACTGCCGCCGCGTCGCCGGCGTTGCCCGCCTTGCCATTGCGGGCGTTGTTGCTCCAGCGGCTTAACGTGCGCCTTCCGCGGGCGACACTCGAGGAGCTGCTCGGGGACCCGGCCCCGGTCCAGCGAGCGACGGCACGGTGTGCGTTGCGGATCGATGCGGGCGAGTGGCGCGTCGAGCTGCGCGCGACCGGGCTCGACCAGCGCCTCGATCTCCGGGCTCACCTGACGCCCAGTGCCGACGGCGCGGCCGGGCAGTGGCGCGTCACGGCCGGTGCTGATGACGCGGAACTGTTGCAGATGAGCGGCGCGCTGCGTCTTGGCCGCGTGCCCGGTCGGCCCCTCGGTCGCACCATCGAGCTGGACGTGGCCACCGACACCGCGGACTTTGCCCTCGGCCCGGTCGGTCGCGACGTCGATATCCACGGCCTCGAGGTGCGCGGTCGCGTGGCGCTCGAGCAACGGCCCGCGGCGGCGGGCTGGGCCGCGCGTTGGGAGGCCCTGGTGCAGCCCGCGGCCGGGACCTCGTCGTGGGAAGTCGCCGGCGGCGGCATCCCCGAAGGCCTGCGCGGTCTGCTGGGATCGGGGCGCCTCGAGCTCCGCGGCGAGCTCGCGCCCGGCGGCGCCCCGCGCCACGAGCTTCGCACCGCGGACTTCGGCCTGCGCACCGACGACTGGCAGCTCGCGGGAGTCGCCGCCGAGCTGGCCGTGCCGGCCGCGCCCGAGCCGACCCCCGCGCCGTCGAACTTCAGTTGGCACCGCCTCACGCTGGGCACCGTGCGCACCGAGGCCGGCACCGCCCACGTTGCCGTGACGACCGACCCCCTCGCGCTTCGCGTCGACCGCGCCGAGTGGTTCTTTGCCGCCGACGGCGGCCGCGCCAAGGTCGAAGGGGTCACGGTCGATCCCGCGGCCGGCGAGTTGCGCGCCCGCGTCGAGCTCGAGGGCGTGCCGCTCGATCCGGTCCTCGCGGCAGCCAGCGAAGGCCGGCTCCGTGGCGACGGACGGATCGACGGGTGGCTCGCGGCCAGTCTCGCCTGGCAGCCGAGCCTGCGGCTCCGGCTCGATGACGGCACGGTGCGGGCCGGTGGGGGCGGCACGCTGCGCTTTCGCGACGACCCCGAGACCCGCGCCATGCTGACAAGCTACGCCGCGCCAATCGCCGCCCAGGCTGCCAACGAACAGCAGCGCGAGGTCGTCCAGGAGCGCATCGTGGACAGCCTCCGCAACTTCGCGTTCACCGTCCTGGGCATCGTGCTCGAACGCCGGCCCGAGGACCTTACGCTACGCGTGCGCCTCGCCGGCAAAGGTCGCGACGTGCCGCAGGAGCTCGATCTTAACGTCAACCTCCACGGCGTCGACGCGCTTGTGGACTTGGCGTTCGACGCCCACGGGCGCGCGCGGCAAGCGGCCGATCGCGTCGGGCAGACGCCGGCCGACGCCGCGCAGAACCGAAAGGACCGCTGAACATCATGTCAGGACCCCAGTCACTCATCGGGGGCCTCGCCCTGCTCGGCCTCGCCTCGTGCACCTCGCACCGAGTCGAGATCGAACCGATCGAGGTGAAGCCGATCCACGTCACGATCGATGTGAACGTCAAAGTGCAGCGCGAGCTCGACGAGTTCTTCGACTTCGAAGACGAGACGCCCGTGCTCGAGGAAGGAGGCGAGTGATGCGCAGGTTGACCCATGTCTGGACCGCTGTCGCGGCGGCCGCTCTTACCCTCTCGATGGCCGTGCCGGCGCAGGACCACAACGCTGAGCTGGCCGCGCTCAAGGCCAGCATGAAGAAGCGCTATCCAGCGCTCGAACGCTTGCGCGACGCCGGCACGATCGGCGAGGCGCTGGACGGCAGCATCGCGCTCTACAAGCCCGCCGACGCCGACAAGAAGGTCGACCCCGCGGAACCCAAGAGCCCGACCATCAAGCAGTTCCTCGCGACCGAGAACCGCGACCGGCGCGCGCTCTACGCATTGCTCGCCAAAGACCTCGGTGTCAGTGCGGGCGAGGTGGGCAAGCAGAGCGGCCTGCGTCACCTCAAGAAGGCCGACCCCGACCACTGGATCCGCGTCGAACCCAAGGTCTGGCGCCGCAAGCGAGACATCCGCGAGAAGTAGGCGCGTTGCTGCTCGATCCCTGCTCGATTGCTGCTCGATTGCTGCTCGATCCGGCTCGCGCCGGATCGAGATTCAGGATGAAGGGGAACGGCGGATCGGCGGACAGGGCCCTTCGAGCCGTGTCGGCAACCAGGGCGCCGTTGCGCCGTTGCGCCGGGTGCCGGTCCGGCCGAGCGCCGTCAAGGCCGCGCTCGCTCCGCGCTTCGCGCTCCGCTCGTCGCCCTGCGGTCGCTAAATGCAAATGGAAAAGGCTTGGAGTTGTTGTACAATTTCCCCGATGACCTTAATCAAAATGTAAGAGGCGAC
>JBCCGH010000227.1:0-13764 GCA_039029375.1 Planctomycetota bacterium
ATCGCGCGTCCACCAACGGCGGTGGGAAAGCGCGTGCAGATCTGCTTGGCGCGCGCGTACGCAGGATCGTCGAGCCAAACCGCGAGCTCGGTCGGGTCTGACGAGCCGAGCGGCTCGAAGGACGCGCTGCTCTGTCGACGCCATTGCCAAAGCACCCGCACCGGGTCGCCCTCGTCGTCGAAGACCGCGTACGGCAGCGGGATCCCGCGGCGCGGATTGGGGTTGAGCCCGAACGCGACGCCTTCGACTTGCACCAAAGGCTCGTCGTTGTTGTCGACGCGAAACGGCTGGGTCACGGTACTTTCGCCCGCGACCACAGGATCGATGGGCGTCACGCGCAGCCGCACCTCCCGCTCGAGATCGGGCAGGTCGTAACTGGTATCCCAGAAGAACACCAGCGGGCTGCCGGTGCGCAGCGCCTGCACGCCGGCGAACGCGAACTCCGGCGTCGCCAGGGTCTCCTCGATGCCGGCGGGCCGAGCCAGGCGCCACGCGCCGGCGGCGTCCTCCTGATACTCGATGGCGACATCGACGAGGTCGTCGGAGGAATCGCGCACGGCGAAGCGCAGCGACATGATTCCGGCGACTTCGGCGGCGGGCTCGACGAGCTGAGTGATCTCGGGCGGATCATTGCCCAGGCCGACGACGATGCTCTGTGACGCGCCGCTGTCGAGTCGAGCGATCAGCTGCACGCCCTCGACGTAGCTCGCATCGACCGGCAAGGTCGGCTCGGCGGCAAAGTCCCAGGAGAGCGCGTGCCGGACGCCAGAGGCGGACGTCTCCAGCGTCGTCGGATTGCCTGGCAGGGCGAGGAGTGGTTGCTCGCCTTGCGGCTGGCCGGGCACGACCATGGACAGTTCGACGGTCGCGGGATCGGCCTCGGCATCCGACAACAGGACCTCGATCGCTGCCGGGGAGGTCTTGGGTGCGACCACACCGACTCCTTGGACCTCGAGGCTCCCGAGCGTTGGCGCGGCGTTGTTGCGCTCGCCGTCGCCGAGCACGCCGGCCAGGCTCGCCGAGCCATAGCCGCAGCCCGACAGGAGCGCGGCGACTGCAAGGAGCGGCCAGGCGGGCCAGGCACGGCACTTCATTGCATGATGCCGCGGCCGGCGTCGCTGGTGACGAACAGCGCGGGCACGCTGGCGTCGGGGACGACCCCCTGCAGCTCAAAGACGGCGCCCGTAAACACCGGATTGACCGGCATGGGCAGGCGCGCATTGGCCACGCCCCCTGGCGCGGGCATTGGAATGAGGAGCATCGGCACGGGGTTGGGATAGAGCCGACAGCCGTTGGCACCGATCGGGTCGAGACTCAAGGCCCCCGCGCTTCGCCCGCCGCCGAATGCGACCAGCACGACCCCGTCGGGGATCGGCGCCAGATCGAAGTCGAGGCTGGCGCCGAGCGCCGGTACGGGGCTGCCGCTGACCAGCGGTTGGACCGTGGTCTCGCCCATCGCCCCATTGCAGCCCGCGCCGTAGGTCTCGAAGAAGGCGCCGGTCCCGCGGTAGGCCCACGTGCGGTTGTTGTAGGTCGAGCTTGACGGGTCGCGGCCGCCAAAGCCGATCACGCGCTGCGTGCCGCTGTGGTAGGCGATCTGACTGGCGTCGGAGTCTGGCGGCGTCGTGGCGGTGTAGGTTTGATGCCAGTCGCTGCCGTCAAACTCCCACATGTCGTGGAGCGTCGATGAATAGCCGCCCACCAGCGTGCTCCCGCCGCGGAGGACGACGCGGCCGCGCGCGGCGTCGTAGGTGAACGCCGGCGCTTGGCGCGGGGGCGACACGCGGTTGGGCGTCGAGATCTCGCGCCAGTCGGCGCCGTCCCATTCCCAGGTGTCGTCCAGCACGTTGGTGCCGTCGAAGCCGCCAAACAGGACGCAGACCTGACGCGCGCTGTCGTAGGTCATGACCGCGCCGCGGCGCGCCGACGGCGCGTTGGCCGGAAAGCGCTGGGTCCAGCTCGCCCCGTCCCATTCCCAGTGATCAGCGAACAACGCAAGGAACGGATCGTTGCCGCCGAAGAGCACCACGCGGTTGCGCGCCCGGTCCCCGCAGAGAGCGAACGCGTCGCCGGCGGGGGGTGAGGTGATGCCGGGTGCGAGCCCGGCGTCGACGATGGACCAGTTGGTGCCGTCCCACGCCCAGGTGTCGGTGGCCGGCATGAAGATGCTCGGGTCGATGCCGCCCACCATGATCGTGCGCCCATCCGCTGCGCTGAACGCGAGCCGGCCCGCACCGATCCGGGCTGGTGGCGAGATGGCGGGCGTGTGGGCGATCCAGGTCGTGCCGTCGAACTCCCACGTGTCGTTCAGACCGGGGAAGCCGCCATCGCTGCCGCCGTACAGCAGGAGCCGCCCTGAGGTGGGCTGCTCCACCATGCTGTCGAAGCTCGGGCCGCGGGGCGAGGGCGAGGTGGGCGGCGTGAGGGTCGTCCAGCTCTGCGCAAGGACCGGCGGCATGACGGACGCGAGGACGGCGGCGGCGGTGGCAATGCGCATGTGATTGGGTCTTTCAGCGCCAGCGATACATGCGCTGGCGCGCAACGGGCAAGGTGTGGGCAGGGTCGGCCGCAGGGCCGCCGGAGTCACTCCATCAACCAATTGCGGGTGCGCGATTCCCGGTGCATTCCGTAAGAAACCTGCGGCCCCATGGCCGTGGCAACGGGCCCGGGGGACATGGCTCGCGTCAGCGTTCCATCCCGCTATGATGCGCCAGAATCTGCATGAGCCCGTTCCCGCCCTCAATGAGCTCGTCCGGCGGTTCCGCCACCACGCGATGGACGGTCGTTTTGGCCGCCGCGGATGGCGACGCCAACGCACGCGTGGCCTTCGCCGAGCGGTATCTCCCCGTGGTGCGCGCCTACCTCTCGGCGCGTTGGAACGGCCGGCGCCAAGTCGAAGACGTCGAGGATGCGGTGCAGGACGTGTTCTTGGACTGCTTGCGCAAAGACGGCGCCTTGACGCGGCTCGACCCCGAACAGCGCGGCAGCTTCCGCGCCTTCTTGGGCGGCGTCGCCCGCAACATCGCGCTGCGCGTCGAGAGTCGAGACGCCAAGGAGCGGCGTCGGGTTGCCGACCGCGATCCGAGCGAGTGCGCCGACGAGGATGCGCGCCTGACCACGGTCTTTGAACGCGCCTGGGCGCAATCCGTGATGCGCGAGGCCGGGGACCGGCTGGCCGCGGCTGCCGACGCGGCCGGAGGGGACTTGGCGCGCCGCACCGAGCTGTTGCGGTTGCACTATCACGAGGGGCGGGCGATTGCCGATGTCGCCGACGATTGGGGCATGGCGCCAAAGGCCGCCTACCGCGCTCTGGATCGCGCGCGCGGTGAGTTTCGCACGATCCTGCGTCGCGTGATCCACGAGCGCGAAGGCATCAGCGGCGCGGCGCTCGACCGTTGCTGCGCGGATCTGTTGGCGCAGCTCCGCTAGAGGTCCGACTGGCAGACGCCAGTCCGCGGGGCGCGACTCGAGACTGCGGCCGTACGGTGATAGCATCCACGGCCGTGAGCAAGAGCTTCGTCGCTGTCCTGTTTGCGGACGTGGTAGGCAGCACGTCGCTGTATGAGCGGGTCGGTGACGACCGCGCCAAAGACATGGTGCTCGCCTGCTTGGCCGGGCTCGCGCAAGTCGTCGAGGGGCACGGCGGCCGTGTGGTCAAATCCCTCGGCGATGGCATTCTGTGCTGCTTTCCCGCCCGTGACCAGGCTCTCCTGGCCGCGGTGGCGTTGTCGGACGTCGCCCTGCAGCACGAGCTGGAAGTGACCGCCGGCGTGCATTGCGGCGACGTCGTTGAGGAGAACGGCGACATCTTCGGCGATACCGTCAACACGACCGCGCGCGTCGCGTCCCTGGCCAAGCCGGGCGAGATCCTGCTATCACAGGACATGCTCGATGCCGTGCCGCCCATGGTCGCCGGCCTGGTCAACCCCGTGCAGCCTGTGCAGGTCAAAGGCAAACGCGAGCCGCTCGCGCTGCACGCGATCCACAGCAGCGACCTTTCCCAGACATTGTCGCAAATGACGGTCGCCGACGCGCCCGTCACGAGCACGGACACGACGCTCGAGGTGCGCTTCGGCGATCGCCGTTGGACCCTCGGGCGCGGGGACAGCCTCTCGATGGGCCGCGGGCCGGCCAATGACTTGGTGATCGCGAGCAACAGCGTCTCGCGCCACCACGCGCAGATCTTCCACCGCCAGGACAAGTTCGTCCTCAAGGACCAGAGTTCCAACGGCTCCTTCTTGGTCCCGGAGCGCGCGCTTCGTCTGCACGTGCTTCGGGAGGAGGCCCTGCTCCACGGCACGGGCCGTCTCTATCTAGGCGCCGACCCCGACAACACGCCGTCCGAGCCCATCGAGTACGAAGTGCACTAGAAGAAGTGCACCGGAATTGTCCCGCCGCGTGTTCCAACCCGACAGCCGAGCTCGCCGTGCGATCGACCTGCTTTTCAGCTTGGTCGTGCTTTTCGTGGCCGTCGAGATCCCCCTGCGGGCGGCTGGCTACTACGAGCCGAGCTTGGCGACGGCGCTGGTCGACGGCGCGGTCACGCTAGTGTTCGCGCTCGAGATCGTCGTCAAGCTCCGCACGGCCCGCTTTGTCGACGGACGCCTGGTGCAGCACCCCGGCCAACTGGCGCGGCTCTACGCCCGCGGTGGCCTGGCCGTCGACCTCGCCGCGCTTCTCGGTCATGTCGTGCTGCTCGGCGACTACCGATGGCTGTGGCTGCTGCGGATCATCAAAGTCGTGCAGCTCCCGGGTAAGGTCCGGACCTGGGAGGGCGTCTCCACGATGCACCCGGTGTGGTTCCGCGCGCCGTTCTTCATCGGCGGCGTCGTCTTGCTATCGCATTGGGCGGCCTGCGGCTGGACGGTGATTGCTGGGCCGGGAGCGCGCGACCCCGCCGGCTACGTGGGCTGCCTGCATTGGGCCGTCACCATCCTGACGACGGTCGGCAACAGCGAGACCACGCCGGCCGAGCCAGTGGCCAAGATCTACATGATCGTGGTGATGTTGCTCGGCGTGGGGATGTACGCCTACATCATCGGCGTGATCGCGCGGTTGGTCACTGAGTCTGACCACGCCTGGATTCGGCACAAGGACCGGCTCGAGCGCGCGCAATCCTTCATGCGCAACCACAAGATGCCGGCGGAGCTGCGCAAGCGCGTGCAAGAGCACTACCGTTACCGCTGGGATAGCCAGCGCGGCTTCGACGAGACCGATCTCAACGAGGACCTGCCGCCGGCGGTGCGGGTGGACGTGGCGATGTTCTTACTCGGCGGCATGCTGCGTTCGGTGCCGATCTTCAAGAACGCCGACTACGAGTTGCTGCGCAATCTCGCGGTCAACCTGCGGCCCGTGGTCTACGGGCCGGGCGAGATCATCATGACCGCCGGTGATCAAGCGACCTGCATGTTCTTCATCCGTCACGGAACGGTGCAGGTGCTCGATGCCGGCGAACGTATCGTCGCCACGCTCGGCGCCGGCGACCATTTCGGCGAGATCGCGCTCCTCGGCGAGGGCCGGCGCACTGCGACGGTGCGGGCCACCGAGTTTTGTGACCTTTACTTGCTGGATCAGGACCGGTTCGAGCAGGCGCTGGAGACGTCGCCGCTGTTTGCGGCCGAGATCGATCGCATCGCCAAAGACCGCGCGGCCGAGGGGCGGTCGCCCGAGGCGCCGAGCGGGCCTTAGAGCCCGGGGGCGAGCGGGGCGGTGGCGGGCAGTTGCGGAACGCAGCGTACTACACCCGGTCAACACCGCTGCGTTCCGCCCCCGGTCCCGGTCCCTTCATCTGAGGGCTCAAAAAGTGGCGGGTCCTAGGTTTTCGCCAGTTTTCTCCCCGGACTCGTGCAGTTTCGGGTGGGGGAACGATGGGCACCCGTCTCCAACGGGTCGCACCCGTGCGGCTCCCGTCGCTCCCCAGATGCCATGGCCGATCCCTCCGACCGCCCCGCACCCAACACTCATCACCTTCGCGAGATCGAGGCCGATCTCGCCGCGCTCCGGGACGTGCAGACCGGCGCCGCCCTGGATCCGGCCGACGAAGGCGACGCCTTGGGGCCCGGGCTGGCGGCCGCTTTTGCCACCCGAGAGGGCGAGGCCGCGGCGGGTCTCGTGGCGGCATCTGTGGCGGCACCCGAGGCGTCCGCGGCGGAGCCCGAGTCGCTGACCGGCACGCTGCTGGGCGGCAAGTATCGCGTCGGGCGGCTCCTCGGCAAAGGCGGCGTCGGCGAGGTGTACGAGGCGACCGACGAAATGCTCGGGGCCTCGGTCGCCGTCAAGGTGCTCAACGCCAAGGCCGCGCAGCGGCCCGAGGCTCTGGAGCGGTTCCTTGGGGAGGCCAAGGTGCTGACCAACCTCGACCACGAGAACGTGATCCGTTGGATCACGTTCGACAAGACCGAGGGCGGGCTGCACTACTTCGTGATGGAGTTCTTGCGCGGCGAGGAGCTGTCGGAGCTGCTCGAGCGCGAGGGCAAGCTCGCCCCGGATCACGCGATGGACCTGCTGCTGCAGGTCCTGCGGGGGCTGCGCCAGGCGCACCATCTCCCGGACGGCACGTCGCTGCTGCATCTCGACCTCAAGCCCCAAAACGTCTTCATCCAGACGGGCGATCCCGACCGCGCCAAGGTCATCGATTTTGGCATCAGTCAACACGTGGGCGCGGCGGCGCGGGCGGAGGTCGACGTCAAGGCGCCGGCGCTCGATGAGACCCAAGACCTCGACTTGACGATGACGATCGCCAGCGCGACGCCGACGTGGGCGCGGCCTGGCTCCCAGACGGTCACCCGCGTGCGGGGCGGCACCTTGCTCTACGCGTCGCCCGAGCAGTGCAAGCACCTCGCGGGGCACGAAGACATCGCCGAGCTCGATGCGCGTTCCGACCTGTACTCGCTGGGGATCATGGCGTTTGAGATGTGCACCGGCGAGCATCCCTATGGGGACCTGCGGTCGCCGATGCAGGCGTTGAACGCGCACTTTGAGCAAGCGCCGCGGACGCTCGCCGACTGCGGTGTGCGCGCGCCCAAGCTCGGCGCGTGGATTGCGCAGTGCCTCGCCAAGGATCGCGAGCACCGCTTCGCGGACACGGACGAAGCGTTGGCGGCTCTCGAGCGCATCGCCAACCCACCATCGCTGTGGCCGCGGCTGACCGCGGTGGGAGCCGTGATCGCCGCCGTCTTGGTGTGGGCGCTGTGGCCGGAGGCGCGCCCCGACCCGTTCGACGTGGACGCCGAAAGCGGCGTGGTCTATCTCGGACCCGAGCAGCCCCGCGCGGTCCTCGGCCTCAAGAAGCTGGGCGACGTCGACCAAACGGCGGCCGTGCACATGGTGGTGGATCCGGCGGTGCCCGATCCGGTGCGAGCCTTGGCCGATTGGCAGACGCGGCTGGTGCCGGGCGACGATGGGTTGAGCCTCGAGCTGATTCCGCCGGAAGGCATCACCGGGGCCGTCGATGCGGAGGTCTACGCGCAAGTCTTGACGGACCCACCGCGGGAATCCGGTCTGCTGCGCGTGGTCTACTTGGGCACCGAGGCGTGGACGCTGCAGCATGCCCGCGTCCGCGAGCGCGGCGAGGATGAGGTCGTCGACCCCTTCGCCGCGGAGCTCGAGATCGTGGTCGCGGGCGAAACCCGGCACCTCGACGGGGTGACGGTGTCTCTCGACGGGGGCGAGCCCGCGGCCGCGACGCGCGCGGACGCCGGCGACGCGGCGGGGGCGGCCTACACGGTCCTCCTGGACGCCCTGGGCGAGTTCGGCAGCGAACCGTCGTCGGTCCGCCTGACGGTGACCGCGGCCGACCTCGCGGGCAACACCGCCACCGAGGTTCTCGATTTGCCGGTGGACCCGCGCCCGTTGGCGATCGTGGCGGCGAACCTGCGTGAGGCTGCGGTGCGTGAAGCCGACCGCTACACCGTGGTGCCGGGGACGACGCCGGTGCTCGAGGTCGCCGCCAATCGCGACTTCATCCAGACCAAGATCAACGTGAACGCGGATGCGGGGCGGCAGATCACGACGACGCCCACTGCGACGGGCATGGCGCTCGGTTTTCCGGCGTCAAAGGAGCGCTACTTCGGCACGATCGAGATCACGGCCGTGGATGCCGGGCCGATCTACCACGCCAAGTCCGACAACCGGACCGCGACCGCGCTGCTCCAGTTTGTGTACGAGCCCAGTGCACCGGACCTAAGCGTCGTGCCGCAGGACTGCGAGACGGCCGAGGAGGTGGGGGGCGCGCCCGTCTTCTACTCCAACGCGGAGCAGCTGGACTTGTCGCTCTCCCGCTTCAACGACGTGCAGCTGACCGTCGAGGTTGAATGCGCGAGCCGGGCGGGGGAGGCCGAACCGGAGGTCCGCGAGGTTCGCTTGCACCGCGACGCGGCGCAAGACGCCCAGTTTCCCCTGCCGGCGGATGGCGCCTATGACGTGCGCTGGCGCGCGTATCGCTACACCGGTGCTGGACAAGAGCGTCCGTCCGAGCCGGAGCTGCAAGGGGAGCTGATCGTCCTGCGCGACGTGCGGCCGCCCGCCGTCCGGCTGGTCGAGGAGGTGCCAACTCTCATGGCCGAGCCTGCCGGCACCGAGCGTCTCGTGCACGTGGCCGTCGAAGATGCCGCTGCCGATCGCACTCTGGCCGCGCCTCTCACCCTGCAGTGGCAGCTTCGTGGGGCCGTGGCCCCCACGCGCGGCGAGGTCAGCCTGCCGGTTGGCAACCGCGAGCTGACCTGGTCGGATCTCGAGATCGATCCCGAGACGTTGACCGACGGCAAATACGAGCTGCAGCTGGCGGTCGCGGACGCCGCGAACAACGCGACGGCCACGGACGCAGTGGTGTGCGAATGGGAGCTGGCGAGCCGGCCCCCGACCGTGCAGCTGCAGAGTCCGGCGGCGGCACTCTGGACCGCGGTCGGACAAAACCGCTTCAAGGTCGTGGTGCGCTCACGCGATCCCAATGGCGTCGCCGCGGTGGTCTGCGAGGCCCGCAATCTCGCGGGCGGCGCGCTCGAACCGCTGGAGCTCGCGCCCGCTGGCACCGACTCGACAGAGAGTCACCCGATCGAGACTGAGTGGTCGGGGGTCTTCGAGCTGCCCCGCTCGTGGTCCAATGCTCGTGTCGAGCTGGCCTACTGGGCGAGGGACCGACATGGCAACGCCGCCGACGCCCAGGTCCGCGAGGTAGCGGTCGACACCTTCGAAGTCGCTCGGCTTCTGCTGGCGCAGGTCGAGCTGCGCCGCGCACCGGCCGTGGACATCACGCCGCTGCGCTGGGTGCAGGGGGAGCCCGAGGCCTACACGTTCGGGGGCCGCGCCGAGCTCGAGGAGCAGGACACCTTCGGCCGCCATGGCCTCACCTACGGCGGCGGATCGCAGCTCGCGTACGAGCGCGTCCCCGAGTACTACCTCGATGAGACCGAGGTCACCGTGGCGCAGTTTCTGGCGTTCGTCCGCGCCAGCGACGGCTACCGCGAGCCGCGCCACTGGGGCGAGGTCGCACCTGCGGAGCCCCGGCGACGCGAGCTCGAGCAGACCCTGGCGGCGGCCGCGTCGTCCGAGCTGCCGGTCACCGGCGTCGACTGGCACGAGGCGGCGGCGTATGCGTCTTGGGTCGGCAAGCGCCTGCCGACACTGGTCGAGTGGGAGTACGCCGTGCGCGGCGGCCGTGCCTACCGCCCCTATTCTTGCGCCGTCGACGGCGCGGCCGTGGATCCGGCGGAGTTCAACGTGGACTTGGCGATGACCGAGGCTCGAAGTGCATGGCCGGTGACGCAGGGGCGCGACGTCACACCACCCGAAGCGGTCGCGGCCGGCATCCACAATCTCTGTAGCAACGTGGCCGAGTGGACCGCGACAACCGAGGCAGACAGCGCAGCGTTCGTGGCCGGAGCCAGTTTCGCCACGTTGGGCTCGGGCTACTGCTTCGACCGCGTGGCGCCGCGCGCCAAGAGCTACCGCGACGCCGCTTTGGGATTTCGCTGCGCGCTGGATCGCAGCGCGATCGAGAACATGCGCGAAGGAGCTGCGGCGAGTTCGCTGCGGCTCCGGACCACTCCCCGCGAGGAGTCTTCCCGATGAGTCTGCATCTTGTTTCGATGAGGTGGGTGGTGGTCATCGTGCTCGCCGGTTGTGCGAGCGCCCCGGACGTTGGGCCGCCACTGCCCTTTCACGTCGCGGTCGCGCCCGTCCAGGTGCCGCTGATCCCCGCGGGGCCGGTGGACGAGGCGGAGGCCGAAAGTCTGCAGGTGTCGTTCGACTCCGCGCCGTTTACCGACGCGCTCACCGAGCGTCTGGCGACGACGTTCTCCCGCGTCACGCCTCTCTCGAGCGGCGACGACGTGGCCGCGATGTTGGCCACTGCGCAGAGCGAGGGCGTCGACCTGATCTTGGAAGCCCGCGTCGTGCAGCAGCCAGGCGTGGACACATGGCTCAACCAAGGGTTCTGGCCCAATCTCCTGCTGCACGCCCTGGGTGGGCCGGGCGGTTGGTTTGTGAGCGATCGCACCTACGCGCCGCAGGTGCAGCTGCAGGTGCAGGTCTACGACGCCACGACCGCTGCCGCGGTCGCGGCCGCTGCCAGCCTGGAGGCCACGGGCGCCCAACTGCTACGCGTCGAGCGCCCGGCGACCGAGGTGTCTCTCAATTTCCTCGATCGCGCCGACAGCGCGAGTCATTGGCTTTTGGGCTTGGTCGTGCCCGCGGGCTTCTTGGGCTACGAGTCGGCCGCGGTGGCCGAGCAGTTGAGCACCGAGATTGCGAAGCAGCTCGCCGATTCGTTGGCCCAGGCGCTGCGCGAGCGCGCCGCGGACCTCGAGCGGCCCGAGTTCGTGCGCTTCTATCCTCGCGACGTGCGCACCGACGACGCGGCGAGCGGCCGCGCGCTCACCGGCGAGATGGTCGTCGAGATCGGCCATGTCGATGAGCTCGGTGCGTTGCGCTACCGCTTTGCCAATGGCTCGTGGCAATCGGCAAACTGGAGCGGGCGTCAGCTTGAGCGCGCCAGCCAAGGCGGGCCCGCGCGCCGGAGCTATGGCTTCCGGATCCCATTGACCGATGCGTCGGCCGGGACGGTGCAGCTCGAGGTCGAGCAGGTGGACCGGGGGCTGACTCGGCGGACGTTCACCTACGCCCTCGACGACGGTACGGAAACGCGCTGATCGCACCGGAGCCTGGGTGGGGGCCGCCTGCGGTGCGGATCGGGCACGACTTCGGGCTTCTGGCGCGGACGCCAAGGGAGCCGGCCCCGCTCCATCTCGAACAGAGTCGGTAGACGTGGGGCGCGATCCGTCAGAGCCCGAGCCTCGTCGTGATCTCCGGTTCGTGAACGCCCGTCGGCCACCTCGGCCCACCGCGGTGTGCAGCCGCTACCGCGTGCCGATCGTGACGTCAAGTGCGTTGGCGAGGAACACCGACGATGCGTCGAGCGAACCGCCTTGCACACACATTGTCGCGCCGACGAATGCGTTGTCGAACGGGAACGACACGCCGAACGGTACGCCTGGGCCGGCAGTGCCCAGCACCACGTGCCCGGTTAGGTCGCAGAGCAGGGTGCCCAACGACCCCAACGATTGATTGGTCGGCGCGCTCGAGAAGATGGCGAAGTCGGCGACGGCCCCGGGCAGAAAGCTCGTGTGGTCGATCCTCGGGTCCCAGGTTTGGCCGATCACCGGGCCGGAGATCGTGCCGGGGAGGAAGGCCTGGGGGTTCGCCGGCGAACCGAGCCGCGTGGACTCGGCCGAGTCGAGCGGGACGATCAAGATCCCGGACAGCCCGAAGAGACGCAGGGACCTGGTCTGGGGCAGGTTGGTGGTTCGCAGCCAACGGTTGGTCGTTTGGAGCGTCCGACCGATCGTCGCGTTTGGCCGGCTCGTGTCGCCGAGGGGCCAGTCGGCTCGGCCGGCCCCGGTGGAGCCGGTCCACACCCAAGCGTCGCCGGCGTCCTGTCCGGAAGCGGTCATCCGCACCGGGGCGCTGAGCGGAGCGCCGGTGATGGTTCCCCAGAGGTGGCTTCTACCACCGGTGGAGTCATCCGCGACTCTGGCCCCGTCCGGACGGTAGACCGGGACCGGCCCGGCGAACGGAGGCGTCGCTGCCGTGTGCGCCAGTGCGTGGATAGACTCCGTGGAGACGACCGCCTGCCAGGTCGTTCCCAAGGCTGCGAGCGTCGGCACCGCGTCAGCGTCGGCGGTAACAAAAGCGTCGTAGTCGGCGACTTCGGTCGAGGTTGCGTCCCGCGTGGAATCGGTCACAAAAAGGACGCGGTACTGATCACCCGGATTCAGATCGGGCGGCGGCAGAATGAGGCCCTGGGCGGTCAAGTTGGAACAGGCCGCGAGGGCGATGACAACGAGGGTCGGAACGGATCGGGTGGTCGGCATCATGGTCTCCGGGTTGGTGAATCTCGGGCCGAATCGCCCGCTGGCCCCCCAACGCTGTTGGTCCGCGCCGACCGGAGCGATTTCCTACGGCGCCCGGCTCCAATGCCGGACCGGACCCGTAGCGGCTGAGCGCCCGAGGGCGCCTCGCCCGCGAGCTCGTCCCGCCTGCCGTCGCCATGCGTCCACGGGGGCTTGCAGGGCCTGGACGTTCACTGCGCCCGCTAGCGAGGCGACGTCGGTCCGGCGACCGCCGCTCAGCAGGGCTCGGTTTCGACCACCCGAGGTGCCGTCGGTCGCCCGCATTGCGACGGGCTGCAGCGACAGCCAAGGCGCGGCCCCCAGCTCACCGCATCACAGACCGAGCAGCGTCGTGATCTCGAGGTTGGTGAACGCCAGCGGCGGCGTCACCAGCGCTTGCCAGTCGACCGATTGGCCCAAGGAGACCGGGTTGCTGGGTGCCGGGTAGGAGACGGTTGCGCGTCCCGCGGCGTCAAAGCTGCCGCCACCGACCGCGATCAACTTCCAGGATCGACGCGGAGCACGCCGAACGGAAATGACTGCTTCTCGGGCCGCCGCCGCGAGCAGGGCCCGGTCGCCGCGCTGTGGTCCGTACAGATCGAGCGTGATCGGCGCGGCCAGCCCCGGGGCACGGCGCCAAGCGAGGTGTCGGGTGCGGCCGACGTAGCGACGCTTGAGCGCGCCGTCCGCGTCGCCGTCGCCGTCCAGATCGGCGAGCGGATAGAGGTCGAGACTGCTAGTGGTGTGATTCAGACAGATGGGGCATTAACCGCGAGGTATCGGCGCTGGTCGCAAGGCGGGCCGCCGCAGGCATATTCGTGGATACGGCGAGGACGACCCAACGCTGCGAACGGCGTTGAGGGCCGCGGAGAATGCTCCAGATTACTGAATCACACCACTAGGCGGCAGCCGGTGCGACACGTCGCTAAAGACGCCGTTGCCGGCGTTCTCGTAGAGCGACTGCCACTCAGAGCCTGTAACTAAATCGATGCCACAGGCTCTGATCCATGCTCCTGGCACCGGCGATGAGCTGCGGGGCCCTTTGGCGGAACCGTTCACTCGGGCCGGTCTCGCGATGCGGTCGCCATCTACGTCGGCCGTCGCGAGCGCCCAGACCGAGGCATCGCTCGCCGGGATCGCCGCCGAATCCCGCAGGAACACACCCGCGCCATTGTTGCGATGCAGCGACGGCCCGTCGCCGTATGCATCCAAATACACCACGTCCGCGTCGTCGTCGGCATCGCTATCCGCGAAGATCCGATCTGCGCATGACATTCCCGGGGAGAGTCGCGGGCGGGGGGGGGCGCCGGACCCCCCCCCCCCGCCCGACGCCCCCGCGGCGGGGGGGGCCCCCCAAGGGGCCGCCGGCGCCCCCCCC
>JBCCGH010000228.1:0-13598 GCA_039029375.1 Planctomycetota bacterium
ATGTCGACGGCCCTCTGCGCCGCTCGCGGCGTTGCGTCTCCTCGACTTGTCCACCAACAAGCCCTGCGTCGACAGCGCCTTGCGAGCGGCACACATGGCTCGCCGACTTACGCAACCAACTTCCGACACACAACACTAGGGGGCCAGCGCCCAACTGGTGACGCCATCGTGTGAGCCCACCACCCGCTTCACCGGGGAGACGACATGAACTTCAGCGACTACCAGAAGCAGGCCCGCCGTACGGCCAGGCATGGCCCCCACGCCGACCTCAACTACGCGCTAGGCTTGGCTGGCGAAACGGGCGAGCTGATCGAGCTAGTGAAGAAATGCGCCTTCCACGGCAAGGAGATCCGCACCGAGGACGTGCAGAAGGAGGCCGGTGACGTGCTTTGGTACTTGGCGAACCTGTGCGCTGAGTTCGGGATCGACCTGGAAGACGTGGCTCAGGCCAACATCGAGAAGCTCCAGCGCCGCTACCCCGATGGCTTCATGGACGGAGGCGGTGTTCGATGAGCGACGTCGGCGACCGCGGCGCCGGGGTTGAGATTAGGTCAGTCGAAGTAGGTGACCGCGATTCCCTGACTCAGCGCGATCCGGCTCGCCGAGTCGACGTGGACTCCTTGGTGGTAGAGCTTCATGCCCACGAGCGACGGCTGCGAGGGGACCGGTAGGGTCAGCTCGAAGTGGCTGATCGAGAATGGAGGTGGCCGGACGCTGACAACTTGCATGGGCACGATAGCTTCTGATGACGTCAGTAGCTGGCAACCGGGGAGACCAAGCGCCGTCAAGTCGAGTGCCAGCTGCGTTGCGCCGAGGAAGATGGCGCCGATGCCGGGGGACGGGGACGGGAAGACGGGGCTGCGAAGCGTGTATGAGGACCCAAGCTCGGGGCTCCCGGACGCCAGCACTGCGAATCCACAGGCGCTGCCATAGCCCTCGAAGGGTCCCGGCACGGTCAGGACGTCGGACATGCCGTAGAGGGGAAACTGCTGGTGCTCCCGCTCGTCGTTGACCCAGACCCAGTAGACGGTGTGGTCCGTAAGACCGGCACGCGAGTACGATTCGAAGCCGAGCGGTTCGGCGGCGCTTCCGTCCGACTTGGTTCCGGTCCATACCAGAGAATCGACCAGGTCGCCACTCGCGGTGACTTGTGGCGCCGCGCGGAGGGCTTGGCGTGAGGAACCCCAAAGCCGGTCGTAGGTGGCGGCGATTCGGGTGCCGTCCGGGCGGTAGATCGGAACCCCCACGCCAGTCCCACCCGCGGTAGAGGGCACTGTGTCGGTGTGGTCGCGCGCATCCACCGTGGGCGTGCTGGCAACCGCGCGCCAGTTGGTGCTCAGCGCCGCCAGCTCGCTGACGGCATTGGCGTCCGCTGCCACGAATGCGTCGTACTCAGCGATGTCGGCGGAGGTCGCGTCGCGGGTGCTGTCCGTGACGAACAACACGCGGTATGGGGCGCCGGGGTTGAGGTCCGACGGGGGGAGATGGATGCCTTGCGAGGCCAGGCTCGAAGCCATCCACAGCCCTAGGGTTGCAGCGGCGAGAGAGGAGACGCTCTGGAAATTCATGGTTCGTTCCTGAAGTCCTGGGGGTTCGAGGTCGGGCAGGCGTCCGCGTGCCAGGCCCCCAACACGGCATCCAGGGCCAGAGTCCGGAACGAAAGAGACAGTTTTTGGCCGGGGCGACACTTCGCCACGCTGCGCGATTGCCGCTCGATGTTCCAGCAGGCGAGAGCCTAGTCCGGGCGACCCACCGCCTTCGCCGACGACTTGCCGCCCTCGAGCCGCACGCGCAGGAACACCTGATGCGCGACCTCGCGCGCGCGGCGTCCACTCCGCGTGCGCCGCGATCTGCGCCGCGACGTCCGCGTCGTCGCTCGCGTCCCGCAGCCACGCGAGCACCGCGGCTCGACGGTTGCCACGATCTGCGCGCGCTCGCGCCGTGCGACCGGCGGCATCCGGGCGAGAGTTTGGTGGTGCCCGAGGAGGAGCACGGAGAGGACGGGGCCTGCGAGGAGGCTCGAGGTGAGGGTGAGGGTGCGACGGCGACGAAGCGGCGGCGATGGGCGCTGCCCGGCTACGCCAACCGCTACCGCACGACGTTCACCGCCACCCTGCCACCCTCGACAATGGCATCCGCGTCGACTTCAGCCAGGACTTCAACACCCTGTTCGACCGCGTCGTCGAGCGCGGCTACGCCGGTGCCGACGCCCAGCGCATCATGGTCCGCATCATCCTCAAGAGCATGGGGTGGCCCGACCGCCTCCGCGCGGTCCCCGACGCGCCACCCGCCGTCGAGGCGTGGGCGACGGCTCCTGGCACCAAGTCCTCCCCCAATTGGCGGCACCGAACCTGCCGAACCCGCCGAAACTCTGTCACACGCAGGTCCGGAAACCCCTGTTGCACGTCGTCGGTCTCACCCGCCGCTTCGAGCACGCGCGCCCCAACCAGCTCTGGCGGACCAACCTCTCAACTTCGTGCTCAAGCGTACGAACGGATCGTCGGCCGGTTACAAGGGGTCGCATCGCCTTCGATACTCGCCCCGGACCCGTCGTGGCCGCCGGAAGCTGGAGCATGCATGCAAGCACCCGCGAGAAGCGCCCTCCCCATCCTTCTGGCCGGCTCCTGCGCATTGGCGTCGGTCGATGGCCAAATCACGCGGCAGGTGCCGGGGCAGTTCTCGACGATTCAGGCGGCGATCGATGCGGCGCGGCCGGGAGATGAGGTCGTCGTCGATCCCGGCAGGTATCGCGAGCGCATCGATTTTCGCGGCAAGGCGATCACGGTGCGCAGCAGCGCCGGACCGACCGGAACGATCATCGACGGCGAACAAATGGGCACGGTCGTCACGTTCCAGACTGGCGAAGGGCGTGACAGCGTGCTGCTCGGATTGACGATCGCGAACGGCCGCGCGACGAACGGCGGCAACATCTACTGTCTTGGCACGTCGCCGACGCTCGTGGGCAATCTGATCGTCGACGGGCAGGCCGCTCGCGAGGGCGGCGGGATCTACAGCGAGGGCGGCGACCTGTATTTGGAAGCGAACGAGATTCGCGGCAACCGTGGATGGACCGGTGGTGCCCATGTGCTCACCGGGAGTGCCACCTTGATTGGCAACCGCATTACCGGAACGCTACCGCACCGCGCGCGCCGCGCGCATCCCGAGGTCGTTGAGCCGCAGCGAGGGCGCACTGCCGCCGCGGTTGCCGGAGCGCACCGAGCGCGCCGAGTCCTTGAAGCTGCTGCCGCGGTCCATGCGCTCGGTCGATAGATCCGGTTGGTCCACCAGGCGCAAGCCGTCACCCGGCGCCACCGGCAGCGCCATGCTGCCGTACCAGTCGCGACACCACTCCCACACGTTGCCGTGCACGTGGTGCAGGCCGAACGGGTTGGCGCGAAATGTGTCGACGGGCGCGTGCCACGGCCAACCGTCGTCGAGCTCGGGCCAGTCGTCGATGTCGCCCCATCGCGCACCCGCCCGCGCCGCGGCTTGGTCAGCGAGGTTCGCGGTCAGGCCATTCCGCACCAGGCTGTCGCGGTCGGCGCCGGTCCACCACGGCGTGGTGGTCCCAGCGCGGCAAGCGTACTCCCACTGCGCTTCCGTCGGCAGCAGCAGACCGTACTGCCGGGTCAGCGCGTTGCACGTGGCCCACGCCACCTGCTCGACCGGGTGCGCCAGGGTCACGCCATCTCGGCCCGGTCGATGGCGGCTGGGCGTCTCGCCCCCGGACAGGCGCTCCCACTGGCCCTGGGTGAGCTCGTGCCGGGCGAGAAAGAACGGCGCCAAGACGATCTGCTGCAGCCTTTCGTCGCTGCCGGCGAGTGGATCGAACTGCGGGCCCTCGGGGTCGGTGCGCTGCGTGCCCATGGTGAAGGTACCGCCGGGAATGAGCACGAACACGATCCCAGTGGCCGCGGTCACCGACACGTGGCCGGTCGCGGGGTCGTGCTGTGGGATCGCCACGTCGGCGGGATCGATGCTCGAGCGGGGCCCCCAGGCTGAGCGCAGGTGGTAGAACTCCCACAGCCCGGTGACCGGGTTCTTGCCGATCGGCACGAGCCCCATCTGCGGTCGCAGGTCGATGGGATGGTGGGCGTATCGTAGGCTCGCGGCACGCCCGTCCGCGGCGGCGATCGCCGTGCGCGCGGCAGCCCAGCGGTCGGCGAACCGCGCCACACTGAGTGCCTCGATCCGCCGCGCCCACGCCAGCCGCTCGCGCACCGCCCCGGGCCGTGCCGCGAGGAAAGCGTCGACGTCGACGAGGAGCTCGGTGAGGGTGTCGCGCAAGAACACATCGGCGTCGCTGGCTCCGGCCTGACCCCGCAGCGCGGCCACGGCGGCCCGCGCCCGCGGCAGGTTGCGGCGCAGCCGGTCGACATCGCGGGCGAGCCAGGCCTGCATCGCCGCCACGTGCTCCGGCCATGACGGGTATAGCGCGTCCTCGCGAGCGCGCGCTTCATCGAGCCGCACCACGAGCGACAGCAGCTCGAAGGCCTCGGTGCGTTCGCGCAACGCGCCTGACGTCCGCGCGATGGCCGTCCGCTGGCGCTCGATCTCCGCGGCCCGCGCGCTGGCGACCTCGGCGGTCGCTGCCGCGACCCGTGCCTGTTGCTGCGCCTGCCGCGCGCTGGCGCCGGCGTCGACCGCGAACGCGATCATACCGAGCAGCCCCGCGAGCAGGGACAGCAGCACGAGTGCCGCAGCCGACAGCAGCAGCGCGTGGCGCTGCCATAGTTTGGTCAGGCGATAGCGCGCGGTCGGTGGTCCGGCCAGCAGCGGCTCGCCGGCGAGAAAGCGGCCAAGATCCTCAGCCAGCTCGTGGGCGCTGCCGTAGCGGTGAGTGCGGTCCCTCTCCAACGCCTTCATGACGACCCAGTCCAGCTCGCCCCGGAGCTCTTGGGCCAACGCGCGCACGCTGGTGCGGCGCTGGTCCGCGATCGCGACCGCGCCCGCCCCGCGGGCCGCCAAGCGGGTGCTCGGCCGCGCAGGATCGGCGTTCAGCCGCCGGCGCAGCATCTCGTACGCCCCGGCCTCGGCCCGCTCGTCATCGGGGCCGTGCCCGATCGGGCGAAACGGCAAGTCGCCGGCCAACAGCTCGTAGAGCACGACACCGGCCGAATACACGTCGCTCCGCGTGTCGATGTCGTCGCCCGCGAGCTCGATCTGCTCCGGGCTGGCGTACTCCGGCGTGCCGAGCAGACGCCCCTCCTCGGTGAGCGCCGTGACCTCGATCCGGTGCTGATCGATCGCCCGGGCGATCCCGAAATCGATGATCTTCGGCACGGCGGCGCCGTCCTGCACCCGGACCAAGATGTTGGAAGGCTTGAGGTCACGATGGATCACGCCCTTTTGGTGGGCGTGCTGCACGCCGGCGCACACCTGGCGGAACAGCGCGACGCGCTCCGCGAGGCTCAGCCGTTCGCGGTCACAGTGCTCGGTGATCGGCAGTCCCGGCACGTACTCCATCGCGAAGTAGGGTCGGCCCTGCTGCAGACCGGCATCGAACACACGGGCGATGTGATCGTGACTCATGCGCGCCAGCGTCTGACGCTCGAGCTCGAAGCGGGCCAAGACCTCGGCACTGTCCAACCCGAGGCGCACGATCTTCAGCGCGACCTGCCGGCGAATCGGCTCGTCCTGGCGGGCCAAGAAGACCGTGCCCATGCCGCCCTCGCCCAAGACCTCAACGAGCTCGTACGGGCCGATGATGTCACCGACCTGCATCAGGATTGCTCCAAGGCGCGGGCCGCGCGCATGCCCACGACCTTGCCGCGGTTCACTTGCGACAGAGCGCCACGGTTGGCGGCGCGCGCGCGCGGCGCGCTCTCCTGGTAGCCGCCGCCGCGGTCGACGCGCTGCACCACGCCGTCCGCATCCGGTCGAGCCGGCGAAGGCCGCAGGCCGTCCCCTGCGGCCTTCGGCATCGCATAGCTGCCGAACGGCTCCCGACACCACTCCCACACGTTGCCGTGTACGTGATGCAGGCCGAACGCGTTGGCTCGAAACGCGCCGACCGGCGCATGCACGATCCAGCCGTCGTCGAGTTCGGGCCACCGGCGGATCGCCGACCAGCGCGCGCCGGCGCGTGCCGCCGTCTGGTCGGCCAGGTTGGCGGTGAGGCCGTCGCGCACCAAGCTGTCGCGGTCAGCGCCCGTCCACCACGGTGAACTTGTGCCCGCGCGGCAGGCATACTCCCACTGCGCCTCGCTTGGCAGCACCAGGCCGTGGCGGCGGGTCATCGCGTCGCACATCACCCAGCTGACAAACTCCACCGGATGCGCGTCGGTCACGCCGTAGAGCCCGGTCGCGTAGTAACCCGGGTGCTCGTCGCGCGACAGGCGCGCCCACTGCCCGCGGCTGAGCTCGTGGCGGGCCATAAAGAACGGCGCCAGCGTGACCGAGTGCACCGGCCCTTCGTCCGCGGCCGCGAGGGGATCGTAGTTGGCCGCCGCGGGATCGTCGCGCTGCGCGCCCATCGCGAAGGTGCCGCCGGGCAGCAAGACGAACACGATGCCGGTGGCGGGCGTGACCTGGACGTGGCCGGTCGCGGGGTCGTGCATCGGAATCGGAATCGCCGCGGGGTCCTGGCCGGCACGCGGATTCCAGGCCGAACGCAAGTGGTAGAACTCCCACAGCCGCGTCTTTGGGTTCATCCCGATCGGCACCAGGCCGATCTGCGGCTGCAAGTCGATCGCCGCTTGCGCGTAGCGACGGCTCGCCACGACACCGTCCGCCGCCGCGATCGCCGCACGCGCTCGTCGCCAGCGCTCAGCGTGGGTCGCGCCGAGGTCGGCGAGATGCGCCGCCCAAGTGAGCCGCTGCCGCACCGCGGGCACTTCGATGGTGTCGAGCGACGCGGCTTCATCGAGCAAGCGTGCCAGCGTGTCGCGGAGGAATCGCTCGGCTTCGTCGGTCGCGTCATCGCCGCCTTGCGCCGTGCGCACGCGCAGGCTGGCCAACACTTCGCGCACCCGGGGTAGGCGGCGGTGCAGCTCCGCGACGTCGCGGTCGAGCCACTGCCGCATCGCCGGTCGGCGCGCCGGCCACGCTGGATACAGCTCCCGCTCCCGCGCCCGGGTCTCGTCGAGTTGCACCGCCAGCGACAGCAGATCGAACTCCTCGGTGCGGTTCCGCAGCACGTCGGTGGTGCGCTCGATCTCGGCGCGCTGGCGCTCGACCTCGGCGGCGCGGGCGTTGGCCAGGGTGGTGGCAGCGTCCGCCGCAGCGGCGTTGCGCTCGGCCCGCCGCGCTTCGGTGCGCGCGTCCACGGCGAACCAGGCGATGCCCGCCCCCGCGACGAGCAGTGCCAGCAGCACGCTCGCGGCGCCGACGACCGGGCGTCGGTGGCGCTGCACGAGCTTGGCGAGCCGGTAGGAGCGACTCGGCGGCCGGACCAGCAGCGGCTCGTGACGCATGAAGCGCTCGAGCTCCTCCGCCAGCTCGGCGGCGGTGTCATAGCGCCGGCCGGGGTCTTTGGCCATCGCCCGCAGCACCACCCAGTCGAGATCCACCTGCAGGGCCCGGTGCAGCGCCGGCGTCGGGCGGAGCACCGACTCGGCGCCGTTCTCGAGCCGACTGCTGGGCCGCGGCGGTTCTTCCTCGCGGACGATACGCAGCACCTCCAGCAGCCCGCGGCTCCCCATGTCGGGGAACGGCCGCTCGCCAGTGAGCAGCTCGTAGAGCATCACTCCGAGCGAATAGATGTCGGTGCGACTATCGAGATCACCGGTCAAGCTCGGGTCCGCCTGCTCCGGCGACATGTACTGCGGTGTGCCGAGGATCTGCCCCTGCTGGGTGGCGGCGAGGGTCCCTTGCCAGGCCGCGGGCCTGGTCGCGCGCGCCAAGCCGAAGTCGATGATCTTCACCCGCGCGACCCCCGTGGCGTCGGTGACCAGCACGTTGCCCGGCTTCAAGTCGCGGTGGATCACGCCCTTCTGGTGCGCGTGCTCGACGCCGCGACACACCCGACAGAACAACGTCAGACGTTCGTCGAGCGCGAGCTGCTGCTGCTGGCAGTAGTCCACCAACGATAGGCCGGGCGCGTACTCCATGACGAAGTACGGCTGCCCCTGCGGTGTCGTGCCGGCGTCGAACACACGGGCGATGGCGTCGTGGTCCATCAACGCCAATGCGCGGCGCTCGGCCTCGAAGCGCCGCAACACAGCCTCGCTCCCCATGCCGACGCGCACCACCTTCAGCGCGACCTGCCGGCGCACGGGCGCGCCCTGCTCGGCGAGGTAGACCGTGCCCATGCCGCCATGCCCGAGCTCGCGCACGATCCGATAGACCCCGATGCGGTCAGGGAGCGGCGTGGCCGCCGACGAACGCTCGTCGAAGACGCTGTGCGGCGCGGCGTGGTAATCGAGGAGCTCCTGGATCTGGGCGCGCAGAGCCGGTTCATCGCGGCACTCCGCCGCGAGATAGCGCTCCCGTTCGAGGCCATCGCGCTCGAGCGCTGCCACGAAGACGGTGCGCAAGCGCCGTAGCGAGTCAGCGGATTCGTGCGACATGCCGCGCTGAAGCTCGGCCTACGGGGGCATACGGCGGTCGGCGAACGCCGGCCAAGACCGGGAGGGAGGGCAGCAAGCGCCGGCTCCTGCCGGCCAAAAGGATCGCGCGACGCATGATGCGGTCGAAGGGCGAAGGTAAGTCCCGCCGGCCGGCGGAGCGAGCCCCTCGCGACAGCAGCACAAGCGTCCCAAGGAAGCGTCGGCCAGGCCCGCTATGGTGGGAACGCGTGCCCGGCCGGTTCCCGCTCGGTTGGCTGTTTATTGCCGTTGTGCTCGCCACGACCGTCGCCGCCTTCGATGGGCCGATCGAGCTCGCCTACGTCGCGCTGGCGATCTTTGTGCCCGCCGGACTGTTCCTGCTAGGCGGGTCGCTGTGGATCCTGTACCTCCTGCTGCGGGGGGGCAACCCGCCGCAAGAGGAGGCCCCGGATGAGTGCTGGCCGTTCCCCGACCGAGCGAGCTACGAGGAGCATCGCGACGCGTGATCGCCGCGGGCCAGATCAACCACCGCCGATCCGAATCTCTACGGCGCCCGAGCTGATCCAACCGAATGGGTTGGCGGCCACGTCACGGACGAACCACTGCGCGGCGATCGAGCCGCCGACCAACACCGGGCGCGGCGGCACCGGCAGGGCGCGCCGGGCTTGGCCAAAGATGTCGGTCTGCGCAATCAACGTCGCTAGCGGCGCGGTCAGCAGGGTGCAACCTGGCATGCCCAGTGGGTCCAGCGGCGTGCTGGAGCGGCCCGCGCCAAACAGGGCGACGGCGGGCTCGCCGATCGGCGCGGCGCGCACCGTCAGATCGAACGTCCCGCCGACCACGGGCAGGCCAGCCACGGCCATCCGCGAACGACGGCCCAACGAGCCGGCGCAGGACGCGCCGAACCCGAGGACGCGCCCCGGATCGATCGCCGAGGTGTTGACCAGCGCAGTCACGCGGCCGGCGTTGCGCACCACCTCGCTCGCTTTCGGCGAGCCCACCACCAAGTCCGGTCGACCATCGGCGTTGACGTCGCCGACGTCGAGCGCGAAGCCAAAGCGCTCGCCGCCCAGGCTACCCGCGACCGTCGCCAACACGCGCCCCGTCGGAGTGCCATCGAAGGCGATGGCCTCGGCATAGCCCGGGTGCCCCGTCAGGCCCGTCGCCGGCGCACTGGCGATCAGGTCGTCGCGGCCGTCACCGTCGAAGTCGGCGACGGCAACGTCGTGTCCGAATTCGACACCTGCCTGCACACCGGCGACGCGCATCATCAAGTTCGATGTGAAGGACTTGAACACCAGGACTTCGCCGGGCGACGACGGTCCGCCCGGTGCGCCGACGACGAGATCTCGCACCCCGTCTCCATCTAGGTCCGCGGCGGCTACGCCGGCGCCGAAGCCGGCGGCGAGCCGAATCGTGACGATGGGCGCGCGCGTCCGGCCGCTGAACACATCGATCTGCGACGCGGTGACGTAAGCCTGGTCGCTGGCGCCATCGCCGTCGACGTCGCCCACGCCGCCGAAGCTGCGGAAGTCGAAGAGCCCGCGGGCGATGAACGTGCCGTCCTTGCCCGAGTATGTCTCGATCACGGGCGTGCTGGACCCCAGGCGATCGAAGGCCACCATCAGATCGTCATGGCCATCGCCGTCGATATCGCCGGCGCCAGCCACCGTGCGGCCGAAGTTCCGGCCCCCGACAGGCGGATCGATGATGCGACGCGGTTGCAGCGTGCGGCCCGACACAATGACGACCGCGCCGAAGCGACGTTTGATGGAGTAGGCGAAGTCCGGTCGGCCGTCGGCGTCGGTGTCGCCCACTGCGGCAATCGCGTGGCCAATGTGCTCGGTCGAGCTCCCGGTCACCTCGTCGAGGAGGCGCCCGTCGACGCCGGAATAGATCCGGATCGCGTTGCCGAAGGCGGTGCCAACGACGAAGTCCGCACCGCCGTCCCCGCCCATGTCGCCAGGGACGCACACGGCCTCGCCCAAGTTGAAGTTGATGGACGGGTGCCGCACCGCGTATTGCTCCGCGAACGAGCTCTGGGCGGGAAGCGTCGCCGCGGCGACGAGGGCGGTGGCACCGACGAGAGGGAGTCGGGTGATCATGCTGGTGTCTCCGTTCGGGGGGGCGTCCTGCGCCCCGGGGAGAGCCTCATGCGTCGTGCCCGCTCGGTGTCTGTCAGCGGATTTCGGCGGGCGTGGGCAGGGGCGGGATCGAGCTCCAGCCGCCGATCACGAGCTGCACGACAACGTCGAGCAGCCCGGCCGATGCCGGGCCCACTCGGGCCGCTTCCCGGCATACTCCTCGCGGCCCGGCTGCTCATCATAGGGGCGACGGAGCACGTCGAGCTGCTCCCGCACGCGGGCGAAGTCGCCGCTCGCGGCCCGGTCGATGGCGACCTGCGCCAGGTCGTTGCGCAGCACATGGGAACGATCGGGTTCAACCGGCTCTGCCCGACGCCACCTCGGTCACCCTGACCGGGGCGGCGTCCGCGATCTACAGCCACACGACCTGCTTGCCGGAGCGCCGGGTCGCTTCGGCGGCCGCACGCAGCGGCGCGTTGCTCAGGAGGGCGATCGGGTTGCCGGCGCGCTACCGCTCCCGATTGACCCACGACAGCGCGCGAAAGCGCTGCCGAGCCGCGCGGTCAAACCGGCCGTAGGCGATGACGCGCAAGCCGCGCGTCGCGTGGTCACTCGGCGCGAAGTCCGGGATCACCCACTGGAAGCGGCACTCGGTGAGGCGGTGGTACAACGCCAGGGTCGGGTCGTCGCGAAACACCTCCTGCGCCGGCAGCGGGCCGCCCGCCAGATGTTCGTCGATCGCCCGGCGCAAGCGGGCCTTGGGCTTGGTGCGTTCCTGGGAGAAGCGGGGGTCGGCGCCGCGGTACGCGGCGACCCGGCAGTTGGCGACGCCGAACGTGCAGCGGCTGAGAAACGCCATCTTGAACGCAAAGTACGCCAGGCGCTTGGCGCACAGCGTGCCCCGGCGCGTCGGTTCGACTTCCAAGTTGTAGAGGAAGATCGTGTTGCCGCGCCGCGAGGGTTGCAGGCAGAGCTCGTCGAAGGTCTTGGGAAAGCTCGCGAAGTCTGCCGGGTCGAACGTGCCAAAGCGGAACGCCAGCATGCCGACGAGGTCGGCGCCGGCGGCGATCCCGAGCATCGTGTGGCCCAGCGCCAGGCGTTGGCGGATCTGCTCTTCGGACGCTTGGAGCGGTGGGATGAAGCAACGGCGCTCCAGCCGGGCGATGCGCGCCGCGTCGGCCGGGCCGAGTTCGACGGGCAGATGCTGGCTCGAGACTAGGTCGCGCATGGTGGAGCGGTGGCCGCCGCCGCGGCGTCGATCGCGGAGACGAAATCCTCGAACTTCCCGCTCCCCGAGCGCGGGATGTCGTCGACGACGCGAAACACGTAGCGAAACGCCTGGCCCAGACTCTGGTTGAGGTAGGCCTCGGCGAGGACCATCTCGGCGGGCTCGAGCGGGGTGTCGCGCACCACGCGCACCTCGATCTCCTCGAGTGAGCGCTGGAGGAGTTGCACCTTGCGGAACGGTGGCAGTTGTTCGGGGCGGCCGCCCAACGCGAAACTCGGCCAACGTCGGCGGCCGTCGCGCAGGGTCAGCATGTTGCGCTGTCGGCCGAGAACCCGGCGCAGCACCGGCAGACCCCGCCCGCAGGTGCAGGCATCCCCGACCTCGGCAAAGTCACCGATGTCGTAGCGCAGCAGCGGCGAAGCGAAGTTGTGCAGCGTGGTGACCACCACGCGGCCGACCTCACCCGGCTGGCACGGGTGACCGTCGTCGTCGAGAACTTCGACCAGGACGTTTTCCGCCTGGACGTGATACGCCGTGGACTCGGGACACTGCAGGGCGATGTAGCCGACCTCTTGCGCCGAGTACATGTCGACGAGCGGCACGCCGAAGACGCGTTCGACGTGGTGGCGCAGATCGGGTTCGACGATTTCGCCGAACGAGCACACCTCGCGCAGGCTCGTCGGCGCGCCGCCGTTGCGGCTGAAATGCTCGCACAGACTGCGCAGGACCGTTGCGTAGCTCAGGAGGTAGTTCGGCTGGACGCGGCGCAGCCAGGCCGCCTGCTCGTCCACGGTGCTGTCGATCGACAGCAGGTGGCACGGCCCGGTGGACGTGATGCCATGCGTCGGCGCGCGCCAATCGGCGAACGACTTGCCGTCGGGCGGTTCGGCGACGCCGCGCCGGGCGTACCGGATCACCGCCAGGCTGCGATCGAAGTCGCGGCCGTGCCACAAGTGGTCGCGAATCGTGCACGCCGACCAGAGGAAGCGGGTGACGTCGGTGCTGAGCACGACCACCGGCTCTGCGGTGGCGCCGCTTGTCATCAGCCGGGCGACCTCGCCGTGCGACCGGGGCAGGGCGCGGCTGCGCAGGGCATCGCCCGCGTCCTGCACATCGGCGCGGCTGAGCAGCGGGATCGCTCGCCAGCGCTCGGGGCTCACTTCTTCGTCGCCACGAACCGCCGCGGCGGCGAGCCGCTCTTGGTACCACGGCACGGTGTCGACCGCGTGCTGCACCACGCGGCGAAGCTGCTGACGCTGCCGGTCGCGGAGGGCTTCACCAGGCAGCCACTGCGAACGGTCCAGGTACTGCAAATAGGCGAGCAGCCGGGCGGCCTGCGGATCGAGGATAGGCGGCCAATCGATGCCCTCGATGGCGCTCAGCAACGGCAGCGACGGCGGCCGCCGGCGGTCGTGGTGGTGTTCGTCGTGGCCAGCTCGCTTGCCCATGATCCCTCGCCGTCTCGTCCGCGGCGTCCCGCCGCCGATGGCTGCATCGACCACGGCGCGGAATCGACTGGAGATCCCTTGGTGGCGTCGATTCAGCACCGGTCACCGACACACCAGTTTGACCGGCTCCCTGCTGCTGGCGGCACCGTCGCGAGCCGGCGGCTTCGAGGAAGTTGGAGGCCCCTAGTGGTGGATTCAGGCAGATGGTGCCTTATCCGCGAGACATCGGCGCCGGTCGCAAGGCGGGTCGCCGCAGGCATATTGGTGGATACGGCGAGGACGACCCAACGCTGCGAGCGGCGCTGAGGGCCGTGGATAAGGCCCCAGATTCCTGAATCACACCACTAGG
>JBCCGH010000229.1:0-13436 GCA_039029375.1 Planctomycetota bacterium
AACTGCCCCACCAACGAAACCTTCCCCGCCAACCCCGCCGGGCTCGGCCCCTGATCCCAACCCCGGCCCTTCCCCGCGCTACCGGGGCGGCCGGAGGGCCGCCCCGTTCGCGTTAACGGGCCCACCAGTGGTGGCGCCGGGCCGACCCCGACGACGCACCGCACCCCAAAAAAAACCGATCCGCGGGACGCGGCCGCTCTTGCCAGCAAATGGGATCAGAGCAGCCCTACCGATCATTGCTGATGCACCACATCACCCTCCGCGCCGCGGCTGTCATGGCCCTCAGCGTTGCCGCGACCGCGCAAGTGCCCCCGGCCATCGTGTACCAGGACACCTCGTTCACTCCCCCGCGCCCCGGCTACGAGACGCGACTCGACCCCATGACCGGGTTTGGCGGCTCGGCGAGTTCAACCCTCGGCCAGATCGAGACACGTCCTCATACGACGCCAGGGACCTTTAGACTCGCGGTGTCACTCAACGACCCACAGGGCGGCTTTCCAGGACACCAAGGCGACTGGGACGTGCTCGAAGCCATTTGGGATCCCGAGGGCAAGCTCGGCCCACCGGGCATCCACAAGACCAACCGCGCCGCGGTCTTCAACACGACCAGGTTCGAGTTTTCTCTCTCGATCTCCCACGACGGCTTGGTCGGAGTCTCCGACAACTGGTTCTGGCCGAGATTCGCGACCCGCGCCAGCCCGACACAGGCCTTCGCAAGCCCCACGCCTCGTGTCACTGGGATGCCGTGTTTTAGTGGCATGCGTACGTGTGGTGGAGGCCTCGTCGACAGCACGCTTTGCCAGATCGACGGTCAGCTCTGCTGGGCCTACATCGACCTCACCGGGGACATCAGCACGAGCGACTTCGACCCGTTTGGCTGGCCCAACCTGACCAACCAAGTCCGGCGGCTGAGCGCGGCGACGGCAACCACCACAGCCCGGTCCCTCTTTTCACCGCGGGCGCTCGGGGACGCCAACGGCGACGCTCTGGCGTTCACCGCCTCGGTACTCCACGGCGACGGCACGTTCGACTTCGACTTCGACACCTACTTCTTCCCGTCGCTCGACAACGCCGAGCTCAATGCCGCGAATCGCGGCCTGCTCATCTGGGAGGACGGCTTCGGGCAAGGGAGCGGCGGCCCGCGCGCCGATGGCGGCACGCTCTACATCCCGCACCACACAATCGCGCCATTCACGCGCCGAGCGCCACTCAACCTCAGCATCGTCGCCCACAACGGCGGGATCATGGTGCCGGGTCAGCCCAAAACCATGCGCGTCTGGGTGCCCAACGACGGCGCCAGCGGTCCCTGGCTGGCGGGCGTGCTGTTTGGCGTGACACCCATCCAGCTGCCGCTCGGATTCACAAAGGGCAACGGCCTCGGCAACCCGCGACCACCGGGCGCGCTCGGTGTCATCCCGTTGCCGCCACCGGTCCTCGCTCCCGTGGCAACCGGAGACGGCGGCGCGACGTTCCGGTTCAGAACGCCAGCCGCCACACCCGCCGGCCTTGGACCGTTCGTGTTGACCCAGTCGTTTGCGCTCAACACCGCGAACCAGGACCTCTTCCTCGGCAACACCGCTTGGCTCGGCACTTGAGCTGGGGAGGGACACGCTCGCGCGCCGCCCTCCGCCCCGCTCCCGCTCTCGACAACGCCCCCCCACTCGTTGTTGTGCAGGCCTCAACCGTCGCCGCGCAGCTGGCTGCCAAGCCACGCGCGGGCGACGCGCCAATCCCGCTCAGCGGTGGCCTTCGACACCCCCAGGACCTGCGCGGCCTCGGCAACCTCGAGACCCCCGAAGTAGCGGAGGTCGACGAGCCGGGCTTGGCGTTCGTCCAACTGCGCCAGCCGTTCGAGCGCATCGTTGAGGTCGAGCAGCGCGACCGTGTGGGTCGCGGCGCCGGGCAAGTTCTCGTCGAGGGTCAGGCGTTGGCGGTCGCCGCCGCGCTTGCGCGCCGCCCGCTCCCGTTCGCGGTCGACGAGGAAGTCGCGCATGACCCGAGCGGCGAACGCGAAGAAGTGCTGCCGGTCCTGCCACGCGACGCTGCGGCGATCGATCAGCTTGAGGAACACCTCGTTCACCAACGCGGTCGGCTGCAAGGTGACGCCCGCGCGCTTGGAGCGAAAGCACGCCGCGGCGATGGTCCTAAGCTCGCCGTAGACCCGTTCGATGACCGGGCCATGAGCAGGTTCGTTGCCGGCCTGGAGCTCAACCAGAAGGCGAGTGATCTCGCCCGCGGCGGCACCGCTGGGAGGCGGCGCGTCGCCAGGGTCTTCGCTCATCACGGCATCTTAGAGGACACCGACCACCGCCGCTCATCGCTCCCCAAGGTCGGCGGCGCGTCGACGGGCGGCCGCGGCATCGGCGGTCCGGCCCACGGCTTCGTAGCTGTCGGCGAGCGCTTGGTACACCCACCTCTGCTTGTCGGCTCCCGGCGCCGCAGCGCCACCGGCGCTGAGGGCGGCGCCGATCGCCAAGCTGCGTTCGAGCGAAGCGATCGCAGCCGCAGCAGCGCCGGTAGCGGCCTGGGCCAAGCCGAGACTTCGCAAGCTCGCGGCGAGTGAGCTGGACGGCCCGACGAGGCGTTCTTGGGTCTGAGTCGCCTGCGCGAACAGCTCGCACGCCGCGTCGGCACGTCCTTGCCGCATCCGCACGTTGCCCAGGCTCTGCATCGCCTTCGAGACGTGCAGACTCGGCGGGCGGCCACTGGTGCGGTGGATGTCGAGCGCCCGCTCCAGCAGCTCCTCGGCGAGATCGACGCGCCTCGCCATGCCGTGAAGGCCCGCCAAGTTGACGAGGCGCGGGATGAGGCGCGGGTGGTTGGCGGCATAGATATGCTCGCCGATCTCGAGCGCACGCTCGGCCAATCGCAGGGCTTCGTCCGTGCGCCCCTGCCGCAGCCGGAACATGCCCAGGGAGGCGGCGACGAAACCCGCGCGCTCCGTGTCGGCGTGCACCGGAACGACGTGCATGACGCGTTGCCATAGCGCCTCCGCGCGCTCGTCGTCGCCGACGCTGGCGTAGAACCTGGCCGCAAAGAGCAACGCGTTCAGCCGACTGTACTGGTCGTCAAGGCCGGCCGCCTGGGTGGTCGCCCGGACGACCCAAGCGCGCGCTGCGTCGGTTTGTTCCAGCGCCATCGCGACCCCCGCCAGGCCGCAGGCGGCGTCGATCGCGGTCCCGGGATCGGGGGTCGACTCGAGATCGAGGATCGCCAGCACTTCGTCGAAGCAGCGGCGGGCCTCCTCAAAGGCTCCCTGGCCGAGATGCAGACGGCCGGCTTGCAGCACGAACGCCGCCAGGTCATCGCCCGTGGCGCCACTCTCGCGCGCTTCGCGGAGCGCCGCCAGGATCATGGGCTCGGCTTCGTCCATCCGCCCCAAGTCCTGCAGCACTCCCCCCAAGAACGAACGCAATCTGCTGCGCACCCGAGGCACATCGGCCCAGCCGCTCGCCAGCTCGCGACGTCCCCGTTCGACCAAATCCGCCGCGGTCAGGGTCTCGCCCGCGGCGACCTGCGGTGCTGCACCGGAGAACAGTCGCTCGACAAAGGCGAGCGCGTGGTTCGCCACCCGCGCCTCCTCGCGCGCCACCCGGCTCTCGATCTTCGCCGCCTGTGCTTGGTGGCCCGCCTCGATCGCCCACCAAACGGCGAGCACTGAGCCGGCGGTCGACGCCAGCGCGGCGATCAGCACGCCCGCCGCGAGGCCACGGTGCCGACGTGCCCAACGGCCAAAGTAGTAGGCGGCCGTCGGCGGGCGGGCGCGAATCGGCCGATCGCTCAAGTGGTTGCGCAAGTCGCGAGCAACCTCGGCGGCCGACACGTAGCGACGCTCCGGGTCTTTCTCGAGCGCTTTGCGGAAGATCGTGTCGAGGTCGCCGCGCAGCCGGGGGTCCCGCGTCGCGAGCGGGATGGCGTCGGCTTCGTGGACGACACGCAACGCGCGGGAGAGCGGCTGGTCGCGGACGGCATACGGCAGCTCACCCGCGAGCAACTCGTAACCGAGCACGGCGATGGAGTACACGTCGGAACGAACCCCCACACGCTGGAGATCCCCGGCGGCCTGCTCGGGGCTCATGTAGTCCACCGTGCCGAGCACCTGGCCGGCGATGGTCTGCAAGGTGCGCGGGTCGCCGTCGCGATCGATCGCCCGAGCGATGCCGAAGTCGAAGATCCGCGGCTCGCCGTGACGATCGATGAGGATGTTGCTGGGCTTCAAGTCGCGGTGGATCACGCCGTGGTCGTGCGCGTGCTGCACCGCGTCGCAGATCTTCGCGATCGTCGTCAGGGCCGCTCGCGCGACGCCGTTGCCCCGCTGGCAGGACGCCAGCGTCTTGCCATCGATGTACTCCATCACGATGTAGGCCTGCGGGCCCTGCTCGGTGTCGCTGGTGCCGGCTTCGTACACCCGGGCAATGCCGGGATGTTGCAGCCGGCCCAGCAGCTCGGCTTCGTGGGCGAACCGGCGTCGGACCTCCACGGACATCAACTCCGCGCGCAGGACCTTGACCGCGACCCGTCGTTTCGGCCGTTGCTGCTCGGCGAGGTACACCACACCCATGCCGCCCTCGCCCAGCTTCGCCAGCACGCGGTAGGGGCCGATCCCGGCGAGCTCCGGATCCGACGACTCCGGGGCCTCAGCGGCGGCGAATGCTCTTGGCGATCTCGGCATCGAAGCCCTCGCGCCCGCCATCGTGCGCGAGCAGGTTGCGCACGGCTTCGAGCAGCGCGGCGTCGCCGGCGCACTGCTGTTCGACGTAGCTCACGCGCTCGCCGTCGTCCCGCTCGAGGGCGCGGCAGAAGATCTCACCGGCTTGCCGATGCGTGTTGGGGTCCAACGGGGAAGTCCATTGGCCCGGACTCGGGCCCATCGCTGCGTGTGCATGCATGTTGCGATGCGCCGGCCAACCGCGCCAGGGGGCCGGCGGCACCGTCCCGCAGCAGCGGCATCGGCGCGGGCGGCATCGGCGCGGGCGGCATCCCCTCGGAAATCGTGAGGGTCCGGCGCCGCGGTTTCCGGGAGGAGGGCAGAGCGGCGCCAGCCACCCGCTCACCGCCGCTGACGTCGGCGGTCATCCATCTCAAGACAGGAACTCACCAAAATGTTCATACGTTTCTTCACGACCGCGGCTCTGGCCGCCTTGCTCGCCGGCGCTTGCGGGGCCCAGACCGGCGCCAGCTTCACCTCGTACGGCGCCGGCTGCTCGGGCAGCGGCGGCCCGAGCGTGGGCTGTGCATCCCTCAACCAATTGTGCTGGATCCCCTGGGGCACGCCGATCGGGGCCCAGAGGGTGTCCGTGCCCTTCCAGTTCAGCACTAGAAAGGCGATCAGCCGCGTGTGGCTCCGGACCCGGTCGACCACGGGCGGCAGCGAGACCGCATCCGCCGAGCTGTGGGAGACCGATGCCTCCGGGTTGCCCACGCTCCGGCGGGCGCGGATCAACTTCATCGTGCGACCGACCTATCAGGACTACTCGGCGTTCTTTGGCTCGGTCTCGTTCGACGCCGACCAGCCGTTCGCAGTGGTCTTCGACTTGCCCAACGTCGAGGCGCCGTTCTGCAGCAGCGGGACGCCGATCTTCTTTCCGGGCTCCGGCTCACTGGCGAGCTGGGCCCAGCAGAGCACGGCCACACCGTGGCAGAGGATCTCGCCCGCTCCTTGGGTGATGGGTTTCGAGTGCACGTCGCTGGCGGCCCCACGGCTCAACGCGACCCCACCACTGCTGGGCCAGAACTTCGCGATGACGCTGCACGACACCGCCTCCCGTGCCAACACGGTGTTCTGCCTTGGCGGCTCGTCCACCAGCTGGAGCGGCCTGCCGCTGCCCCTCGACTTGGCGCCGATCGGCGCACCCGGCTGCGAGATTCTCGCCGCGTGCCAGGCGACGCTCGCCGCGCAGGCCGGCTCCACCGGGCTCGCGACCGCGCGCTTCCCCATGCCGACCTCGACGGCGCTCCGCGGCGCCGAGTTCTACGTGCAAGGGATCGTACTCGATCCGCCCGCGAACCAGCTCGGGCTGGTGACCAGCAATGGCGGCAAGGCGGTCATCGGTGAGCCCTGCATCCCCGGCCCCATCGGCCGGTTCAGCGAGAGCTTCCAGCTGACCGCGCCGACGCTGAGTCCGATCATGACTCAGCCGCTGTTCGACATCTCCGCCGCGTTCTCCGGCACGATCCAGGAACAATGTTGCGGGGCGACATCGGGCTGCGAGATCCGTGGCTCGGCCGCGATCAGCACCAGCGTGCGCCAGCGGATCAACTTCGTCGCGCCGCTGGCGACGCTCCAGAAGATCGTCCAGTGGGGTGGCCAAGCGATCTCGGCGGTCACCGGTGGTGGGGTCAGACTACGGGCCAACCTCGGCGTTTGGGCGGATGGTGTCGACATCAGCGGCCGGCTGCAGGCCGATCGGAATGCATGCGCACCGGAGACGATCTACAGCGGCGGTGCCAGCCTCACGTTCCCCGGGCTCACCGGTGGCATCGATGTCGGCGGCAGCTTCGACGTGTTCGGAGTCAGCTTCAGCCTCGACTTCACCGCGACGGCGGCCGTCAATGGCGGGGGCAGCTTCTCCCTGGTCAACGGCGACGAGATCGAGTTCTACGTCGCGGTGAGCGACATCACGCCGAAGTTCGCGACCACCATTCCGGGGGTCTGCGTGTTCGGCGCATGCGTGGGGCCGTGGGCCATCGCCGCCGAGACCACGCTGGCCACACCCGAGTTCGAGGTGCGGACACCCCCCAGTGCCGTTCCCCGATGTGCTGGCCGGACTCGACTGCAACTAGTCGCCACCCGGCACGCGCGCGCCTCGGCCGTCGCCCGACGCGTCAAGCGCTGCGGAGCAGCAACCGAGGCGGCTCTTGCACCACGGGCGGTCGATGCCACGCGCGCCGGGTCTCCACCCCTCGGTAGAGCATCCAACCGAGCACGCCGGTCGCACCCACCAACACGGCCCAGCCGAGACACCGGGACACCGGTGCCCCGAGGCGGAGCAGGCGCCGGTAGCAGCGCCAACCCAGGGCCACGGCGAACGCGAGGTGCGCCACCAGCAGCCAGGCGCGCTTGCGTCCAGTGAGCAGGCCGTCGCGCCACCAGTACTCGTACGCCATGTGGGGCGTCGCGCTTGCCAACGCAGCCACCTGCGCCACGGGCAACCGCAGCAGGCTGTGCCCCAGCAGCGCCGCGGCGAGCACGCGTTCACCGAGGCGCTGCGGGGTGAACGTGTGCTCGAACACCACGACCGCCTGCGCGTCGCGCACCTCCAGCTCGCGCACGATGGGATCGCGATTGGTGATCGTGGCGGTCGGCCGCGCCCGCGTGCGTTCCAGCTCGGCCGCGGCGGCGCGCAGCCGGGCGGGAAGCGGCTCGAACTCGGTGCCGTTCCACAGATAGCTGCCGCGCTCGCCGCGAATCGCGAAAGGCGTGTCACCGCGGGCCAACACCGCGGCGACCAAGGCCCGCGGTTCACCATCGATTCCATCGCGCAACTCACGGAGATCCAGTGGCTCGCGATACCGATCGCCGTCGGGCAGCGGCGATGGCACAAACTGCGGCACGCTGTCGGCGAGTACACAGCGCCACAGCGTGGCGTCCTTGGGGTCCATCACGGTCACGCCCTCTTCCCAACGGCGCCCCAACGGGAAGGCTCGCGCGGAAAACGCGGCGTGCTCGGCGCCCCGCCCAATCCGGTACACCTGCGCGGGCCGGCCGCTGCTGCGCTCCGCCTCCCGGAGCACCGTGACCATCCCGGTGTCGGCGTTGAAGAACGCGCGACCGAACTCCACGCCCCAGCCCAGGTCGCGCCACGCGACACCGCGCGTGCGGCGCGGCTTGGAATGTTCGTTCCACCACGCCTTCAGCGCGCCATCGCGCTCGATGGAGACCCAGCGCCGTCGCTCGGCGTCCCGGCCGGGGTTCGGCCCGCGCCGATGTTGCCGGTCCAGCAGCCAGGGGCCACCCCGGTCGGCGTCATACTCCGCCAGCGCGAAGCGCGGCTCGTCGCCAATCCGCACCAGCCGCGGGTAGCTGCGGGTCAGGAACTGATCGAGCGTGGAGCCGAGCTCGCCCAGACCGAGCAGCGCCACGAACCCGCCCGCCGCCACGGCCACGAGAGCCGCGGGCCAAGCCCGAGCCGCGCTCCACGGGCGATCCGCGTCATCTCGTTCGCTCTCGCAGCGCCAAGTGACGAGGAGCAACAAAGCAGCTAACGCGAGCAAGCCCAGCGTGGTCATCGCTGGATGGGTCGCCCACGGATCGACTCGCCGCAGGCCGAACATGCCCAGCCCCAACGCCGCATAGGGGGCTCCGGCGAGCAGCAACAACACGTTCGCGCGGCGCGTGAAGGCGGCGGCGAAAGCGCCGGCCGCGTACGAGGGCAAGGCGACGGCGCCGTTCGCCAGGAGGTCGAAGAAGCGACCCTCGGCGATCAGCGGCGCGTTTGGGTGTAGTGCGGCCAGCGCGTAGTCGCTCGCTAGCGGTAGCAGAGCCCAGGCCACCAGGACGCCAATCGCCGCCACTTGCCGCGCGCCAAAGATCCGCGCGTGGCTGATGGGTCGGTGCAACAGGTAGTCGCGCGTCTGCAGCGCGTCCTCACGCAGGCCCAACGCCAACCCCATCGCCCCCGCGGCGATCCAGTAGAACAGGCCAAAGTAGCCGAACAGTTCGCTGTCGCGCTCCACCCAAACCCGGTCGAAGCCCTCGCTGGCCAAGAGCACCGTGTGAGCCACGCAGCCGGTGGCCACAAAAAACGACACCGAGGCCCAATCTCGACGCAGCAGCGCTTTCATGCCGACACCTCCGCGTCGGTCGCCCGACTCAGAATCCCGCCGTCCGCGGGGTTCGTCGTGACGTCGAGAAACAAGTCCTCGAGCGTCGGCACGACCGGTTCACCAAGCACTCCGCCCAACTGGCGTAACGCGCCGTCGTCCAGCTCGTCGCTGACCAGCGTGAGGTCATAGCCCTCCCCCGTGCGCCTGGCTCGGAGAAGGCCGGGCAGGGACGGCGGCGCCGTCGCGCCGTTGCTCGGCCGCCACGACCGCTTGCGCACCCGCTGCTTCAGGTCGTCGACCGCCGCGTCCACGATCAGCCGACCCTCGTGCAGAATGCTCACGCGATCGGCGATGCGCTCGACGTCCGTCAGGATGTGGGAGGAGAACAAGACGCTGATCCCACGCTCGCTGAGCAGCTCGATCATCACGTCGAGGAGCTCGCGCCGCATGACGACGTCGAGCCCCATCGCGGGATCGTCGCAGACCAGCACCTCGGGTTGCGCTGCCACCGCGACGATCAGAGACAGCTGCGCTCGTTGCCCGCGTGACAGCTTGATCACCGGAGTCTGCCGCGGCAACGCGCAGCGTTGCACGGCGCGTTCGGCCAAGTCGAGGCGAAAGCGTGGCCGAGTGGCCGCCTCAAACGACAACACTTCGCGCACCCGCATGCCGGGGTAGAGCTGGTGCCCCTCGGTCACGTAGCCGACGCGGCCGCGATCTGCGGGCGTCAGGGCATCGCTGCCCACGCCGAGGATCTCGCTGCGGCCGCGATGCGGCGACAAGAAGCCGAGTAGAACGCGCAGCGCGGTGGTCTTGCCGCAGCCATTGCGGCCGAGCAAAGCGTGGATCTCGCCGCGGCGCACCGCGAAGCTCAGTCCGCGCAGCACTTCGTGCTCGCCGAAGTGACGGTAGACGTCGCGAAACGCGACCGCGGGCTCGCCGGTCGTCATATCGACCTCCTCGCTTTCTTCTCGTCGGTGGGAAACTGCACGTCGGCGAGTGCACGTTCGACCGCGCGCCGCACGTCTTCGGCTTGCAGGCCTAGATGGAACGCGTCGGTCACCACGCGCTGCAGCGCTGCGTCGAGTTGCCGCCGGCGCTCGCGATCCTTCAGCGTCGCTTTGCGCTCGCTGACAAAGCACCCGGCGCCCTGGCGACGGACCAACACGCCATCCTGCGTGAGCCGGTCGTAGGCGCGGACCACGGTGTTGGGGTTGACCGCGAGCTCACGAGCGAGCTCGCGCACCGACGGCAACCGTTCACCCGGTCGGAGCTTCGCTCGCGCCACGGCTTCTTTCACCGCGAAACAGATCTGCGCGGCGATGGGCTCGGCGGATTGGGGATCGATGCGGACAAGCACAGCGTCGACGACCTCAACTGTATGCATACACTAGATACAGTTGATGAACCTGTCAACCGGGCGGTCGACGTCGCCCCAGACGGCACCAGTCGGCACGCCAGTCGGCACGCCAGTCGGCACCCAGAGAAACGCCCGCCCGCCTGAGACGCTGGCCGCGTCCCACGCAAGAGAGTCTGGACGCGTGCGGGCTCGGCCGAGGGCCGCGCGCGCTTCACACCACCGCGTCCCCCGGCCCCTCGTCTCTCGCCCCACCTGCTTGCTGGAGAGACCCACCTCAATGCATCGCCTTCCTCCTGTTCTCCTCGTCACGGCCATCCTGGCACCAACCGTGATCGCGCAGGTCCCGCCCGCGCTGGTCCACCAAGACACCTCTTTCCTGCCCGCACGGCCGGGCTATGAACCGCGCTTGGTTCCCACGGCCTTCGGCGGCTCGGCGAGCTCCACGCTGCGGCAGCTGGAGGTTCGACCGTTCACCATCACCCCGGGCACCTTCCGCGTCGCCGCAACGCTCAGCGATCCCAACGGGACCTTCCCCGGCGCGGCCGGAGGCACCGACGTCGTCGAGGTGATCTGGGATCCCGACGGGATTCGGGGCCCGGCCGGCGTGCTCCCGACCAACCGCTGCGCCGTCTTCAACTCGCCGCAGGCCGAGTTCTCGCTGACGATCAGCCACAACGGGCTCGTTGGGGCGACCGACCGGCTGTTCCGGCCGCAGTTCCAAGTGCGCGCCAACCCCGTCGTCGCCTTTGCCAGCCCCACGCGCTTGGTCTCCGGCATGCCGGGGACGGGGCCAGGCAGCCCCGCGGTCGCGGGCTTGGTCGACTCGGCGCTGTGCCAGATCAACGGGCAGCTGACCTGGGCCTACGTCGACCCCAACGGCGACATCAGCACGAGCACCTTCACCCTTACGCCCTTCGCCCCCAACCTCACCGGCCAGGTCGTGCGCTATCGCTTCGCCATGGCCACCACCACCGCGCAGAGCCTGCACTCACCGCACCCCATCGAGGACAGCGACGGCGACGCGCTCGCGTTCATGGCGTCGGTGCTGCACATGGGCGGCACGGGCGATTCGGACACCTACTTCTTCCCCTCGCTCAACAATGCCGAGCTCGGCGGGATCAACAGCGGCCATCGGCTCTGGGACGACCCCTTCTGGCAGGCGAACGGCAGCGCCAGCGGCGCGACCGGCACGCTCTACCTCGCGCACGGCGCGCCGGCACCATTCCTCTATCAGGCGCCGTTGCGCATGGGCATCGTCGGGCACAACGGCGGCCTGATGATCCCGGGCACGCTGCAGGCCGCGCGGGTGTGGGTCCCCGATGACGGCGATCCATGGATTGGCGGCATGCTGTTCGGCGTGACACCAACGAGCTTCGCTGTCCCGTTCGCGACCGGCCATCGCCTCGGCACCCCGCGACCGCCGGGCATCCTCGGCCTCGTCCCGCTCCCCGCGGTGTTGACGCTGCCGATCGCCGACGGCGGCGCGACCGCCAACATCAACATCCCGCGCGGCACGCCCGTCGGTCTGGGGCCCTTCGTGATCACGCAGTCCTTCGCGTTCAACCTGACCGCCAACGAGCTCTTCCTGGGCAACACCGCCTGGCTCGGCACCTGATCACGTCGCGCCTTTGCGCGCGCTCGCCGCGCCGCGCACAATCAGCGACCGTGACCGAGCACGTCATGATCGTGCAGCGCGCCGACTTCTTTGGCGGCCGTTGGCACAACGGGTTCGTGCCGCTGGACGCCGAAGCGGGAACGGAGCTGCTCTCAGCCTTCGAAGCGCACGCCCGGTTCGAGCCGCGCGACACCGCCGAGCAGCAGCCGGCGTGGAAGCAACTCATCCCCTACTGCGTGGTCACCCGCGGCCGCGATGTGTTCTACGCGCAGCGCCTCGAAGGCCAGGGCGACCCGCGACTGTGGCGCCGTATCTCCATCGGGTTTGGCGGCCACGTTGGCGATGAGGATGCACCGCCGCAGGGCGCGGTGCAGCGCGCGCTCCACCGCGAGCTGCGCGAAGAGCTATCGATGACGGGCGCCTCCGGAGGGCGACCGATGCCCCGACTCGTGGGCCTGCTCAACGACGAACGCGACGACGTCGGCCGGGTCCACGCGGGCCTCGTCTACCGACTGCACGTTGCCGCGGACTGCCGAGTGGAAGTGAGGGAAGTCCACAAGCTCCGAGGCGGATTCGCCCCTCTTGCCGCGCTTCGGGGGCACGCATCGGGAGAGGCTCCGCGGGTTGCCCCCCGGGAAGGCCTGTGGGAAGATCGCGCCTCGATCGAGTCGTGGTCGGCAATCGTGCTCAGATCCGGCCTCTGGCGCACGCCTGAGGCCGATCGCGAAGGATCAGTTTCAGAGGACCCCAGAAGGGAGGACCAGGAATGACGGAGCGGCTCACTGAAAAGCCCACACGCGAGCGAGTGTACGACTTGCTCATGAACGCCCGACAGGCGGACTGGGTTGAGATCTCGCTGGAAGATGGTCGTCGGGTCGAAGGCGCCATCATCTTCAACGAGTTCAAAGGCACCGGCAGGCTGATCAACGTCGAGAAAGAGATCAGCTTCGACTTCAACGTCGACCAAGTCGTCGACGTGCGCATGTAGCACGCGCCTCGGGGCGCCCCCTGTGTGCCCCGAGCCCCCAGCGCCGCGCCTGCAGGCGGCCTCAGCAGCCGCTTGGGCGGCCCCGGCGGCTTGCCTCGCAGCCGGTGCCCAGGCACCCTGCGGCGCAGCGTGACGGCAAAAAAAGACACCGCCGGAACTCTCGCTCCGGCGGTGCTTGGAGATTCTCGGGCCGCCACCAGGACAGTGATCGAGGAGCTGGACGTCCTGGCGCTTTCCCGCGAACGATCGCTCTTGTGGTCTCGCCCTTGTCGTCAAGAGAGCAATCGTCGGGCCCGAGAGTCACCGTGAGACGTGCCGAGCAGGCTCGGCAGCGCCTCGTGTGCGGTCCCTCCCAAAGTGCGACCGCCCAACGCAGGGGCATACATTCTCACACGGGTGGCGCACGTGCAACGGTTCTTTGTACGGAAACCGCAGTTTCTAGCGGTGGCAAGGCATCCACCACCACAAGACGTCAAGACTCAGAGCCTGTAACTAAATCGATGCTACAGGCTCTGATCCATGCTCCTGGCGCCGCTCCGCGTCGCGGCGAGCGCGTGACTTCGAAAAAGTCACACGCTCGCAGAGCCTGTCACCAAATCGATGCTACAGGCTCTGATCCATGCTCCTGGCGCCGCTCCGCGTCGCGGCGAGCGCGTGACTTCGAAAAAGTCACACGCTCGCAGAGCCTGTCACCAAATCGATGCTAC
>JBCCGH010000230.1:0-13420 GCA_039029375.1 Planctomycetota bacterium
CCCAGAGCCAGGTGCTGACCGGGAATGCCGGTGGATAGCCGGACGTCAGGGCGACGAGCACCGTGCGGTCCCGCGCCACGTCGTAGGCGAGCCGGGCATCGGTCGAGTTGTTGGGGCTTTGCGCGGGCGTCCGCTGCGCCCAGCCGGAGCCGTCCCACTCCCAGGTCTGCGGTGGCGTCGAGCCAAAGCCGGAGTACAGCACCAACAACTCGACCGATGCCCGGCTCGCCTACGACGTGGCGCGGGACCGCACGGTGCTCGTCGCCCTGACGTCCGGCTATCCACCGGCATTCCCGGTCAGCACCTGGCTCTGGGACGGAGCCAACTGGACCAGCACGTCGGCCACGACGCCGCGGTTCCACGACATCGCCTACGACGCGGTGCGGCAGCGCGTCCTCGGCGTCGCACGCATCGGCGGCGCCGAGACCACGTGGGAGTGGGACGGCACGAGCTGGACGGACCTCGGCATCGCGACGCCTGGCATTCAGGCGATGGCCCACGACACCACAAGGCAGCGCACGGTGGGCTTGAGCTCTGGCTTCGACAGTACCGACGTGTGGGAGTTCGACGGCAACTCATGGGTGCAGGCCACCGCGACCGCGTTGCCGCTGCGAGCCGGGCCGGCGATGGCTTACGATGCCGCGCGCGGCGAGGTCACGGTCTTCGGCGGGACCGTGGTCACCTCGCTGCTGTCCACTGCACCCAACCGCGACACCCGGTTGTGGAACGGCACGCGATGGGCCATCCCGGCCAACATCGCGCCGTCGTTTCGTCGCGACCACGCGATGATCTACGACACGGCGCGGGACTGCGCCCTGTTGTTCGGGGGATTCGGCGAAGGCTTGTGGTGGAACGACCTCTGGAGCTGGGACGGCGCGATCTGGACCGAGATCCAGACCGCCACCAAGCCGGTCGCGCGGCGCGCCCACGCGCTCACCTACGACAGCGTCCGGGACCGCGTGGTGCTGTTCGGCGGCCGGACCACGACGCCACTCGACGACACCTGGGAATGGGACGGTAGCGCCTGGCAGGAACGGGTCACCGCGACGCGGCCGCCCGCCGGCCAGCACGCCATGGCCTTCGATCAGGCCCGGGGCCGCACGGTCCTGGTGACCGCGGGAGCGACCAACGAGACCTGGGAATGGGACGGTGCCTCCTGGGCGCTGCGCACCCAGGGCGGGCCAAGCGGCTTGCTCGGTGCCCGGATGGCGTACGACCCGCGCCGCCAGACCATGGTGCTCTTCGGTGCCGACGCCGGGCTCACTGCAGCGGCGACCTGGGTCTGGGACGGCAGCGTCTGGAGCCAGCAAACCCCAACACAGAGTCCGCCGCCGCTCTCCGGTCACGCCATGTGCTACGACCGCAGCCGCGATCGGATCATCATCATGGGTGGGTATGCGCCGACGCCGTACTACGGCCGCGGACAAACCGCCGCGACGTGGGAATGGGATGGCTCGACCTGGGTCGAGACGGACGACTTCACGGTCGGGCTCGACGCTCGCGTGCACGCGGCGATGGTCTACGACGAAGCACGCCAAACGGCGCTGCTCTACGGCGGGCTGTACGACCTCGACCCGGGCCGTACGATCGACAACGTCATCTTGGGCGACACCTGGAACTACGGCGCGGTCGTGCCGGCAACCTACAGCGAACTCGGCATCGGTTGCACCGGCTCAGCCGGGACTCCGGCGCTCGCGGGCGTGCCGTTCGAGCTGCCGTGGGTCGGCGGAACGCTCCAAGGCACGCTCACCAACCTGCCGCCGGGCAACGCCACCTCGGTCGTCACCGGCGGTTCGCTGACCCAGTGGGGTGCCATCTCTCTGCCCTTCGACCTGACCCTGGTGGGCATGACCGGCTGCACTCTCTACACCGGTGGCGAGGCCATCCTGCCGGTCGCCAACCCGGCGGGCCTGGCATCGTTCTCGATCCCGATCCCCGCAGACCCCGCCCTGGTCGGCCGGTCTTTCTACAACCAGGGGTTAGTGGTCGATCCGAGCGCCAACCCTCTGGGCCTGATCACCAGCAACGCGGCGTGCGCGCACATCGGCGCCCGCTAGTGTTGTGTGTCGGAAGTTGGTTGCGTAAGTCGGCGAGCCATGTGCGCCGCTCGCAAGGCGCTGTCGACGCAGGGCTTGTTGGTGGACAAGTCGAGGAGACGCAACGCCGCGAGCGGCGCCGATACCTCGCGGTTAATGCCCCATCTGTCTGAATCACACCACTAGTCGCAGCCGGACGTGCGGCGAGAATGAGGCGCGGCCGGAGTCGCGGCGCGCCCGGGCGGCCATCCGCCATCGGCGGGAGCGGATGACGGCATGATGGCGCGAAAGCCAAAGAAACAGGCTGACGCACGGCGCTGACCACGGCTCTATGGCGAGCATGGTCCCTCCGCGCGCGGGCCGGCCGGATCCCCCCGGCCGGCGGTGGTTCCTCGTCGCCGCACTCTTGGTCAGCAGCCCAGCAGCTCAAGACGACACGCCACTCCGGGTCACTCACGGCCCCATCGTGCTACACGCCGATCTGTTCCTCCATTGGGGCGGGCACACGTTCGGCTACCTGATCGAGGGCGAGCGGTCGGTGTATTGGACCGGCCGGCGCGCTGAGGCCGGCCCCGCCGTCGTCGGTCGCTTCCCCCGCCCCGGCACAGCTCGGCCACCGAGCATTGGCGAGCTACCGGCGCCGGCCGAGGCAACCGCCGTGACCGTGCATCCCCAGCTGCTACGCACGCCCGACGGTCACCTGCACGTGTTTGTCGGCCAGGTCGACGATCGCGGCGGCGGCACGGTCCGCTACCTACGCAGCGCCCGACCAGGCGCCGTCGATGCCTGGCTCGACCGCACTGAGTGCCTGCCGGTGGGCCGGTATCCGCACTGGGCGGCAAAACGCAAGAACGTCGGCATCAGTCGCGACGGCCAACGCGCCGTCCTGGTCACGCTGACCGCCTTTCAGCAAGGGAGCAGTCTGCAGAACTGGCCGCTCATCGCGTTCGGCCAACGCGACGGCGACGACTTCCAGTTCGGAGAGCCGCGCCGATGGGCGGACGAGCAGCTGCCCTTCTTCTATCCACAAGTCGCCGTGACCGACCACGGGCCGGTGCTGGTAGGCGCCGTCGACGCTGATCCGTCGCGCCACGCCGAGCTCGTGCATCTCGACGACGAAGGGGCGGTGCTGTTTCGTCAGCGCTTGCCGCACCCCCAAGGCACCGCGCAGACCTGGGCCTACGACCTGCAGCCCCTCGATCCCGATGACTGGTCGCGGCTCGTGTTGGTGCGGTCGATCCGCCCCGCCGACCGGCCCGAAACCGCGCTCGAGCTCTGGCTCTACGACGCACGTGCTCGCACGCTGGTGCGCCAGCGTCGCGTCGACTTCGCGGCGGCGCACGCCGCCCGCGCGAATGCCGGGCACTTCCTCGTCGCTCGCGACCGCGCGCCGGTGTTCATCAACGAGCCGAACTCCCGCCAACTTGCCGCGTGGCAGGGTGATCTGATCGGCGACGGCCCCTGCGCACCCGTGTCCCTGCCGCGGACCCAAGTTGCGGACTTCGGCTACCGCACGATCCGATCGGTCTTTGTCCCGAGTGTCTTGCATGGGTCCATTCCCCACGCCGGATCACGCGCGGTGGCGGCGGACGTCGCATATGCCGCGGGCGAGCCAACGCGGGTGGCGTGGCTGCTGTGGCGAGTCGCGCTGCGTTGAGGTCGGGCAAGCGCAGGGAGGGGCACGGGCCCATGCCCGTCCCCAAAGCCCCCTTTTGACGAGTCCTCGCTAACGCGCAACGCCCCCCCGCCACTGGTACGCCACGGCCGCGGATCGCCGCAGCCACAGCCTCGAGGGTTCCCCATGAGTGGACATCCGTACCACATGCCCAACCAAGCGACGTCCCACCCCTCCCCATCCACCACCACCCGCCGTCGCGACCTCGCCGCCATCGCCCTGGCCCTGCTCGTCGGTACCGGCGCCGCGCGCGGTCAGGTACCAGGGTCCTTCGTCGAGGACTTCACCGGCCGCGGGCTCAGCGGGGTCGAGCGTTTCACTTCGCCACGTTGGGATATCGCCGTGCATGTGCGCGATCTGCAACGATGGCTCACGCCCGAGTCGATGCTGGCCGCGCACGGGCTCGGCGGCTCGCCGCCGCCCGCCACACATTTGATCCAGTCCTACGAAGATACGGTCTACACCGCGCGGCAGCATCTGATGACGGCGCTGAACGCAGAGAGCTACGGCGTCGTCTACCTGACGCCCAATGCGCTGGCCGACTTCCGCACCGGCGAGTGCATCATCCGTTTCGACCTATCGACGCTGCGCACGACGCGGCGCGACTGGATCGACCTGTGGCTGACGCCGTTTGGCGACAACATGCAGCTGCCGCTCGAGGAGGATCTGCCCGATTTGCAGGGCCACGTACGCAACGGTCTGCAGATCCGCATGCAGACGTACAACGCGCAGATCCCCGGCACGTCCTCGGTCGATTGGACCCACTTCGAAGCCGTGCGCTACGACGGGTACGAGACCACGAAGCTGCCCGCCTACCTGGACGGGTACGAGAGCTTCCTGGTGCCGTCGCCCAAACAACGCGAGACCTTCGAGCTGCGCATCAGCAGGACGAGCTTGAAGTTCGGGATGCCGGCCTACGGCCTGTGGTGGATCGACACCACGTTCGCCGACCTCGGCTATGACCGCGCTGTCGTCCAGTTCGGCCATCACAGCTACAACCCGGTGAAAGTCGGCGGCGCTGCCCCCATCGGCCACGACCCGGCGCTCGCCGGGACTGGCGACCCCTCGCCCATGTCGTGGCATTGGGACGACTTCGCGATCACGCCGGCGCTGCGCTTTGACGTCATCCACGCCGACCGGCGCTTCGTCCTCGGCAGTGCGCCGCAGCCGGTGGTCTTCGAGCGACCGGCACCCGCTGGATCGTTCGTCCGCTTCTCGGCCCTCGGCGATCCGCAGATCGCGTTCGACGGCGGGCCGTTCCAACCGGCGACACGTCAGGACGGTTCGCTGGAGGCGGCGGGCGAACACGCCTTCGATCACTTCTCCAGCTATTGGATGCCGATCCCGGCAGGCACGCAGCAGATCGATCTGCAGCTGCCCGGTGAAGGCTACTGGGCCTCCCAGGGACTCGAGACGCTGGCCAAGGATTTCGCGATTTGGTCGCTGCCGGTCGGCGGGGTCGGCTGCCCCGGGAGCGGCGGTCGCGTGCCCGCGGCGAGCCACCCGACGCCAGCGCTCGGCAGCCGGACGTTTGAACTGTCGCTCACCAACGCGCTGCCGGGCGCGCCTGCCGCACTCGTCGTGTCACTGGCGGAGGTCGAGGCCTCGCGGTGCGCACCGGCTGTCGCCTTGATGCCAACGAGCCCGGTGCAGCTGCTCGCCATCGTGACCGACCCGACGGGCAACGCCACGGTGGCCGCGCCACTGCCCGCGTCACCAGCGCTGACGGGCACGGCAGTGTTCGCCCAGTGGGCGGTCGCCGATCCCGCCGGCGGCTTCTCGGGCTGGGGCCTACCGCTGGCGCTGAGCCCACTCCGGCGCATCGTGCTCCAGTAGCGCGCCGTCAGCGGCGCGATGGCGCTATCATCGCCCGCATGTTCGGACACCTCGGGAGAGTGTTGGCGATCGTGTGGCTCGCAGTGCCGCTCGCGGGGCAGGTCACGATGCGGGCCACGGCCCGGCAGTTCTACGCCAACGGCAGAGCCGTCCCGGCCGGCACCGACATCACGGCGGGCGCGCAGGTCTCGACCACCGGTGGCCTGGTGACGTTCGCGAGCGTCGCCAGCGCCGCGGAGATCCGCGCCGACCTGCGGACCAGCACGTCTTGGTTGAGCTCGCGCGGTGGCCGGCCGTCGCTGACGGCGCGGGGAGACGTCGATCTGGACTACACCTCTCCGGCGCCGGTGGCGGTGAGCGTCAGTGTGACTCTGACGCTGGTGAACGGCGGCGCGGCGATCGTGACCGTGGGGTCGCTCGGTACCGTCGACGCCGCCAACCCGGCACAGACGTTCGACACGGTGATCGACAGCAGCGGGCTGCCGGTCGTGCTGGATACCGCATCGGGCGCGTCCGCAGTACCGTTCGGTGGCTTCTCACTGTGGAGCCAGGATGCGATCGTCGAAGTCCTCGTCACGCCGCGGGCGATGGGCACGCCCTACGGCACGCCCTGCGGCGCCACGCTCGATCTCGTCGGAACGCTGGCGGCGCCCCAGCAAACGCTGACGATTGCCCACGACTCGGGCCCAGCGTTGGCGCTGCTATGGGTCGGGCAGCAGCAGATCGTCGCGCCGATCCGCTTGTTTGTGCCGTGGGCCGGCTCGTGTCCGGTGCGGACCGACATGGTGGCCGTCGCTCCGCTGCTCCTCGACGCCAACGGGCAGGCGAGCTTCGCGCTCTTGGTGCCGAGTGGCGCCATCACCCTGCAGGCCGCGACGGCGAATCCGGCGGGGACGATCAACACGTCGAACGGCATCGACTTGTCGCCGTAGCCGCAGACGCGTCGCGCACCGACGGGCGCCCGCGTATTGTCACGACATGCACATCGGCTACGCGATCGTCTTTGTGACCAACATGGCCGAGGCGACGGCGTTCTATCGCGACGTCGCCGCCCTGCCGCTCCGCTTTGAGAGCCCCGGCTGGACCGAGTTCGCGACCACGGGCGCGACCCTGGCGCTGCATGCGACCAAGACCCCACCGATGTCGCGGCCGGCGGGGCTGGAGCCCGCGGGCTCCGTGCGCATCGGCTGGTCGGTGCCGGACCTGGATGTTTATCACGCGCAACTGTGCGATCACAAGGTGCCCTGTTTGCAGGAGCCGAAGGAGCAGTTCGGGGTCAGGATCGCGATGTATGAAGGCCCGGACGGCCTGGCGTTTTCGGTCAGTGAAGCGCGAAGCGCCGAGGACACCTGAACTCGCCCGACGCACCGGGCACGCGCGACGCTCACCACGATGTTCCGGACGGACGCGTTCGAGGAGCGCGAGATTACCATCCTCGCGATCAGCGCCGATCCGCCGGAGAAGAACGCCGCGAGCGACGTTGGCACGCTACCGCTCACAGTCCTTTGACGAGTTGCTGACAGGCCGTTGAAGAAATGCTTTGGCCGGCAGGGTGGTGATTCTCGACGCAGGTCGGCCCGCGAAAACGTCGGTGAATCGGCAGCCTGGCCGGCTCTCTAGCAATTTGCGACGTGCCGCGGATCCCTGACGCCATCCGCGACATGCCGGACCGGCCGCGGTATTCTGTCCTCCAGCGCCCTTCGGTCTCGTTGCGGCCAGAGTCGACCGCGGAGAGCAAGGGACAACAGCGTCAGGGGTCGAGCCATGCCGCTTGGGCAAGCTCGGCCTGCGTCCCCGTTCGTAGATTCACCAACGCGAAGGGTGATCGCCGTGTCCGAGTCCACCAGCCGTCCCGGCGGGGCGGACCGCGCATTCGTACTGGTCGACGTCGAAGGACACATCCGCAGCTGGAGTCCGGCGGCGGGGCGCCTGTTGGCTGGATCGTGCGACGCGCCGGCGGCCCCCCATCTCGCCGCTTTCTTCGCCAGCGGCGCCGGACCCGACTGGGACCGGGCAATGCAGAAGGGGCGTTGGGCCGGCACCTGCACGGCCGCATACTCGGGCACCGAACTCGCGGTGCACCTCACTCGCCACGACGCCGGCGAGACGCCCGCCGGCTTTGTCGTCGAGATCCACGGCACGGATTCGGAGCTGCGGCGGTCACTAGCTGAAGAGGCCGAGGCGCTCGCCCAAGTCGGCAGCTTTGAGTGGGACATCGAGGCCGACCGCGTGACATGGTCGCCCGAGATGCACCGGATCTTCGGGCTCGAACTCGGCGCGTTTGGGGAGACCGTGGCGAGCTTCCTCGAGCTCGTCCACCCCGAGGACCGCGACCGCGTCGCTAGCGACCTCGAACGGGCGCTCGGGCAAGCCTCGTTCAAACACGAGGAACGCATCCTCCGCCGCGACGGCGCCGTCCGTCATCTCGAGAGCGCGGGTCGAGCCATCCGCGACACTGCCGGGCGCCCGACGAAGATGATCGGCGCCTGCCGCGACATCACCGAGAGGAAACAGCACGAGCAGTTGCTGCGCTGGCAGGTCGACGGCCTCGATCTGCTCGCGACGATGGCGCGCGATCTCCTGACGCTCGAGTCAGAGGCTGCGGAGGAACGCTGGCTTAGACAGCTTGCGCATCACCTCGGCTGCGAAGTCTTCACCTGCTACACGCACGCTGCCGGCGCGGACCAGCCGCATTTAGTGGCGGTGCAGGGTCTCCCGGCGGCGGCCGCGGCCGCCGACCTGGCGCTCAGCCGCAGATGTGCCGCGTCTGGCACCGAGCTTGCCTTTCGCGGTGACGAGCTCCGCGACGCCGGCGCGGCGACGCTCCATGCCGGCGGGATCCACACCTACGCGGTCACGCCACTACTCTCGTCCGGGCGGACGCTGGGAACCTTGGCGTTCGCCGCGGCCCAGCGACGTGGCTTCGAGCCTGCCGCGCTCGACTTCATCCGCACCGCGGGCCAGCTCGTCGCCGGATCGATCACCAACCGCACGGCGCGCCGGGCCCTGGCCGAGAACGACCTCCGCTACCGCACTCTGCTCGACTCGGCCGGTGACGCCATCTTTGTCATCGACAGCGATTCGCGCTTTGTGGACGTCAACGAGGAAGCCTGCGCCTCCCTCGGCTACAGCCGCGACGAGCTCATCGGCCTCTCGGTCTTTGACGTCGAGGTCGGCGTGACCACAGAAGAGCTCGAGGGCTGGCGCGCCACCCGCCAACCGGAGCAGGCGCGGATGCTGGTCGGGGTACACCGCCGCAAAGACGGCACGCGCTTTCCGGTCGAAGTCCGCAGCAGCCTCGTTCAGCTCGACGGCGCCCCGTGGACGGTCGCGATCGCTCGCAACGTCGCCGACCGACAGGCACTCGAGGAGCAGCTGATCCACTCGCAGAAGATGGAAGCCGTCGGCCAGCTCGCCGGTGGCATCGCGCACGATTTCAACAACCTCCTCACCATCATCAACACGACGGTCGACCTGCTTCTCCTCAGACCGGCCTATGCCACCGACGACCGCGGCAACCTGCGGGCGATCCAACAAGCGGGGAACCGAGCCGCCGAGCTGACCTCGAAGCTGCTGCTCTTTAGCCGCGCCTCGGTGGCCAACATCGACGTGGTCGATCTCGGGCAGGTCGTGGCCGGGTGCGAGCCGCTGCTCCGCAGCGTGATTGGGGAAAACGTCGAGCTCGTCATGCAGCCGCTGGACGAAGCCGTGCCGGTGCTGGCGGACGCAATGCAGATCGAGCAGGTGATGATGAACCTCGCCGTCAACGCGCGCGACGCCATGCCAAAAGGCGGCAAGCTCGACATCGCTCTGCGGCGCGTCGAGTCGGCCCACACTGAGGCGGCGCTGGGGCCGGATGCCAGCCGCTACGCCGAACTGCGGATCACCGACACTGGCACTGGCATGGCGGCTGACGTGCGCAGTCGCATCTTTGAGCCGTTCTTTACGACCAAGGAGCCCGGCACCGGCACTGGACTCGGTCTCGCCGTGGTCTACGGCATCGTCCGCCGCAGCCACGGGCGCATCGTCGTAGACTCCCAGCCCGGCCAGGGCTCGACGTTCCGCATCTATCTGCCACTGACCAGTAGGGAGGCACCAACGCCCCCGCGGCGGACGCCACCCATCGGGTCCGGCTCAGAGTGCGTCCTTCTGGTCGAAGACGAGGCCTTGGTCCGCACCGTCGTCCGGCAGGCACTCGAGAGCTCTGGCTACCGGGTGCTCGAAGCCGGCTCGGCCCACGAGGCGATGGCGCTCGCGGCCCAGCACGAGGGCGCGCTGTCGCTGGTGCTGACCGATGTGATCATGCCGGACGTGGACGGACGGACCCTGGCGCGGCAACTCACCGACGGGAACGCCAAACTGAAGGTGCTCTTCATGAGCGGCTACTCCGAGGAGACCATCGCCCGCCGCGTCCCACGGGAGCCGATCACCAACCTGATCCACAAGCCGTTCACCGCCTCGCACCTCGTCGAGCGGGTCCGCGCCACGCTGGACATGCCGAACTGAGCGGTGCCTCTCCGGCATCGCACCTGCCGCGGACGGAGCCTGAGGGGCGCAGCCACGGCATTGCCACCCTCCACGAGCGAGGTCGGCCGCCGTATGGTGGCACCACCATGCCGGAGCCCGACGAGCCGCGGCTCGAGCGGCACCGCCGAGGGCCTGGCCGCGGACATCCGGCGCCACCTCGATCACTCGCCGATCCGGGCGCGACCACCGAGCCGGATCGATCGCCTCGCCAAGTTCTGCCGCCGCAACCGACCGCTCGTCAGCGGCGCCGCGGCGACGTTCTTGATGCTCGTCGCTGGCATCGCGGTGTCCACCCGCTTCGGCCTGCGCGAGGCCGAGCAACGGCGCGAGGCGGAGTCCTCGGTCGCTCGACGGCCGCCGCCGCGCTCTCGGTCGGCAGCACCACGAGACCCGCAAGTCGCTGGCCAACCTGGGCCTTTGGCATGCCCAGCACTGCAACGACCAGCAAGCCAACGAGCTGATCGCCGAGCAACTCGCCACGCTGCGCGAGCTCGTGCCCGCCGACAACCTCGAACTGCTCTTCGCTTGCGTCGACCTCACCACGGGGCGCAAGCACCTCGGTCGTATAGCCGAGGCGGGCCCTGTACCACGAGGGGTTGGCGGGCCTGAGCCGCCTCGGTCACCCCGCCGCCGCCTCGGTCGCCTACAACCTGGCCTGCTTCCACGCCCGGCAGGACCAGCGCAAGCCAGCCCTCACCGCATTGCGCGCGGCGGTCGAAGCCGGCTTTCGGCAGGTCGACCACATGAGCCAGGACACCGACCTGGCCTCTCTGCGGGAGGAGCCCGCGTTTGCGGCCATCCTAGTGGTGTGATTCAGGCAGATGGGGCTGCGAACGGCGTTGAGGGCCGCGGAGAATGCCCCAGATTTCCGAATCACACCACTAGAGCTGGCGCGGACGCCACTGTAGCCGGGCACCGGTCCCCGGACGGCCGGGGAGTTCCGCGGTCGCGAATTCCCGCTATGTTTTTTGGGAGATGCCCCTGGATCCCGCCCGCACGACCTCCCTGCTGACCGACGCTTGCCAAGGCAACCCGACCGCAGCGGACGACCTGCTGCAGCTGGTCTACAGCGACCTACGGGCCGTGGCTTCGCAGCTGCTCGACCGCGAGCGCGCCGGGCACACGCTGCAACCGACCGCCCTGGTTCACGAGGCCTGGATGCGCCTCATCGACCAGCAGTGCTTGTCGAACGTCGACTCGGACGAAGCCCGCCGTCGCTTCATCGGCCTTGCCGCTCACGCGATGCGCCAGGTCCTCGTCGATCACGCCCGGCGCCGCAATCGAGACAAGCGCGGCGGTGGCATGCTGCCGGTCACCCTCAGCACCGCGATCCCCATCGCCGCGACGACCGACTGCGCCACGATCCTCGACCTCGAGGCCGCGTTGGTCGCCCTGCAGCAGCGGAGCGAACGGCTCGCCCGCGTGGCCGAGCTGCGGATCTTCGGCGGCCTGTCGACCCAGGAAGCGGCCAACGTGGTTGGCGTCTCCCTCGCGACGGCGAAAGCGGATTGGGCGCTCGCCCAGGCGTTGCTCACCAAGTCCATGCGCGACACGTCCCAGTCGTGATGCGACGACCGAGACTCTAATCAGTGCCGCCATCGGGCAGCACGATTGCCGGCCGGCGCCCCCGCCGCGCGCCGTCCAGGTGGAGCAAGAAGATCCCCACTCCAGCAGCGCCCTGCATGTAGCCCGTCTGCGCGACGATCAGGTCCGGCCGCACGCGGTGCTCGGCCTGGGGCCAGCGCGCACCGCGCTCATCGTGCGTGGCTCGCTCCCGCAAGTCCTCGGCCAGCCCCGCCGCCACGTCGAGCGCGTCGCCCCGTGTCGACGTCGCGGCGGCGCGCGCAAGCAGCATCTCGCCGACACCCGCCGTGCCGCAGCACTGGCCAACGGTGTTCCACAACCCTGGCACTCGCGCCGCCGGAATGCCGCTGTCCAGGACCGCGCTCACGGCCCGCGTCGATCGCGTGGCCCACGGCTCGCTGTCGCCGAGCTCGGCCAGGAGGTCATAGAGCCGGGCCGTGCCAGCCGGGCCGTGACACCAGCCCAGGTAGAACAGCTCCTCGCCGCCGGGCAAGTGGTGCGGCACCAAGCCATCCCGCGTCAGCGACGCGAGGTAGCGGGCGCCGGCCTCGGCGGTGGCCAAACACTCGGCGTCGCCCGTCACCTGGTGCAAACGCGCGAGGAAAAAGCACACGCCCGCCGTGCCGTGCGAGAAGTTTGGGTAGCGACGCTCCAGACCTCGCGCCATGGGCCAATCGAGCCCGTCGTCGCCGCGCGGCTCCGCGAGCTCGATTAATCGACGCCCCGCGCGCCGCGCCAGATCCAAGGCATCGTCGTCTTCGAGCCGCGCGGCGGTATAGAGCAGGAAGAGGCCGGTTCCGGCGGTCCCAGCGATGATGTCGTTGACGTCATTCCAATCGACGCCGGCACCGCGCTCGCGCGCGGACTCGTGCAGTCGCGCGACGCACGCGCGCGCCGCGCCCAGATGCGCCTCGGATCGCGTGAAGCGATGCGCCTCGGCCAACGTGAAGCCCAGGCCCGCGATGCCACCGTAGAGCGACGCGTCGACCGCATCCCCCACCGCCGGCACGCACGACGCCAAGTGGTCCGCGCCGCGTCCGGCGAGCGCCAGCCACGCGGCGGCGTCGGCCGAACGCTCCGGATCCAAGGTCAACGTGGCGTAGAGCTCGAGCAAGAACAGCACGACGCCGGGACTGCCGTGATAGAGCGTGATGTCGGCGTCGGCCGCGCCGTCCGGATCTGCCGCCCACGCCACTCCATGCTCGGTGTCCATCGCGCAACCGCGCAGCCATTCGGCGGCGGCCATCGCGAGGTCGAGGTCGGGCCGCGGCGCCGGGTTTGGCGCCTGCGCACGACCGCCCGCCGCTCCCACGAGCACCACGAAGCAGAACGCCGCGGCGCGGCCGCCACCCGATCGATCGCTCCCGTTCATCGCCACACCATACGGGTGCGCGCGGCGATCGGCAGAGCTCGGCGCGTCGCTCACCACGAGCGGGAGCTCGAGATCGGCGCAGGACGCGAACATGCCGCGGGCCGAGAGCACACGGCGCCGATGGTGGCCGAGCCCGTTAGCAGGCTGTTGAAAAACCTCATGCGGTTTCTGCGGGTCGAAGTAGACGAACTTCGAAGCCTGGGGCCGTTCGGTAGGCGTTGGCGGACATGGCGGCAGAATCGCCGACCAGGCTTGCGTTCCCCGTACCCGCAGTCGCGGTAGGGACGCCCGTTGCCGGGCGCCCCCCGCACAGATCCCAGCGAGCGGTTTGCCCGCACTGGGCTCCTGCCTCAGGTAATAACGCGCAGACGGTCCCACGGGTAAGGATGA
>JBCCGH010000231.1:0-13374 GCA_039029375.1 Planctomycetota bacterium
ACCTGAGGCAGGAGCCCAGTGCGGGCAAACCGCTCGCTGGGATCTGTGCGGGGGGCGCCCGGCAACGGGCGTCCCTACCGCGACTGCGGGTACGGGGAACGCAAGCCCGGTCGGCGATTCTGCCGCCATGTCCGCCAACGCCTACCCAACGGCCCCAGGCTTCGAAGTTCGTCTACTTCGACCCGCAGAAACTGCATGAGGTTTTTCAACAGCCTGCCAACCCTAGTTGCTACTGGCCGTCGCGCCGCATTGCGGGTTTGCGTCGGAGCGGAGCTCCGCCCATCGTTCCGGGTCGCCACACGGGACGGACGTTCACCGCGACCGGCGTCGACGCAGCCGCGCGCGGCTTTCTTCGGTGTGCCCATACACGCCGCGCGCGGCCGTCGCCAGCAGCACCCCCTGCTGCAGCCAGGTCGAAATCGTACCGGTGGGCACGCCGCGGGCGAGCAGCGCGCGGCGGGTCACGGTGCTGGCCGCGCCCCGCTTCGCGCCCCTCTTGCCGGCTCGCTTGGCGGTCGTCCGCGCCTTCTTCGGGGCGCCGCTCGGCCGCCGCGCGCCCGTCTTGTTCGGACCTCGCCGCGCCGCCGGCCCCGAGCCGTGCCAGTCGATCTGGATCCCAAACACCGCCTCGAGGTCCTCCTGCAGGTTCGGGTCGAGCGGCTGCTGCGTCGCCGCGACCACCGGCTCGGCCGCGTCCATCAGCTCCTGTGGCGAGACGCCGCGGAGCACGAACAACAGCTCCGGTCGATCGTCGAGCCGCGCGCCCACGCCGTAGAGGACGGCGGCCAGGTGCTTGCACAGAGTCGCCCAATCGGGACACGAGCAGGACAGCTCGACTTGACTGAGGTCCGGGAGCAGGCCGGCGTCGCGGTCGGTCATGGCCGCCATCACGGAGGCGGACAGTCGCCCCTCGAGCAGCTCGATGACCGAGCCAATCCCACCGCGACACCGCGCGGCCAGCGCCTGCCACCGGCTCACCGCACAGGGCGCGATGCCGATCTCCTGGTGATAGAGCTCGGAGCCCATGACCTGCGCCCGGATCACGCTCGGTTCGAGGACCAAGTCGATCACCGAGCCATTGCGCACGTACGTGCGCCCGCGCGGCAGGCGGTTGGAGAAATCGTGGAACGACTCGATGTGGCGACACCACGCCTTGCCCCACACCGTGCGGGCGATCCCGCGGCCGGCAATCCGCACCGGGTCGAGCGGTCGACCCCGCTGGCTAGCGGCGACGTGCTCGCGGGCCGCCGCCGGACGGCGGCGCGCCATGGGCACGTAGCTTTCGAAGCGATCCCGGCGCCGACGGCTAGCCATCGAGGCTCGCTTTGCGGAGATCCAGCGACAACACACCGAGCAGCTCGTCGGCCTCAAGCTCCGTCAGTGCCGTCTCGACGCCACGCGCAAGCACGTCCCGGGCGAGCGCTTTCTTCTCTTCGAGCATCGCGTCGAGGCGCTCCTCGATCGTGCCGCGGCACACCATCTTGTGCACCAACACCGGCTGGGTCTGGCCAATGCGGAACGCGCGGTCGGTGGCCTGGTCCTCCACCGCGGGGTTCCACCAGCGATCGAAATGCACCACGTGGGACGCTTGTGTCAGGTTGAGGCCGGTACCGCCGGCGCGCAGCGACAGGACAAAAAACGGTGGCCCCTCATCGCGCTGAAACTCTGCAACCAGGCCGCGCCGTGCCCCGACGCGCGTCTGGCCGTGCAGCACGAGCCCGGGCCGTCTAAACACCTCCTCGAGGTGCTGCGCCAGCGGCGCCACCATCTCGCGAAACTGGGTGAAGACCAACAGCTTCTCCTGCCGCGCGGCGAGTACGGCGGCGATCTCACGCAGTTCGAGCAACTTGCCTGACTCCGCCGCTGGATAGTCGGCCTGCTTCAACCAATGTGAGGGATGATTGCAGATCTGCTTGAGCCGCATCAGCGTCGCCAGCACCAGGCCGCGTCGCTCCATGCCCGTAGCACTGCCGAGTTTCGCCGACAGCTCGGCGACCGCTGCGCCATAGAGCTTCGCCTGGGGCTTGCTGAGCCCGCAGAACACCGAGATCTCGGTCTTGTCCGGCAGGTCGGCGATGACCGCGCGATCGGTCTTCATCCGGCGCAGCACGTAGGGCTGGATCAGCCGGCGCAACGGCGCATAGCCACTGGCGCCCGCCTCGAGCCGCTGGACCCACTTGCCAAACTGCGCTCGGCCGCCGAGCAAGCCGGGGCACAGGAAGTCGAACAGTGACCACAGATCGGCCAGGTGGTTCTCGACCGGCGTGCCCGTCAAAGCGATCCGCGCCCGACATCGCAACGCCCGCACCGCCCGGGCTCGGCGCGTGCGCGCGTTCTTGATCGCCTGGGCTTCATCGACGACGAGCAAGCCGTACTCGTGCTCGGCGAGCGCCGGTTGCCGCACCACGGTCTCGTAGGTCGTGATCCAAACGTCGACTGCAGGCGGAGACGACACCAGCGCGGCCAGGGCGCCAGCACCCTGCTCGGAGCGGTGCAGGATCTCGACACTGAGGCTCGGGGCAAAGCGCGCCAACTCGGCGTGCCAATTCGCCAACAACGAAGCCGGCACGACCAACAGGTGCGGCCCGCGCTCGCCTTGGCGGCGCAGCACCAGCATGGCCGCGATCACCTGCACGGTCTTGCCGAGGCCCATGTCGTCGGCGAGGCACGCGCCCTGACCGAGACGCCCCAGCAAGGTGAGCCACTGCACGCCCTGCCGCTGGTACGGGCGCAGCGTCCCCTGCAGCGCGTCGATCGCGCCCACGTCCCCCGCAGGGTCCCGCAGTTGGGTCAGCAACTCGCGCAGCCACGGCCCCGCCTGGACGGTCGCCCACTCCACGAACGGTTCGTCGTCCACGCCATCGGCGGCCGGCACCGCCTCCAGGTCAGCCAGCAGCCGCATGCCATCGCGAAAGCTCACCTTGCCGCCGGTCGCCCCATCGGCGATCTGCTCGAGCTGCTCGATCGCCTGGTGCAGCTTCTCTGGATCGACCTCGACCCAACGACCACGCATCAGCCGCAGGCCAAGACCGCCACTCAACACCTCGGCGATCTCCTCCGGCGTCAGCTCCTCGCCGTCGAGCTCCATGCCGGCATCGAAATCGAGCATCGCGTCGAGCCCGACGCCCGAACACTTCTCCACGCCGAGCGTGAGGCGCGCCTGGGGCCGCGCGCGCTGGCCGCTCCACCAGTCCGGAACCCGCACCACCACGCCACTGGCCTCGCACTCGGGCACCGCCTTGAGAAACCTCCACGCCTGGTCCGGATCCCACGCGACCGGCTGGTAGATCTCCTGGGACTCGACGAGCTGTGCGATCAGCGGGCTGCGCTGGGCAGCCTCGTGTACCGGCCGCAGCAGGTGCAGCAAGGTCTGACGGTCGCCGCGCGCCTGCTCGACCGCGCGCCCGAGCGGCACGTGCACCAAGGCGCCGTTGCGGCCAACTTCTCCGGCGTATGTCGCCAAGAACGCGAATGGCCACCGCGGCTGCTGTTTCTGCTCGGCGAGGTGAAACACGACCCGGCCGGCACCGTGCCAGTTCTTGTTCTGCGCCTGCAGAAAATCGTGCACCGACACACCGGTTGCCCGCAGCCGGGCACGCGTGTGCGCGTCGACGGCGGCCCACGCGTCGGCCAGGCCGTCCGCGGTCAAGTACTCCGCGCCGCGCATCGGCGGCGTGCGCTCGAGCAGGTCGGGCAACGCGGCCGGCGGCGGCAGCGGCGTGTCACCCAGCTCGGTTTGTCGCGCGAGCACCAGCAGGTAGCGCGTGCCGAGGGTCCGGCCGAAAGCCAGCGACGCCGGCAACTCGGTCTTGAGCTCGCGCCCGGCAAGGTGCAGCAACCCGGCGCCGACACCGATGCCAAACGCCGCGCGGATCCGACCGACCGCGGCCGCCGACAGCGGTCCAGCATCCGCGTGGTCGGCAGCATGCAGCGCACCGTGGCGTGACACCGCAAGCGCGATCCCAGCGGGGCCCGGCGCGGCGGGCACGCTCTTGCGACGTTGGGGCCGGGGGGCGGCCATGGTGGCGAGAGCGTGCCGGGGCGCGCGATCCAGGGCAAGCCTGGAGCGTGCTCGCGGTCACAGCCTCGCGTCCAGCGATTGATGAGCAGACGTCCGTCACCGCCAGCGCGGTCGAGTCGACGCCTGCCGGAACGAAGGCCGCGGAACCGAAATCTGCGTCGTCGAAGTCCAACTGCGCGGAGACATTGCCCAGGCCTTGGTTGACCACGACGACATCACCCGTGCCGTCGTCCTGATGGTCGCCGCAGGAGATGCCGGCGGCGAACGAGCCACTCAAGGCGATCGGTGCCGCTGCCGTGTCGTCCGCGGGGTCCAGAGGCGCCGATCCCGTAAACGAATGGACCTGCAGCCCCTGCGAACGGCGGGTGGTGTCCTGCTGCCGACCACCCTGGAAGGCCGACACCGACGCCCCTACCCGGCGCCCCCCCACCGCTCAGTTTTCTGCGGGAGCCGGTCACAACCATCCTGGGCTCCGCACCCTACTTCCAGATGGCCCTGCCTTGGTTCGCCCTGGCTAGCCCCACTTCTTCACCTGGCCCTGAACAGGAGCTTCATGCGCTACTCCCTCCGCGTCGCCCTTGCCTGTCTGCTCGTTCCGTCCGGCCTGCTGGTCCCCACAGCTGCGGCGCAGGGGTTCCCGGTCGGCAACCGCGATCTACCGCTCGCGAACGTCACCGCGACGGGCTCCAGCGTCCTGTCCAGCGTGGTCCACTACCCGGCCCTGGTCGCCGGGCGCAACACTCCGCTCTTGGCGCAGGCGGGTGGCTGGCCGGTCGTGGTCTTTCTCCACGGGCTGGGTCTCAGCGCGTCGGACTACACCGACATCGCCGGCGCGCTGGCATCCCAAGGCATCATCACCGTGGTCCAAGACACCGCCATCCGGCAGCGGGATCTGCAACTCGACGATGCCATCGCCTGCTTCCCATCGCTGCAGGCGGAGAACCAACGGGTCGGCGCGTTCTTCAACGGTGCCCTGGACATGAGCCGAGCCGCCATCTGTGGCCACTCGATGGGCGGCGGCAACACGGTGCGCACCCTGGCGGCCGACGTCGGCTACCGGACCGGCTTTTGCTTCGCACCCTGGGACGGTGGCGCGGGGTGGATCCCCGCCGCCGCTCCCCTGGTGCAAACTCCGTTGGCGATCGTGCACGGCGAGGGCGACCGGGTATTGCAGTGGCAGCGCTTCGCCCAGGCCTATTTCGACAGCGCCACGGCGTTCCAACGCATCAAGATCTTCTATCGCCTCGACGAGACCTGCGATCACGGCAACGTCGTGAGTCCGGGCACCACCAGTGCCGGTATGGCGGTTTTTGCGCGGACCTCTTCGCTGTGCGTGAACTGGTGTAAGCGGTATCTCGAAGACGATGCCGATGCGCTCGAGGCAGTGCTTGGTGCGGAGCCGAGAACCGAGCCGCTTCTGGTCGAACTCCAAGTGGCCGTGGAAGAGCCCGACCTCTGGAAGCTGGGGAACGGCCAGATTGGCGCCACCACCACCTTGCGCACTGCCGGCTCGCCCGGCACCGCTGCACTGTTTTTGGCGGCGGGCACCGCGTCCATCCCGACACCCTACGGCACCCTGTTGCTCGATCCGGGAACGCTCGTGACCTTCGCGGTCGGCGCCGCAGGTGCAACCAACACCTACTCTGTGCCGATCCCGGTGCCCGCCCTGCCCGCGCTCGTGGGCCTGACGTTGCACTTCCAGGGCTTTGCGGGCACGGTCAATGGGACCTTCCAGCTGACCCCGCTGCTGAACCTGCAGCTACAGTAGCCTGCCGGCGACATCGCGATCCCACGACGAGCCCCTGGTCGACGCGCCGAACCACGACGCCCGCCAGCGTCGGCGAAACTCACGGGCCGCGCAGGCCCGCAACGCCCCACGTCGATCCCCGAGGGCAATCGCGCCGCGGTGGCGTTGCTTCGGTGTCGACGGTCCCCGCGAGGACCACGTAATCGTGCACCTCACTACGCTGTGGAACGCTGCGCGCAGGCTGCACGACGACATGCCGGGTACACCCCCCACGATCGCAGTCACCAAGAACAAGCAGCATCGGCGACGGGAGCCGATCTCCTGGGACGACCTACCCGGGTGGTGGGCGAAAGTCGAGAGCATGGACACGGTGCGCCGCGACCTACAGCTGTTCATCCTGTAACGCACGAAGCTCGTGCTGCGCAATCAGCGCACGTACGAGCCGCCGGGCGTCATCGGCCTCGAGTATGACGTCGTGATGGCGTCGCGAGGCGGAATCCCACGCGCGGACCCGCAGGCCGAACGACTCTACTCGCCTGAGACGGTCTCGGGCCGCCCTGGCGCCGACGGTTCCTGCACACGAGCCTCGGCCGCCCGCTCGACCAAGGCGCGCAACTCGTGCATGTCTTCGGCACCGAGCCCCTGACCAATGAATGCGGCCCCGTAGGTGAACGCGGCCAACAACAGCGCCAACGGCACCAGCAGAAAGGCCCAGGGCGGGCGATCGAGCGTGCTCTGCGCCAGTCCCCAGCAGGCCCCGCCGATCGCCACGCAGGCCAGGCCGATGTAGATCGCCACGAACGCGGTCCACACGGGCGAACTCGGCGAGAACTTCCCATGGAGCACGTTGCCGCGCTCGCCGCCGGAATCGATGTGCAGGTAGAGCGCCGGGCTCCACAGGCGCCGCGCCTCGGGCTCGATGCGCAGGATCGCCCCGCCCTCGAACAAGTGGCCGCGGCAGACGCCGTCGCCGCTGGCGAGCGCGCCCTCTAGCCCGGCGAAGAAACGCTGCGGCTCGACCGCCAACGGCAGGGCGAAGGTCGGGCGCACGCGGGGCGCGGACATCTCCCCGAGCATAGCCCGAGCTGTACCGTGCCGGCAACTAGGAGTTACTCGACCGTCACGTCAAGCGCGTTGGACAACGACATGCGGGCGCTGGGGCAACCACCCGGCGCCGTCGCGGCAACGAGCCACTGCGTGAACAGACTCTGGCCGACGAGGCTGGGCTCACTGAGTGCCGCCACGAACGAGGCGTCACCGCGTTCATCGGTCGAGAACGGCACTGCGATGAGCGGCGCCGGGACGAGCGCGCAGCGACCGCAGGGGAACGGAGCCGCGGTCGCGCCCAGAACCAGCCACGCCGGCGCCAAGGGCGCCGCCTGGCGCAACCCGAGGCCGAAGGTGGTCGCGCCGACCGCCGCACAGCTCGCGACGGCGTGGCCGCCGGTGCCGCAGCCTCCGCCAAGCTCGCGCACCGCACCGTCCGCGGCGCGGAACGGGCGTGCTGAGGTGAGGGGCGCCGTGAGGTACGGGCCTTGGTATTGCCACCACAACGCCACGGCTTCGTCCCCGACGCCGCCGCTGCTGCGGTGGCTCGCGAGCTGAATCGCGCTCTCGCTCTGCGGTTCCGCGGCGATCAAGAACTCACCCTCGCACGGCCCGCAGCCGATCGCGTCGACGGACGATGCAAAGACGTCCCAATCACCGCGACTGGATTGGCGCCCAAAGCCAACCAAGAAGGACTCGCCGAGCCACGCGACCGCCGGTTCGGACTCGTTGACCCCAGGCTGTGCCGCGACCCGCCGTTGGGCGCCGACATGCGCCGTGCCCGTCGTTGCGTTGTAGGTCACCGTGCGGCAGACGACGTCGGTCGCTCCACTGATCGGCGGATTCGACGTCACGTAGGCGACGACCCAGTGGACGCCGTCGCCGTCGACTTCGGCGTCGCGCTCCTGCGCCACCGTGCTCGCGATCGGCAACTCGGCGACCAAGACGCGCAAGTCGCGATCGACAATGGCGCCGTAGATGTCGCTGCCGGTCGCCGGGTTGTAGCGTCGCCACGTGACCAAGTAGCGTCCCGCCTGGCCCCCACTCGCGGGCAGCTTGGGGTCAAAGTCGCTTGTGGCGGCGGTCGTCAGATCGAGGCTCGCGACGCTCCTCAGCCTCTCGGTGTCGACGTCGTACACCCGGATGACGTCGCCGAACGTAGCATCGACGTCGACCACCACGAGCGCCCCGGTGTACGCCGCACCGGCTTCACCGCCGACGTCGACCGAAAGGACATCGGTGACGCCGTCCAGTGCCGTCGGCCCCCGAACGCCACCGGCTGGATTGGTGGTCGCAAGCAGCACGTACGAGCCGTAGTAGATCCTCCCGGGGTAGGCGGCGAGGACGTGGTCTTGCCCCTGGATCGCGGCAACACGCGGTGGTCCTACGACGGAATACCGGCTGTTGCTTAGGTCGAGCAAGCCGCGTCGCGTGCCATCGGCGGAGAAGAAACGGCCAGTCGCGGCAGAAGCGACGAAGTAGCCGGGCTGGCTGAAGGCGGCGAAGTAGAGGCCGGACCGCGGGTCGTAGGTCACCGCGCCATCTGATCCCATGGCGACCGAGAACGCGGGCCCGCTGACCGGCGGTGACTGAGCATCGACACCAACGGCAAAGACCAAAGTGGCCGCGAGGCCGCCGCGCAAGACTTCGTGCTGCATCCTGCGGATTGGTGGGCGCGTGGCCCAGCGTCCCAGGTCGTTGGGTCGAATGCGGTGGTTTTTGTCGCGGCTCGGTACGACCATATTCATCGAACCATGACCAACAGCGATCCTGTGCTGTCTTCGTTCCGCCGTGGCATCGCCGCCCTGAGCTGCGCCGCGGCCGCTTCCCTGCTCCTGCCAGCGTGTGGTGACGCGTCGGCCGCCTATGCGCCGACCGTCGATGGGATGCGCAGCTATGCTCTGAGCCTAATGGATGCCTGCGCTGCGGGCGATCAGGCTGCTTTGGATGCCCTGGCCGAGCAAATGGTGTTGCCCGCTGCCGACGCTTGGTTCGCGCAGCACTTTCCGGCCGACAAGGCCGCCGCGCTGACTGCCGAGTACGAAGCCCTGCTGCCGCAATTCTCCGGCCTGGGAGCCGTGCTTGCCACCAACTATGGCGAGGGCAAGACCGAGCTCGAGGTCACCATGCTCAAGGACGCCGCCGATGCCAGCGCCCACGGCAACGGTGCCCAGCAGGCCGCTTTTGCGGCGATGACCGAGATGGCGCCGCTGTTCACCATCGTGATGAAGGCGCCCGGTGCCGAGCGCGGCTGGCGGTTGTGGTCGTTCGTGCACGATGGCACAGCATTCCGGATGATCGGCAAGATGCGCGCCGCGGGCTGAGCCGCGGGGGCGGCTAGCGGCAGCTCCGCTCGAGCCGCTTACGGCTTTCGCGGCAGCGTGCGCAGACGCTCAATCCGTCGCGGGTCGATGCGCAGCTGCCGCAGGCGTTCGTCCCCCCACATGAGAATCGGCCGCGCCGCGTCGGCTCGCTGCTCGGGCGGTAGGGCTTCGAACTCGCCGGAGGCAGCGAAGTGCGCGGCCACCTTTTCGACGACTTCGTAGTGCTGCTTGCCTGCCTCAATCTGTCGCTTGGCGACGGGGTCGGTGGCGCGCTGCGCAGCCGCGTCGTAGAGCTTGGTCATCTGCGGCGCCGGGTTGTCCAGCATGAAGGCCATGCCGACCTCGGAGACTCGATCCGGCACTTCGCCGCGGCCGATCGCGTCAAGGAACTCCTCGTACGCGGTCTCTCGCTCTTGGCCGCCTTGCGTCGCGGCGGTGATCAAGTCGTCGAGGAAGCGCGAGTAGGGCCGCAGGAACTCTGGTCCGTAGAGCCCGAGACCGACGAACAGTGTCGCCGCCGCGTAGGCGACCGCAGTTCCCATCCAGCCCTCCTGGCGGATGAGCCGCCAAGTGCCGGCCGAGCCCGCCATGAGGGACAGGGCATAAAGCGTCAGAATGCCAGCGGTCTCGGTGTTCATGAGCGGCTCCTTCCACTCCTCGGGTGAGGCGGGTGCATGGTGGGGTGCTAGGCTCGCTCGCGCAAGCAGCGTCGCGATCGGTGGTCGCGCCGTGTCGCGGCGGCCGCAGGGGGCGAACGGGGATGCGGCGACCGGTTGCGCGCGAGGCCGTGCCGCGCCGCGGCTTCTCTTGGCCACGGCGGCGAGCGCCCTCGCCCGGCGGTTCGAGGGCGGAAGGCCAGTCTCCACGACGACATGCACCGAGCGCGGGCTCCGCCTGCGCTCGCGTTGGCCTATCCTCTTGGCATGCCCGAGGACGGCAAGAAAGGCCAAGGCAAGTTCGGCAGCTTCAAGGATCTGCTGCGAGCCGGCGGCGGCGAACCAGAACCGAAGCCGACCGACGAGCCCGGCTGGACCCTGGAATCGGCGGCCGGCAGCAATGCCGCCGCCGATGGCAGCGGCATCGACACGGTGCGTGAACAGATCAGCCGGCGGCCCTCGGGATACGGCCCGATGGAGCACGGGCCGGCGGTCTACCGGGACGTCGAATCGGAGGAGATGAAACTGCTGGCGTCGTTTCGGGTGCGCACCGTGTTCCCAGACGACGTGCTGGCGGAAGTGGCCGACTTGCCCGATGACCCCGACCCGGCCGACTTCGAAGGGCGCGTCGACCTGCGCGACGAGATCATCTTCACGATCGATGGCGACGACGCCAAGGACTACGACGACGCGATCGGCATCGCCAAACTGGCCAGCGGCAACGTCGAGATCGGCGTGCACATCGCCGACGTCGGCCACTACGTGCGGCCCGGGACGGCGCTCGACGCCGAGGCGTTGGCGCGCGGCACCAGCGTCTACCTCGCCGACCAAGTCGTGCCGATGCTGCCGGAGAAACTGTCCAACAACCTGTGCTCGTTGGTACCGGCGCGCGATCGCCTGGCGTATTCGGTGATCATGGAGTTCACCCCCGACGGTGACCGGGTGGCCGCCCGGGTACACAAGAGCGTGATCCGTAGCCACCACCGCCACACCTATCGGATCGTGCAAGATCTGCTCGACGGGGTGAAATCCGCGGAGACCGCCGACATCGCCTCGATGCAGCAGCAGCTGGCGCTGTTTCGCGAGTGGACCATTCAACAGCAGAAGATCCGCGACCAACGCGGCTCGCTGCGCATGCAATCGACCGAGCGGAAGTTCGTGTTCGACGCGGAGCACGCGGTCACGGCCATCGTCGACGCGGCGAAGTACTTCTCGCAGACCCTGATCGAGGAGACCGCGTTGGCGGCGAACCAAGCGGTCGGCGACCTGTTTCGCGCTCGCGGGTTGCCGACCATCTACCGCGTGCACCCGGAGAAGGATCTCGAAGAGATCGAGGGCGTGGCGAAGATGCTGCTCGACCACGGCATCCGCGTTCCGACTAAGGATCGCCTCACTGGTCGCGACATCGGCCGGATGATCCGAATCGCCCGGCGCAAGCCCAACTCGGAGGCGCTGATCCAACGGATCATGGGGTTGATCGAGCGGGCGGTTTACGAGGTCAAAGACCACGAGGACGTCGCCAAGCACTTCGGCCTATCCCGTCAGGCGTACCTCCACTTCACCTCGCCGATCCGGCGCTATCCGGATCTGGTGGTGCACCGGTGGCTGCACGCGATTGAGAGCCGCGGCGAGGAAGCCGAGGCCGAGCTGCGCACCGCCGACCTGATCCAAGACCTGAACGAGAAGGCAATGCACAGCTCCCTGCAGGCCGACGTGGCGGAGATGGGCGAGCAGGCGATCGGCGACCTGAAGATCTGCCAGTACATGGCGCCGCACATCGGCGAGTTGCACAAGGCCAAGATCATTCGAGTCTCGAACTTCGGTATCGAGGTACGGCTACCCACCTTCAACATCAGCGGGTTTCTGCCGGCGCGCTCGATTGGCGAGAACGCCAAGGTCAAGGGCCCGACCCTGCAGCTGAGCGCCGGTCGGCGCTTGTTCTCGTTTACCGAGGGTCACGCGATCCGCGTGTGCATCAAGGAAGTGGACTTCCTGAAGCTGCAGGTGCTGCTCGAGCTGGCCGACCAGCGGTCTTCCGGCACGGGCACAAGCTGACCGGCTCGCGCTCACTGCCCCGGAGCCAAGGGCCGGCACAGAATCACAGCCGCGCCAGCGTGCGCGCAGCGGCAGGGGCGTCAACCCGATCGACGTTTCTTGCCAAACAACACCGGCACTGGGCTCCGCCTGGATGGCCACGGTCGAAGCCAGCCTCTTGGCATCGGAGACGCGCATCCATCCCCGCCAGCCTGGCGGGATCCTTGCGGTCGCGCGCTTCCTGTATTGGGGACTGCGTCGCCATGGCCTGAAGCAGGCAGAGGCAGGCACCAAGATCGCCGACTTTGGCTCGAGAGCGGCGACGATCTCCTCTGACGCGTGTAGCTCGGCGGGCTCGAGGTGAACGAGGGTTCGGGGTCGCCTCAGCCCCAGCGCCGGGGCGCTGGGAGTCGGCCTTTTCTTGCCACGGCGCAACGCCGGCTGGGTCAACGACGTTGTTGCTCGCCGATGCACCTCGATCTGCCGACTCCTCGTTGCCGCACCATCTTGCTCATCTTGGCAGTCGTCGCGCCCGGTGGCCCGGCTCAGGTCTCGTGGGAGCAGGTGATCCCAGCCGGCATGGCACCGCGGCGCAACCACGCTGTGGCCTACGACTCTGTGCGCGATCGCCTCGTCGTGTTCGGGGGGCGCGTCGAGTACAGTCGTCAAGAGGTTGACGAGACCTGGGAGTGGGACGGCGTCGAGTGGTCCGAGCGCACACCGCTGGCCCGTCCAGGGGAGCGGCACGCCGCCGCGATGACATTCGATGAGGCCCGGGGGGTCGCCGTGTTGTTCGGCGGTTTCAGCGCGGGCGCCCTGGGCGATACTTGGGAGTGGGACGGTACCAACTGGACCGAACGGTTCCCTGAGCACAGCCCGGACGCGGGCGCATGGTTCTCGATGGCCTACGACACAAGGCGACGTCGCGCAGTGCTCTTCGACGGGCGTGCGCTGTGGGCGTGGGATGGCACGGACTGGCAGCCGCTGCCGACGGCGGAGTCGCCGCCCGGGCGCTCGCACCCGCGGATCGCCTACGACGATCAGCGCGATCGGTTGGTGCTGTTCGGCGGTCAGGACAGTCTTGGCACTCGCAACGACACGTGGGAATGGGACGGCTCGACGTGGGGCGAGCGCATACCCGCGACCGTGGCCGCCGGATCGACATCTTCGTCCCGGTCTATATCGGCCTTACCCGCATACGACCCCGCGTCTATATGAGCTTGCACGGCGGCTAAATCAGCCGCATCGACATCGCCATCGGCATCTTGGTCACCAAAGGGGATTGTGAACGGATAGCCGAACAAAAGGTAGTGGCGCTGCTCTATCGGCACTCCATCGCTACCTACCAACCCCATCTGGGCGCCGTACTCATCTTGCAAGAAGTACACCTTCTCCTCCAACGTCCCGTCAGCAGTTGCATTGCGACCGCTATTCGCGTCCCGCCACCGACAAACGCGATCTGAGACACAGGAGACGGGCGCAAGTGCGTACTCGACTTTAGGGCTTGTGTCTGCTTCCCTGTAGACCGCTACGACCTGACGCCGC
>JBCCGH010000232.1:0-13310 GCA_039029375.1 Planctomycetota bacterium
CGACAGCGCCTTGCGAGCGGCACACATGGCTCGCCGACTTACGCAACCAACTTCCGACACACAACACTAGTGGTCTGATTCAGGCAGATGGGGCCTTATCCGCGAGACATCGGCGCCGGTCGCAAGGCGGGTCGCCGCAGGCATATTGGTGGATACGGCGAGGACGACCCAACGCGGCGAGCGGCGCTGAGGGCCGTGGAGAAGGCCCCAGATGCCTGAATCAAACCACTAGTGGGGCGCGCCGCTACGGGCGGCCGGCGACCGGTCGCGCGTCGCGCAACCGTCGCGAACGCTCGATGCCCGAGGTCGACGCCGTGTGCGGCGGCACGCCCAGGGCCTTCTTCACCTCAAACACGAACTCCTCGACCGTCATGTCGTTCGTGTGGTGGATGCCCATGACCGTGCCAATCTCCTTGGTCATGGCCATGTTCTCGGTGAAGGACCAAGCGTGCTTCTGGAAGAACTCCTGCAGGTACCGCTTGAACGACTGGCGCGAGTAGTAGGCGCCGACCAGGTACACCACGACCGCGAACACGACGATCCCGGCACACACGAACGCGGTCCACGCGCGCTGGGAGATCGCGTCGAGCGTCGCGAAGGCGAGGAGCAGGAAGCCCGCGTTCAAGAACAGGAAGCCGATGACGACCTGGATCTTGTTGAGGGCGTAGTCGCGGATGGTCTCGAGGCTGCCAGCCCCGACGCCGAAGAACTCCTCGATCACCTTCCGCGGGCGCCGAAAGATGATCGAGTTCGCCAGGAAGAACACCCCCACCAGATTGCAGGTGAGTCCAATGACGAAGAGTTCCGGGGATTCCATGCTGTCGTTCCGTGCAGCGACCGCCATGTCGGGGATGCGGACCGGCTGCGGTGCCAAGTCTAGGGGCCTGGGCGCCACTGTGCCAACGCGCCGGCGTGGAAACCACCTCGCCTTTTGCTAGGCTCCGGCCCTTTCCCGCCATGGAACGCGATACTGTCCGCCGCCTAGCGCAACTCGCCAAGCTGCGGCTGAGCGAAGCGGAGGAGGAGCGTGCGGCCGCACGGATCGAGCGCCTGCTGGGCTACTTCGCCCGCCTCCAGGAGGTCGATACCGAGGGGACCGAGGCTTCTCCCTATCCACTTCCCCTGCCCCCCGCGACCCGCCCAGATGTGCCCGGTAAGCCGCTGGCCCAGGACGATGTCTTGGCCAACGCCCCGGACGCTCGCGGCGGCTGCTTTCGGCTGCCCAGGACGGTCGAGGGGTGACCGCCGCCACGACCAGCCGCTCGGCCACCGAGCTCGCGGCGGCGATCCGCGCCGGCGACCTCCGGGCGCAGGACGTCACTGAGGCGTTCCTCCAGCGCATCGCCGCGGTCGACGATCGCATCGGTGCCTTCATCGAGGTCTGGGACGAGAGCGCCCGGCGCGAGGCCGAGGCAGTGGATCGCGCGCGCGAGCGCGGCGCGGATCTCGGCCCCCTCGCCGGCGTGCCGATCGCGCTGAAAGACAACTACGCGCGGCGCGGCTTTGCCACCACCTGCGCCTCGCGCATCCTCGAGGGGTTCCGCTCGCCGTACACCGCGACCGTGGTGGAGCGGCTCGAAGCCGCGGGCGCCGTACTGCTCGGCCGCACCAACATGGACGAGTTTGCGATGGGCAGCTCGACCGAGCACTCGGCGCTGCAGCAAACGCGCAACCCCTTCGACCCGACCCGCACCCCGGGCGGCAGCAGCGGCGGCTCGGCCGCGGCCGTCGCGGCGCGGATGGCGCCGCTGGCACTAGGGTCGGACACCGGCGGATCCGTCCGCCAACCGGCCGCGCTGTGCGGCGTGCACGGGCTCAAGCCCACGTGGGGGCGCGTCTCGCGGTACGGGCTCGTCGCGTTCGCCAGCAGCCTCGACTGCGTGTCGCCGTTTGCGCACCACGCCGAAGACCTGGGGTTGATCCTCAGCGTCATCGCTGGCCACGACCCGCGCGACGCGACCTCGCTGACGGCGGCGGTCCCCGACTACGTGCACGCCCCCGAGCCCAATGCGCAGGGCCTCCGCGTCGGCGTCCCCGAGCACTTGTTCGACGACGCGCTCGACCCGGCCGTCGAGCAGTGCGTGCGCGAAGCGCTGGCCCAACTGCAGCAGCTCGGCGCCGAGCTCGTGACGATCAAGCTACCCCATGCCGGCGCCGCGATCGCCGCCTACTACGTCGTCGCCAACTCCGAGGCATCGTCCAACCTCTCGCGCTTTGACGGCGCCCGCTACGGGCCGCGACGCTCGGGCGAACGCGACCTCGACACGATGTATGAGGACACGCGCACGGCCGGGTTCGGCGACGAGGTCAAGCTGCGCATCCTGCTGGGCTGCTTCTCGTTGTGCAGCGGCTACTACGACGACTACTACCTCAAAGCGACCAAGGTCCGCACCCTGATCCGCCGCGACTTCGCGACGGCCTTCGAGGCGTGCGACGTGGTCGCCTGCCCGACGTCGCCCATCCCGGCGTTCACGCTGGGCGAGAAACTCGAAGACCCGCTGCAGATGTACCTGTGCGACGCGCTCACGGTGCCGCAGAGTCTGGCCGGCGTCGCTGCGGTCTCGGTCCCGTGCGGCGCAACTCCAGACGGACTGCCCGTCGGCCTGCAGCTCACCGGTCCGCCGCTCGGCGAGCCCCAGGTGCTGCGCGCGGCGTCGGCGTTCCAGCAGGCCACACCGCACCACCGCCAGGAGCCCGGGCTATGACCGGCGCGGCCGCGCCAAGCGCCGGCTTCGAGGTCGTGATCGGCCTCGAAGTGCACGTGCAGCTGAAGCTCAAGAGCAAGCTGTTCTCGAACGCCCCCACCGACTTTGGCGGTGATCCGAACACGCGCGTGGCCGCCGTCGACATGGGCCTGCCCGGGGTCCTGCCGACCCTCAACGCGGACGCGGTACGCGTGGCGATTCGGGCGGCCCTGGCGCTCGACGGCAAGGTGCAGGAGATCTCCCGCTTTGCGCGGAAGAACTACTTCTATCCCGACCTGCCCAAGGGCTACCAGATCAGCCAGTACGACCAGCCGATCTGCGTCGGCGGCCGCGTCCCGATCGGCGACGGTCGGTTCGGTAGCCTCACGCGTATCCACATCGAAGAGGACGCCGGCAAGAGCACCCACGGCGGACAGGGCAGCCTGGTCGACCTCAACCGCGCCGGCGTGGCGCTGATCGAGATCGTCGGCGAACCCGACCTGCGGTCCCCGGCCGAGGCGCACGAGTTTCTGGCGCGGCTGCGACAGATCCTGCGTTACGCCGAGGTGTCGGACTGCGACATGGAGAAGGGTTCGCTGCGATGCGACGCCAACGTGTCGCTGCGCCTGGTCGGCACCACGGAGCTCGGCACCAAGGTCGAGATCAAGAATCTCAACTCGTTCAAGATGGTCGAGCGCGCGCTCGACTATGAGGTGCGTCGGCAAACGGCCGTGCTCACGGCCGGCAGCACCGTGGTGCAAGAGACCCGCCTGTGGAACGAGGAGCGGGGCGAGACCGCGTCGATGCGGAGCAAAGAGTCGGCGCCGGACTATCGCTACTTCCCGGAGCCCGACCTGCCGCCGCTCGTCGTCGAACCGAGCCTGGTCGACGAAGTGCGCGCGGCGCTGCCAGAGCTGCCCGATGTCCGGCGCGCGCGCCTGCGCGACGTCTACGGGCTGCCGGACCACGATCTCGACGTTCTGCTCGCCGACCGCGACGTCGCCGACTACTTCGAGGCGACCGCAGTGGCCTGCGAGGACGCCAAGACCGCGAGCAACTGGACGATGACCGAGGTGCTGCGCGCGGTCCGCGAGCACCACCTCGACCTGGACGCGTTCCCGGTACCGCCCGCGGCGCTGGCGGCCCTCATCCGCGCAATTGCCGCCGGGCGACTCCACCACCAGTCGGCGAAGAAGGTCTTCGCGCACATGCTGAAAGAGCGCTGCGACGCGGACGCGGCGATCGCCACACTGGGCCTCGAGCAGCTCAGCGATCGCGGCTCCCTCGAGCCGCTCGTCCAGCAGGCCATCGAGCAGTCGCCCAAGGCCGTGGCCGACTATCGCGCCGGCAAAGAGAAGGCGTTCCACGCCCTCAAAGGCATGGTGATGCGAGAAACGCGCGGGCGCGCCGCGCCGGACTTGGTCGACCAGCTGCTGCGCGAAGCTCTCGAACGCGGCTAACTCAGGCGCGCCAGCGCCGTTAACAGGCCGTTGAAGCAGTGCTTTGGCCGGCAGGGTGGTGAGACGGCCTGTTAGCCCCAACGTCATCGGCACCTCGCGCCGCCTCGATCTGAGAGTGCCGGCGTCGGGCCAGGGCTAGTGAGCCCGGGGCGCGACGCCTACGATCATGTCGTGATTGCCTCCGTCTCGGGTCCGGTCGTCCGCCGCTGCGGGCTCGCCTTGGGTTCTTTGCTCGCGCTGGCGTCAATGGGTGCGGCGCAGCTCACCTGCACACCGCCCGCGGTCACCCTGCGGCCCGGAGCGTCGGGCTGTATCGCGGTCCTCGGCCCGGTTGGCGCCACCGTCACCCCCGCGTTCGACAGCGCCCTGGTCAGCGTCGTACCCGCCAGCTCGATCATTGGGCAGGGCGGCAGCACCGAGTTCGTGGTCACCTGTTTGCAGACCCAGCTCAGCGGCACGCCGGTCAGCTTCGACGCGCCCGGCACCAGCGGCTGCGTCCTGAACGTGACCTGCGACGAGCCTCGACTCACCCTGCGCGGCACGGCAGGCTCGTACCCCGGCACCTTCTCGCTCGAGCTCATTGCCGAGACGCCGGTCTCGCCGCCCATCTTCGGCGTCGTGGCGTTCGGCTTCAGCCCGGGGCCGATTCCGCTGTTCCCGCTGAGCCCTGGCGACCCGCGCATCCTCAACGTCGCGCCGCCCGCGTTCACCGCGATCCCGCGCCTGTTTGGCGCGCCGTTTCTGCAGCAGGACATCCTCTCCACACCGCTCGGCAGCTCCTTTAGCCAGGCTGTGCTCTTCGCGCAGGGGCTGACTTTGGACCTGTCCCTGAACCCCATCGACCGCCTGACCCAGCCGGCACCGATTTGGTTCTCGGATGCCAACGAGTTCTGGGACCGCGGCTCACAGCTCAACTTCCCGCGCTCGTTCTTCCCGATGATGTTCGACCGGATCGGTCGCCCCGTCATCGCCGGCGGCGGCGAGGGCGGCATCTTCGCGCAGATCGCCCGGGACACGGTCGAGTACTTCGAGCCCGTCACCGACTCCTTCGTGCTCGCCAACGAGGTGATGACGATGGAGCGCTCGCTCCACACCGCCACTCAACTGCAGAACGGCAAGTGGCTCCTCGTCGGCGGCGTCGACCGCAACAACGATCCCACCGCGACCGCCGAGATCTACGATCCCGAGACGGGGCGCTTCATCGCTGTCGCCAGCATGTCCCAGGCGCGCGCGGGCCACGCCGCCACGCTCATGGCGGACGGTCGCGTGCTGGTCTCCGGCGGCTTGGGGCTCGTGTCCGCCTACGTCATCCCGACGATCCAAGGGGCGCTCGATACCACCGAGTATTTCACGCTGGACGCAACCGGCTGCAACGGCACCTTCGCGCCCGGCCCCAACATGACGCGCGCCCGTGCCGGCCACGGCACGATCGACCTCGCCGATGGCCGCTTGATGGTGCTCGGCGGTGTCGGCAGCTTCTTTGGCGTCCCGGCAATCTGGCCACAGACCGAGTTCTTCGACGGGGTGTCCTTCAGCTCGGGCCCGACGATGCCGAACCAACGCGCGATCTTCCCCATCGTGCAAATCTCCTCCTCACCCGACCAATATCTGGTCGCCGGCGGACTCAACAGCATCCTCGGCCTCGGGGCCCCCACCAACCGCGTCGACGTCTACACCGCCGTGCCCGGCGGCCAGGGCTTTTGGAACCGCGCCGGGAACATGGCCGCAGCACGCGGCATTCAGGCCGCCTATCGATTCGGCAATGAGGTCTACCAGTTTGGCGGCCTGCAGGGCGACCTGGCGACGCCGATCGCGATCGGCTCGACGGAGATCTACGACATCCCGTCGGGGACTTGGCGCCAGGGGCCGACAATGTCCCTCGAGCGGGGCGCCTACGGTTCCTACGTCAACGAGTATGGCATTGTCCACTTCATCGGTGGCGCCGAGGGCTCGTCGCCGAATCCGCCAGTTGGCACCACCAGCGACTGGTTCTTCTTCCCCTGAGCTGCCGCATTCGCTAGACCGGCGTGTGCATGCAGCACGCGCTGGTTCTCGATCGCGTCACCAAGCGGTTCGGCAAGTTCACCGCTGTCGACGACCTGTCGCTGTCCATTCCCACGGGCAGCATCTACGGCTTCCTGGGGCCGAACGGTGCCGGCAAGACCACCACCATTCGGATGGTCATGAGCATCTTCTACCCCGACGAGGGGTCGATCTCGGTGCTCGGACACCCCCGTGCCGAGGACATCAAAGACCGCCTCGGCTACCTGCCAGAGGAGAAAGGGCTCTACAAGAAGATGAAGGCGGCGGAGATCGTCGCCTACTTCGGACGGTTGAAGGGCCTCTCCGGCGCCCACGCCAAGCGACGGGCGGTCGAGCTGCTCGAGCGCTATGGACTCCCGGAGTGGATCGATAAGAAGTGTGAGACCCTCTCCAAGGGCATGGGCCAGAAGGTCCAGCTGCTCGGCACGCTGATCCACAATCCCGAGCTCGTCATCCTCGACGAGCCGTTCTCCGGGCTGGATCCGGTCAACACCGAGGTCATGCGCAATACGATCCTGCAGCTGAAGCGCGACGGCCACACGGTCATCTTCTCGACCCACGTCATGTCGCAGGCCGAGGAGATTTGCGACTACATCTTCCTCATCAACCGCGGCAAGAAGGTCCTCGACGGCACCCTGGCCGACATCAAAGCCACGGCCGGCGACCGCGGCATCCGCCTGGACTACGACGGTGATGGCGCCGTGCTGCAACAGCTGCCCGGGGTACGGCGCGTCAACGATGCCGGCAAGCACGCCGAGATCTTCCTCGACGACGGCGTCGACCCGCAGCAGATCCTCGCGGCCCTCATCGGCAAGGTGACCATCCGCCGTTTTGACCTGAGTGAGCCTTCGCTCCACGAGATCTTCGTGCGCGCCGTGGGAGGCAAGACCGATGAATAAGGCCTACCTGGTCGCCCTGCGCGAGTTCGTCGAGAATCTGCGCACCAAGACGTTCTGGATCGGCATCCTCGCCTTCCCGATCATCATCGTGCTGGCCACGGTGCTGGGCCGGTTTCTCAATCAGGCCAAGGACGTGCGTAGCTACGCGGTCGTCGACCACTCCGAGGGTCAGTGGCTGTCGGCCGAGGTCGGCAAGCGCATCGCGTTTGGCGACTTCGACGAGATGCTCGAGGAGGCCAAGGCGAAGGCCGAGGAGATCCGAGAGCTCTCGCCCAAGGAGTTCCGCGCCCAGCTGGAGAGCGGCCTGGCCGATCTCCCGGAGAGCCTGCGACCGATGGTCGAGGCCCTCGGCAAACTGGACGACGCCGACCTGGAACGCCTGCAGAACCAGGAGATGCCATCGGGCGCGGCGTTGCAGTCGATCGCCGAAGCCACGGCCCAACTGCAGAACGACCCCGAAGCGCTACAGGAGGCCATGCAGCTCTACGAGCTGAGCCGCGGCAAGTACGAGCTGGTCGAGCTCAGCGACGACGAGCTCGGCGACGACCCCGAGGCGACGCTCAACGAGAAGCTGCAAGAGGACGAGCTGTTCGCCTACTTCGTCATCGGCGAGGATCCGGTGGCCGGCGACGAGGATTCACGCTACGTCTCCAACAACGTCACCGACCGGGCGCTGCGCAATTGGTACCAACGTCACGCCGAGGACGTGGTGCGTGAGCGCCGGATCGCCAAGCTGAAGCGCACCAAGGACCTCACCGACGAGGAAGCCGGCCTGATCCGCGCGTCGTTCCGCTTCGACTCGCGAAAGATCGACGAAGAGACCGGCGAGACCGAAGAGGTCACCGACACGGACACGGCGTCCCAGTTCGCGCCGGTGTTCTTCGTCTACCTGTTGTGGATCTCGGTCTTCACTGCGGCGCAGATGCTGCTCACCAACACCGTCGAGGAGAAGTCGAACCGCATCATCGAGGTGCTGCTGTCGTCAGTGTCACCGATGCAGCTGATGGCCGGCAAGATCTTCGGCATCGCCGCGACCGGCCTCACGGTCGTGTGCTCATGGGTGCTGTGCGCGTGGATCGGCGTGAAGCTGCTGCCAGTGTTCATCCCCAACATGCCGGACATCGGGTTGACGCAGATCATCGGCGACCCGCGCTACCTGACCTCGTTCGTCGCCTACTTCCTGGCCGGCTACTTCTTCTTCGCCGCGTTGCTCGTGGGCATCGGCTCGGTCTGCAACAGCCTGAAGGAAGCGCAGAACCTCCAGCAGCCGATCGTCATCCTCTTGATCGTGCCGCTCGTCGCGATGGTCCCGGTCGTCAACGATCCCAACGGCACCCTGGCACGCGTGCTGACCTACATCCCACCGTTCACGCCGTTCTTGATGATGAACCGCGCCGGGGGACCGCCCGACGCCTGGGAGTACCTCGCGACCAGCGTGCTGCTCCTCGTATCCATCGCGATCGCGTTCTGGGCCGCGGCCAAGATCTTCCGCATCGGGATCTTGATGACCGGCAAGCCGCCCAAGATCACCGAGATCCTGGGCTGGCTCCGCGCGCCGGTCGGGACCGTGGCCACGACCGACGAGAAGTGAGCGTAGCAGCACGTCCACCTCAAAGACCCGCTTCATCAGCTCCGCCCGTCAGTACCGACGCCGCCGCCTGTTCGTCGCGGCCCCCTCAGCCGGCCCACCAGCAGCAGCCCCACCACCAGCCCGAGGCCGATCTGCGCGGCGACACGGCGATACCGTCGTTGAGCCCGCTCTCGACGGACCAGCACGAGCGTGGCCTCGATGATCGCGTGCGCCGCGCCGCTGCGGAGGCGGTGTTGGGGCTGCTCGAGCGAGATGGCCGCTACGGGACCAAGACTGCCACGCGCTCCCGGCGGTCGGTGGCGGTTCGAAACGAACCCACCTAGGCGGCGAGCACGGGCCCAAACGGAAGCGAGATCGCGACGCGGCACGCTGTGCACGGGCCTTCGCGTTGCTGGAGCACCGCCGCTCGACCGCGCTTGATTCTGCGAAATCGTCGGGGGATCGGCGTGGATCTCCGGTTCGCCCAGTGAGCCGCCGGAGAGCCTCTCCCGCAACCGGCGCAACCGGCGGTTCCAGGCCGGCCGCGTGGTCGGAACTCACCTCAGCATCAACCGAGCGCCCTGCGCTCCGCATGGGTCTGCACATGACATTCTCGACACTCCCGCTTCCTTGGATCGCCGGTGTGCTGGTCGCCGTCGGCACTCCGTCTCTTCTAGCGCAGGATCTCCTTCGGGTTCAGGACATCGAGCCGCCAGCCGGCGGTCGGTCCGTCCATCTCTATTGGGGGGACTACGACGTCGACGGTCTTCGCGATGCCCTGGCGATCACCGTGGAGGGACGGCTGACGCTGTTGCGCAACTCGCGCAACGGCCGATTCGAGGACATGACACGGACTGTGGGTCTCGACGCAATCGAGCACGTGGCCTTCGCGTCGTGGCACGACTTCGACGGCGACGGTCGGCTCGACCTGTTCGTCGGCACGCGACGCGGCCCCAGCCACTTGATGAGGAATCAAGGGGGCGCGTTCGTCGACGTGGCAGAACAGAGCGGCATCACTGCCGAAGGCCACGATCGCTCCGCCCGCTGGGTGGACTACGACGGCGATGGCCGCCTGGACCTCCACCTCCTCACCGACGGCGACAACACCCTCTATCACGCGCTGGCGTTCGGCGGCTTCGAGGCCGTGCCGCTGCCCGAGCTGCTGCAGGACGCCGGCGGCCCTGACGGCCGCGAGCGCATCACCGAAGCGCCGCGCCAGGGTCCACGGGCAGAAGGCAGCGGTCCGCAAGAGTCGCCGCCTGCGCCGCGCGGCGGTGGCGACTCCCGCGCGGACCGCGGCTCGCCGATGGTCGACTCGGGCGGCCCGCCTGCCCAGGACGCCCCCCCATCCCCGGCATCGGGGCGCCGGCCCCTGCCGACGCCGGGCACCGGCAGACACGCGCTGGACGCCGGGGCCGCGCAGAAGGCGCTGCAGCCCCTGCCGCAGCAGGACCTCGACTGCGCTGATGCGCTGCTCAACGCCGGCGGCGGGGGCTGCATCCAGGCCTCGGACGTCGCCACGCTGGGCATGTTGTATCCGCTGAGCGACAAGTTCTTCGTCGCGCCGAGCGGCAACGTGGGGATCGGCACGACCTCTCCTGTGCACGCGCTCGAAGTCGCGGGTGAGGTTGCGGCGGGCGGCAGCACGAGCGCGAACCACTTCAGGATCACCGGCAACCAGATCCAGCAGCGGCAGGGAGCCAATCCCGCCAAAATGCATCTGAACCTCCCCGGTGGGGACGTCAGTCTCGCGGCGGAGGCGCTGCTGGTCGCCGAAGCCGGACTGGCGTGGCTCAAGACCCCGGTCCCCGGTGCGGAAGCGACGATCATCTTCAGCGACGGGGTCGGCGCGTTCGGGGGCGGCAACTGGGCGATCGGCAACCGCAGCAACGACGACTTCTTCATCGACGAGTTCGGCATCCTGCCCCGCCTGACGATCCAGCGCGTCAGCGGCAACGTCGGCATCAACACGACGGCGCCCGCGTTCAAGCTCGAGGTCAACGGCTCTGCCGGCAAGCCCGGCGGCGGCTCGTGGTCGGTGTCTTCGGATGCCCGCCTCAAGAAGAACGTCCGCGGTCTCGAAGGAGCGCTCGATACGCTGTTGGCGCTGCGCGGCGTGACGTTCGAGTACAAGGACCCTGAGGCGATTCACGAGCTGCCGGGCGAGCGGATCGGCTTCATCGCCCAGGAGGTCGAGCGGGTCGTCCCCGACTGGGTGGAGGACGCGGCGGGCTACAAGCGACTCACGATCCGCGGCTTCGAGGCGCTCGCCGTCGAGGCTCTGCGCGAGATGAGCCGCCGTAGTGAAGCGTTGGCGGCCGAGAACCGGGAGCTGCGCGCCCGCGTCGCTGACCTGGAGTCGCTGGCCGACGAGGTGGCGAGCCTGGAGACGCGGCTGACGGCGCTCGCGGTGCGGTGAGCTCGGCCGCCGTGCTGACCGTCCTGCCGCGCGGACAACCCCGGCGAAGGCCGCCGGATCCTCCGGGGTCGCCGTTGGACCGTAACCGCTCGGGCGTCGGCCGCGCCGGCGCCCGATTCCCCGACCGCATCGCGGGTCCACGACCCGCTGCGCGGTGCGCGCGGCACCTCGCGGTCGACGCTCCACGGGGGCGCAGCACTGGTTTGAAGGGCCCCGAGCGCCCGACTACCATTGCTCCGCGGCGCAGCGCGCTGTCCCAATGGCGTCATTTCGCGATCCCGTCGATAGAACCGGCCCGGCGTGCCCGCCCGAGATTACCCGGCTGATCCGTGCTGCCGCCGGCGGTGACCCGGCGGCCCACGATGCGCTGTGCGAGGCCGTCTATCAGGAGCTCCACCGTGTCGCCCGCGGGACGCTGCGTTCGGATTCGCCGCAGTTGCTGCAGCCGACCGCGATCGTGCACGAGACTTGGGTCAAGTTGCAGCGTCACCTCGAGCGCTTCGACGACCGTCAGCACTTCTTCCGCACCGCGGCGCGGGCCATGCGCCAACTCTTGGCTAACCACGCCGAGGCCGCGCGCACCGCGAAGCGCGGCGGCGGGCGCGTGCAGGCGACGACGCTCTCGGACGTGCCGGCGGCGCGCTCGGAGACCTATGACGCGCTCGCGCTCCACGAGGCGTTGGACAAGCTCGCCGGTCTGCATCGCCGACACGCTCGAGTCGTCGAGCTGCGCTTCCTGTGCTCCCTGACGATCGAGCAGACGGCCGAGGCGCTCGGGATCTCCCGCTCGACCGTCGAAGCTGATTGGTCCATGGCGCGCTCCTGGCTGCGCCGCGAGCTGGACGCAATCGAGAATGGAGTCGACCGCCGATGATGGCGCGCTGGCGCATCGGCGAGTCGTACCACGCGCAGTCTCCGCCTCCGAATGAGCGTGGGTGATCGCGGAGGCACCCGTTCTGGCGTCGGCCCCGACCGCTACGACCGGCTTGCCGCAGCGTTCGAGGCGTGCCGCCGGCTCGCCGGGGACGCTCGGCAACGGATGCTCGCCGAGGTGTGCGCCGGGGATGACAGCTTGCGATCAGAGGTCCTCGACCTTCTCCGGATGCAGGCGCGCACCGACGCTTTCTCCGACCGAGCGGTGCGCGAGGGAGCCGGTCTCCGAAGCTTTCTGTCGGCGGCCGGCGGCACCGAGGCACCGCAGGAGATTGGCCCGTATCGCATCCTGCGGCTGCTCGGCGAGGGTGGGATGGGAGTCGTCTACGAGGCCGAGCGCTCGTTTCCCCGGCGGCGGGTGGCGCTCAAGCTGATTCGGCCCACGATGCGGTCGGCAGCCGCGGTGCGGCGGTTCGAGCGCGAGGCCGCCGTGCTCGCGCGGTTGCAGCACCCGGGGATCGCGCAGCTCTACGACTTCGGCACCTTCTCCTCGCCACCCGGAGCGAGGCCCTACTTCGCCCTGGAGCTCGTCGAGGGGGAGGATCTCCGGTCCTACGCCGGGCGCGGATCCCCGACCCTCACGTCCCTCCTCCAGGTCATCGCACGCGTCTGCGACGCCGTCCAGCACGCGCACGACCGCGGGATCATCCATCGGGACCTGAAGCCGGACAACATCCTGGTGGATGCGGAGGGGCAGCCGAAGGTCCTCGACTTCGGCGTGGCCCACGTCTTGGATCCCAGCGAGAGCTTCGCCGCGAACCTGACGGCAACAGGGCAAGTGGTGGGCACCCTCGCCTACCTGGCGCCCGAACAGCTCGACTACGATCGCGACCGCGCGACGCCGCTCACCGACGTCTACGCGCTCGGCGCGATTTCCTTCGAGCTGCTCGCTGGTCAACCGCCCCACACGCTGGCGGGCTTGACGCCCGCGCAGGGACTGCGGCTCGTTCTGGAGAAACCGGCGACCTCCCTGGATGCGGCCGTGCGGGTCCCGATCGACGTGGCCACGATCATCGGCAAGGCGATCGAACGCGAGCCCGAGCGGCGCTACGTGTCCGCGGCCGCGGTGGCCGCGGACCTGCGGCGCTTTCTCGCCCACGAACCCATCGTCGCACGGCCGCCGAGCCGGACCTACCGGATGTCGCGGTTCGTCCGCCGGCACCGCGCGCTGACCGCTAGCGTCTTCGGAGTCATCGCGGCCCTATCGGTCGGCCTCGCCCTGTCGATCCTCTTTGCGGTCGAGGCGCGGGAGCGCGACCGCGAGTCCACGCGACAGCGCTACCGGGCGTCGATCGTGGCGGC
>JBCCGH010000233.1:0-12854 GCA_039029375.1 Planctomycetota bacterium
ACAGATGGCACCCGTCCGGCCACCGCTCGCTGCGTCGCACCTCCTCGACGTATCCACCAATATGCCTGCGTCGGTGCTTCTTGCGAGCAGCGTCCGGTCACGCACCCTCTGCACAGGAATTTCTGATCCAGGACACTAGCGGCCCTCCGCCACCTCGGGCACGACCAGCTCGAACCGCAGCGGATGCCAGCGCACCTCACCGTTCTGATTGAGGCGCACCTCGATCTCGAGCACGTTCCCCTCCCGGCGGAGCTTCAGACCTTTGAAGTCGGCCCGGCCGTCCTCGACCGACTCGAGCGCGAACCGCACGCAGTCCGCCTTCTCCTCCCACGCCGTGAAGTCCGCGGTGAAGTGTTTCACCTTGAGCGCAAAGCCCTCTTCGTCCTGGCCGAGCATCAGCATCTCGTAGAACGCGACCTCCTCCCCTCGCACCAGGCGAAAGCACCCCATCATCGTCCCAGCCATGGGGGCGCTCCACATTTCCTCGCAGGCGCCGCCGAGCCCGGTGCCGCGCCAGCTCCCTGCCAGCCAGGCGAAGTCCTCGATGGAGGCTTCGACCGGCGGCCTCGGTTTGGCCGGGGCGGCGGCGAAACCGGACCACGACACCAGGAGTAACGACAGGAGAGCGAGAGGAGAGCGGGGATCGATCATGGCAGAACCTCGGAGTTTGCTCTACGGACGAGCAGCCGGCGCCAAAATCGACATGCGGCCGTCGGCGCGGCCAAGAAATCAGCCGCCGAGCCAGATCTCGACGGTTTCGGTGAGCGTCAGGTCCAGCGAGCCGAGCGAGCAACCGCCGGTGACGCCGAGGAGGTCGGCGCCTTGGGCGTAGAAGCTGGCTCCGATCAGGTACGGGTCGCACGGCACGGTGACGTAGAGCTGGGTGCCAGCGAGGACCGCGGCGAGGTCGGTGCCGAACGCGCAGGTGCCGCAGATCGGCGTCGTGGCTGCTGCCGTCCCAAGCCACAAGGCCTGCGCCGCGCCCACGTGGCCCGTCATCTCGATCAGGCCACCGCCGCCGATCACCGTGTCGACATCGACGTTCAGAGCAGCGGCACCGCAGCCCGGGCTCACTTCGAACACGCCGCCGGGGTCATCGCTGGCGAGCAACGCGTAGCTGCCGGCGCTGTTCAGGTCCGCCCCCGACACCCGGATGAAGTAGCGGTTCCGTGGGTTCGCCGAGAGCAGGAGCGTCGGCTCGTAGGCGTACGGCTCATCGAGGCTGCAGAAGATCTCCGTGAGCTGCCCACCGAAGATGTCCTGGCTGTACAAGGTCAAGACCGCCGCGAAGTCCGTGCGGCTCGCTTCCGCCGAGATCACGTGCCGCCGCGTCATGCACCCTGCAGCCGGTTGGGCCGGAAAGAACTCGTGCCAGACGTCCCCGGCCGTGGCCATCGGGCTCAGGCAGGCAATCGGCTCCGGGCTGACCGTAGCGCCGAGCGTCGAGAACACCGGGCTGGGGCCGAGACTGGTCGAGATGGCGTTGGCCAACTCGTCGTGAGCGGGCGGTGCCGCGCAGGTCAACGTCAGCTCGAAGTTGCCGACCGCCGGAGAGCCTGGGGTCGCGACCGATGACCCGCCGACCAGGATGTAGTAGCTCAGTCCTGCCGTGACCGGGATGACCATCGTCGCGTGTTCGGGGCGCGCCGCCGCGGCATCGCCCAGACTGCAGCCGACCGGCGTCAGACTCACGCAATCGCTGCCGACGAACGCCGCCAAGGTGGTGTCAAAGTCGGTGTTGGCACTCGCGGTCGAGACGCGCAATTGGCCGCTGCAGTTGGCGAAGTGCCGAAACCACACGTCCCGGCCCGACGGCGCGGTGGGGTCTTCGCAGGCGAACCCCGCGGCGCTGGTCGTCGCGCCAACGGTCGAGAACGGGCCGTGGACGCCGGCGCCGACCGGCAGGGCGCCAGAGCACTCGTCGTTGGCTTGGGCAGGAATCAGGGTCGAGAGCAGGGCCATTGCCGCGATTTGCGCCGCCGCGATTTGAGTCAAAGTCATCGGAGTCTCCATGGTTGGTTGCTGCCCGCGTCACGACGCGGCGCCAGCGACGGGGCAGGCCAACTTCAAAAAAGACGCCGGTCACCTGCCGTCAGCGCAGGCTCCGGGGCAGCGCATCGCTCCGCACGTCGTCCCCCGTGCCCTCGAGCCCGTCGGGCCCGGCGGAGCGAACCACCACCTGGTCCTCGAACACCTCGTGCGGACCCAGCGTGTACTCGTTGCCCCAGGGATCGCGCATCGGCTCGGACAGGTCGATGTAGCGCCAGCCGTTCTCGTCCGGCTTCAGCAGCGCTTCCCACCAGGGGACCTCGCGTCGGTTGAGGCGCTGGTAGAGCTCGGCGGCGCGCAGCACGTCGAGCACGTCGCGCCGGGCCTGGCGCACCGCCTCGGACGGCTCGACCTGCGCCACATCGTTCGCCGTCTCGATCACCTGCCGCGGCGCCACCGCCAGCTCCAGCCGCAGCTGGCCAAACCGCATCCGCAAACGGCCCTGGTCATTGGCTGGCCCGGTGGCGAGCAGGATTTCCAACCGCGGCACGCGGGCCGGCTCGGTCTCGAGCTCGCAGTCCCAGGCATTTGAGACGCGCTCCCAACCCCCTTCGACGGGCTCCGCTTGCAATCCCACTAGTCGCCAGGCGCCCTCGCGACGCGACAGCACCAAGCAATGCTCGCCCGCGGCAAGGAGCCGCTCACCCACCCATACGGACTTGCGCACGGTCACCTCGGCCAGCGGCGTCGAGCCCGCTCCCCCGATCCAGGAGAGCGCCTTGTGGCGCACCTGCAGCGCCGATCCGTCCGCGAACACGATCTCGTGGCGAAGGGCCGGCAAGACGTCCGCGCCCTGCGCAGCCACTGCGCCGCTCAGTGCAAGGGCCACCGCGAGGGGGGAGATCGAGATTGCGAGACGTCGGTTCATGGGGCGGTCTCCGGGCGGCGGGGTATCCACCACCGCGCCTCTACCCCCCCAATCCTCGCAGAATTCCGCCAGCCATCAGCCGCCGCGTTCGGAGTCACGCGTCCCCGCACGACCAGCGGCCACGAGTTCCTCTCGGGTGCAGCGTTGCCCCCTCGATAGACTCCGCAGGATGCGCCTCCGGCTCGGCACGCTCACCGGCGCTGCGCTGCTCGCCTCGATGGCCGCACCGCGCAGCCAGCCTCCCAGCCCGACTCCAGAGACCCGCCCGCCCGAGAGCACCATGCTCGTGGAGGCCGAGGCCTTCGATGACCTGGGTGGCTGGGTGCTCGACCAACAGTTCATGGACCTGATGGGTTCGCCATTCCTGCTCGCGCACGGCATGGGACGACCCGTCGCTCCCGCCACGACGCGGGTCACGCTGCCGCACGCTGGCCACTATCGGCTCTGGGTCCGCACGCGCGACTGGGTCGCCCCATGGCGCCAGCCTCATTGGCGCGACGGGGATGCGCCGGGCCGCTTCGCCGTGGTGCTAAACGGCGCCCCAGTGCCGCGCGCTTTCGGTGCGCGCGGGAATCCCTGGCACTGGCAGGATGGCGGCGTCGTCGACCTCGACGCCGAGGTCGCGATCGCGCTGCGCGACCTGACCGGGTTCGAGGGGCGCTGCGACGCCCTGCTCTTTGCGCCACCGGACGCACCCGCGCCACCCGACGGCGGCGCCGCGCTGGCCACACTCCGCCGGCGACTGCTCGGCTGGCCCGAGGAACCCACAGACGCCGGCGCGTTCGATCTCGTCGTCGTCGGGGGCGGGACGGCGGGCACCGCCGCGGCCGTCACCGCGGCGCGGCTCGGGCTCGCCGTGGCGCTGATCCAGGACCGCCCGGTCCTCGGCGGCAACAGCAGCTCCGAGGTCCGAGTCTGGCCCGAGGGACACGTCAACCAGCGGCCGTGGCCACGAATCGGCGATGTGGTGATGGAGCTCGTGCCGGAGCGCCGCGCCGATAGCGCCAATGCACAGGGCGCGCAGGTGTTTGACGACGCGCGCAAGCTCGCGGCGGCCCGCGCCGAGCCCAACCTCACCCTCCTCCTCGAGCACCGGATGAACGAGGTCTTGGTGCGCGACGCGATGATCGGCGCCGTGGTCTGCCAGGATGTGCGGACCGGTGAGCGTCGCCACGTCCGCGGCCGCCTCTTCGCGGATTGCACCGGCGACGGCTGCGTCGGCTTTCTCGCCGGCGCCGACTTCGCGCAGACCGACCAGGGGCACATGGGCGCCAGCAACCTATGGAACATTCAGTGCCTGTGTAACGACGAGGACGCCCTCGGCAGCGAGCTCGCCGCGGCCTGCGAGGAAGCCGCGTTCCCACGCTGCCCATGGGCGGTCGACCTCACGGACAAGCCGTTCCCCGGGCGTGAGCGTGGCAAGCGGGCGCCCGAGCCGGGCTCGGCGCCGATCAGCCTCGGCAACTGGTACTGGGAGAACGGCTTTGACCGCGACCCCATCCTGGACATGGAGCGCATCCGTGATCAGAACTTCCGCGCGATGTATGGCGCATGGGACGCGATCAAGAACGTCGAGAAGCGCTACCCGGCGCACCGCCTCAACTGGGTCGCCTATATCGCCGGCAAACGCGAGTCGCGACGGCTGCTCGGCGACGTCGTCTTGAGCGGTGAAGACCTGCGCACCGGCCGAGAGTACCCCGACGGTTGCGTGCCGTGCACCTGGGGCATCGACACGCACCATCCCGATGTGCGCTACAGCGAGGGACACAACGGCGACGAGTTCATCGCCGACTACACCCGCGGCGACGGCTACGACTACGAAGGGCCCTATTGGGTGCCCTACCGCTGCCTGTATAGCCGCAACGTCGACAACCTGTTCATGGCCGGCCGGGACATCAGCGTCACCCACGAGGCGCTCGGCGCGGTCCGCGTCATGAAGACCACGGGAGCGATGGGCGAGATCGTTGGCATGGCGGCGGCCGTTTGCCTCGACCACGACTGCGCCCCACGCGACGTCTATGGCGAGCACCTAGACGACCTACAGCAGCTCATGCGACGCGGTGCTGGCCGGCGGCCCGAACACGGGCTCGAGCTGCCCGCCCGCTCGGCGACCGTGTCGGGCCGCTCCGTCCGCTACGAGGCCGACCGCGACTGCCTCGGCTACTGGCGCAGCCGCGACGACGAGGCCCGCTGGCTCGTCCGCATCACGACGCCCGGGCCCTACCGGGTGGTCGCCACGTTCGCTTGCGATCCCAAAGACGCCGACGGCCATGTCGACATTGAGGTCGATGGCCACGTGACGGCTGGCCCTGCCGTCGCAGGATCGCGTTCGTGGGATGATTACGTCGAGCAGGAGCTGACCACGCTGGGGCTGACCGCAGGGCTTCACGAACTCAGCCTGCGCGGCGCGGACTTCGCTGGCGCGCTGTGGAAGCTGCGCGGCCTGCGCCTCCAGCGCCTTGACCCGGGAACCGGCGGGCCGCACCGCACCACGCCGCGCTAGTCGTCCCCCCGAGGCGGCCAACGCCGCGCCCACAAGAGCCCCCAACTCGCAACTCCCATGCTTGTCATGTTCGCTGCCGCGCCGCAGGCCTTGCACTACCTGCCGTTGCTCACGACGCTGCTATGCGCCGTGTTCGCGGTCGTGTTATGGCGGCGCTACCAGGACCGAGGCAAGGGCCTCCACCTGCTGTGGTGGTGTGCTGGCGTCACCTCCTACGGGCTCGGCACCGCGCTTGAAAGCACCATCACGTTGGCGGGCAACTCCGTGCTGCTGAACAAGGCTTGGTACGTCGCCGGTGCGGTGCTCGGGGCCTACCCACTGGCCCAAGGCTCGGTGCACCTGCTGCTGCGCCCGCGGACCGCCCACCGCCTCACGGTCGTAAGCGTGCCCATCGTCGTCGCGGTCGCCGCACTGGTCACACTATCCCCCGTGCACGCCGAAGTGATGGAGTCGCACCGCCCGACCGGAGCGATCCTCGGCTGGTCCTGGGTGCGGGCGATCACGCCACTGATCAACGGCTACGCCGCACTCTTTCTGATCGGTGGCGCGGCCCTCAGCGCGTGGCGTTTCCGCCGCAAGCGCACGACCAAGCATCGCATGTGGGGCAACGTCTTGATCGCCCTGGGCGCGCTGCTGCCCGGCATTGGTGGTGGCATGGCCAAAGCCGGGGTGGTGGAGGCTCTCTACGTCGGCGAGCTCGCCGGCATCCTGATGATCTGGGCGGGCTACTCCGCCTGCGTGCGCCCTACGCCAGCTTGATCGGCAAACTCTCGCGCCTCGCGGCGAGCGCCACGATCGGGAATCGTGCGCCACGCCGTCGAAGAGTCGGCCGCCTCGGGCACGCGCCGCTACAATCTCTTGCGGATGCCAACGACCATCAACGCCGTGGGGTCTTTCGAACGCGCAACCAACGGCGCGCGACCCTGGGGCCAGAGCCCGTGAACGCCCAAGACCGCTACAACCGCGTGATGGAGCTGTTCGACGCGGTGTGCGACCTGGACGCCGCGGCGCGAGCGACGCGCCTCGAGGCCCTCTGCGCCGGGGACGAAGCTCTGCGCCGGGAAGTCGAGTCGATGCTCGACCACGACGGGACGACGACCGGCAGCTCGTTGATTCAAGCTGCAGAGGCAGGCCGCGGCATCGACGCGATGGCCGCGACCCTCTTCGAGGATGGCGACATCCCGGGCCACATCGGCGAGTACCGCATCCTGCGCCAAATCGGCGAAGGTGGCATGGGCATCATCTATGAGGCCGAGCAGCGGTCACCGAGTCGGCGTGTCGCGCTCAAGGTGCTGCGCGCCGCGGTGCTCTCGCCGCAGGTCCTACGACGCTTCGAACGGGAGTCAGAGGTACTCGGCCGACTCCAGCATCCGGGGATCGCCCAAGTCTACGAAGCCGGGATCCACGAGTCGGCGCGCGGGCGCCAGCCCTACTTCGCCATGGAGCTGATCGATGGCGCCCCCCTCGACCAGCACGTTCGCGACCACGGGCTGGAGGTGGCGGGCAAGCTCGAGATCATGGCTCGAGTTTGCGACGCGGTCCATCACGCGCACCAGCGTGGCGTGATCCACCGCGACCTCAAGCCCAGCAACGTGCTCGTCGCACGGTTCGATCTCGGCAGCACTCAGGCCACGACGACCAGCACCACCACCACCCGCGGAACGAGACAACACGACGCGGTCGGGTGGCCCAAGGTGCTCGACTTTGGCATCGCTCGCGTGATCGACGCGGATGTCCAGGCCGTGACGATGCAGACGCACGCCGGCGAAGTGATCGGGACTCTGGCGTACATGAGCCCGGAGCAGCTGCGGGGCCACAGCGTGGATCTCGACGCCCGCTGCGACGTCTATGCCCTGGGCGTGATGCTGTACGAACTCCTGGTCGGTGAACGCCCGTTCGACCTCGGCGGCAAGCCCATCGCCGAGGCGGCACGTATCATGTGCGACGAGGATCCCACCCTCCTCAGCAGTCACAACAAGGCCCTCCGCGGCGACATCGAAACCGTGGTCGCGACCGCCCTGGAGAAGGAGCTCAACCGCCGCTATTCGTCGGCGGCCGACCTCGCGGACGAGCTGCGGCGCTGCGTGACGCACCAGCCCATCGTGGCGCGGCCGCCGACGGCGTTGTACCAGCTCGCGAAGTTCGCGCGCCGCAACAAGGGGCTCGTCGCCGGCGTCGTCGTGGGCATCTTGTCTCTCGTCGCGGGGCTCGTGGCGACCGCGCTGAGCTTGCGGCAGGCGCACATCGACCGCGACGTCGCCGTGGCCGCCACCGCCGAGGTGGAGGCGGTCTCCACGTTCCAACACTCCATCCTGACGAACATCAGCGTGGCCCAGATGGGGCGCGCGTTGGCCCGCCGCCTCGGCGAGGAGCTTCGGCCAGCGGCGGCGAAGATGGCCCCACCAGCCGAAGCGACCCTCGAGCGCTTGCTCAAGGAGCTCAACCCTACGAATCTCGCCCGCCACGCCCTCGAGGCGAGCGTACTGGACCAAGCGGTGGCGGCGGCGGACGAGAAGTTCGCCGACCGGCCGCGCACTCGAGCGCGCCTCCTCGCGTCGCTCGGCGAGGCCTACCACGCCATCGGGCTCTATGAGGCGGCGCTGCAACAAACGAAGCGCGCGCTGGTCTTGCGGCGGGACCACGGCGCGCCCAACGACCCCGCCACCGCGCACGTGTGCGGCAACGTCGCGGCCATGCTCATCGGCCTGCGCCGCGCGGCCGAAGCCGAGCCCTACTGCGCCGAAGCCCTGGCCCGGCGCCAGGCCGAAGTGCCCCCGGTTCCCCAGCTCGTCCTCGAGGCCAAGCTGCGCGTCGCCAAGGTCGAGAGCGCCACCGGGCACGCCGAGAAAGCGGAGCGATTGCTGCGAGAGACTTTGGCGGGGTTTCGCGAGCTCGGCAATCCAGTGGATGACATGCTGCTCGAGACGCTGAACATGCTCGGCATGCACCTGGGCCGCACGGATCGACCAGCCGAGGCCCTGCCGCTGTTTGAGGAGGCCTACGCCGGCCGCCTCGCGAGGCAGGAGGACCAGCATCCCCGGGCCCTGTCCGCGCTCAACAACATCGCCTCGATGATGCGGCGAGTCGGTCGCTTGGAGGAGGCCGAACAGTCCTACCGCGAGCTCCTCGGCATCATGGAGGAGCAGCTCGGCGACGCCGACCCGCGATCTCTGATCGTGCTGCGCAACCTCGCCTTGGTGCAAGGTCAACGGGAAGACGTCGTGGCGCAGCGGGCCTCGCTCGAGCTCCTACTGAAGCGGCAGCGCCGGGCCCTGGGCGATGACCACGAGCACACACGCAAGACGGTGTCGCTCCTGGCCGAGCTCGATTCGACGCACTAGCGGTGTGATTCAGCAATCTGGGGCATTCTCCGCGGCCCTCAACGCCGTTCGCAGCGTTGTGTCGTCCTCGCCGTATCCACAACGCCAAGCGGTTCAAGACCAGAGCACGCTGCAACGGGGCGCGCGTGTCCGCCAACGCCCGCCCCAACCACGTCTCGGCCTCGTCGAGTCGGTCCTGCGCCTCGAGCGCCGTCCCGACGGACTGGGCGGCGGCGACCCGGCGTTCGATGAGCTCCCGCGCATCCGCGGCGAGCCGGGGGCTCGGCGTCTGCAGACGCGACCAGAGGTCCGCGGCCAGCGCCCTCGCAGGCCTCCAGCTCGCCTCGGTCCATCAGCCACGCGGCGCGGACCAGATCGAAGCGCACCCGCGACCGTGTTCTTGCCGGCCACGCTCGCCGCCCCGGGGATCCACCGCTCGAACAGCGCATCGACGGCCTCGCCAGTCCCGCCGCGCCGGCGCGTTCGACGTCCACCGGCGGTGCCCGACCGGTGAGCAGGACGCGCGCGACGGCACCCAGCGCGTACCCGTCGGAGCGGGCGTCCGCGGCGACCCCGCGCTGCTGCTCCGGGCTCATGAACCCCGGCGTGCCGACCGGCCCCAAGCCGAACGTTTCGTCATCCATCCCCGCGGGGAGCCCATCCATCCCTGCGGGCAGCAGGGCCCGGGCGATGCCAAGGTCGATGATCACCGGCGCCTAACACGACGCCACGCCGCGTGAGCAGAATGTTGCTCGGCTTGAGGTCGCGGTGGAGCACGCCCTTCTGGTGCAGATGCTGCACGGCGTCGGCGCACTGCGCCAAGACCTCGACGGTGGCATCGACCGACTGCGCGAGTTCCGTCACGCGCGGCGAGAGCGGCTCGCCCTGCGCGTAGTCCATCACCAGGTAGGGTCGCCTCTCGAGGTCGACGCCCGAGCTGCGGTAGCCGACGACGCCCGGGTGGTGATGGTCGCCAGACACTCGGCTTCGCGGCGGACCCGCTCGATGGCCTCTCCCGGAGCAACACCGAGAGTCAGAAGCTCGATCGCCACGACCGCGTCTGGGTCAGCACGCCGGCCGAGGTACACCGCGCCCATGCCACCTCGACCCAACAGGCTCTCGATCACGTAGGGGCCCAGCCGGACCCCGAGCACGGACTCGGGCTCCACCGCGGCTCCCCAACTGAGCCGGCGCGCGCCGCCATCCCGCTCCAGCATCCGACGCGCCAGCTCGACGGCCTCGGGATCCTCGGTCGCCGCAGCCGTCAACGCCACCGCGCGCGCCGCCGGGTCGAGAGCCACCACCGTGTCGAACAACCGACCGGCCCGCTCGTAGCACCCCGACGCGTCGCTCACGCGTCATCTGCCAGCGCCAGCTCGAGCCAGGCGCGCGCCTTGCGCTCCTCCTTCTCGACGGTGCTCACGCTCACGCCGAGCGCGCCGGCGACTTCTCCCACGGAACACCCGCCGAAGTAGCGCATCTCGATCATCTGCGCCTGTCGGGCGTCGAGCGCGGCGAGCTGCAAAAGCGCGTCATCGATCGCCACCACGTCGACCGGCGCCATGTGCTCCGTCGCGCACGGCTCCGCCGCCAGCTGGACCACGTCGCGGCCGCCCCCGCGGCGCTGCCGGCCACGCCGCCGGCCGTGGTCCACCAGGACCTGCCTGGCAATCTGGCTCACCCGTCGCAGCAGCTCGTCCCGTGAGACGCCACAGACCGCCTCCTGACGTAGCGCCCGCTCGATCACCTCGTGGGCGAGGTCCGTCGCGCAGATCGACCGCTCCGCCCGATCGCCGCGAATGCGCATGGCCGCAATCTGCCGAATCTCGCGGTAGAGTGTCTGGCTGAGGAAGTCCATCCGCACCCGAGTATCGCCGCCCGCCGCCCCGAGCGGGCGGCGGCGCAAAAAACCGTTCCGGGTGCCCGACCATTTCAGCGCAGCAGGGGCAAACGGGCCCGTTCCGGGCCGCCATCCCCGGAGATCACCATGACACCGACCGCATCCCGCTGCCGCCTCTCACTCCGCTCCCTTCTCGGCCCGGCCCTCGCCGGCGTTGCGCTCCTCTCCTTGGGTGCCTGTGAAACGATGCAGTCCGCCACCCAGTCGTTGGGCGAGGCGTCGGTCGCCCTGCGCGAGACCACTGCCGACGTCACCGACTCGATCGACCAAACCCGCGCCGCGATCGACGACGCCAAAGGCGCCGTCGACGACACGGTCGACGCGGCCCAGGATGCCGCGCACCGGGCCGCCACGGTCGCCGAACCGGACGCGCCAACGGCCCGCGGCACGCGCCGCTAGCGCGGATCGGCGTGGCAGCCTCGGACGTCGACTTGCGCCATGGGGGCGCCGCGGCACTTCGGCCGCGCCCACCTCCAAAGAAAAGCGAATCATGCAAGTCCTGTCCCGCGCCACGCTCGTGGCGGTTGCCCTCGCCGCCTCGAGCTCGGCCCAAACCCCCGCTCGACTCTCCGTCCACGGCGCGACCCAGCGAGGCCACCTCGGGCACTCGGTCTGCGTGCCCGGCGACCTGGATGGCGACGAGGTCCCCGACTTCATGGTGGGCGAGCGCAGCAGCAAGGTGCGTGCGTACTCCGGCGCGAACGGGCGCTTCCTCCGCGAGCACGTCAGCCTGACGCCCACCGATGCATACGGCGAGGCGATGCGGGCCGCCGGCGACGTCAATGGCGACGGAATCGGCGACGTCGTGATCGGCGCCCCTGACTTCCGAGGCGCGCAACGCGGCTACGGCCACGTCCGCAGCGGCGCCGATGGATCCCTGCTCTACGCCATCTCGGGCACCCTGACCGCGGGGTTCTACGGCGAGTTCGTCGACGGCGCCGGCGACATTGACAACGACGGCTTCGACGACTTCATTCTCGGCGGGCGTCAGGTAGCACGCGTCTACTCCGGGCGGCATCGCGGTGTGCTCCTGCTCGTCGACGAGGACGTCTACCACGTCAAGCTCGTCGGCGTCGCCGGGCTCGGCGACATGGATGGCGACGGATTTGACGATGTCGGCTTTGCGGATGCGAACGGCGTCTTCGTCATCAGCGGTCGTACCCGCGACGAGATCGGCAGCGTGGACGGCCTCGGACTGCGCGACTTCGGCAGCTCCATGGCCGCGGGCGACCTCGACGGCGATGGCGTTCGGGACCTCATCGTCGGCGCCCCAGACGGCACCGGCGCGACGCCCGGCACCGCCATTGCGTTCGCCGGCATGTCCAGCCGGATCCTGATGCGCCAAGACGGCGCGGTCGTGGGCGAGCGCTACGGCAAGCGAGTTGCCGCCGCCGACATGGACGGTGACGGCATCGACGAGATGATCGTCACGGCGCCATCGCTCTTCGGCGGCGCCTTGGGCGGCCACGTCGACGTCTACTCGGTAGATGGCTCGCCCACGGGGCTCCTCCGTTTGCTCGCCGCCGCCACCAGCGGCGGCGAGGCCTTTGGCGCTGACCTCGACGTGGGCGACCTCGATGCCGACGGGCGGCCCGATCTCGTGGTCGGCGCCGAAGCGGCGAGCGCTGCGGCGCACTTCGGCGGCCGCGCCGACATCATCGACAACGCCTTTCCCCACGATCCGGGCCACTGGCTCCCCTACGGTGTCGCCGCGCCGGATTTCTTCGGCCGCCGGAGCCGCCTAGAACTGGCCCGCAACCCAGCGCTCGGCGGCAGCCTCGAGCTCACTCTGCGGGCCGCGCCCTTCAGCCAGCCCGCTGTCGTCTTGGCCGGCGCCACGCGCGTGGCCCAACCCTTGGATCCGCTGGGCATCACCGGCGGGACCCTCTACGTGGCGCCGCAGATCGCCGTTCCCGCACCGACGGACCCGCTGGGCTTCGGCTCCCTACGGCTGCGGCTGCTGGATCCGTCGCTCGCTGGCGCTGTCTTGCGAGCTCAGTGGTTGGTCCGCGACATCAACGCCAACCCGTTGGGTTGGGTCTCGTCGAATGGCATCGAGGGGCACATCGGCCGGGGCTAGTGTCCTGGATCAGAAATTCCTGTGCAGAGGGTGCGTGACCGGACGCTGCTCGCAAGAAGCACCGACGCAGGCATATTGGTGGATACGTCGAGGAGGTGCGACGCAGCGAGCGGTGGCCGGACGGGTGCCATCTG
>JBCCGH010000234.1:0-12714 GCA_039029375.1 Planctomycetota bacterium
CCTTATCCACGGCCCTCAGCGCCGCTCGCAGCGTTGGGTCGTCCTCGCCGTATCCACCAATATGCCTGCGGCGACCCGCCTTGCGACCGGCGCCGATGTCTCGCGGATAAGGCCCCATCTGCCTGAATCACACCACTAGTGCGCCTGGAAGTCGCGCGCGGCGCTGGACTCGAGGCGCCGGGCGTCGGTGCCGTTGGCATTGGCGACCCAGAGCTCCTTGCCGGCCCTCGTGAAGGGTAGAAGTGCGGCCAACAGGAGGGTGGTCATGGCAGGGCCATTCTCTTCGGTGGCGTGTGCATCGGGGGATGCACCGCTGTGGCTCGAAAGGACCGAGGCCGCGGCCCGGTGCGCGAGTAGGCTCCCGTTCTGCTCTTGCCTCTCGTCATCGATGCTCGTCGACCGACTTCGTCTCTTTCCTTTGCTGCGGTTCATGTGGCCGCAGATCTTTGGCTTCACCTTGTGGAGCGCGTGCGTCGTGGTGCTCCACACGTTGGGACACTATCCGGAGCGCTTTGGGGTCGAAGCCGGTCTGCTGACGGAGCTCTCCGATTGGCTGGCGTGGACCAGCGTCGGGATCCCGTTCAGTGCCATCGCCGCGCTCGGTGGGGCGTTGGCGATCTTCCTCGGCTTTCGCAACAACAGCGCCTACGACCGATGGTGGGAGGGGCGCAAGATTTGGGGCGCGCTGGTCAATGATTCCCGCTCATGGGCACGGCAAGTCATCGCCTGGTGTGGCACGGGGCGCGGGCGCGCCGAGCCGCCGGGGATCGAGTTGCGTCGCGAGCTGATTCATCGGCACCTGGCGTTCGTACACGCGCTCGTGCATCACCTGCGCGGTGAGCCGGTGCTGTTGCGGGAAGCCGTCGGACGCTTTCTCTCCAGCGACGAAGCCAAGGCGGTCGGCGCGACCCCCAACGCTTTGACGGCACTGCTCATTCAGCAGGGTCGCCGCGTCGCGCAAGCGCGCGACGCCGAGCAGATCGAGCACTTCCGTCACCTGGCCATGGACGAGATGCTCACGCGACTCTCCGACATCCAGGGGCGGTGCGAACGCATCAAGAACACGCCCTTGCCGCGGCAGTACGACGCCTTTCCCCGCTGGTTCGCCTTTATCTACGGCACGCTTCTGCCGTTCGGCCTCGTCGAGCCGATCGGCTGGGGGACGGTCCCTATCAGTGTCGTGATCACTTGGATCTTCCTGTGCCTCGAGGCCTCGGGGCGGGTGATCGAGAACCCGTTCACCACGCATCCCGCGGCGTTACCGCTAACCTCGCTATCGCTGGTCATTGAGCGAGATCTGCGCGCCGCTCTGGCGGAGCCGGTGCCCGACGCGGCGCAGCCCGTGAACGGCATCTTGCTTTGATTTGGTCCCTTTCCGACGCCGGAAGAACTCATGCGTTGTCCTCATCCGATCTGGTCCTGCGTTCTCGCGTCGTCGCTCGTCGCGATGACTGCCGAGCGCCCGCGTGCCCAGGCGGGGCCGCGCTTCTCGTTGACGTTGCCGGCCGAGCTTGCCCCTGGTCCGCTCGACGGCCGGCTGCTCCTCATGTTGGCCAAGAGTGGGGAGCGGGAGCCGCGATTCCAGATGGGCGACGGCCCCAGCGGCCAGCAAGTCTTTGGGGTCGACGTCGAGGGCTGGGCCGCCGACGACGTGCGCTTGGTCGATGGCCACGCGTTCGGTTTTCCATTGCGCAGCCTGAGCGACGTCCCGGCTGGTGACTATTGGGTGCAGGCGCTGCTGCATCGCTACGAGACGTTCCAGCGTGCCGACGGTCACACCGTCAAGTTGCCAATGGATCGGGGCGAGGGCCAAAGGTGGGCCCGGGCGCCGGGCAACCTCTACAGCACGCCAAAGCGGCTGCGCTTCGATCCCGTGGCCGCCACGTCGGTGTCCCTGGTGCTCGACCAAGAGATCCCGCCGATCGAGGTCGCGAAGGACACCAAGTACATCCGCCACGTGCGGATCCAGAGCCAGCGGCTCTCGGAGTTCTGGGGGCGTCCGATGCACCTCGGCGCGGTGGTCCTGCTGCCCCATGGGTTCGACGACCATCCCCAAGCGCGCTTCCCGCTCATCGTCAACCACGGTCACTTCCCGGCGACCTTTGGCGGCTTCCGCGAGCAGCCGCCCGACCCGGATCTCGAGCCGGTCTACAGCGAGCGCTTCAAGCTCGAGGGCTACAACCTGATCCAGCAGCAGCAGGCCTACGAGTTCTACCGAACCTGGACGAGTCCGGACTTTCCGCGGTTCGTCATCATCAAGGTCCAGCACGCTAATCCCTACTATGACGACAGCTACGCCGTCAACTCGGCGAACGTCGGTCCCTATGGCGACGCGATTCAGTACGAGCTGATCCCCGAGATCGAGCGCCGATTTCGCTGTCTCGGTGAGGGGTGGGCGCGGTTCACGTACGGAGGGTCGACCGGCGGGTGGGAGGCGTTGGCCGTCCAGGTCTTCTATCCCGACGAGTACAACGGCTGCTTTGCGGCGTGCCCGGACCCGATCGACTTCCGGGCCTACACGGTCGTGGACCTCTATGCGGACCGCAACGCCTACTACTGGGAGGGCGATTGGCAGCGAGTGCCCCGGCCCGGGCGCCGCGACGCGTCCGGCAGGGTGAGCTCAACGCTCGAGCAGATGAATCACCGCGAGCTCGCCTTTGGCACCAAGAGTCGCTCGGGCCAGCAGTGGGACATTTGGGAAGCGGTCTACAGCCCGGTGGGATCGGATGGCTATCCGCAGCGGATCTGGAACAAACTGACCGGCGAGATTGATCCCGCCGTGGCCGCGTACTGGCGCGAGCACTACGACCTCGGACATATTCTGCGGCGGGATTGGGCGGCGCTGGGACCGAAGCTCGCCGGCAAGATCCATCTCTATTGCGGGACGATGGACAATTACTACCTCAACAACGCGGTTGAGCTCGTGGAGCAGTTCCTCACCGCGACGACCGATCCTCCGTACGGCGGGGTCGTGGACTACGGCGATCGCGAGGAGCACTGCTGGAATGGCGATCACGAGAGGTCCAATGCGCTCTCGCGACTTCGGTATCACGTGATGTACGTGGACCGCATCCTGGACCGCATCCAGCAAGCTGCTCCGGCGGGCGCTGATCTCGCGAGCTGGCGCTACTGACCCTTGGGCCGTGGGGCTTCGACCTCCGCCGAGGCCAGCGGCTCCGGCAAGGGCACCAGCCCCTTCTGGAAGACGCGTACGAAGAGGGTGAAGCCGCGCGCGTAGTCATTGGTCCCCAGCTCGACGCCGCGGGACTTTAGGTAGCGGTCGTTGACCGCGCTGGTCACCTGGCTGAGCGCGGCGACCTCGAGCCGTTGGCGCTTGGCATGCAGGGCGGCCAAGTCGTCGCGCGCGGCCTGCGGCAAAAGCGCATAGAAGCGCTGCGCCTCCCGGGCATGTCGTCGCGACATGACATACGGCACCATGGTCAATGCCGTGCCGTAGCGGGCCAGCGGATCGTCGGCGCGTAGTCCGCTCACAAACGCTACGACGTTGGCGTCGGCCTCCCCGCAGTAGCCCAGAAGATGGGCGAGCTCGTGCCCACTGATCCCCAGCCGCATCGGCGTGGGGAGGGCAGGATCGACATTGGCTTCGAGCGTCAGAGGCGAGATCACGCCGTAGATGCCGATCGCCATGAGCAGCCCGTCGGGAGGATGCTTGATGTGGCGCGGCAGCGCTGGGGTCCAGCCCTCGAGCTCGCGGACGAGCGCTTGCTCCGCCGCCGCGATGGCGGCCCAGGCGCGGGCTCCGGTCGACCGAGACGCCGCCTCGTGGTCGCGGTGCAGAACCGCCAACAGGCGCCAGGCCACGTCGTGGACGTCGTCGCTGGTCAGGGCCCGATCGGGGAGCTGCCAGCGCGTCTCGATCGGTACTCGACGATAGCCGAGGCCCCACGCGACGAGAAAGAGCGCGTAGACGATCAGCAGCCACTGCGCCGTGCGCCACGCCCCGCGTCGCAGGAGTCGGCCGGACCGCGTGCCGCTCGCTTTGGCTCGCCGCCAACGTCGCCAGACATAGATCGGCAGCAGGATGGGCACGGTGGCCAGGATCACGCCCATCAGCGGCATGGGGACGAGCCCCGAGGCCGGCACTAGGAGGGCCTGCACGTACGGGAAGGCGCCGCGGCAGTAGGCAGCCTCGATCCACGCGGCGGGGGAGCAATGGCCGAGGACCGCGACGCAGGTCGCAGCTCCCGCCGCCCAGGTCAGGCGCGGGAATCGTCGCGTCGGCTCGTCGTTCACAGGTGAAGTCGAAGATACCGTAGACTCGGGCCCGGCCATGCCCCGCGCCAATCCTCTCCCTCGCGTTCGCAAGGTGTGCCTCGCACTCCCGGAGGCCACCGAGAAGATCGCGTGGGGCGCGCCGACATTCCGGGTGAGGGACAAGCTCTTCGCCATGTATGCCGACCATCACCACGGCGTGGAGTGGATTGCGCTGTGGCTGAACGCGCCGCCCGGAGTGCAGAGCGAGCTGGTCGCGGCAGATACCGAGCGCTACTTCGTGCCGCCGTATATGGGGCCGCGTGGCTGGATCGGTGTTCGTCTGGACCGCGGCACGGACTGGGACGAGGTGGCCGAGCTCGTCGAAGAGGCTTACCGCATGGTCGCGCCGAAGCGCCTGGTGGCTGAGCTGGACGGCGGCTGATTCTCTGCGGGCGCGACGTAGACTCTCTGCCGCCATGCGAATCCGCGCTGCAGTCCTCGAAGAGTTTGGCAAGCCGCTAGTGGTGCAAGACGTCGATCTCGCATCGCCCAAGGCGGGTGAAGTTCTCGTTCGTGTGCAGGCGTGCGGCGTCTGTCACACCGACCTCTATACGGCGAGCGGTGCTGACCCCAGCGGCTACGTGCCGACCGTGCTCGGTCACGAGGGTGCCGGGGTCGTCGAGGCGATCGGCGAGGGTGTGCAGGGCCTGCGTCCCGGCGACCACGTGGTCACGCTGTTCTCGCCTGAGTGCGGCGAGTGCACGCACTGCCGCAGTGGGCTGACGAACATCTGCACTGCCATCCGCGAGGAACAGGGCCAGGGGCACCTGCCGGACGGCTCCACGCGGCTCTCCCGGGGCGGCGAGCCGATGCGCCATTTCATGGGCACGAGCACCTTCGCCGAGGCGACCGTGATGCCCGAGATCGCGTTGGCGAAGATTCCGAAAGAAGCCTCGCTCGAGGCGGCCTGTCTGCTCGCCTGCGGTGCGACGACAGGCATCGCGGCGGCGTTGTGGAAGGCCGAAGTGCGTGAAGGCGCGACGTGCGTCGTCTTTGGCGCCGGGCTCGTCGGGCTGGGTGCGGTGGTCGGCTGCAAGCTGCGGCACGCCGAGCGGATCATCGTGGTCGATCGGTCTCCGGCGCGACTCGAGCTCGCCAAGCGATATGGCGCAACGGAGACCGTGGTCGCCGCGGACGATACGGTGCCGCGGCTTCTAGAGATGACTGGCGGCCTTGGCGCGGACTACACGTTCGAGGCGACCGGGCTGGTCGCGGTGATGGGGCAGGCCGTCGAGGTCGCGCGCATGGGCTGGGGGGTCTGCACCGTGTTGGGCGTCGCCGGGAAGGGTGAGAAGCTCGAAGTGGTGCCGCGGCTTCTCATCACGGGCCGTAAAGTGCAGGGCGGCAGCTTTGGTGGCGCCAAGGGCCGCACGCACGTGCCGCAACTGGTCGACCTCTACATGCAGGGGCGGATCGATCTCGACGGATTCATCTCGCATCGCATCGAGCTCGACCAGGTCAACGACGCGTTTGAGCTGATGGAGCAGCAGGACGGGATTCGCACCGTCATCGAGTTCTGATCCCGATGTTCGACGACCTGCACAACGCCGAAGGCGAGCGCCTCGACGCTGCGTTCCATCCTGGCGATGAGGGGCGGCGGGACCTCGTCGTGCTTGGTCACGGTGTGACGGCCAACAAGGACCGGCCGTTCGTCGTGGCACTGGCCGAGGAGCTCGCCCGCCGCGGGATTGCCTCGCTGCGCTTTTCCTTCGCCGGCAACGGTGCGTCGGAGGGCGACTTCCGTGCCGCCACGATCAGCAAGGAGGTCGAGGACCTCGGCGCCGTGTTGGATCGCCTCGATGATTGGCGCGTGGGCTATGCCGGCCACAGCATGGGGGGCGCGGTCGGCGTGCTGCGGTCCAGCCGCGATCCGCGGATCCGCGCCCTCGTCTCGCTGGCCGGCATGGTGCACACGGCGGATTTTGCCGAGCGCAAGTTCGGTGACTTGACGCCGGGTCGGGACTGCATGTGGGACAAGCCCGAATGCCCGCTGTCGCAAGCCTATGTCGACGATATGGCGGCCATCGGCTCGGTCGTGGACCGCGGGGCGGAGATTAGGGTGCCGTGGCTGCTGGTCCACGGCAGCGGCGATCAAGTGGTGCCGATACGCGATGCCACCGACATCGTGGCTCGGGCGCTTGGCGGAGCCCAGCTCGTGGAGCTGGACGGAGCCGACCACGTGTTCTCTGGAGCGGCGGTGACTCAGGAGATGGCCCAGGTCGTCAGCGACTGGTTCACTGACCTTTGGTCCTGACGGCGGCCAGTTGGCCCGTCTTACTGTGGATCGACTACACTCGCGCTGTGAATATCCGCGATGGCACATCGGTACCCTCCGCGCCGATGAACCTCAGCCCCGAGGTCGCCTTCGAGAGCTATCGGGACCGCCTGCTGTCCGTCATCTGGCTCCGCATGGGGCCGGATTTGCGGACCCGGATGGACCCCGAGGACGTGCTGCAGGAGGTCGCGATCGAGGCGATCAACTCCTGGCCCACGCTGGAGGATCCCCAGCTCGTGGGCCCGTGGCTCGTCACCCTGGCGCGCCGGAAGGTCGCGCGCATCCTGCGCGACCAGGTCGGGGTCGCGGCGCGCGACCCGCGGCGGGAGCAGGCGATGAAGACGTCCTGGCCGATGCCAGATCGCCGCACAGGGCCGGTGACCGCAGCGGATCGCCGCGATCGGCTACAGCAGCTTGAGGCGGCGCTGGCGCGCTTGTCGGAAGATCATCGCGAGGTGATCTTGTTGTCACGCATCGAGGGGCTCGCCGCGAAAGAAGTGGGCGAGCGGATGGGTCGGACCGAGAACGCCATCTACCTCTTGTTGAGTCGTGCGCTCAAGCGGCTCGCCCAGGAGCTCCGGATCTGATGCACGAGCCCGACGCGAGGATGGCACAGATCCTTCGCGGCGAGTCGGGTGGTCGCCGGCGGCTGCGTGAGACGTTGAACGTCGAGGGTGGGGCCGATTCCGACGATCTCCTGGGGCGGTTGAACGCGCTGGACTTCGTCGACACCTTGGTCGGCGAAGTCAGCGACATGCCCGAGCGCCTCGGCGACTATCGGATCACCGGGCTCCTCGGCCGAGGCGGTATGGGAACCGTCTACGAGGCGTTCCAGGAGTCACTCGAGCGCGAGGTGGCCCTCAAGGTGCTGTCGCCGACGTTCTCCAACGACCCGACCATGCGCGCACGGTTCCGCTCCGAGGCGCGTGCGACCGCGTCGCTGCACCATGCGCACATCGTGCCGATCTACGACTTCGGCGAGACGGGCGGCGTGCTCTACTTCGCGATGGAGAAGATCGTCGGGGTCAGCCTCGACAAGCACATCGCCGCCGCGCAGCGTCGACGCCGGTGGGTGATGGACCCGCGCGAGGCCGCGGGTCGCTTCGCGGGTGTGGCCGAGGCGCTGGGCCATGCCCACCGCCGGCGCATCCTGCATCGTGATGTGAAGCCCGGCAATCTGTTGGTGGCCCCGGACGATTCCCTGCTGCTGGTCGACTTCGGGCTCTCGAAGATCGTCGGCGAGCACTCGCGGAATCTCACCGCGGGAGGTGCCTTTCTGGGCACGCTCAGCTACGCCTCACCGGAGCAGGCTCGAGGCGAGTCACCCGCCCCGCCTGGTGACCTGTACTCGCTCGGCGTGACGCTGTTCGAGGCCGTGACGGGTCAGCTTCCGCTGTCGGGCGAGAACACCGAGTCGATGCTGCAGGCGCTGCTGCACGGCCGGCCGGCTCGCCTGCGCGAAGTCGTACCACGGTCCCCGCGCGACCTCGACGCGGTGCTGGATCGGTTGCTGCAGAAGGACCCGCGCGACCGATATGCCGACGGCGAGGAGCTCGCTCGCGACCTGCGTCGAGTGGCCGAGGGCGAGCCGGTGCGCGTCCGTCGCCAGCCACTTTGGGTGCGGCTCTGGCGGCGGGCGAAGCGCCGCCCCGAGCTCGCGGCATCGATCGCGGTGGCCTCACTGCTGGCTCTCCTCTCCCTGACGCTGGTCGTGGCAAACTGGCGCGTGCGGCAGGACTCGCAGGAAGTCGAGCACCGCAATGAGCTGCAGCTGGCGATGACGGCGGCGGCCCGCCAGGAGGGCGGGGCGTTCGGCCCTCCCGGGCTCTTGTCGTCGTTGGTCGGCGTTGACGCGCCGCTCGTCGAATCGGGCGACGACGTGATCGCGCACCTCGATCGCGCGGCTGCCCTCATGCCGGGCGACCCGCTCTGCGGTGAGTTGCGCGAGGCGTACGACGACGACCCCGTGCCCGACGCGACGGCGTTCCTGGCCGAGGGGCGTGGTTATCGGGCGCAGCGATTGCTGGACGACGCGATCGACCAAGCGGGCGAGGCGTTTGCCCTCGGGGATCAAGCCACTCGATTGCGCCTCTACCGCATCCGGCTGGCGCGTGCCGTAGCGAGCCTCACAGCCTCGGTCGACCAGTTTGACGGCGCTCGGCTGGATGCATTTGCCGCGTCGTTGATACGCCCGGGCGCGTTCCTGCCAAAGCTACTCCTTCAGCTTGTCGAGTGGAGTCCTTCGCAGGGCGGCGGGGCCCTTGTGGACTCGGTCACCGACTTGGTCGCCGGCGGCCCGGCGGGTGCCTCATATGCAGGCGGGCTACTGCTCCGGGCGGTGTCTGGAATTGGCTGCTCGACGCGCTCGAACCTCGCCCGGATCGACATGCCCTACGAGACGCGTCGAGTCCTGTTCGAAGCGTCGCGACAGCTGGCGCCGAGCGCGGCGATCGAGGATGCGCCATGGGTGGGGCTCGAGGTGTCGCTCGCCGAGACTGCGCGCAAGGCCATCAGCGTCATCGGCGACCGGCCGGCGCTGGAGGCGACCCTGGCGTCTGGAGCCGCGGCGCTCGACCGCGACGTCCATCCGGCGTCGCGCCTGCAGAGCTGGCGTCGCGTGTTTGCGATCCTGCGCGATCCCTCCCGCGAGATCTCCATTGGCGACGCGTCATGGGAGCGCGAGGTGCGGGCCTGTGTCGATCTGCTTCGGCTCGATCCAGGGGAGCTATTCGTCAAGAGCATCGGCGCGCGCGTCGATGCTCTCGGCGCCGGTCATGCAAACGCGCTGCCGCTGCTGACGCTTCGGGGCGCGATCGCCCGACGTAGTCGTTCATCTGAGGCGCTCCTCGCCGCGTCCCAAGCGTGGTACGCCGTGGATCCGGATGCGCCGGGGCCGTTGCTCTGTCGGTTTCAGGGGTTTGTGTTGGCTGGCCGGTTGCAGGAGGCGGCTTGCTGCGGTGCCGAAGTGCTTCAAAAAGTCGTCGAGCGCGACGCCGCCCAGCGGGAGCTGCTCTCGGTGCTCCGTGATGCCGAGCAACATGGACCGGGCGATACCGGCGCTTGGCGCGGCCTGCGTGAGCAGTTCGAGGCCCTGCGACCGTGACCGGCCAACGGGTGGCACCGTGGTCGACCTTAGCGCCCCTGGCAGGCCAGAGTGGCGAGGGATGAGATCATGGCAAAGCTAGGTTGGCCGATTGCGCTCTCGATCGTTCTCGTCGCCGGGGTCGGTTGGTGGCTGTGGCCGACGCCGGGCCCCGCCGACCTCGAGGGCGAAGCGGCTGCTGTCGAAGGCGCGCAGCCACGCGCGTCCACCGCGCCCGCGGCCATCGCGACGGCGGACGAGGTGCCCGCGTCGATCCCCGCGCCAGCTGGGGCCTCTGTCAGCGGGATCGTGCTCGGGCCCGAGGGCGACCCCACCGCGAGTGTGCGAGTCGCACTCGAGCGCGTGCTGGCGCCATGGCCCGAGCAGCGCACCACCGAGCTCGAGCAGGCGGTCACCGGCGCCGACGGGCGGTTTGCGTTTCGCACCGAGCGGGGCGCGGACTTGCGGGTGACCGCGGGGGGTGTCGGCTTGGCAAGGACCGAGGTCGCCGTGTCCCCGCGCGCGGCCGAGATCGTCGTGCAGATGGAGCACGGCTTCACGTTGGGGGGTGTGGTCGTCGGGCCGCGCGGCAGCATGCCGGACTGCGAGGTCGTGCTCGAGCCCGTGGTCCTGAGCGCCGAGCGCGCCGTGGGTACGCGCACGGACCGCAGCGGCCGCTTTTTCTTTCGCAACATACGCGCCGGCGCAGCGCGGCTGACTGCGCGGCATCCGGACTACCGGCCGGCCTCGGAGACGGTCAACGTCGGCACCATCATCGTCTCGCGACTGCGGTTCTCCACCGACCGTGCCCTGTCGGTGGTTGGCAACGTCGCGGATGACACTGGGCAGTCGGTCGAGGGGGCGACGGTGCGTGGTTACCCCGGCGCTTGGAACAGCGGCCTGTTCGTGCCGGTCACGGCGGTGACGGATGCACGAGGCGAGTTTGTGCTCCGCGGTCTCGGCCCGGGGACGCTGCGGCTCGAAGTTCGACACGCGCGCTATTCGACCCACGAACGGCTCGTCTCGGTGCGCGGTGAGAACCCGCCGCAAGTCATCGAGCTCCTACCACGCTCGCGAGTACGCGGTCGCCTCGTCGGCGATGTGCCGGCAGGGACCATGCTTCGCCTGCGCCCCGCCGGAGAGGCGGCGCAGCAGGGCGAGGTTGCGCCCGGCGGCGAGTTTGTCTTTCGCCGCGAGCTCGCCGGGCGTGCCACGCTGGAGCTCCTCGACGATCAGCTGTGCTTCCATGACTCGTGGAGCCGGACACTGGCCGTGGAGGTTGGTGAGGTGCCCCTGGAGCTGAAGGTCACCAAGGCGGCCGTCGTGCGGGGGCAGGTACGCGACCGTCGCGGGGAGCCCTTGCCACACGTGCGAGTGCTGCGCCGCGAGCAGACCGGCTCCTTCGCGCCGCCGGAATTGGTTGCCGTCACCGACGGGCAAGGGCGTTTCGAGGTGCGCGGCCTGCCCCGTGCCATCATCGCCGCGGGACCCTTGGGCCGCACCCGGCTGGTCGTGTCGGGTCATGGCTACGCGGTCCAGGAGATCACGTTTTCGCCGCCAGCCCCCGGTGAGACTCTGGATCTCGACCCCGTCGTTCTCGCGCCGCCCGGCACGATCGAGGGTCGCGTCACGCGTCGCCGCAAGGGCATGGCCGGCGCCGTGGTGTTCACCGGCAACGTGGCCAGTTCGCTCGAGCGTGCGGTGACGGGGCCCAACGGCCGCTTCTTTCTGCGCGATCTGCCGCCCGGCTCCTATCGCCTGAAAGTGGCCTTCGCCAACATGCCACTCTGGCTTTCGGACGAGGTGTACACCGTGCGCGCTGGTGAGGCGGTGGAGGACATCGAGGTCCGGCTGCCGGCGGGCCGCAAGGTGCACGCGCGGATCGTGGCACCCGACAAGACTCCGATCGCCAATGCCCTCGTCGTCGTGCGCGGTATTCGCGGTGCCGGCTACTACGCGGATGCCAACGGCGAGTTGGTGTGTGAAGTGCCGGACGAGGACGTCGAGCTACAGGTGTTCGGCAAGGTCGAGCTGCACGAGCTCCGCGTCTCGACCACCGAGCGGGTGGCTCGCGATCGCAGCTACGTTGAGGTGACTCTGCCCATGGTGCCGTGGGGCACTGTGATCGGTCGCGTGCTCGGCCTTCCCGGGCGCAAGCCCGTGGCGAGCGGAATCCTGCGCATCGAGTCGCTCGATGCCGCGAGCGGCGACGAAGTGCGGGATCGGCAGCGCAACGTCCGGTCGCGCTGGGTCGAGATCGCCGGCGGCTCCCTGCGGCTCGAGTATTTTCCGGCCGGGCGTTCGCGTCTGACGCTGCAGGCCGAGGGTTACGTGCCCCATACCAGGGACATCGATCTCTCCGCCAACGACCGCTTGGATTTGGGTGAGATTCTCCTCGAGCGCGGCGCCAGGGTGCGCGGGATGGTCGTCGATGCCGAGGGGACGCCGATCGGCGGCGCCCGTGTCTATCTCGGCGACGAGCTCGACAGCGGTGTGCTGGGGAGGAACGCGACGGGCGTGTTCACCGACGCCGCGGGGCGGTTCGAGCTCTGGGGCGTGAGCGCACAGTCCGCCACCGTCGTGGTGGCCGCAGATTCCTACGCGGTGACGTCGCGGCGCCTGGAATTGCCGGCGGATCTGCTTCGCCCCGAGCCGCTGCGCATCGTGCCGAGTGTGGGCGCGACCATCGCGGTGAAGGTGGAGGGCGACTCCGCCGGGCAAGGGGAGATGCACGCTGTCTTTCTCAAGCGTGACGGCGAGATCGTGGACTCCGGCAACACCGATGAGGGGGGGCTGGTGCAGTTCTTCCACAAGAACCCGGGCACCTACGAGATCGAGGTGTTGGGTCACACCTCGACGCGTTCGATCGAGCTGAGCGAGGCCGAGGAGACGTACGGACTCGTGGTCGAAGTCGCCGCCTCGACGGCGCAGTGATCAACTAGTGGTTCTCCGCGGCCCTCAACGCCGTTCGCAGCGTTGGGTCGTCCTCGCCGTATCCACGAATATGCCTGCGGCGACCCGCCTTGCGACCGGCGCCGATACCTCGCGGTTAATGCCCCATCTGTCTGAATCACACCACTAG
>JBCCGH010000235.1:0-12710 GCA_039029375.1 Planctomycetota bacterium
ACGTCGAGGGCTACGCGATGTCTCGCGCGGACCGGCCGGCGTTCCTCGCGCGAGCTTGCGAGGGCGACGAGTCCCTCCGCGCCGACATCGAGTCCCTCCTGCGCCATGGCGGTTCCGCGCCCATGCCGCGGGTGCTCGCCGAGTCCGAGATCGATCGGCAAACGCGCCATGGCCGACGCGCTGTTGGCCCGCGGGCGCGAGCGGACCCCGGCACCAAGCGACGCTTTGCTCGTGCCGGCGCAGATCGGCTCGTACCGCATTGTAAGACTGCTCGGGCGGGGCGGTATGGGCGCGGTCTACGAGGCCGAGCAGGCGGCGCCGATTCGCAAGGTCGCCCTCAAGGAGCTCGGATCTCTATGAATGGGATGGCATGGCGCCCTACGCGCAGGGCGTGGTCCTCGCGCCCGGGGCGCCCCTCGGCGTCGCGACCAGCGCGGCGGTCGGTCTCGTCGGGCTGTAGGCGCAAGCTGCCGCAACGCAGCAGCAGCCAGCGACGTTCCCACGGGCTCGACCGACTTCACCGACACAGAAGGAACGATCGCACGCCATGCGCCTGGTCACCCCGCTCACCGTCCTGACGGGCATCGTGCTCGCGCCGCTCCCCGTGGCACAGCTGTCGTGGCTCGTCACGGGCCATTCCCCGGACAGCCGGCTTCGGCACGAAATGGTGTACGACGGCGGCCGCAACCGGATCGTCGTGTTTGGCGGCCGGGCCGACCCCGGGCGGGTGGGCTACCGCACCGACCTCGGCGACACCTGGGAATGGGATGGCCAGGCGTGGCAGCTGCGCGCGACCGTGGGGCCGCTGGGGCGGGAGGACTTCGGGATGGCGTACGACGCGGCCCGCGGCCGCACCGTCCTGTTCGGCGGGGAGACCCGGCTTGTTTTCCCGTGGTTTCTCGGCGACACCTGGGAGTGGAATGGCCAGGCGTGGGAGGAGCGAACGCCAGCGGTCCAGCCTGTCGCGCGGCGCAAGCACGCGATGGCCTACGACGCCAAGCGGGGGCGGACGATTCTGTTTGGCGGCAACGACCCCCTGGTCGGCGTCCTCGACGACACCTGGGAATGGGACGGCACGACGTGGACTGAGCGGTTTCCGGCGCTGCGCCCCGAGCCGCGGCAGCATCACGCGATGGCATACGACGCTGCGCGCGAGCGCGTCGTTCTGTTCGGCGGCAAGTCGCGCGTGCCGGGCTTCGCGTCGTCGACCACGGCCACGACTTGGGAATGGGACGGCAGCGACTGGGAGTTTCGCGCCGCGACCGGGCCGCCGCCCTCCGAGAGCTCGGCGCTCGCCTACGACGAGGCGCGGCAGTGCGTGGTCCTGGTCGGCGACCAGGGCGCGTGGGAATGGGACGGCAGCGAGTGGCGGATGATCCCGTGGCCGGCCACGCGCACCCGGCGGCACCCTGCTGCGGCGTTCCACCCCGACAACGGCGTTGTCGTGTTCGCGGGGTTCGAGCACCGGAGCTACTACTTGGCCAGCCCGTCGAACCCGTGGACCTGGGCTTGGGACGGCACGGACTGGACGTTGGTCGATCCCGCGGTGCCAGGCGAGGTGGGCGCGGCCGCGGCGTTCGACCGCCGCCGCGGCCGCGGCGTGCTGTTCGGCAGCGGCGCAGGGCGTGAGCACACCTGGGAGTGGGACGGCGTCCGCTGGGTGCGGATCGACCCGCCACTTCGTCCGCCCGGCCGCTCGGGGCACGCGTTGGCGTACCACGGCGGCTCGCGGCGCGCCGTCCTCTTCGGCGGCACCGCGCCGGGTGGGGGGAGCCTGGGCGACACCTGGGAGTGGGACGGGCGCGACTGGGTCGAGCGCACGCTCACCGGCGCGCCCGGGCCCCGCACCGCCGTGGCCATGGCCTACGACGAGACGCGCGACCGCGTGGTGCTGTTCGGCGGGGCCGGGGACGTCCTCGGCCCGGCGCTCGACGAGACCTGGGAATGGGACGGCAGCCAGTGGTCGCAGCGTGCCCCGGCAGCGCGCCCACCGGCCCGCTTCGGTCACGCCATGGCGTACGACGCCTTTCGGCATCGCGTGGTGTTGTTCGGCGGCGATCGCAGCACCACGGCCGGCGACGAGCTCGACGACACCTGGGAGTGGGACGGCACGACCTGGACGGAAAGCGCGCCCGCAAGCCGCCCCCAGGCGCGGACGCGCCACGTCCTTGGCTACCACGCGTGGCGCGAGCGGATCGTTCTGCACGGGGGCACGCGCGGCCGGGGCACCTCGAGCCTCGGCGATGCGTGGGAGTGGGACGGCCGCGATTGGAGCCCGCTTCCCGCCGGGCCCGGCGCTCCAACCGCGCACGACCACAGCATGCTGTTCGACGCCGCCCGCGGGTTCTTCGTCCTAGTCACGGCCAACGCAGCCCCATCCGGTGCCCCCGGGTATTTCGTGTTCGGCTCCGGCAGCAGCACCTGGCCGCATCGACTCGGCTCGCTCACGCCGGCGGCCACCGTCGAGTCCGGCGCGGGCTGCCCCGGCAGCGGCGGCGTGCCGTGGCTCGGTGCGTACGGCCGGCCCGTGGTCGGCGGGGAGCGTTTTACCCTCGACGTGGGCTCCGCCCGGCCCGCTGCGCTCGCGGCCACCTTGCTCGGCGCGGGCGAGGCCGCGATCCCACTCGGCGGGGGCTGTACGCTGCTCATCGACGTCGCGCAGCCCTTCGCGACGGTCCTCGGCACGACTAGCGCCGTGGGCTATACCGCGATTCGCCTGCCGATCCCCTCGCGCTTCGGGCTCGTGGGCGCCGGGCTGATCGGGCAGGCGGTGATCGTCGATCCGCTGGGGTCGTTGGGCGGGCTCGCCTTCACCAACCGCCTGTCGATGACGTTGGGCTACTGAGGGGACCATCGGACGCACGGGATGATCTCGAGACCCCGCGTCGCCGAGATGGACCCGCGGCGGCGGGCCCCGATGCGCTCTTGCCCTCGCGCTTGCCTTTCGGGATGGCCGTTCGCCTGCTGCGCGGCACCCCACAGCTCGAGGTACCACGGATCGTCCGCATCGGCCCAACCTCGCCTCGTCTGTCTCACGGTCGGTTTTGGGTCTTCACGTACGACCTCTGGGGTCTACCACGCCTTCTACTGGAGCCCCGCCACCGGGATGTTGGACCTCAACAGCCTGATCTCGGGCGCGACCAACTTGGTGCTCGTCGCGGCCACGGACGTCAATACCGCGGGGTCAATTGTGGGCTACGCCATGCTCGGGAGTGTAAGGAGGGCGGTGCTTCTGACGCCTCAATAAGGGGGATGGGTCACTCTGGCCGACTCGACGCGCGTCCCCGGAGATGACGCCCGACCATGACCGGGTGGTGGTCGGATGAGTGCCCCGGTACCCGCCGCGGGCGATCCAGCCCCGAATCACACTCGGGCGATCGCGCTGTCCCTCAGCCTTCTCGCCGCGTTGGCCGCACCGACGCCCTCGCAGATCGCCGATTGGCTCCTCAGCCCCTCCGCCCAACCACCGGTCGCCCGTCCGAGCGACGCTGACGCCAGATTCGCCATCGGGCAGCGCAAAAGGGAGGCGCCCACAGCATTCCGTACTGGTGTCTCGATGCGGCAACAACGTCGGTGCTCGAGAGCCTGTCGACGACGCCGATGATGACATCGGCCGGCGCAGGCAGCGCTGGCCTCGTGGCGCAGTGGTGGAGACCAACCGTGGACACCGATGCGTTCTTCGTAGTGATGAACATCGGTGACCGCGGTGCCCTCGTGTTGCCCTGTTCCACACGACCAGAAAGCGTCCGGCGTCACCCCCGCTCGCCGAGATATGCGGCGCCCAGTTGGCCCCCGCGCCGGCCAGCTCGATCGTCGACTCGACCGAAAGGGTCGCGACATCGACCACCAAGGCTTGCAGGACGCCGTTCGCAAGCGCCTGCACGACGATCACCTCGTCGCTGGACCCGGTTCGGTCGACCCCGACATCGACGCCGCCGACGGCCACGGGCGGGCGCCCCTGCAGCAACCGCGGGCCTGCAACCACGCCCACCGGGCTGACGGTGGCCCCGTACGCGCTGTAGATCTCAGCGGTCGCCGAAAAGTCGTTGCCTCCAAACACGACGGCAAAACCACCCGCGGGCAGTCCGACCGCTTGCGGATCGCCAGCAGGAAACGGCGCGATGGAGACAGGATCGCCCACAAGCGTGCCATCCCGCTGGAGAAGCTGACCCCAAACCGAAGCGCCATTAAGACTCTCCCAGACCACAAGAAAACGCTGCGACAACGCATCGTAGGCGACCTCCGCACGCTCGCCCGTGCCGACCGGGAACGGGCTGCCAGTGAGGGGGCTGGGCTGAGCGGGGGCAAGCGCAATAGAGTTGGCTCTGTTGCCAGTAGTAGGCGAGGACGAGATCGAGTCGCCATCGCCGTCTACGTCGCCGGCGGCGATCTCCTGCGTGTCCCAAACGTCTGGCCGGAGGTGCCCCTCTGGGTCACCCCCGAGGCTCGCCGCGGGGCCCCGAATCAGCGCCCGATCGTGTCGGCGACCACGTTCGTCAGCTCGTGGACGCCTGCGGGCGTGGCTGTGCCGATGACCAGGCTCTGCGCGTAGAGCGTCGCGCCGAGCAGCGCCGGCGCCCGCGGCAGCCGCGTCGCGAATTCGGCCCGACCGGCCGGTGCCGGAATTGGCACGGCGGGCAGGGTGAGTGCGGTCGTCAGATCGAGGGCGAGCCGGCCAAAGGTCGGGACCGCGATCGGCCGCGGCATGAGGCGGCTGGCCACGAACGTCACCCCGATGCACGACTGCGCCGCAAACCCCGGCCGCGCGAACAGCTCGAACCGAAACTCCCGGCCCAGTCGCGCGAGGTCGGGCGTGCGCAGCTGCCGGCGCAAGTTGACGTGCACCGCGTCGTCCGCGGGCGTGTTTTCGGAGAGCAGCAGGTCGACGTCTCCGTCGCCGTCGAAGTCACGCGCCTCGCGGATGACCGCCTGCGCGATGGGCTCGAGCAGTTCAGCCGCGGCGTCGACGAAGTGGGCGTTGCCGTCGTTGACCAGCAGCGCGGTCCCCGTGGCGGCGCCGCGCAACGGGCTCTGGATGATGTCCACGTCGCCGTCTTCGTCATAGTCCGCCGCAAACATCGTGGACGGCGCGCCGATCCACGGACTCGAACCGCCCGGCGTGAAGCGACCCCGGCCGTCGTTCAGCAGGATCCGGTTGGCGTTGTCGCCGATCACCAGGTCGAGGTCGCCGTCGCCATCGAAATCGCCGATCGCGGTTGGCCCCCCGAAGGCTGGAAGGCCGGCGCCGAGGGAGGTGCGGAGCAGGGCCACGCCGACGTTCTCGAGGATCTGGTTCGGCGTCGTGGAGCCCGCCCGCACGGAGACGACGAGGTCCAAATCGCCGTCGCCATCCAGGTCCCCGAGCGCCACGTCGGCGGGCGAACGTGCGGAGCCCACGAGAATCGAGATGTCCTGGAGACCCTGCGGGGTGCCGAGGAGATACACGAGCCCGGTGGGGCCCACGCCGACCACATCGGTGAAGCCGCTGCCGCCGATGTCACCGACTGCCGCGGCGCGGAGCGGGGCGATCCCCGCCAGGATCGCAGCCTGCAGTTGGGCACCGTCGTTGGTGAGCACCTGCATGTCCGTGGCCGTGCGCAGCAAGACGTCCGGGTCGCCGTCGCCGTCGAAGTCACCGATGCCCATCGGCGTGCCGCTGGCGCCAGCCGGGAGCCACGTGGCGGTGACGTCCTCGAACGCGCCGCCGCCGTTGTTGCGCAGCACGGCGAGCTCCGTCGAAGCGCGCAGGAGGTCGAGGTCGCCGTCGAGCTCGAGGTCGATCGCGTAAAACGCGGCGCCGCTGGTCTCGAAGCGCGGTGTCTGCGCATGCGTCGCATCTTCGAGACGGTCCTGGCCGTTGCTCAAGAGCAGCTTGGCCCGGGCCTGGGTCACGCCCGCGAGCACGTCGTCGTCTCCGTCGCCATCAAAGTCGGCGGCGAGATCGAGCCGGCCCGCCGGTTTGCCGACTAGCCAGGAGGCCGAGCGATCCTCGAACGCCCCGGAGCCATCGTTCTGCAAGAGCACCAAAGGCTCGTTGGGCCCACTGCTCAAAACCAGGTCGGGGTCGCCGTCGGCGTCGAAGTCCGGCGTGACGGCGGTGGCGTATCCGGGGCTGGACGGGACCGTGGGGAGTGATGCCAGGACCGTGGTGGCCGATGCCAGAAAACGGCCGGCGCCATCGTTGAGCGTCAGCGTCGTGTCGAAGTCCAAGCTCAGCAGATCGAGGGCGCCGTCGCGGTTGACATCGACGAGGATCACGCCCGTGGGCTGGGTGGCCGCCGTCAGCGTGACCGCGCCGCTGTCCTCGGCAAAGCCGCCGGCGCCATCGTTGACGAAGACCGCCGGTGGATGACCCCCGGCGGCGGCCACGAAGTCGAGGTCGGCGTCGCCATCCACGTCGCCGAGCGCGACCTGGCCGACGTCGCTGCCGTGCGCGGGGCGCGCCAAAGGTCGAGCGGTGAACCGCAGGTCGCCGTCGTTGCGGAGCCACTGCAGGCCTCCGCCGGCGGCGAGCAAGATGTCGAGATCACCGTCGGCGTCCAGATCACCGATGGCGACGTCGCGCGTCGCAACCTGGCCGGCCGCGACGGGCACGACCGTTCCCAGCCGACCCTGCCGGTTGATCAAGAAGCCGAGCTTGTGGTGGAAGGAGAAGAACGGGTCGGGCTCTTTGGTCAGGACGTCGATCCAGCCGTCGCCGTTGAGGTCGGCGGCGGCGAGGGGCTCGATGTCGTTGGTGGGCGGCTGGAGCGTGCCGCCGCGCTGGGCGAAGCGGCCGTCGCCCCGGTTGAAGAACAGCTGCGCCGCGCCGGAGGTGGGCGAGCGCGTGCCGAGCAGCAGGTCCACGGCGCCGTCGCGGTCAAAGTCAGCGGCGACTGCGGCGTTCGCCGTCGAGTTGGTGCCTGGTAGGTGATCCGTCGCGAGCTGTCGCGCGAGCAGCTGGGCGTTCGCAGGGGTCGAAAGAGCGAGAATGCCGACGAGAGTTACGGCAGTTTTCGGGTGAGCAGGACTCATGGGGTCTCACGGTGCAAGCGGACGCGTGAGAGTGACGACCGTCAGTAGATCGCTCGCCCGCAACGGTCACAGCCAAAAGCGCGTCACCAGACGCGGCCGAAACGTGAGTGGCGCCGGAGGATGGGCGGTCGTTTGCGCCGCACGTTCGCCGACCCGTCCGGCACAGGCTCGGCGAGAACACGCCGGCTTCGCGCGCGACGAAGTAGACGTCTGCGCCTGCCATCCGGCCTCTCGATCTCCGTCACCGTGACTTCGGCGAAGTCACACTCGGCCGCCTTCTCGGCCTGCTCACACCATGCTGAGCTTCCCGCCCTCGCCGCATGTGAAGATCTTAGTTTGCCGCAAGCCGGTCGACATGCGCAAGAGCTTCAACGGTCTCTCCGGCGAGAGGCACGCCGCGTCGGGCCAGCAGTCGACCGGCCTCGCCAGGCCCGAGGTCAAGGCGTCACGAACTCGATCGCGTTCGTCAGGTCCACCGGCACCGGTGACATCGGTGCGGCGACCCACGCCGCCTGGGCCACAAAGCTCACTCCCGAAGTCGTGGGCGCGGGCGTGTTGAGCCGGAAGCTCCCGCTCGGGGCGGCCACGATCGGAACCGCGATGCCCGTGGTCAGATCTGGCACCAGCACGCTCTGAAAAACAGGGATCGGCTGCCGGCCCGTGCTGAGCAGCAGCGCCCCCGCGCCACTGCTTGGAGCGGCATCGACCACGAGACCGATCTGTGACCCTGGCAGCCCCTCACCTCGCCCGTACAGGATCGGGAGGGGTCCGGCCTGCGCCATGAACCCGGTCTCACCACCCAGATCGGTCCACGGCGAGCGCGCCCCCGAGTAGTGCAGCTCGACCTTCACTGATGGCTCGCAGGTGGCGATCCAGCTGAGCGTCGTCCAGCCCGTGAAGCGGCGCGTCAGGTCATTGAACTGCGAGTCGCAGTCGATGATGACGGTCACCCGGCTGGCCGCCTCGAACGGCGCGTGGTCACCCGACCGCGAGACATCAGGTCCGGACCAAGTCGAGCTCGTTGTTTCGCCGGCACCTAGCTCATAGGGCCGAATCACCCCGAAGCCGCCGAAGAAGCCCAGCCGTCCGCCCCCCACCGTCCTGATCGAAACTCCTACGGTGGGGCCTTGGAAGTTCACCGTCGCGGGCGCACCGGTGTCATTCCGCACCACGTGCTCGAAGAAGGGGTTGGCAAGGGTCCCAGTCGTCGTGATGCGCTCCAATGTGCGCCGACCGTCGAACGTGTCGAAGGGCGGCACGCGAAACGCCGCTTGCCACCGCGCCTCACAGTGGAGACCCGTGCTGGTCACGAAGCAGGCCGTCCCGAGGTTGGGCGACGTTGGCAGAGAGCGTTCGTAGACGTCGACTCCCGACTGTGCGCCAACGGCGCCGGGGAAGAGACTGCAAGCGAGGATGATCGTTCTGCGGAGGCTCATCATGTTCTCCCATCCATGGGTCGCTCGAAGTTAGTCGTTCTGGGAGGGTGAATAACAGGCCCTCGCTGCCAATTGCCCGCGCCGCGCAGCGAGAAGAATCCGTAACGCAGATCTTCGTAACGCGACATCGTCTCGTGATCGCGTTGGCATCGCACCACAGGAGCTCCCGGTCGTCGGTCGCCCCCGTGGCGGGGTTTCAGAAAGCGGTGAGTTGGTTAGAGAATTGACGATTCGACCGGGCGCTTGCGGCACGCAACGACGCCCATGCGGACGAACTCTCTGCACGCCCCATCCACCGCGCCGCTCTACCGATGACCCCCAAGTCCCTGCTGCTCACCCTCTGCGCCCTCGTCTCCGCCCAGCTCGAGGCGCAGCAGCTCGCCACGATGCCTGGCTACACGCTGCCCGACGTCCCCGACATCGACGACGTGGCCTCGTTCGACGCGGACGGCGACGGCGACATCGACGTGCTGACCGTGTCCAACGCGCCAAGCCTGATGCTCAATGACGGTCGCGGCGCCTTCGTCACGGCACCGGGACCGCTTCCGGGCGGTGGCGTGGAAGCGGGCCAGGTGACGATGACGCACTCCGTCGTTCGCTGGCAACGCGGCGATTGACGGCGTCAGCAAAGGTGGCGCGGTGCCGTCACGCACTGCAGTTGGCGCCGATTCGGGGGATGGCTCGCCCCATTCTGCAATGCACGACCGCCGCCGCGGCCGCCTCCCTCTCCCTGCACGACGGCAGCATAAGGTGACTTTCTGTGGCGGGGACGCACCTCGGATCTAGGCAGCCCGGGGCTCGCGACGGGATGCGTTGGCACCAGGTGCCAAGAACGACCCGCGCAACCCGTAGAATCGCGGCATGCGCGACTCGACCCTGCGTTCCAGGCTCGCCCCGCTGCTCCTCGGGCTTGCCATCGTGTGGTCCGCCCTTGCCGTTGGCGCCACGCAACCGTCCCAACTGCAGGAGCTGCTGTGGAAACAACACATCCCGGAAGTCAGCTCCTCGGTGCAGGCGGTGGCGCTCGCCGACGTCGACGGCGATGGAGCGGCCGACCTCCTCGTTGCCACTCGGACCGCCCAACTCCTGCTCAACTGCGGCGATGGCCGCTTCGAACCAGCCCCGACGCCACTGCCGGTCACGGGCGGCCCGTCCGCGTTCGCGGTCGCCGATGTCGACGGGGATGGCGATCTCGACCTCTGCGTCGGCCTCGTCGGCACCGCGGATGAACTGCTGCTCAACAACGGCCGGGGTGCCTTCACGGCGGCGCCGGCGGGCCGTTTGCCCCTCGACACGGACCCGACGACGGATCTCCTGTTCGTCGACGTGGACCGCGACGGCGATCCCGACCTCGTGCGCGCGGCGGGGCGAGCGTCGCCGCCAACGGCGACACAAAACCGACTCTACCTCAACGACGGTGGCGGCCGATTCACCGACGCGACGGCCCGCCTGCCGAGCGCGGAGGACGACACCGAGTCCGTCGCTACCGCGGACGTGGACGGCGATGGCGACCTCGACCTCATCTTCGCGAACGGCCTTGGTGACCCGTGGCGGCCACCGTCGCCCCAAGATCGGCTGTATCTGAACGACGGCAGTGGCAACTTTGTGGACGCCACGACGGCGCGCTTGCCACCGGATCGGCGTGACTCGTGCACCGTCCTCGCCTTGGACGCCGACGGCGACGCCGACCTCGACCTCTTGTTCGTCGCCAGAACCTTGGCCCTCTACCTCAACGACGGCACCGGGGTCTACGTGGACGCGTCCGCCGCGCGGCTGCCGACGCCCGTGGGCCGAGCGCTGACCGCCGTCGCGCTGGACGCGGACGGCGACGGGGACATCGATATCGCGATCGGCAACGACGGCCGCGGCTCAACCCCGGCGCAAAACTCGCTGCTCCTGAACGACGGGGCCGGCTTCTTCGTGGACGCGACTGCGGCGGGCATGCCGGAGGACCACAACGACACCCGCAGCCTCGTCGCCGGCGACGCGGATGGGGACGGCGACGCGGACCTGATCGCAGGCAACGGCGGCTCGGTGGGCTACGAGCGCTGCCGGCTCTACTTGAACGATGGCGGCGGCGCCTTTGCGCATGCCGTGGTGTCGCGCTTGCAGACGGAGCACAACGACTTCTTCAGCTGCGCTGCCGCCGGTGATGTGGACGGCGACGGCGACGCGGACCTGCTGCTCGGGCGTGCTGACTTCTTCGGCTCACGGCAAGACCTGCTCCTGCTGAACACGGGGTCCGCGCTCTTCGCCCCCGCCGCGCCGGGGGCTTGGCCCGCCGGTGCGGTCACCTCGCTGACCGCCGCCTTGGTCGACCTCGACCGCGATGGGGACCTCGACGCCGTCGTCGGCGCCGACGGGGCAGACCGCATCTACGTGAATGATGGCGCGGGCGTGTTTACGGACGAGACCGCGCAGCGGCTCGTGTCACCCGCCTCGAGCACATTCGCGGTCCTGCCGATGGACGTCGACCTCGACGGTGACTCGGACCTGGTGCTCGGCGGCGCGTACGGCATCCGCCTCTTCGTCAACGACGGCACCGGTCGGTTCGACGCGGCGACCCCTACGCCGCTGGCGGCGGTGACGGAGTGGACCATGGCCCTTGCGGCCGCCGATGTCGACGACGACGGTCACCAGGACCTGATCACGGGCAATGGGGTGGCGTCGCGCTACGGCGCATTCGGGCAGCAGAATCGGCTCTTCCTCAGCAACGGTGGGGGTGGTTTTGTGGACGTCACGGCGACCCACCTACCAGCGAGCGATGACGTCACGCGCGGCGTGGCGGTCGGGGACGTTGACGGCGACGGCGACATCGACGTGTTCTGCGGCAACGGATTTGTCAGCTCCTATCACCCCGGCACCGGCGCGTTGTCGCAAGATCGAGATCGACTCTACCTCAACGACGGGGCGGGCCGGTTCGAGGACGTCACGGAAGAGCGCTTGCCCAACCTGTGGCGACCCGTGGCGGCGGCGGCCATGGACGACCTCGACGGAGATGGCGACCTCGACGTCGTCGTGGCCCGCGACGCCGCCGCGAGCATCGGCACGTCGGGCGATGTCTATTGGAACGATGGGCACGGCCGATTCGCCCCCGAATCCGCTGCGGGCACGCCGTTCGAAAGTGCGATTTCCGACGACCTCGTGCTCATGGACCTCGATGGCGACCGCGATCGCGACCTACTACTCGCGGGAACGCGAACGCGGATCCTCATGAACCTCACCCGCCAGCTGCACGCGCCGATCATCGCCGGCCCCGGACGGGACTATCCGCTGGAGCTCACGGCGCTGCGCGGCCCGGCGCGGCCCGGCGACGTGGCACTCCCGTACCTGGCGAGCGCGCCGGCGCGGCTCTCGGTGCCGCCGTTTGGCGTGTTCGGCCTCGACCCCACGACCACAGTTCCTCTGCAGCCTGTGATCCTGCCGGCGACCTCGCGTCAGGCCACGGTCACCGTCGCCATCCCGCGCGACCCCGCGCTGATCGGCCAGCCGCTTCTGGCGCAAGCCCTGCTGGTGCCGATCGGTGCCGGCGTCGCGAGTTTGACCCACGCCAACCACGACCGGATCTCGCCGTGACCGCCCCCCCCACCCCGTTCGGCGAGCCACCCGATGCCACCGGCGCCGTAGACCATCATCATGTGTCCGGCGGGGCGCTCGCGGAACCGACCGTCGACCACGGCAAACGTCCGGCTCACACACGCACGGCAACCGCACGCGCTCCGGCAACGACAGCACCCATTGCCGCACTGGCACCTCGGGCAGCACCCGGTCCACCAGCCACCCGCGCGCGCCCCCCCCCAAACACCGGCCGCCACTCGGCGAGCGCTACGAGCCGGTGACCAGCTCGACGGCGCTGGTCAGGCCGGCGCGCGTCGGATCGGCGAGTACGCCCTGGAGGTAGATCTTCTGCTCAGCCAGGGAGAGCTCTGGAGGAATCGGTAGGTCGCGAGGAGCACTGGCGTGTCGGAGCACGCAAAGCGCGACCGACCCAGGCAATCCTGAACGGCCGGGCGCCACCAACTCTCGCCCGCACGCCGCCGGCGCAGAGACTCCGTAGCCGGGACCCCTCGCGCGCGAAGCGCGTGATGGGCGCGTCGGTCGTCAGATTCAGCCGAGGCCGCGGGATCAACGCTGCCAACCGCCGGCACGCACACGCCTCCATGCAGCGAATAGGCCCCCCGGGGCGGGGGCGGGGCCCCGGGGCCTGCGTGCGGGGGCGGCCCGGGCGCCGCTGCCGCGGGAGCGCGGGGGGGGGGGGCG
>JBCCGH010000236.1:0-12695 GCA_039029375.1 Planctomycetota bacterium
AAGTCGGCGAGCCATGTGTGCCGCTCGCAAGGCGCTGTCGACGCAGGGCTTGTTGGTGGACAAGTCGAGGAGACGCAACGCCGCGAGCGGCGCAGAGGGCCGTCGACATATGTGACGAACTTCCGACACGCAACACTAGTGGCGGCGGTACCAGGCAACCTCACCCGGTTCGAACCGGCTCGCGTCAGCTTCGCCACGCTCGGCGAAGCCCCTAGCCTGCTGCGCTGGTCGACCGAAGCCGTCGGCCGTGGCACGCGAAACGGCGCCACGCGCTGGACCCGGCGGGACGACGCCAACCCCACGGCCGTCAGCGCAACGCGGCTCGACGACGCGCACGGCACCGTGACCGAGCGCAATGACTTGCGCAACCGCGGCGTCGAGCAGAGCTTTGTCTTTGACGAGCTGCCCGCCGGCGGCGTCGATCTGTCGAACGGGCTGCACGTCACGATCGAGTGAGGGCGGGTGGCGGGGACCGCTTGGACGCATCGAGGCGGGCTCAAGCGGACGTGCCGTTGGCTCGCGCGAGCCGCCCTCCTCGCCGCGACCGGCTGTGCCGCGCCGCCGCCCGACGCGCTACCCTGGACGCCCGTCGCCGCCATGACTGACTCCGCCTTCCAGCCGCTGCGCCGACCCGTCCTCGGCCACGTGGTCGAGTGGGACCAAGCCACAGACCGCTACCGTGTCGTGGTCGCAGCCGATGGTCAGGTGCTGCACGAAGGCGCCCTGGAGGATTGCGAGCAACGCCTCGTCGCGCGGCTGGAGGAGCTGCACGGGCACGGCCGACCGGTCGTGCGCCTGCCGACACTCGGCGGCCTGCAGTTCTGGAGCGATGTGTTTTGGTACGCCGACTGGCGCATTCAGGAGAACGCGTTCACCGGCCACCATCGCCTCCTCGATCCCGACGACTGGCGGCGCGCGTGGGGCACGCGCGAGGCCTGCCGCGCCGCGTTCGAAGCGATCCGCCTCGAGGAGCGCGTCACGTTGCCCGCCGATCACTTGGTGCTCTTGCTGCACGGACTCGGCCGGACGCGCGGCTCGCTGGCGCGGCTGCGCCGTGCATTGGCCGCGGCGGGCTTTGCCTCTGCCGCGGTCGGCTATCCCAGCACGCGGCAGTCGATTGAGGAACACGCCGCGGGGCTCTCGGGCTTGCTTGACGCCCTCGACGGGGTCAAGCGCGTCTCGTTCGTGACGCACAGCCTGGGCGGGATCGTCGCGCGCCACACGCTGGCAACGCCGGCGGCGTGGCAGCAGCGCATCGAGGTCGGTCGACTGGCCATGCTCGCGCCGCCGAGCCACGGGTCGTCCCTGGCCGACGCGCTGCGCGAGTTTCTGCCGTTTCGCCTGATCGCTGGCCCCTCGGGGCAGGAGCTGACCACGGCCGAGTTCGACGCGGTGCCGATGCCGACCTGCCGCTTCGGCATCGTCGCGGGGGGCCGCGGCGATGGGCGTGGCTGGAACCCCTGGGTGCCCGGGGACGACGACGGCGTGGTCGGCGTCGACGAAGCGCGGCTGCCGGGCGCCGAGGACTTCACCATGGTCTCCGGCCTGCACTCGTTCTTGATGAACGACCCCGACGTCGTCGACGCCGTCGTCCGCTACCTGACCACCGGTGGGTTTCGTTAGCCGCCGTACTTAGCCACCGGTTAACACGCGCACCGGGCACGCCGGCGTAGGGTCCAGGCGTCCCGAGAACCCAAGGTGGCCATGTTTGAGACCTTCTCCCGTTCCATCGCCCCAGTCCTCCGCCAGGCCGCGTTCCTTTGGGCCAGCATGGGCGGGGCCAGTCTCGTCGGGGCCAGTCTCGTCGGGGTCGCTGCGGCCCAGGAGCCGTCGACGCCGCTCGCGCGGCTCGACACGGTCGATTGGGCCGGATGGCGCAACCTCACCGCGCTGCTCACCGACGTTCATACCCGCACTGGGGTGCCAGCCATCGCCGCTGCAATGGTGCAGAACGGCAAAGTCGTCGAGGCGGCAGCGGGCGGCGTGCGGCAGTTCGGCACGGACGAAGCAGTGCAGGCCGACGACCCCTTCCACCTCGGGTCGGTGACCAAGTCGTTCACCGCGGCGGTCATCGGGAAGCTGATCGAGGAAGGACGGCTCGACTGGGACACGCGCGTGGTGGACGTCCTTACCGACGTCGAGATGCACGCGGGCTATCGGGCAGTCACGGTCGAGCAAATACTGCGGCACCAGAGCGGCTTGCCGGCCTACACCGACCGCCGCCCGGCGGGGCATCCCGCGGATCGAGAATACTCCGGTACGCTCGCCGAGCGGCGCGCCGCGTTCCTCGCCGACGTGTTGGCCCAAGCGCCGATCGCCGCGCCGGGAGAGCGCGCGGAATACTCCAACGCCGGGTACGCGCTGCTCGGCCACCTAGCCGAGCGCGTCACCGGCGAGAGCTGGGAAGCTTTGGTGCGGCGGATCGTCTTTGCCCCCTTGGACATGACGAGCGGCGGCTTTGGCATCCCGGCCACGCCGGTCGGGCACGTGGCGCGGGGTGCAGAGTTGCTGCCAGTGCCGCGCGACGCTTATCCCAAGACGGAGCTGATCGCGCCGGCCGGCAACATCCACTGCGCCATCGGCGACCTGGCACAGTATGCGCGCGCGCACCTCGTGGGCCTGGCGGGCGACGACGGTTGGCTGCGGGCCGCGACGCTGCGACGGCTGCATCGGGCGCCCGGCCCCGAAGGCGCGACGGGCTACGCCAGCGGCTGGATCGTCGCGCAAGAGTCCGGCGAAGCCGTGCACCGGCATGGGGGCACGGTTGGCGCCTCGTACGCCGAGGTACGGCTGTATCCGGAGCGGGACTGCGCCGTGGTCGTGCTGACCAACGTCAACCTCGGCGTGGGCGAGGCCTTGGCGCAGGAGATCTCGCGGGCGTTGCTTGCCAGGCATGCGCCGGCCCCGGCGATCGCCGGCTTTGTCCAGGCGTCGCCGTCCAACGACGCCGCGAGCGTCACCATCACCGAGGGCACGTCGACGCCCGCAGAAGACGCGCGGGTATGGCAGCTCGTGGAGGAAATGTCACGGGCCCTCAACGACGAGGACCGCCAGGCCTACCGCGCCCTGTTTGCGCCCTCCTACAATCAGCGCGACGGGGACAGCATGTTTGACTTCATGGCCCGCAACGTCCTCCCGACGCGCGGCGCGGTGCACGCCTTCCACGACCTCCAAGCCCCGTTGGTCGTGCCGCACTTGGACCGACCGATGCGGGCGGTGATCTTCCACCTGGAAAACGGCTTCCCCGGCTACTTTGGGTTTGGCTTGGATGAGGACGGCAAGATCGAAGAGTTCTCGCTGTTCGTGAAGAGCGACGTGTGCCCCCACGGGCCCCACCGGCATTGTCCGAGCAACGTCAGAACCCTGGACGAGGACTTCGAATGAGACGGCTGGCCACTGCCACACGGTACCTCGCCGCAGTCGGGTGCGCGGCGGTGCTGCCGGCGCAGCAAGCCGCTCCGGCAAACGCGCTGCGCGAGCGCGCAGAAGCGGCGGCAGCCGACGGGCTGTCCGGCGTCGAGCTCGAGGCGCTGGCCGAAGAAGCTCTGGCCCTGGCCGAGCGCGGTGGCGCGCGGCGGCAGTTCTGGACCGCGTTGACGCTGGCGGCCGAGCTCTGCGCGGCCGGTCCGCCACCCCAGGCTCGCGGGGTGCGCGCGCGCGCCCTGGCGCTGCTCGCGCGGCGCCCGACCGATGCCATGCGTTGGTCCACGCTCCTGACCCGCGGCTTCCTGCCGCCGCTCGCGACGCTACCCCGCGCAGCCTGGGCGGCGGAGTTGGCACACTACGAGACGACGCTCGCGACCCTCACCGAGGCCGCGTCCAGCGATCCCGTGCGCGCCGAGCTGCTGCACGCGCGGGCCTTGGCCCGGCTCTTCATCGATCGGCGTTGGGATTGGCTGACGGCGGCGCAACGCGAGGAGACGATCGCGCTCCTGACCGATCTCGAAGAGCACTTTGGCACCCTGCCCGTTCCCGGCACCAGCAAGCCCGACGTCGACACCGTCGGTCGCCGCGCCAAGGCGCTGGGCGATGAGCTCGCACGCCTGCACTTTGGCGCGCCCGCGCCGCGGACCACGGGCGTCGATCTCGACCACCGACCGTTCGATCTCGCGCAGGCGCGCGGGGACATCGTCGTGCTCGACTTCTGGACCTCGTTCTGCCAGCCGTGCCTGGCGCTAGTGCCGCGCATGCGCGAGCGCTTGGCGGCGCTCGAGGGCAAGCCGGTCACCTACCTTGGCGTGTGCGGCGACACCGACCAAAGCGCCGGCCGCGCCACGGCGCAACGCGTCGGCATGACCTGGCGCAACCTGTGGGACGGGCCGCGCGGCACCGACGGCCCGGCGTCCACGGCGTGGGGCGTCCCCGCGCTCGGCTGGCCCTCCGTGTTCGTCATCGATGGCGAAGGACGCATTCGCTACAAGCTGCGCGGCGCGCGGCAGGTCGAGGCCGAGCTCGACGGCGCGGTGCAGGCGCTGTTGGCGGAACGGCGGCCCTGATGGGCTCCGGCGCGGGGCCCCCGACCCTGGGCCCCAACGACCATGGATCGTCGTAGATTGGTCACATGACCCGCGCGCAGCGAGGCCGTCGGTCCCGGCGCCCTGGGACCCGGATCCTGGGAACCTGGCTGCTGGGGCTCTCGCTGGTGCCGCTCTTGGGTCTCCTGCTGGTCTTGCAGGCGCGCTGGCTCGGCGACCTCGCCGCCGCGCAGCACGACGTGACCTCGCGCATGCTGCAGACCGCGGCCACGCGCATGGCGAGCGAGTGCCAAGCAGCGCTCTCGGCCCTGCAAGACGCCGTGCTCGAGGGCACGGTCGGCGAAGACCCAGTGTCGGCCGCGCTCATCGACCAGGTCGAGCCGCTCGCGGCCGGCGCGGGCCCCCCACCCGACGCGCCAGCCTTCGTCGTGCAGCCAGAAGACGAGGGACCTCTTCTCGTCACCCTCGACCCCGCGGGCCTCGCCACCCAGCTGTTCCCCTCGCTCGCGCGCCTCGCTCTTGGGCCGGACGGTCTCGACACCTACCAGGTCACCGTCGCCGCGACCGCGCCCGGCGGCGCTCCCTTGTATCGATCCCACGACGAGGCTCCCAGCACCGGAGAGCCTAGCACCCGAGAGCCGAACGCCGAGCAGTCCCCCGATGCCCACGCGCCGCTGCACCTTGTGCCACTGCGCTGGCGCGCGCTGTTTGGGGACGGTGACAACCGTTGGACCGAAGTCGCGGGGCCCACTTGGATCGCCGATGGCACGCCACCAAAAGTCAGCGAGCTGCAGACCGCAGACCCGCCCTGGCGCATCGAGCTGCGGCATCGGGCCGGCTCCCTGCGCGCAGCCTTGGCGCAGGCGCAGATCCGCAACCTGCTCTTGGCCGGCGGCCTCCTCGCCGTGGTCGTGGCGAGCCTCGCGTTACTTTGGGTGGCCGAGGGCCGCGCACGGCGGCTCGCGGAGAAGGAGCTCGCCTTTGTCGCTGGCGTCTCCCACGACTTGCGCACGCCGCTCGCCGTCGTGCGCACGGCCGCTTCGAACTTGGCGCGAGGTGTGGTGGATGAGCCGGCACGCGTCGCCGAATACGGCGAGATCATCGAGCGCGAGGCCACGCGCTTGACCGCCCAGGTCGAGCGCGTCTTGCGCTTTGGCGACGGCGAGGCGGCGTTGGTGTTCGACCAGGTCGACCTCGACACGCTGTTGCGCGACGCGGTCCAACGCTGCCAGCCTTGGCGCGACCGTCGGGACTTTGCGGTCGAGCTGAGCGTCGCCGACGACGCGCGCCACCTGCGCGCCGATGGCGCGGCTCTGACCTCGGCCTTGCACAACGTGATCGAGAACGCCATCAAGTACGGCGGTGACGCGCCGACCATCCGGGTCGACGTGCGTCGCGTCGACGGGGGCGTGGTCGTGGATATCGCCGACGACGGGCCTGGGGTGGCAAAGGAAGATCGCACGCACCTGTTCGATCCGTTCTACCGCGGCGCGGCGGCGCGGGAGGGCGCGATGCCGGGCAGCGGGCTGGGCTTGGGCGTCGCGCGAGAGGTAGCGCGCGCCCATGGCGGGAGCCTCGAGCTCATTGCGAGCAACGGCGCCGCGCATGGCGCGCGCTTTCGCCTGCGCCTGCCGGTGCGCCTTCCTCCTGATGGTGGTAAGGCGTGAACGGGACCAGCGTGCTCCTCATCGAGGACGAGCCGGGCCTCGCGCGCACCGTCGGCGACCTCCTGCGCGCCGAAGGCTACCGCGTCGAGGTCGCACCCGACGGCGAGCGCGGCCTGGAGCGGGCGCTCGACGCGAGTGCGTTCCACCTCCTGCTCCTCGATGTGATGCTACCGGGCATCGATGGCTTTGAGGTCTGCCGCAGCCTGCGGCGGCGAGGGGTGAGGCTGCCCATCCTGATGCTGACCGCGCGCGGCGCGATCGCCGACCGCGTGCTCGGCCTCCGCCTCGGGGCCGACGACTACCTGATCAAGCCCTTCGACCCGGCCGAGCTGCTGGCGCGCATGGAGGCGCTGCTGCGGCGCGCCAGTGACGAGGCACCGGTGCCGATCGTGTTTGGCGACGTCGAAGTGGACCTGCGCGGCATGAGCGTGCGCCGTGCGGGCCGAGAGCTCGAGCTCACCGCCATGGAGTTTCAGCTCCTGGCCTACCTGATCGAACACGAGGGCGCGGTGCGCTCGCGCGAGACGATCCTGCGCGAGGTCTGGGGCTTCCACCAAACGCCGCGCACGCGCACCGTGGACGTGCACATGACCTGGCTGCGGCAGAAGGTCGAGCCAGACCGTGCGCGGCCACGCCACCTCGTCACCGTGCGGGGGGTGGGCTACAAATTCGTGCGGTGAGTGGGCTGGAAGCCCTGGAGCGCCCCCCGGCGAAGGCGTCGCCAGCGTCCCACCAAAAAAAAACAGCCACAACCTTCGATGACGTGGGCACTTAGTGCCTCCTACGAGGATTGTCAGGCAAACCGAATCAAGGTTGATGCACCCGCTTTCGTGTCCTGAGTGAAGGTGCCGCAACGATGACAGAATCAATCTACTTGCAAAAACTCTGCGGCGAGGCCGTAGATCCAGTCGCTTGCAGGGAAGCCTACGAGCGACTCGTTCGAGCTATCGCAGAAGCTGGAGCGTCTCCGGTGTACGGCTTTGATGGGGAAGTCGTTTTCGAAGCGCGTTCCCCTGACGCCATTCGCGCAGAGCTCTTCCAGAAGACAGTGGAGCAGTCTCAACGGAACCCAGGATTCATGGAGGAGCTACTGCGACGACTGGACGACGACCTGCTGGACGCCCAAGAGGCGTTCGGTGAAGAAAACCCTCAGTGAACATCGCGTACCAATGGGCTACCGCGAAAAGTGGCACCCGAAGGGAGCGGCAGCCGTTATGCGTTACGCACGGGGCCACGGTGACCTGGAAGCCCAGATTCGTGGCTGGACGAGGGAACTCGCAGAGAAGCAGGGGGAATCGGACAAGGCCATCGACTTAAACGACCCACTCAAGGTAGCTCTCGAGACTTTGACGGAGCCGGTTCTTCCCGAAGACGATGTAAGACCACTCGACGAAGGCGGGACTTGGTTGAAGGACTGGCTGTTCTCTCTGCGAGAACTGCGAAGCGCAAGCCTTCGCAGGAGGCTCCGCATGCTCGTCGCCTTGCTCAATGCGCCGTGGCGACCTCCCAGGCGACTCAGGAGGGCCTCTCCAAGGTTCGCCTACCTGCGAGGCACACCTGTCGCTTGCAGCCCGATCATCGACTACGTGATCAATCACGGCGATCGGGCCGTCGAAATCCTGGATGTGAATGGGCTCCCGGCACAGCCGCTACCCGATGGCTGGGCGTGACTGGTCCGACTGGGCCAACGCGTTCGCGTTGGCGTATCGCGAACAGTTCGGGCACGATCTGCCCAGGCACGCCCAAGCAGAACTCGCAAAGTGGCTAGCATCTCTCCCGGCGAGATTCGACGAAGAGGCACTGTCTGATTCGTTGATCTGGCTCCGCGAGGAGAGCTGCCACCAGCAGGGCCCGGACAAGTTCATCCCGTACCTCAAGAAGAGAATCTGGTGGAGATGGCAGGATCAGGTCCGGGAGGAGCGAAGTCGCCCCGAGAGCCTCGATCGTACAAGCACGCTTTCTTCGCTTCCTTCCCGCCAACACGACAGCTACGAAATCGACGACTACACCGAAGCTCTGCTGCGGCTCTGCAGAATCCTAACCCCGTCTGAGATTATCGTCCTCCGGTCATATCTTGATGGGATGTCAGTTGCCCAGGTCGGCGCGCTACACGGCTTCACTATCGCAACGGTGAGTTCCTACCTATCCAGAGTGCGCAGGAAAGCCCGCAAGCTGTTTAGCCTCGGCGGCGGACCTCCACCCAAATGACGCTCGTCAGTGATCCGCGTTGTCCTCCTGACTAGGCAGCACTTGGAAAGTGGGGCCGTCGTCAACCACCATCGACGTCCCCCATCAGTCCGTAGAGATCCTTGAGGCCTTCTTGGTTCACCATGAACCGATTTCGATGATTATCGAGATCATAGCGTACACACTGCTCTACGGCCTCCCCGTACCACATCTCCGCTACGCCAAGTCCATGGCCAACTTGCTTTGGCTCCCCTAATATCGATGCAAACGCCGCTTCCGAAAGGGCGGCAGACATCACGTCGTCCCTATTGACCTCGTAGATGTACAGGCTCGCATGCGCAAGATTGCTCACTGTCCGAGCCCACCGAAACGACGGGCTCTCTCCGTCCTCTAGGAGATGAAGGAACCACAGATAGACATGCCAGATGCGCCAGGAGATGGCCTTGCCGCGCGCTGCAAGCTCTTTCACCTTCTTCCCACGCCCGGTCTTGGAACAGAACCCAGGAGCCACCTCACAGCCACCGGTCTTGATCTCGAGTGCAGCTTTCGCGAGGGCAACCGACAAACTGCTTTGGGCCGCGGCCCATTCATCGAAAAGCTCGTCCCCAACCAGCTTCGAGTTTTCCGCGAAGACACGGCTGGCCTGATCAAGGGCCCTCAGAGCGCTCCCATCGATTCTCGTCGATTCCTTCGCCCAATGTGCCTGCCCGATATACGCGTCGCCAAGGTCGCGCTGGTTCGCCGCCCAAAGCTCCGGGAATTCGGCCTTGTCTAGTCCGTGCTGCTCAATCTCCTCCACAGCTTGCGCTAGCGTCTCTGGTTCGTGTGTAACATAGGCAAGCCGCGTCAGAGCGTTCGCGAAGTACCCGTGGGCTCGCGCGGATGTAGCGCCGAAGTCATCCAACTCGAGGTCTCCGACAGCTTGGGCAAACCTCCTCATGCGCTCAACGCCCTCGCGGAGCGCTGCTTTGCTCCCACTCCATCTCCCTAGTAGGGACAAGCAATCCCCAAGCGCTGCCTCCAAAGCCAGGCTTTCTGGTATCGGCGCGCGTTCGTCCATCCCTTCACCGGTTGTTAGCCGGCTCTCCAGCTCTCGTACTAGGCCAGTAAGAGCCGCGGGTGAACCTTTCTGGCGCGCAGCACTGATGGCGTGGAACGCCATCTGCACTCGCACAGGTTCTCGCCTCATCACTGATGTCGAGATGGGGCACTCAATCGGAAGACGCGAGCGGCTATCTGCCCTAAACACGCAGAGCCCCCCCTTTTGCAGGTGTCCGTACGACGAGTGCTCCGGCGCACCATAGCGGCGAACCGGCCCTGCGATCGCGTCGACTTGGCACTAGCCGATCTCTTCTCCGGACCATCACGACAGCGATCGTAGCATGCTGCGAACGACGACTCACTCCCCCACCAGCAACAGCCTCGAACATGGCTTCGGCGCACCAACCCCAACTGGTCGATGACCTGTGCTCGAGAGCACTAATCCGGCGTTCGAATCTCAGCCGCCCTAGAGGGGCAAAGGGAGAGGTCATGAGCCGGGACATACCAGACCAAGTCCCGGGCTGCTCCCCAACGCGAGCGTGACACTGGCAGGGCGCGCCTCGATCCCACGCGCCACCCACAACCGAACAAGTGCCCCCTTCGACACCCGAGCGGAGCTATCGAAAAAACGTAGCTAGAGACGGCGAAGTCGGACAGCCAAGAGCGGGGTGGCGCTCCGCCGAATTCGCACCTACCACGAACCAGTGAGCCCACCTTGGCGGCGCGTGTCGGCTACGGCAGCATGCCCGCATGCCCGCCGTGACCATGCGCCGTGTCCTGCCGCTGATCCATGCCACGGGCTTTGCCGCGACCCTGGCCCTGACCGCAACCGCACAGGACGCCCTGCGGCAACAGACCGCCGTACTCCCCCCGCTCCCAGCCGCGCACCCAGACGCCGACTGGCTGCTCGATCCGCGCCCGTTCACCGCCGGCGTCCACCGCGGTGCGCATGCCGCCGAGATCGCACTGGATAACGGTCTCCTCCGCCGCACCTTTCGCCTCACCCCGAACGGCGCCACGGTCGCCCTGGACGAGGTCCCCACCGGCCGCGCGTTGCTGCGCGCGGTGAAGCCCGAGGCCATCGTCGAGCTGGGCGGCCACCGCTTCGCGGTCGGCGGCCTCATCGGCCAGCCCAACCACGCCTATCTCCTGCCCGAGTGGCGCGACGCGCTCGAGGCCGACCCCGCAGCGATGCGCCTCGTCGACTTCACGAGCGGCCCCGCCAACGAGCGACTGCCGTGGCAACGCGTGCGCCATTGCGCTCCCGACGCCCAGTGGCCCCCCGCGGGCGTGCACCTCGCCATGCGCTACGCGATGCCCGACAGCGCCCCCGCGCCGGTGCGCGACATCACCGTCACCGTGCACTACGAGCTCTACGACGGGGTGCCGGTCTTCAGCAAGTGGCTCGAGATCCACAACGCCACCACCGCCATGATCACCGTCGACAGGTTCACCAGCGAGCTCCTCGCCGCGGTCGAGCACGGCTCCAATGTCGAGACGCGCGCCGGCGCGCCCACCGAACCCCCGGCAATCCACGTCGAGACCGACTACGCGTTCGCCGCCATGACGCCGCGCACGGCCAACCGCTTCGCCGTCCATTGGGTGCCCGACCCCAACTACGCGACGCAGGTCAACTACCAACGCCAGACTCCCTGCCTGCTCGAAGTCCGCCCCGAGGTTGGCCCCAGCCAAGACGTCGCCCCGGGCGCGACGTTCACCACCTTCCGCACGTTCGTCCTCCCCTACGACGGCACCGACCGCGAGCGCCAGGGCCTGGCGCTGCGCCGCATGTATCGCGTCATCGCCCCGTGGGTCACTGAGAACCCGCTGATGATGCACGTGCGCCACGCCGACCCCGACACCGTGCGCGCCGCGATTGACCAGTGCGCGGCGGTCGGCTTCGAGATGGTGATCCTGACGTTCGGCAGCGGCTTCAACATCGAGAACGAGGCGCCCGAGTACCTGGCGCAAATGGCCGAGCTCGCCGGCTACGCCAAGGACCAAGGCATCGAGCTCGGCGGCTACTCACTGCTCAGCAGCCGGCGCATCGGCGACGGCAACGACGTCGTGCCGCCGGAGGGCGTCACGCCCACCCACGGCCATTGCCCGGCCCTCGCGTCACCGTGGGGGCAGCGCTACTTCGACACGCTCTACCGCTTCTTCGGCGCCAGCGGCTTCTCACTGCTGGAGCACGACGGCTCGTACCCCGGCGATCTCGACACGACCGCCCGCCCACCACTGCAGAAGGGCCTCGACGACTCGCGCTGGGTGCAGTGGCGCATCATCACCGATTTCTACCGCTGGTGCCGCGGGCAGGGCGTCTACCTGAACGTCCCCGACTACTACTACCTGTCCGGCTCCAACAAGTGCGGGATGGGTTACCGCGAGACGAACTGGTCGCTGCCCCGCGATCAGCAGGTGCTGCACACGCGGCAGAACATCTACGACGGCACTTGGCAGAAGACGCCGAGCATGGGCTGGATGTTCGTGCCACTGACGGAGTACCACGGCGGCGGCGCAGCCGCGACGATCGAGCCGCTCGAGGAGCATCTCGACCACTACGAGCGCATGCTCTCCAGCAACCTCGCGCTCGGCGTGCAGGCCTGCTATCGCGGCCCGCGGCTCTTCGACAGCGACGCCACCAAGCGCGCGGTGCAGCGCTGGGTCGCGTGGTTTCGCGAGCACCGCGACATCCTCGAGTCGGATTTGATCCACGGCCGCCGCGCCGATGGCCGGGATCTCGACTGGATGCTGCACGTGAACCCAGCGCTGCCAACGAAGGGCATGCTGTGCGTGTTCAACCCGCTGCCGCGCGCGGTGACCAAGTCGCTACGGGTCCCTCTCTACTACACCGGGCTCACCGAGACGGCGCGGCTGCGCGACGCGAACGGCCGGGAGCGCACGGTGGCCCTCGACCGCGGGTTTCGGGCGACGGTGCCGGTCACCGTGCCGGCGCGCGGCATGGCTTGGTACACGGTGCATTGACAGCAGCGACTCCGTGCCTCGCGCCAAATGCGCGGGCGGACTTGCGGCAACGGACCAGCGCTTCGGGTGGCGAGCGGTGGCCTGGGCTCGCAGGTCGGTGCGCGAGAACGCAGCTGAATCAGTGGATTCAGCGAGGTTCTCGCGAGCCGAGATTCGAATTCAGGGTGCCGCTCGCTGCGCGAGTGGCTTCTCGGCCGGACCTCTAGTGTCCTGGATCCGAAGTTCCTGCACAGATGGCACCCGTCCGGCCACCGCTCGCTGCGTCGCACCTCCTCGACGTATCCACCAATATGCCTGCGTCGGTGCTTCTTGCGAGCAGCGTCCGGTCACGCACCCTCTG
>JBCCGH010000237.1:0-12606 GCA_039029375.1 Planctomycetota bacterium
GCAGAGGGTGCGTGACCGGACGCTGCTCGCAAGAAGCACCGACGCAGGCATATTGGTGGATACGTCGAGGAGGTGCGACGCAGCGAGCGGTGGCCGGACGGGTGCCATCTGTGCAGGAACTTCGGATCCAGGACACTAGTGCGTTCGATACGCAACGCGGTGTGATCGTGACTGAAGGCTATGACCGCTTTGGCAGCGCCTGGTTGACCCACGAATGGGACGGCGCCACTTGGCGGCAGACGAGCGTCGGGCGGCCAACCAACGCCGACAGCGCTGTCATGGCGTACGACCGCCGCCGACAAACCACGATTCGATTCGGTGACGCGGTTCCTTTTGCGTTCCTCGACGAGACCTGGGAGTGGGACGGGACATCGTGGCAGGAGCTCAGCCAGTTGCGCCGACCTCCGGGTCGTTTTCACTCGGCGGCGGTTTGGGACCCCAGTCGTGGCAGGATCGTCGTCTTCGGCGGCCTTGACTCCCTTTTTTGACCTCTCTTACGGACACGTGGGAGTGGGACGGCACAACGTGGACCGAGCGATCCCCCGCGACGTCGCCCGCCCGCCCGGTCGATCCCAATGGGCTCGCCTTTGACACCTCGTCCAACCGCGTGCTCGGTTTCGGCGGCGCCCAAGGCTCACAGCTCTGGGCCTACAGCCCGGTCCAGCAAGCCGCGTTCACCCCCTTCGGCACCGGCTGCCCAACCATGACGGCCGGCGGCCCCGCTATCCAGCCCGCGGCAAGCTGGACCCTGCCCTGGATCGGCTGCTCGCTCGACATCCGCATCGGCCCGATCCCCGCCGGCAGCGCCACGCGATGTGCCTCGGCGCGTCGCGTCTACAGGCCGGCCCCTTCCCGTTGCCTCTCGCCCTCGGCGCCATCGGGCAACCGGCGTGCTCTCTCTACGTGAGCCCCGACCGCCTCGACCCCGTCACGCCCAGCGATCCCTACGCCGAATGGGCGCTGCCCATCCCCAACGCGCCTGCCCTCCTTGGCGTCAGCTTCTACAACCAAGCGCTCATCCTCCGCGACGGCGGCCCAGTCCCGACGATCGCGCTATCCTACGCCGCCGCAGCGACCATTGGGCAGAAGTAGAGGGCTCTCCTCGATTCAGGGTTGGATGAGCCGGCGTTCGGTGGTCTCGGATGCGGACTCGGGGCCGGAGCCGGAGCCGGAAACGTTCCGCGGAGGCGGAGCCGGAGGCCGGAGCCGGAGCCGCACGTGACCTTCCCCGGTTGCCCCGGAGCCCGTGCCCGCCGTGAACGCTTGCGTGCCTAGGCCGCGCGCGAAGCGCGCGGCCGGCGCCCGTGCCCGAAACCGTGACCACCGAGCCCCGCATCCGCGCCAAACCCCCCGTACCGCCGCCCTTCCCCCGCTCTGGGATACCCCTGGACACCCCGCCCCACAGCGACAAGCTACACTTCTCGCGTTCTTCCACCGCCCTCGTCCCCAATGGATCCCCACACGCAGGCGAGCTTCTCTCCTCCTCCACTGGCCGCCGGCACCATGAAGGTCGTGCGCGCCAAGCTGCACGGCATTCGCGTCACCGGCGCGGACCTGAACTACCACGGCTCGATCACCCTCGATCCCGAGCAGTGCGACGTTGCCGGTATCTACCCGATGGAGTTCGTCGACATCTGGAACAAGGCCTCTGGCGCCCGGCTGTCGACCTACGTCATCTACGGGGAACCCGGTTCCCGCTGCTGCGTGCTCAACGGCGCCGCCGCCCGGACCTGCCAGAAGGGCGATGAGCTCATCGTCTGCTCGGCCCAGGACATTGGCGCCGAGGAGCTCTACAAGACGCGGCCGCGGATCCTGACGTTCCTGCCGGACAACACGCTCGATCAGGTCCTGCAGTACGAGGTCTTCAAGAGCGAGAAACGCGCGTTCGACTTCCGGATCGTCGACGCCTCCACGGGAGCCAGCGAGGAGGAGTGCCACACGTATCCGAACGTCGACATCGCCGCGATCCGCACGGACCTGACCGACCGGGGTTGGGGCGAGGCCGAGATCGAGAAGTTCTGCGAGCGCTTCTTCGCGCTCTGATCGGTCCACTGCGCGCCCCGACGGGTTCGCCCATCTTCACTCGCCCGCGAGCGGGCCGCCGACGAGCCGGACCAACTCGAGTTGCGCCCGGTTGTGGGCGCAGATGGCGGCGATGAGCTCGGTGTTGGCGGCGGTCGTGGAGCGATCCGCGTCGAGGACCTCGACCAGCAGCGCATCACCCTGGCGATGTCGTACCTCCACGAGGCGCAGCGCCGCGTCCGCGGCTTCGGCTTGACGCTGGGCGGCGTCGACGCGGGCGTCGGCGGCGCGAATCGCCGCCCGCGCGGCGATGAGCTCGGCGCGGACGCGCTGCCCGACGGCGGCGGCTCGAGCCAGCGCCTCGAGGCGCTGCGCATCGGCGCGGCGGCTTCGCGCGATCCCGCCGAGGCCAAGCTCCCACTGCAGCGCCGCGAAGTACTCTTCGCGGCCGTTGAAGTCACGCGGGGTCGCACCGAAGCCGCCGCCGACGGCGCCGACCCGCAGCTCGGGGAACAGCCAGCCATACTCGGCGCGCCGGTCCTCGGCGGTGGCCGCGTCGGCCAAGGCTTCGGCGGCGCGCAGGTCGGGGCGTTGCCGCAGTGCCCGCGCCAACAGCTCCGGCAGCGCGCGGTCGGCGACGGCGAGGCGGATCGGCGCGATCGCCGGATCGGCGGGGACGAGCTCGAGGTCATCCGGCAGGAGGAGCAGCGTGGCGAGCTCGGCGGCAAAGCCGTCGGCGAAGGCCTCTTGGCTGGCGTGGGTGCCTTCGGCGGCGGCGACGTGGGCTTTTGCGCGGAGCACGTCGGCCTCGACCGCGCGCCCGCCCCGCCACCGTGCCTCTTGTAGTTGCAGTAGCTGTTGGGCGTGGGCGAGTGCGCGCGAGGCGATCTGTACGGTGGCGCGGGCCTGGACGAGGTCGTAGTAGAGCCGGACGGCGCGGCCGATCTCGAGGTGCTGCGCCGCCTGGACGCCCAGCTCGGCGGCGCGCGTACGCCGCACCGCGGCGAGGTGGTCGAACCAGGCGTCGCCGGGGTTCACGGTGAGGTCGACGGTCGCGCCACCGAACGTGCTTTGCCGGTTCGTATCGAAGAGCAGGCCGGGGGAGTTCTGCACGCGCCCCTCGACCCGATTGAACGCGATGCTGGGTCGCAGGGCTGGCACGAACCGCGCCAACGCCCGAGTCTCATCGGCGGCGGCGGCCTGCGCTTGGGCCTTGGCGACTTCGATGGCGAGTGGTTTGGTGCCGGCCAGGCGGAGCACCGTCGGCAAGTCCAGCAGGGCGCGCTCGCTCGCGGTCGGGGCGGGGACCGGCGGCCTGGGTTGGGCGCCCGAGGGCTGGGCGTCCGGGGGCTGGGCGTCCGAGGGCTGGGCGTCCGGGGGTTGGGCGGCCGCGACGTCGGGGCTGGGCAGCCAGTGCTGCTGCGGCAGTGGTCGTGCGACCGGCGCGCTGCAGGCCGCCGTCGCGAGGAGTAGCAACAGGCGCCAGGTCACGAGTCGTCGTCCTGGTCCGTGACCGTGACGGCCGCGCCTTCGTTCAAGCCGAGGCTGCCGGAGACGACGATGCGCTCGCCGCCGGTCAAGCCATCGACCACCTCGATCCGGTGGCCGAGGTCGAGGCCGAGCTGCACCGGGACGCGGTGGGCGCGTTCGTTTCGGATGACCCATACGGCGTCGGTGCCACCGGATTGCACCAGGCCCTTGCTCGGGATCGTCACCGCGCCGTCGCGGCGCTCGACCAACACCTCGACTTGGCACAGCGCACCGGGCGTCCAGCGGTCGTCGCCGTTGTCGAGCTCGACCTCCGCGTCCATGGCCCGAGAGCGTCGGTTGACGGCGCCGGTGACCCGGGTGACGGTGGCGTCGGTCGCCGCGTCGGCGCGTAGTAACCGCACCGGCGTGCCCGCGCGTACGTAGACCGCGTCGAGTTCCGGCACAGCAAACCGCACCCGGACGCGCGACACGTCCATGACTTCAAGCACGGCGGTTTCGTTCGCCATGACCAGCGTCCCCGGGTCCACCAGTTGGCGCGTGATGCGGGCCTTGGGGTAGGGGTTCACGAGGCTGGCGAAGTCGCGGAGCACCGCGGCTCTGCCGGCCCGAGCGGTGGCCGTGGTGGCTCCCGCGCGCCGTGCCTCCAGCTCGGCCTCACGCACACTGATCGCCGCCCGCGTCATCGTGTGTCGCGCTGCCGCACTGGCGGTGGCGGCGCGCGTGGCGACGAGGTTCGCGTGGGCTCGCTCGCGCCCCAGCTGCGCCCGCTCGAGCTCCTCGAGGGTCGCGGCGGCTTCGGCGTGCAACTTCTCGGTGCGCGCCAGGTCGAGCTCGGCGAGCCGCAGGGCTGCGGCGGCCATCTGCTCGGCGGCGCGCATCGACTCCACTTCGGCCGCGGCGACCTCGCGTTCCTCCTGCGCCGCAGCCCGCTGGTCGGTGGCGACCTGCACCTGCGCCTCGGCTTCGGCCTGCAGGGCCTTGGCGATTTGCACATCCGCCAACAGGTCGGGGCAGTCGAGGCGCACGAGGACCTCGGCGCCTTCGACCGTGCTGCCCTCAGGGCGCAGGACCTCGGCGATGCGGCCGGTCGCGCGCGGCGTGAGTCGCGTCATCTGGAGCGGCAAGACCTCCCCTTGCAGCGTGATGCGGCGCTCCACTGCCTCGGCGCGCGCGACCGCCGCCACCACCGACACGGCGCGTGGGGGCGCGTTCTGCGCGGTGACCGGCGGGCACCGCAGCAGCGGCAGAACGAGCAGAAGAACCAGCGATCGGGACATCATGTGTCTCGGCAGAGTCAGGCAGACTGCGGGCCCGGCGCTGCCGGCGCCGCGTCCGTTGCGTCGAGCGCGTCCGGGGCATCCGGCCGCACCCAGCGCCCGAGCAGGGAGTAGAGCGGCGGCACCACGAACAGCGACAACAGGGTGCCGCCGACCACGGCGCCGATGATCGAGCGCGCCAGCGGCACGTTGGCTTCGCCGCCGCGCGCGAGGCCGAGCGCCATGGGCACCAGGGCCGCCGACGTCGTCAGCGAGGTCATCAGTACCGGCCGCAGGCGGTCGCGGGCGGCGTCGAGGATCGCCTCGCGCCACTCCGCGCCCTGGCGTTGGCGTCGCGCTGCGAACTCGACCACGAGCACCGAGTACTGCACCACGATCCCCACCATGAGGATCAGGCCCATGAAGGCCGGGATGCTGAGCGCGGTGCCGGTCAACCATAGGATCGGCACCACGCCGATGATCCCGAGCGGCACGGTCAACAGGATGGCCAGCGGCAGGGTGAACGAGCGGAACTGCGCCACCATCACCAGGTAGACGAGGATCGCGGCGATGAGCAAGCCCTCGCCGAAGTCGGCGAAGCTCTCCTGCATGCGCTTGAACTCGCCCTCCATGAGCACGCGGTCGCCATCTTGAAGCGACAGCGCCCAAGGGTCGTCGGCCGCCGCCTCCTCATCGAGGCGCAGTTGTTCGCTGGCGCCGACCCGCTGCCAAATCTCGGCCGCGACCGAGCCGACGTCGCGCCCATCCACGTCGGCGAACACGTTGATGGTACGCGTGATGTTCTGGTGGGTGACGAGGACCGGCGTGGTGGTCCGCTCGACACTCGCGATGTTCTTGAGCAGCGTTGGCGCCGTGGACTCGGGGCCGGTGATGGGGATGTTGAGCAGGGTCTCTAGGGAGCGGATCGAGCCCTCGTCGTACTGCGCACCCATCAAGTAGTGGTTGCCGTTGTTGGGGTCGATCCAGAACGCGGGCGCGAAGTTGCAGGATGAGTTGATCACCGTGGCGACGTTCTTGATCACGTCTTCCTGCGTCAGGCCCAGCATCGCCGCTTTGGTGCGATCGACGTGGATGGAGATGGCGGGGTGGTCGGTCGGCTCGGCAATGCGCACGTCCACGGCGCCCTCGACCTGTTGGGCCTCGGCCACCACGGCGTTGGCGATTTCCTGCAGGCGGCCGAGCTTGCTGCCGCGCACCTGTAGGTTGATCGGGGCGGGCTGGCCGAAGTTCAGCGCGGCCGTCATCATGCCGCCGGTGTCGAAGGCGAACTCGACGCCGGGGATTCGCTGCGGCAACTCGGCGCGCAGTAGGCTCGCGCATTCCTGGGCCGTGCGGCTGCGCTCGTCCTTCAGCTGCACGAGCAGGAACGCATCCATCGGCCCGGCGTTCGGCGTGTAGCCCGCCGGCCAGTCGTAGAGCACGCCGACGTTGGAGATCAGCAGGCGGAGGTCCGATTCCGGGTCCTTGCCCTCTGGGTCGTACCGTCCCAGCAGCGCCATGACCTCGTGCTCGACGTCCTGCACCATCGCCTCGGTCTGCTCCAGCGTGGTGCCGGGCTGGGCCCGTGCCAGCACCGTCAGCTGGCCGGCGTCGACCTTGGGAAACAGCTCGCGGCCGAGCTGGGTGAGCGCGAGTGCCGATCCGGCAAACAGCACGGCGGCCACCGCCAGGACGCCCCAGCGCAGCCGCAGCGTGCGCTCGGCGATGCCGCGGTAGCGGCGCGCCAGCGCCTCGAACCCGCCGCCTTCGTTGCCGCCGGCGCCGACCGGGAAGCGCGCGGCGGCGGCCGGGATGAAGGTCATGGCGACCGCAAACGATGTGATCGTGGCGAAGATCACCGCGAGCGCGAGCGGCGTGAACAGGAAGCGGGCCAGGCCGCCGAGGAACACGACTGGGAAGAACACGACCACGAAGGTGACCGTGCTGACCAGCACCGGCGCGGCGACCTCGCCGGCGCCATCGAGCGCGGCGCGAGCCGCGCTTTTGCCCATGCGCGCGTGGCGGGCGATGTTCTCGATCACCACGATCGACTGGTCCACCAGGATGCCGATCGCCAGCGAGAGCCCGCCCAAGGTCATCGCGTTGATCGTGTCCCCGGTGAAGTAGAGACCGGTCAGCGCCCCGAGCACAGCGATCGGGATCGCCGTCAGCACAATGAGCGTCGACCGGACCGAGCGCAGGAACAGCAGCACGACGAGGGCCACGAGCGCGGCGCCGAGGATCGCGCTATTGCGCAGCGTGGCGATCGACTCGCGCACGCCCGTCGACTGGTCCATCACGACTTCCATACCGAGGTCGTCGACGTTGTCGTAGTAGCCCGACCGCTTGATGAACTGCAGGATCGACCGCGCCTTGTTCCGCACTTCGTCGACGATCGCCAGCGTGTTGGCGCCCGGCTGGCGATACACCGGGATGTAGACTTGCCGGCGCCCGTTGATCCGCACGATGTTCGACTGGATCTGGTGGCTATCGCGGGCTTCGCCGATGTCGCCGATGCGCACCGGCACGCCGTCGACGACGCGGATGGGCACGTCGTTGAGGTCGTCGACGTCTTCCACCATGGCGTTCGACAGGATGAAGTACTCCGTGCCGTCGAGGTGCGCGCTGCCGGCCGGCACGAACGGGTTGGACGCGCGCAGGCTGTCGGCCACGTCCAGAGGCGACAGGTTGCGGGCCTCCAGCCGGTCGCGATCCACGTAGGTCAAGATGCGGCGCAGCACGCCGCCGTAGACCGCGGGGGCGATGACCCCCTGGATCGCCTGCAGCCGGTTGCGCATTTCGAAGTACGCAACGTCGTAGAGCTCCTTCTCGGTCATTGTCTCCGAGAAGACGCTGAGTAGGCACGCTGGCACCGACGCCGTGGGGTCGAACGGCATCACCATGGGCGGCAGCGTGCCCGGCGGCAGATAGAACATGTCCGAGACGGCCAACGACGTGACCTGCGACATCGCGGTGTCGGCGTCGATGTCCTCGCGGAAGTAGTCGCGGACGATGCTCACGCCGAGCATGTTCTTCGCCTCCTGCCTGGCGATGCCGACCGACTGCCCGGTCCAGCGCTGCAGGCGCGAGCTGATGTCCTTCTCGACGACGACCGGCGGCATGCCGGGGTAGAGCGTGACGATCTGCACCGCCGGCGATTTGAAGATCGGCAGCAGGTCAGCGGGGAGGCGCCGCAGCGCGTTGAAACCCAGCACGGCGACGGCGAGCATGGCGACGACGACCGCGTAGGGATTGTGGAGCGCGAGTCGTACGAAGTTCATGCCGCCGCCGATTGGACTGGCGTACGGTGCCAGGCACAAACCACCAGTCAGAAGACCGGCGGTTTGCGACGGGCAGGTGCGTCGGAGATCCCGCGCGGGCCTATGGCTCGGCGACCGTCAGCTGCAGCGCGAAGTCGCCCGGCATGCGGCTGATCCCTGTGCGCGGGTGTTTCTCCGCCATCTCGGCGAAGAGGGCCGCGGCGGCTTCGCTCGCCGCGTCACCCGGCAGCGGCAGCAGGGCCAGTCCGCGGTAGTACACATGCGCGCCGTCGCGACGCGGGGCGACGTTGTCGAGGAGCTCGGCAGCCTCGGGATACTTGGCATTGCGCAGCGCGATCAGTCCGCGGACGAACCGGCCGCGTGGCGATTCTGCCGTGTCCTCATCGAGGCGCTGCAGCAATGCCTCGTCGTCGGCTGCGACCTCGCCCGAGACCCCGGCCAGCCGCGCGTACTCGAGCAGCACCTGCTCATCATCGACGTAGTCGAGGAGCCAGCGCAGCGACGCTGCGGCCTCGTGCACGCGTTCGTCATACTCGAGGTAGCGCGCTCGCGTGAGCCACACGGGCACGAGCGACGGGTCAGCGCGGAGCAGCTCGTCCGAGCGGAGCAGCGCCTCGCGCCGCCCGTCGAGGACGAGTAGCCGGTTCAGCGTCATGATGACGAAGTCGACGTCGCGATCGCGGCCGGTCTGAAACATCGCCAAGTGCGCGTTGAGCAGGCGACGCTCGCGCTCGCTGGCGTCCGGATCGGGTGCGTCCGACGGGTCCTTGAGCCGGTCGGGGTCCTTGAGCCGCTTGCGTCGCGCATCGTCCCACAACAGGAAGTGCACGATCGAGCCGAACGCGCCGTCTTGCTTGCGCATCTGTTGGGCTCGGGCGCGCAGGTCGCGGAGGACCGCGGGGTCGTGGTCGCACGACGTCGACATCGCGCGGGCGCTCTTGCCAAAAGCCGCAACGAACTCGTCGCGCTCTTCGGGCGGGACCCGGGACTCGACCAAATCCAGGAGCTTGAGCGCTTGCTGTGGCTTGCCGAAGCGCAGCAGCGACGTGCACTCGAACAGTCCCGGGTCGGCCTGGGGTGCTAGTGCCAGCCACAGCATCGTCAGGGTCTCGGCCGCCGCCGCCATCGAGCCGCCCTGTCGGATCTGCTCGTCGGCGAGACCACGCAGGGCAACCGCGCGCAGCCTCGGCGAGGCCACGGTGGCGTTGCTGCGCACGAGGCCCGAAATGCGCTCCACCAGGTTGCGGTGCCGGATCTGCCGCGGATCGGTCAGCTCCAGCGTGCGGACCAGCTCGTCGTTGGCCGTGATCGACCCGGCGTTGGCCAAGGGCCGCAGCAGGCGCAGTGCTTCGTCGAAGCGCTCCGCCGCCACCAGCGCCCGGGCCCACAGGATCGGGCTCGCGTTCTGCTCCGGGAAGCGCTCGCGCAGCTCTTCGGCGTGCGTCACCGCGAGCTCGGCGAACCCCGGCTCCGCGGTGTAGGCGACCACCTCGGCCAGCAGCCCCGGCGCCTGCTCGGCGATCTCCCGCAGGCCGGGGATCGGAGCTGTTTCCGGGGCCCGCAAGGCGTGCAGGCAGTGTCCGGCGAAGTCGGAGGGATCGCGCTCGAGCGTCTCGGCGACGTACGCGTCGCTGCGCCCGCCGCGGTCGAGGCGGATCATCAGCGCCGCACCCGCCACGGACTCGGGCTCCTCAACCCAGACGACATCCGTGGCCTCCTCGTCGCGCTGTTGGCTCAGCAGCAAGAGCGCGAGCGGGCGCCACGCCTGCTGGCCGTCTTCGAAGGCCAGTGCTGCCTGGAAGTGCTGGAGCGCCGCGGGGTGGTCCCCGGCGGCCAGCGCCGCGCGGCCGGCCACCTCTTGATGGCGGCCGGAGCGCACCGGCGCGTGCCGTGGGTCGGTCAGGATGATGTTGGCCAGCTCGTAGGCGGGCTCCGCAAAGCCCCGCTGCAGCAGATACTCCGCCATCTCGAGCAGTGCGGTCGGCTCGCCCATGTGGAGGAGCAGCGCCTCTTTGGCCAGACGGGCGACGGTCTGCTCTTGGTCGTTGCCGTGGCCGGCGTCGGCCTCGAGCTCCAGGAATCGACGGGCTGCCGTGGCCGCCATCGCCGGTTTGGTCGGGTCCTTGAAGATCGCCCGGAACGCCGGCAGCAGGAGCTTGCGCGCAGCGACCCGATCGCCTGAGGCGCGCATCGCGTCCGCGGCCAGCACCAGGACCTCGGCGTCGCCGGCAAAGGTGCGCACGACCTGCTGGGCGAAGTCGCGCGCTTGGACCGCGTCGCCGCGCCGAAGGCTGTTCTGCAACAGCGCGATCGCCACCTCACGCTGCGGCTCCTCGTCGCGCGCCAGGTCGAAGAGCAGGTCGTTGGCGCCGATGTTCGCGGCTTCGCGCGCGCGGATCAGCCACGCCAGACCCTCGGCGTCGTCGGGGTGGTTGCGCCGCATGTCCTCGAGCGTCCGCACCGCGAGATCCACTTGCCCCAACCGCAGTGCCGCCTCGGCGCACACCAGCCTGGGCCAGCGAGCCCACGGATACAGCTGGCTGGCGCGCCGCGCCGCCGTCACGGCGACTTGCCGATGGCCACCGTCGAGCGCGCGCTGCGCGAGCTCGAGATAGAGGGCGTCGTCAGCGACGCCGTGGGGGAGCTCCTCGCGTCGATCCAAGCACTGCTGCAGCAGGGCTTCGGCGCCGCGGCCCGACTGCGCCAGGGCCCGGTCGGCCGCCCGCGCGTAGATGCGGAGTGCATCCTCGTTGCGGCTAAACCGCGTCAGAGCCCGCCGTGCGCTGCGCAGGGCCGCCTCGGCGTTGCGGCCGCTGACCAGCGCCTTCGCGTGTTCGATGTGCGGCAGCGGGTTGGTGGGTTGGCCCTCCAGCCAAAGCTCGCAGAGATCGCGGATCTGCCACGTGCGTGCTCCCGCGAGGCGGGCGGCCCGCAGCTGTAGCTGCATGCCCTCCTGCAGGAGCTCGGACCAGTTGTCGGCGAGCAGCTCCTGCCGCAGCAGGAGCAGGCGGCAGAACGGCCGCATCAACTCCTGCACCCCGGCCGCGTCGTCGGACGCGTCCCGCTGATAAGCCTCGATCAAAGCGTCGATCGGCTCCAAGTCCAGTCCCGCCGCCGCCATGTCGTGCATCTGCGTCACGACCTCCTCGAGAGCCACCGCATCCCGACGTTGGTGCAGGATCCGCGCCTTCAGCATGAGTAGCTGCTGGATGTCGCCAGCCTCGATCCCGGCGGCGACCGCCTCTTCCCACGAGGGCCGACTGAGCGCGCGATCGACGGTGTCCAGCGCCGCGGCCTCACGGTCGGCGGCAAAGTGGACCCGCGCCGCTTCGACCGCCGCGTGGTCGCGGTAGGCGTGGTCGAACTTGCGCATGTAGATCTCAGCCAGCGCCACGGCGTCGTCCGTCCGGCCGCTCTTGCGCAGGATCGTCGCGAGCCCCTGGTAGGCCGCAACGGGCTGGCCGCCTGCCTTCATGCTGCGGCGGAAGTAGGTCTGCGTGCGCGTGATGGTCCGCCGTACGCTGCGGATCATCGGCTCGTACTTGCCCGCCACCGCCGCGCCGCGCACGTGCTCGCGCAACACCGCGTCGAAGTCGCCCTTGGCGCGCCAGGCGAACGGTCCGTCACGGCGCCGGTAGAGGTGTCGCTCGAGCGCCGACATGGCTTCGCTGTGGGCGTCCTGAGGCAGGAGTCGGGCGAGCTCGTCCGACAGCGCCGCCAAGTCCTGCAGGAACAGCGACTGCGTGGCTTCGCCGGCGAGCTCCAGCGCGCGCGGGTCCTCCTCGTGCTTGTCGAGCCACTGCTCGGCGCGCGTGATCGCCAAATCGGCCTGATTGGCGGCGATCAGGACTCGCAGGAGCTTCATCTCGACTCCGCGGTCCCCCGGCGCGTAGACCTCGGCCAGCAGCTTGAGGTCGCCCAGCGCCATGCTGTCCTTGTCCTCGGCCAGGTAGGCGTCCGCGCGCAGCTCGAGCAGCTGGCGCCGCAGCTCCGGGCGGCCCGTCGGGCCCATGCTCTTTTCCGCCAGCGCGAGGATCCGGACCGCCTCTTCGGGGCGATCGCCCTCCAGCGCGGCCCGGGCCTCGTCGATGGCCGAGTCTGGCCCCGCCAGGCCGGTGAGCGCGTAGCCCACCGTCAACAGCAAGGCGAGAGCGACGAAGCCGGCGAAGGCGAGCAGGGTTCGATGCAGCATTGCCAATGACGATTATGCACGTTGTCGCGCGCAGTTGACGGGCGATTCGACCCCACCTGGGCTCATTGCAGGTCGAGCTTGCGCATCTTGGTGAACAGCGTGCTCCGGTTGATGCCCAACGCGCGGGCGGTGTCCTGGCGGTTGCCGCCGTGCGCCGTCAGAGCCCGGCGCAGGATGTCCCGCTCGGCCTGCTCCAGCGCCTCGCGCAGCGACCTCGGCTGCCAGGCTTCGCCGTCGGCGGCGTTGGGGCCGAGGGCGGGCGTGGGCGTGGTGGGGGGGGGGGGGGGGGGGGGCGCCGCCCCGGGGGGGGGGGGGGGCACACCGGGGCGGGGCCGGGGCGACCAACGACACCACCCCCCCCCCC
>JBCCGH010000238.1:0-12467 GCA_039029375.1 Planctomycetota bacterium
AGCCTGAGCCCCATCTGGGTGCTGATGTTGGGACCCGGCAAGCCACCGGGGAGCGCCTCGGTCAGCGCCGTGGGAGACTCCCGGTTGCCCCAATCCAGGTTGTGGAACAGGATTGGATCTTCGTTGCTGCCCTTCAGCGAGTACACGATGAACTCGTGCTGCTCGTCGACGGCCAGCGCGTCCATGTCGGCGGCTGGATCGACGCCGAGCTCGTTGTGATCCAGCCAGACCATGACCGACCAGCTGCCGGCGCTCCACGTGGCGCGGTAGATGGTGGCTCCAGTGATCGCGCGGCTCTGCGGGTTGGCCCAGCCTGCCGGTTTCGTGGTCACACTCCCATCCAGCGAGAAGAAGAAGTTGTCGAAGTGCGCGACCGGGAACGCGAAGACGTTGGGCTCGCCGAACAGGATCGGCAAGAACAGGTCCACGCTGGTGACGTTCGCGGGTGGCGTGGTCGCGATCTCCACGTCGCCCGGGCCCCAGGCGAGAAGCGGTTGCCCGACGAGGTTGGACGGTAGGTCGCTGTCGGGGAAGTTGTAGAACAGCAGCTCGGCGCCGGTGTTGCCGCTGTTGAGGATCGCCTCCATCTGGGACCCGGGCGCGCCTTGGGCGCCGGGGGCAAGCGAGAGCGTCAGGCCGCCCCAGCCCCAGGAGTCGAGCTGCGCGGAGAGGGAGACGGCGCCGTTGTCGTACGCCGGGATCCAGTTCTCACCGGTCGATTCCGCATCGACGAGTTGGAAGTAGGCGCCCGCCGGGTGTCCGGTCGCCGTGAAGTCCGGGCGGCCGTCCTTGATGAACGCAGTCGGCGTCTCGTCGTTGGAGCCGTAGCGCTTGTGCAGCGGGATCTGTAGCCGCTGATTCTCGTTGGCGGTGGGGCCGTCCAGACGCACCGCCGCGGCGGTGTACATCAGCTGGCCTTGGGGAACGTCTGGCGGCGGCTCTTGCATGCCGGCGAGAAGCGTGAGGGAAAGAAGGGGAAGGCTCATAGGTGTGCTTGGTCGGAATCGATGAAGAGGAGCGAAGGGATGCGGGGCGCGTGTCACCGGGCGCGCAGAATGTCCAGCAGGTCGGCGAGCGCGTGCATGAGTGGGCCGTCCTCGGCCTGCTCGGATCGCAAGGCCTCGGCCAGGTTGCGCAGCCCGAGGTCACTGGGGTCGCTGGCGAGTCCGCGGGCGAGCTGCAGGCGCGCCGAAATGTCGTCACCGGTGGCGAGCGCTCGGCACTGAGCGAGCCAGCCGCGGCGGCGGTGGTCGAGCGTGACGCCCGCCTCCTGGGCGGCTTCGAAGCAATCGACCGCCGCAGCGGCGGCGCTGCGGGCTGCGTCCCATTGGCCGTCGATCAGGGCGCACGACATCCGCAGCCGGTGGACGTTGCCCATGGCTTCCTCGCGCGCGCTGGGTTCGACGATGGTCTGGGCGGCCCGTGCCGCACCGAGGAAGTCGCCGCACTCGGCCAGGACGTACGCGTAGGTGCGCTGGGCCCGCTCGTCGTCGGGTCGCAGGCGCAAGGCGCGCTCGAGGCTCTCTCGCGCGGCGGGGTTGAACTTCTTGGACCGCCGCAGGGCGATGCCGAGGTTGAGCGCGCAGCCGAAGGACGTCGGCTCCGCGTCCGCCACGAAACGGAGCGGCCCGACGGCTTCGGCATAGCGCTGCATCGCCAGCAGGGCGAAGCCAACGGCGTAGCGGGTGCGCAGCAGCGGGCGGCCGTACTCGCCCTCGAGGCGCAGCCCATCGCGGTACACCGAGCGTCGCTCGGTGTGGTTCGCGGCGTTGCGCAGGCGGACCGCTAGCCGCAGGCTGCGGGCGCCGCGAAACTCCGCCGCGGCGGCGAGGTGCACGTCGGCGCGGTCGAACTCGGCGCGGCGCAACGCGTGAAAGCCGGCGAGGAAATGGTCCGCTGCGCTTTGCGGCTTCGGCAGGTTCGCATCGGTTGTGGGCCGGGCCGCAGCGTCGCCGGGTGCCGCGTAGCAGCGCGCCAGCGCCGCTGCGTAGGTCGAGCCAACCACGTCGCGTAGCGCCCTGGCGTCAGCGGCGGCGCCGTCGCGGTCCCCGTGATCCCACCGAAAGGCCGCGCGATGCATCCGGGCATCGAGGTCCGCAGGCGCCAGCGTCAGTGCCCGGTCCAGGAGGCCGGTGATGCGCGCGCGCTCGCCGGCGTCTTCGATCACCGGCCGCGTGCCGAGCGTCAGGCTGTGCGGGAGTTGGGCGATGACGCTGTCGTAGGCGCGTGCGTCAGCCTCGACCTGCTTCCCGTAGTAGCGTGCTCCAGCGAGTGAGAGCGCGACGGCGGCGACCAGGGCGGTGCTTGCCCGCACGGTCGGCGATCGCGCGACGCGGGCCGCCGTGCGCCGCCCCGGGCCGATGTAGCGCGCGCGGACCGGGCGGTGATCCAAGAACGCGCGCAGGTCGTCGAGCAGAGCTTGCGCGGCGGGGTAGCGGCGGGTGGGGTCGCGCCGCATGCCCTGCTCGATGACGGCGACGAGGTCTTTGGGGAGGCCTGGGCGCACGCGCGCGAGTGGCGGCGGCGCTTCGCGGCTCAATGCGGCGAGGATCCGCGAGGCATCGCCGTCGTACGGCCGGCGGCCGCTGAGCGCGTGGTAGAGGGTCGCGCACAACGAGTACACGTCCACGGCCGGATTTGGGCTGTGACCGGGGCGCAGCTGCTCCGGTGCCATGTAGGCCGGTGTGCCGATGCCGCCCTCGGGCGTGAGGCTCGGATCCTCGGCCCGCGCGGCGATCCCGAAGTCCAGGAGCCGAGCCCGGCCCTCGGGTGCGATCCACACGTTGCTCGGCTTGACGTCGCGATGCACGATGCCGGCGCGGTGCGCGGCTTCGAGCCCACTGGCGAGATCGGCGCCCCACGCCGCGGCCAGGCGGGCAAAGCTCTGCTCGGGGAGCGTCATCCCCGGCGGCGCGAGCGCCCTTGCGTCGCGCGTGCCGTCCCAGCCGTCGCTGGCGACACGCGCGGCGACTTGCTCTAGGAACGCCTGCAGCGAGGCGCCCTCCAGGAGCTCGAGCACGACGTACCGGAGTTCGTCGTCGGTGACCCCGCGGTCGAAGACGGCCACCACGTTGGGGTGACGCAACGCGGCCAGGACCTCGGCTTCGCGCTTGAACCGCGCTTCGGCGGCGGCACCGCCGAACAGGTGCGGTTGCAGGAGCTTCACCGCGACTCGGCGTTGCAGCTCGCGGTCATGGGCGCGGTAGACGGTTCCCATGGCGCCGGCGCCGATCTGCTCCTGCAGCTCGTAGCGCCCGGCGAGGACCCGGCCGGCGAGAGGGCCGCGGCGCCATCGTCCCTCGGCCCAGCCGGTGACGGTGGGCGCCAGTCGCAGCGCGTGGGCGACCTCCGCGGCCAGCTCCGGGTGCGCGTGGCAGAGGGCGTCCAGGTCGACGGACTCGCCGCGCTCGATGTGCTCGAGCGCGCGCGATACGTAGTCGACCAGTACCTGCGCGTCCGGCGTCGATCCGGTCACGGCTGGATCCCCCGCAGTCGCAGCGCCACGAGCAGCCTGGCGTGCGCGTTGTTGACCGCTTTGCGCGCCGTGTCGACGTGGGCGTAGCCAAGGTTCTGCGCGATTTCGGGGTAAGTCGCACCGCGCGAGAAGCGGAGCTCTAGGAGAGTGCGATCGCGCGCCGTCAGCGCCGCCATCGCTTGGTGCACGTGCTCGGCGTGTTCACCACGGCCGAGGATGTGGACCGGCGAGGGGTGATCGGGGTCGACGTCGTTGGGATCGATCGTGCGGCCGACCCGGCGCCCGTCGCGGCGCAGCGCTTGGTGGTGGCGCAGCATGTCCACGAGGCGGTGGTGGACCATCGCCGCGAGGTAGTGCGTCAGACTCTCCGCGTCGTTGCCTTCGAACGCCGCCAGGTCCCGCAAGACGCCCACGAGAACTTCGTGCACCACGTCGCCCGTGCTGAACAGCGACCCCAGCCAGGGGCGGTTGGCGCGGAAGTCGCGGCTCAGCTGGCGGTGGACGGCATCGCGAACTTGGGGGTAGATGCGCTCGATCAGCTCCGCCCGGGCGGCCAGGTCGCCGTTCTTGGCCCGGAGGATCAGATCCGCGGAGACACTCTCCGTCATGTTCGGGAAGGGGATGCGCGGTGGGCGTTGGAGTGTGACGGCCCGGCCGTGGTCGCCTGGCTGGTTGCCCTCGGGGTCTTCCTGGGACGCGCTCACGCCGGCAGGGCGTGACGGCGGCGAAGATCCGGAACAGAAAAAGGCAGGCGGACCGCTGTTGTGGGCAGACCGTGAGAGCCGGGCGGTGCCATGCGGCAGCCGCGGCGTCTCAGGGAATCGCGAAAAACGACCGGCCGGCGGCGGCGCGGCGCCGGCCTACCGGCGCTGTAGCGGCAAGTTCAGGTCCTGGATGCCGCCGCCTGGCACGATGCGAATCCGTCGGGTCTGCGGCAGGTTCCAACGGGCCCAAAACGTCACGTCGTAGGCACCCGGGGCGAGGTGCAGGCGGACGGCGAAGTGGGAGCTGCTGGAGTACACCGCATCCAGCGCGCACTCTCGCGTGGCGGTTGCGGCGCGAATCGTCACCATGCCTGTGTTCACGCTCTCTCGCCCTGCCTCGCCAAAGGGAAAGCGCAGGCGACAGGCGCGGCCGGTGCCCGGGTCCAAGGTCATCGACTCGGTGGCACCCGGAGTGGCCGTCAGGGTGCGGCGCTGCCAGCGCAGGCTAGTATCAAAGTAGCCGATGGTCAGGTGCCCGGCGGGGACGCCGAGCTTGCGTGGGGTGCCCGGTTGGATCGGTAGCTCCACGACGAGGTGGCCCTGCGCGTCTAGGACGTGGACCGTCAGGGGTGATGGTGGCGCGGCCTCGGTCACCAGGAGCCGGAGCTGCGCCCATTTCGGTGGCGTGAGCTCGCCGAGGTCGACGGCATCCGTGCCGTCCACTTCACACGAGGTGAGCACGGCGCTGGCGTGCGGGGGCTCGGCGTGGCGCGCCTCGACCAAGTAGCTGCCGGCGGGGACGGCGTCGAACGCGAGGTCCGCGGCGTCGGTCGTCAGCGTTTGTTGCAGGGCAAAGCCGCTGTCCGCCTGACGCAGGAGGATGGTGGGCGGCGGTGGTCCGTCGGTCGCAGGTGTCGGCCAGCGTCCGACCACCCGTGATCCAAGGGGGACCTGCGCCGTGGGCAGCTGCACGCTGAGGTCCGCCCCAGGGCGGACGCCAGGGCGAAAGGCCAGCGGCAGAGCGACGCTTCTCTCGGCGTACACCAACACGTCCATCGGCTGCTCGGGCGGGGCGTGGAACACCACGGTGCCGGCTGCATCGGTAGCGGCGCGGGCCGTGAATCGGCCGGACTGGGGCTCGTCCGTCGGGTGGGCCAAGGCGACGACGACGCCGGCCGCCGGTCGGCCGCGGGCGGTCAGGACGGAGACGCGCCACGACGGCTCCCCGCCGGCGTACAGGTCACACGGGAGGGTTCCCGTAGTGGAGATCGACAGGCCCCGGCGCGCCAATAGCCCGTTGGTCACGTACGGATCGAACGCGGCGATGATCACCGGGCCGGGCGGCATGGGGCCGAGGCGGTAGGTCGCATCCGGCGATACGGTGGCCGCGGGGAGCAAGAGGAACTGCTCCGGATTGGCGCGCCTGGGGCCCGGCCGGCGTGGCCCGACGCGCAGCTGCTCGGTGTCGACGGCGCCAATGCCGTGGATCTTGCCCTCGATCATCGCGCCGTGGAGCAGTGACAGCTCGACATCGGCGTCGCCCGGCGTCAGATCGATCTTGGTGATCGAGCCGGCCCAGCCGGCGGCGGTGGCGGCCATGTGGTAGCCGATGGGATCCAGGGAGGCACACGTAAAGCGACCCGCGGCGTCCGCCTGCACATAGAGGGCGGGCGGCGCCCGGTCCGGCACCGCGGCGGGATAGAAGCCGATGACGCCCGGCACCGCCGCACCCTCGGGATCGCGCAGCACCCCGCGGATGACACGCGGGTCGCGCAGCAGTGAGAAGTCGAGCTTGCCTGCCGACGCGCTGCCTTTCAGCTGAAAGCGCGACGAAGGGCGGTAACCGTCGGCTTCGGCCCACAGGTCGATCTGACTCGAACGGCTCACCAACGGCGCGCGGTAGTTGCCTTCTTGGTCGCTGATGGCGGCGACGTAGCCGGGCGTCATCAGCCGGCCGCTGCTGCTGGCCCACAGCTCTGCGCCGGCGACGCCGTTGCCCTCGGGGTCGAGGATGCGCCCCGTGATGTCAAAGGCCGGACGCACGTCACGCGCGACGCGGACCTCGGCACCGGCACCGATGTCGAGGCGTTCTTCGACCCGCAGGTCCTCGAAGCGCACCTGCGCTGGGCCCGCGGGCACGGCATCAAACTGGGCGATGCCGTCGGCGTCCGTGATGGCGTGACGCCAGGAGTCGAAGTGGACGATCAGCGGCTTGCCGCCCGGGTGCGCTGGCGCGGCGAGGATCACCGCCACGCCGGCTGCCGGCGCGCCGCTCGACGCCCAGCGCAACGCGACCTCGACGCTGGCCGTGGCGGGAACGCTTGCGTTGGGCGCGGCGCTCGGCTCGGCCGCGGTCGTGCGCAGTGGCGGGTCCGGTGTGGTCGAAGCGACCAGCGGGCTCGGCTCCGGATCCGGGCGCGGTGGCGCCGCGGGTTGGCCGTCCGGTGCGGCGCGCCACCACACGACCGTCCCCGCCAGCAGCGCCAGGATAGCGGCGGCGGCGGCCAGGGCTGCGCGACGTCGGCCTCGCCCCGTCGCGGGCCTTGGCTCGGCGGCTGTGCCGCGCGCCGCCAGCATGGCGACGACCATGGGAGCCAAGGACCGCGGGACGAGGTCGCGCAGCCGGCGCAGTGCGCGTTCTAGCTGGGTGCGGACCGTGCTGGGCGAGCGGCCCAGTCGCGCGGCGATGATCTGCGCGCTGGTTTCGCCGGCGAGGTAGAGCTGCATCACCTCGCGGTATGGGTCTTGGAGCTGTGCGACGGCGTCGCGCAGGACGGCGTCGAGCTGCTCCTGCTCGGCGGTGGTGGCGGGGCCATCGCCGCGGTCGGCCGCCTCGGCCAGGCCGAGCGCCGGGCTGGGGCGGCGCCACACGCGGTGCATCAGGTGGCGGGAGATGCCGCCGAGCCAGGCTTGCAGGGTCGCGTCACCCTGGAACTGATCGGAGCGCTGCAGGGCCGCGAGCATGGTCTCCTGCACGACGTCGGCGGCCTCGGCCTCGTTCCGGAGCTGTCGCTGGACTTGGCGCGACAGGGCGGGCTGCACCGTGGCGAGCGCGCGTTCGAGCGCGCCAAGATCACCGGTCTCCCGGAAGCGAAGGAAGTCAGCGGTCGCTGGGTCTGGCGTCACGGTGGGTCAACGCCGCGAGCGCGGCGCATGTTGCTGGCGACTGGCGAGGATGGGGGCGACGCTACCACGGGAGGAAGGTCTCGCCGAGTCTGTCTGGCGACGTCTCCCGGTCGGGGGGGCGGGCCGACGCTTCACCAGAACAGCGCATAGAGCAACGCGGTGCCGACAAGGATGGCGACACCGGCGCCGCGCGCGTGACGCCACGGCTGTGGGTCCACGACGGCGCGATCGGGAGTGGTGACGGGTTGCGGCAGCGGGTGCAGGTGGCCCCAGGTCACGAGGATCACGACGAGCACGGCAAAGATCACGAACAGGTGGTAGAGGAACGAGATCGACGAGTAGGCGTAGAGCGCGCCGGCGATGCCGCCGGCCGCGGCGCCTTCGGCCTCGGTCCAGATCCACTGCGGGCCCTGGCTGATCAGGTACATCAGCGGGCCCGCGATGAGCGCGAAGTGGGCGGCGCTGGCGGGCACGCGGCGCCAGCGCAGGCCGACGAAGAAGATCGCGCAGGTCGGCGCGGAAACGAAGCCCCAGAACACCTGGATGTACTGGAACACCCCTTCAAACGAGTGGATCACCGGCGCCCAAAGGCACGCGGCAATCACCAGGGCGGTGGTCGTGAGGCGGCCGACGCGTACGGCGCCACGTTCGGAGAGGTCGGGTTGGACGTGCGTTTGCCACAGGTCGAGCGTGAAGACCGTCGCCGCGGAGTTGAGGCCGCTGTTGAACGTGCTCATGATCGAGCCCGTGATCGCCGCGAGCATCAGCCCGAAGAGGCCGACCGGTAGTAGCTCGCGCACGAGCAGCGGATAGGCCTTGTCCATGGCCGCCGGATCGAGCGAGTCGCCGAGGAGCGGTACCGCCATCATGCCCGGGATGACCACGAGGAATGGCAGCGCCAGCTTGATCAGCGCCGCGAGCATGATGCCCTTCTGCCCTTCCGCGAGCGAGCCGGACGCGAGCGTGCGCTGGGTGATGAACTGATTGAGACCCCAGTAGAACATGACGGGGATCCACATCCCGGTGAGGAGCGCCGGCCAGGGTAGATCGGGATCGTCGGCCGGCATGACGACGCGGAGTTGGTCGGCGTGTGCCGCGGTGAAGGCTTGCCACCCGGCGATCATGCCTTCGCCGTCGCCAATCTCGCGCAGCGCCAGCAGGAGCACCGCCAGCCCGCCCAGCAGGAGGCCGGCCCCTTGGATGAGGTCGGACCAGACGACTGCGCGCAGACCGCCGGTCACGGTGTAGATCCCGGCACCGACACCGATGGACCACACGCCGATCAGGAAGGCGACGTTCTCGGCTGATTCGCTCGCCACGCCCCAGCTCTGCTCGAGCAGCTCGGGCAGAGCGAGCACGCTCGAGAGGAACAGCGCGCCGGAGTAGAGCACCGTGGCCAGGACCGTGAGCACAAAGAACACGACCATCAGCGCCGCGAGCATCGAGCGTGTGAGTCGGTCGTAGCGATACTCCAGGAACTCAGGCACCGTATACGTGCCGGCGCGCAGGAAGTGGGGGAGCAGCCACCAGGCGACGAAGACAAGCGCCACCGCCGCGAGCCACTCATAGCTGGCGACGCCGAGTCCGTTCTGCGCCGCGTTGCCGGTCATGCCGACGAAGTGCTCGGTGGAGATGTTGGAGGCGATCAGCGAGAAGCCGATGAGCCACCACTTCAGATCGCGCCCGGCGAGAAAGTAGTCGTCGCGCGTGCGCTCCCGCCACGACGCGAGCATCGAGATGACGGCCACCAGCGCCATCGCGCCGATGAGGATCACCAGGTCCAGGGTCTCGATCACGCGATGGACGGTACGGGTCGTACGGAGCCGCGACAAAAGCCACCGGATTCAGATCTGGCCGGCCCTCTAGTGTTGCGTTACCGAAGTATCTACGAGCAAATAAGGACCTCTTCTTCAGGATACTTCGGTAACGCAACACTAGGCGCTACGGCTAGGGGGCCAAGGCGCGGGCGGCGCGGAGTCCGATGTAGTCGCTGCGCACCTCGGCGGCCGAGAACGAGCGCATCACGGTCTGGTACCAGACGAGGGAATCCGACTGCCAGCTGCCCGGACGGTAGACGCGCGCGGTCCGATCCCAGTCGGGGACGAGCCGCTCGCCCGATCCCGGAGCGACGGGAAGGGCGTAGGCGCCGCGCCAGTCGCGGCACCACTCACCGACGTTGCCAATCAAGTCGTGCAGCCCGGAGGTGTTGGGCCGGAAGCTCCCTACCGGGGCGTGGCAGGGATACCCGTCCGACCACCGCGCGGCGGGCCGGCCGAAGCCGAAGCGCGCGAGATCGCGGTCGTTGACGTTGGCGGCACCGCGGAGACAGGCCGGCCAGGCAGTCGAGTCGACTTCGTCCCGTGCATACTCCCACTGCGCCTCGGTCGGTAGCTCCAGGTCTACGCGGCCGAGCATGGTCGCGCTTTCGTCATACGTGACGCCCTCGACCGGGTGCTGGAGGGAGATGTCGAACGTCTTCAGCGAGGCGGCGTCGGCGTTGGTCGCCCGGGCCCGAAAGGGTCGCTCCGGGTGAAAGCGGCTGGGGTTGCTCCGCATCACACGCAGCCACTGGGCTTGCGTGATCTCAAACTTGCCTAGAAAGAACGGGTCGAGAAGCACGACCTGCGAGGGGCGACCGTTGGGGTAGTGGTCGCTGCCCATGAGGAACGAGCCGCCGGGGATCAGCACGAGAACGATCGCCGACGCCGTGCTCAGGGGCAGCTCGCCCGACGCGTTCCGCGATGGAATCTCCCCGGACCCAAAGACCGCGAACTCCTGCAAACCCGAGCTCGGATCCACGCCGATCGGCACGAGCCCGACGTGTGGCCGGACGTTCAGTCCTTCGTACTTCCCCGCCGGATCGGCGATCGCGGCGATCGCCACATCCCAGGCCGCCCGGGACTCATGCAGGGTCACCCGGTCGGTCGCCCGGGCGATCTCGAGTCGCTCACGCACGAACGGGATGTCCTGTTCGCCCAACGCCTCGAGCTTCTGCAGGAGCTCCTCGAGGGTCCGCCGCAGGAATCGCGACAGCTCGTCGTTGGCCGGACCGCTCGCGGTCGCGGCGAGCTCGCGACGGAGGCGCGGCCGTTGGGCCGCCAGCGGCTCGGCGCGGTCGAGCCACGCCGCCAAGCGCGGGATCATGTCGCGTCGCGAGGGGAACAGGTGTTGGTGTTCTTCGAGCAGCTGCTCGGCGCGCAGTGTGCTGGCGGCGAGTTCGAAGCGCGCTTGGTTCAGGCGTGAGCGCTCGTCACTGGCGGATGCGGAGCGCCAAAGCCCGCCGATCACCGCCAGCGCCGTTGCCAGGACCAGGCCGGCGGTGGCCGCGAGAGGGTTGCGAGCGGCCCAGCGCGACAGCCGCTCGAGCGTCGTGGGCTTCTTGGCGGCGATCGGGCGCCGCTCACGCACGCGCCGCAGATCCTCGGCGAACTCTGCCGCCGAGCGATAGCGCCGCGAGGGCTCTTTCCGCAGGGCCGTTTGCAGCACGATCGCGAGATCGCGGGAGACCGCCGCGTTGAGCCGGCGTGCCTCGACCGGGTCGTCACGCAGGATCTTGCGGAAGATCTCGTGCTGCGTCGGCGCCTCGAAGGGACGCACTCCCGTCAGCGCTTCGTACAGCGTGAGGGCCAGCGAGAACACGTCGGTGCGGCGATCGACGGCCCCGGGCGCTGAGGTCACCTGCTCCGGCGCCATGTAGAGCGGCGTGCCGAGCATCTGCCCAGTCATGGTCAGCGCTTGGTCGTGAGCCCAGGCGTCGTGGGCGACCCCGAAGTCGAGGATGACCGGCTCACCCTCGGGCGTGATCATCAGGTTGCCCGGCTTGATGTCGCGATGCACCAAGCCCAGCTCGTGGGCCTCGTGCAGGGCCCGCGCGACCTTCTCGATGAAGTGCACGGCGGTCATGACCCCCGCCGCCGTGGGCTCGCCACCGTGTCCGGGCGATGCGGCCAACTTCTCGGCCAGCAGCGCCGAGAACGGGCGGCCGGGCACGTAGCGCATCACCATGAACGGCACGCCCTCGTGCTCGCCAACCTCGTGGAGGTGACAGATGCCCGGGTGGTCCAGCCGAGCGGCGGCCAGCGCCTCGCGCCGGAAGCGGCGCCGGGCCTCGGCATCGAACTGGAGCATCGGCCGAATGAGCTTCAGCGCGACCAGGCGTTGGAGCTTCTCGTCGCGCGCCAGGTACACCGTCGCCATGCCCCCCCGTCCCAGCTCGGCGTCCACTGTGTAGCGGCCGATGCGGTCGGGACACGCCCCAGGGGCCTCGGCCCGGCCGCGCAAGGCGGCGCGCAGTTGATCTTCTAGAGTGTCGTGCTGTTGGTGATCCGAGCCCATCAGCTGCTATGGCTTGGCGGCGAGTCCAGTGATTTTGCCAGTGGCGGCAAGTCGTTCGAGAAGTCGCGCATTGCTCGGAGTGGATCGATCACGCCACAACGCAATCAGGACGCTATAAGACAGTGTGACGCATGGCCGATCGCCCCGATAGACCCGAAACGCTGAGCGCGCTATTCGAACGGCATCGAGGCCGGCTCGTGCGCTACGCGCGGCGCTGGTTGGTCCGGTCCGGGGACCCGGACGCCGCCGAAGAATGCGTGCAGGCCGGGTCGGCGCAGTTCCTGGAGCAGCGGCGCGACTTTCGCACCGAATCCCATTTCGTGCGTTTGTGGCGTCGGTTCGCGCAGCGCGCATCGCAGCACGAGCGCCGGCGGGCGCGGGCGCACAAACGCGGCGGTGGCGAACGCGCCGCGCCATTGCCGACCGACCTCGGCGCCGGGCCGAGTCTCGCCGCGACGGGCCCGCAGACCGCCGCGGCGCGCAACGACGAGCACGCCGCACTCTTGGCGGAGCTCGATCAGCTGAAACCGGACTACCAGCAGCTGGTGCAGCTGCGGCTCGGCGAGGACCTCGAATGGGGCGAGATCGCGCGTTCGATGCAGTTGCCCTCGCCCGACGCGGCCCGCAAGAAGTTTGGCTACGCGATGGCCCAGCTGCGCGAGCGGCTCCGCGACCGCGAGGCGGAGTGAGCGCAGCGGGCTAGTGTCCTGGATCCGAAGTTCCTGCACAGATGGCACCCGTCCGGCCACCGCTCGCTGCGTCGCACCTCCTCGACGTATCCACCAATATGCCTGCGTCGGTGCTTCTTGCGAGCAGCGTCCGGTCAC
>JBCCGH010000239.1:0-12462 GCA_039029375.1 Planctomycetota bacterium
GCAGAGGGTGCGTGACCGGACGCTGCTCGCAAGAAGCACCGACGCAGGCATATTGGTGGATACGTCGAGGAGGTGCGACGCAGCGAGCGGTGGCCGGACGGGTGCCATCTGTGCAGGAACTTCGGATCCAGGACACTAGTGGGGATCGCGCACCTCCGGCCGCGTGAACCACGGCAGCGCGCGATGCACGAGCGGACCGATCGACACGACAAACCACACCGTGCCGAGCCCAACGCGCCCCCCCAACGCCGCGCCCACCAGGAGCACGCTCAGCTCGATCGCCGTGCGCACCTTCCAAACCGCGAAGCCGCGCCGGGCAAACGCCGTCATCAGTCCGTCGCGGGGCCCGGGGCCAAGGCCGCCGCCGATGTAGAGCCCCGAGCCCAACGCCACCATGACGGGCGCGCCGAGCATCAGCGCGCTGCGCGCCGCCACAGCATCGACCGTGCTGAGCCACGGCAATGTGGCATCGACGACCGTGCCAATGATCAAGACGTTGAGGACGGTGCCGGGGCCGACCCGCTCGCGCAACGGCACGAACGCGGCCACCAGCAGCACACCGATGCCAATGATCACCGACCCCACGCTCATGCCCGAAGTCTGCGCCAGCCCCTGGTGCAGCACGTCCCACGGCGCGACACCCAAGTCGGCGGCCAGCATCATCGCGACCCCCAAGCCAAACAGCACGAGCCCCAGAACCACCTGGGGCACGCGCCGAAGCGTCTCGGCAGGCGAGTGCAGGACCAACACGCCGGGCATCGTCGCGCGGCGAGGGCCGTCACCACAGCGCGATTTGCGACGAGTTTCGGCGTGCCCATGGCCGCGGGTTCTCGCTTCGCTGGCTTCCTGCCCCGCACCAGGGGTAGGGTGCAATTCCCATCCCGCAAAGTTTGCGGTGCAAACCCGCGCGCGCGGGGCCCGCGCCGCCGAAACTTCGCGTGCCCAGCTCCCCAACCAAACCGACCAACGATGAATCCCACCGACCCGGCTCCGGCCCCCAGCATGCCGCGCATTGGCGATACGGCTCCCGACTTCACCGCCGCTACGACCCATGGCGAACTAACCCTGTCGCAGTGGCAGGGCGACGATTGGGTCCTGCTGTTCTCGCACCCGGCCGACTTCACGCCCGTGTGCTCGACCGAGCTCACCGAGCTCGGGCGACGGCAGGCCGAGTTCGACAAGCGCGGGGTCAAGATGATCGGTGTCTCGGTCGACAGCGTGCACTCACACCTGGCATGGGTGCAGAACCTGGCGCAGATCCTGGACACCAAGCTGCCCTACCCGCTGGTCGCCGACTCTGATCGCCGAGTGAGCGAGCTCTACGGCATGATCCATCCGGGCGAGTCCGCGACCGTGACCGTGCGGGCGATGTTCTTCATCGACCCCAAGCGAGTGATCCGCGCGATCATCTACTACCCGCTCAACGTCGGCCGCAACATCGACGAGGTCGTGCGCGTGATCGATGCACTCCAGACCTCCGACGCCAATGGGGTGGCCTGCCCTGCCAACTGGACTCCTGGCGCCCAAGTGATCGTCCCGCCGCCCAAGACCGAGGAGGAGGTTGGGGCCCGGCTATCGATGAGCGGCGTGGACCGCCTCGACTTCTACCTGATCAAGAAGAACCTCTAGGAACATGGACCCCATACCAAGGCGTCCTGGCGGGCGCCGGCAAAGGCCGGACGCCCTCACAAAAAACGCGTAGTCTTGGGATAAAAAGCGCGAGACCGGCTGTCCCGGGAGGACTAGCCACTGAGGTCCTCTCACGCCCTGTCTCGCGCGCCGCGCCGCCGCCCGCGCTTCGGCTGGCACTGGAGAAAACACGATGCGTGCAATGTTCTCGGCCACCGCGGCCTGGCTGCTTGGGCTCACCGCCACCGTCCAGGGGCAAGAGCTCCAGTCCTACGATGGCTTCGCCGGCTCCTTGGCCCCCGGCGCCCAGGCCTCGGCGCACGGCGCCAACCGCGGCTTTGGCTTCACCGGGCCGTGGCGGGGCGCGGACGACGCGTTCCCCAGCCTGGTCAGCTGGTGGCCCCTCGAGTCGAACCCATTCGATCTGGGGCCGCGCGCCGCGCACGGGGTCAACACCGGTGCCCAATACACCACGGAGACGCCCAACCCCTCTTGGTCGGCCGGCTCGCTGTCGCTCGGCGGCAGCGGCAACGTCGACCTGTCGGCCCACGCGAGCACGTTTGGCACGCTGTCCCGCGGCACCCTGTCGGCGTGGGTCCGCACGGAAGTGAACGGCGCCCGCCAGACGATCTTCAGTGTGTCCGACGCATCGGGCACCGGGACCCGCTTTGCCGAGCTCTTCGTGCACTCCGACGGCCGGGCCGGCTGGGAAGTTCAGGGCGATCTCGCCACCAACCCGCGCTTCGTGGCGCAACGCACGGTCAATGATGGCGAGTGGCACCACGTGGCCGTCGTGACGACGGGCGACGGCTGGTCACGGCTCTACGTCGACGGGGCCGAACGCTCGTCGGACGACGAGGGCTTTCTCGGCTACGTGACCAATCCGGACTCGATGTTCATCGGCGTGCGGCGCACCACAGCCTCGATGGTCACGCCGTTCACCGGCGACATCGACGACGTCGCCATCTGGGCTGACGCACTCAGCGCCGAGGACATTGCGTCGTTGGCGACGATGCCGCCGATCTCGGTGGTCGGTCCCCAGACGCCGACCGGTCCGGCGCTCGTCAGCGAGAGCCTCGCGACGGCGAGCCGCCCCAACGGCGCGTTCGGCTCACGGGGCCTGTCGCCACAGGGCACGCGACTCTTCGACGACATGGGCAACCGCGCCGTCCGGCACCTGGCCAACTTCATCGACCACGACTCGACCAACGTCCACTACCTGAGCTTCCTACTCCGGCGCGACGACCGCGGCGGAATGATCACTCCGGGCGACATCTCCATCAGCGGCCCTGACCAGTTCGGCGCCCGCATGGGCTGGGACTCGGTCGGTGACTGGGTGGGCAACATCCGCGCCAACCCGGCCAAGGCCAACGGGCAGATGCTGGACGCCACGACCTATTTCTGTGTCGTCAAGATCACCACGGATCAGGGCAACGGTGACCGGTTGCAGATGCGGGCCTACGCGCCGGGCGAGACGGTCCCGGCCACCGAAGACGAGGTCGCGCAGTGGACCATCAACCGCGGGCAGCAAAGCGCGAAGGCCGGCGACGCGATCATGGTGACACTCAACCGCGGCCAGTACGGTGGCGACTCGGTACTCGAGTTCGACGAGCTGCGCATGGGGCGTAGCTGGGACTCGGTGACGCGCCAGACCTTTGGCCAGGGCTGTGCCAACCTGACGCTGGCTCGCCGCGGCGCCCCGGTGCTCGGGGGGAGCGTGGGCGTGGACCTGGTCGGCGCGCCGGCCGGTGCGCTAATCGCGGGCGGCGACCGCAGCATGGCCTTCGGCCTCACGCTACCGGCGGACCTGACGACCGCCGGCGCGCCCGGCTGCTGGCTGCTGCAGTCGGCGCAGCTGGCGCTCCCTGCGGCAGGCGGGCTGGACCTCGCGGTACCCAACGCGCCTGCCCTGGTGGGCCGCGCGCTCTTCGCCCAGTGGATTGCACCGGATCCGACCGGCAGCCTGCCTCTCGGCGTCGCGCTCTCCGACGGCCTCGAGCTCATCGTCGAGCGGTAGCGGCGGCTGCATCGCCAGCGTGGCCAGCGCGCCACGCGCAGGCATCACGCCCGACCCAATCCCCATGGGAGCGGAGCGCCCGAATCGACCGGGCGCCGAGGGGCGACCCGCGCCCCAAACGCCGTCGACTCGGGCACGTTGCGCACGCGGGGAGCGCCAACCTCTGGTGTAACATCACCGGTATGGACGATCGCGAGCACCCGACGGGCGCAAGCGGCGCGGACGCCACACAGCTGCTGCAGCGCGTGCGTGATGGCGATGGCGGCGCCGCCGACGATCTCTTGCCACTCGTGTATGCCGAGCTGCGAGCCAGGGCATCGTCCTACTTTCGCCACCAGCCGGCGGACCACACGCTGCAGCCGACCGCACTCGTGCACGAGGCGTTCGTCAAAATGGTGCGCAACCCGTCCGAGGGCTGGGATAGTCGCGCGCACTTCTGCTCCGTTGCAGCGCTGGCGATGCGGCAAATCCTGACCGACCACGCGAGACGGCGGGCGGCGGCGCCGCCCACCGGCGAGGAGGGCGCCACCATGCTGGAGACGCCGGCAACCAACGCGGCAGTGGACCTGCTGACCCTCGATGACGCGCTCAGCAAGCTCGCCGAACTCAACCAACGCCACGCGAAGATCGTCGAGCTGCGGTTTTTCGGCGGCCTCAACAACGCCGAAGTCGCCAATGTGCTCGATCTGTCGCGGTCGATGATCGAGAAGGAATGGCGCAAGATCCGCGCCTGGCTCGCGCGCGAGCTCGAAGGCCACTCGGGCACCTGACGGCGACAAGCCGATCCCGCCTGCGAGTGAAGAACGTCACCGACACCGCGACACTGGGCCTTCTTGGCCTGGCCCTCTACTCGGTGACGGCGCAGAGCGCCCTGCACGGTGACGACGTGCACGCGCTGGTGTCGGCGCTCGAGCACGGCACGCTGAAGCACGACAAGCACGTCCTCTACCTCTGGCTGATGGACGGCTTGTGGGCGCTCCTGCGTCCGCTGGGCCTCGACGCGCTCGATACGCTGCAGGCTGGCTCGGTGCTGGGCGGCGCGGTGGCGATGGCTCTACTGCATCGCGCGGCGCTCGGGCTCGGCCTGGATCGCGGCCGCGCCGCGCTGGTCACGGGGTACTGGGCGGTGTGCCCAGGGGTCCTGTTCTTTGCCACGGTCGAGGAGATCCACGGTGTGTTTCTGCCCTTCGCCGCGCTGACGTTCCTCGCCTTCGCCGCGCGCACCGGCGCCGCCGCACGCGGCGCGCTCACCGGAGCGGCGAGCGGACTGGCCTCCAGCGCACACGCAACCGGGCACCTGCTCGCCGTGCTCCTCGTCCTCTGGTTCTGGGGGCGCGCATCGGCTCCGCGCCGTTTGACCTCAACCGTCCAGTTCGGGTTGGGGCTGGCGCTCACGCACGGCCTCGCCGCCGCGGCCGTCACCGCGATCTTCAGCGACGGCGCGCCGGCGTTCGGCAGCCAGCTCGGTTTCGCGCTCTTCACGCTCCCGCGCACGCTAAGTCTCACCGATCACCTGGAGCCGCTGCGCGTCGCGTGGCGCGAGGGGTTCTTGCCACTCTTGCCGCTGTCGGTGGGCGCGGTCGCGGCGCTACTCCGCCCGTCCCTACGCCGCGAAGCCGCGATCATCCTGCTCGCGACGCTGGTCTATCTGGGCGCAACGTACCTCGTGCTGCTTGGTGCGTACGAGCGCGGCGCCTACTTGCTGCCCCTCGCGTTCCCCGCCGCCTGGTTGACCCTGCGCGCGGTCGGATCACGCCGCGCCAACGCGCTGTTGCTGGCACTGGCGGCGACGCTCAGCGTCGGTTGGCACGTGGCCGGCGACCGCCCGCTGCAGGATCCGGCGCTTGCCTCCGGCATGACCGCGCATCACCAACAAGAGAAGTTCTTTCTGTGGTGCGCCGGCCGCCGCGAGCTCGACACCCTGGTGTGCTACCGCGTTCCCGTGCCCGCCTCCTCGGTGCACCACCTCGGCTTTGCCCCGCAACTGGGGATCACCTACGAAATGGCCTGCCACGCCTTCGAGATGATGCTCCGGGATCTCCGCAACGCCGACCAGGCACTCCTGATCTCGGACGACGCACTGGCCGTCCTCCGCCGCGGCGGCCCGGTTTTGGGCCGACTGGCCAACGAGTATCTGCCGGCCCGATACGAGCTAGAGCGCGTCGAGAACGGGGCCTTCGTCGCCCATCGGGTGGTCCCCAGGGCCCGGTAGCGCGAGGCGGGTTTGACCGGCACGCGAGGTGCGGCGATCATCCTCGCCCCCCTTCCGACTGGAGCCCCGATGCGCTGGAAACGAGCCCGCGAAAGCCAAAACGTCGAAGACCGCCGCGGTAGCGGTGTACCCAAGAAGGCCGCCGCCATGGGTGGCGGCGCGCTGATCTTGGTCATCATCGCCTCCCTCTTCGGCCTCGATCCACAGGCCCTCTTGCAGCTCACCAACGCCGCCGGCGGCTCCCCCGCCGCCGCCAGCGGCACGGCTGAGTCCTCGCCGCAAGAGGAGCAGCTCGTCGAGTTCGTGAAGCGCGTGCTTGGCGACACCGAGGACACCTGGAACGCGCTGTTCCGCGAGCAGGGCAAGCGCTACCAAGAGCCCAAGCTCGTGATCTTCCGTGACGCCGTGCAGTCGGCCTGCGGCTTCCAGAAGTCGGCAACCGGGCCCTTCTACTGCCCCGGCGATCACCAGGTGTACATCGACCTAGGCTTCTACGAGTTGCTGCGCGACCGCCTCGGCGCACCCGGCGACTTCGCCCAGGCCTACGTGATCGCGCACGAGGTCGGCCACCACATCCAGAACCTGCTGGGCACTTCGGACATGGTGCACAGCCGGCGCTCGCAGCTCAGCGAGACGCAGAACAATGAGCTGTCGGTGCGGCTGGAGTTGCAGGCGGACTACTTCGCCGGCGTCTGGGCGCACCACGCGGCGCAACGGGCGCTGGTCGAGCAGGGCGACATCGAAGAGGCCCTCACCGCGGCGCAAGCCATCGGCGACGACCGGCTGCAAAAGAAGTCGCGTGGCTACGCCGTGCCCGAGAGTTTCACGCACGGCACGTCCGAACAGCGTATGCGTTGGTTCCAGCGCGGGCTGCAATACGGCGACATGCTGCACAGCGACACGTTCAGCGCCAAGAAGCTATAGCCAGGCGGCTACGCGCGCCGCCGGGATCCCGCGTCAGAAGAGCGGCACCCAGAGACGGTGCGTAGTAGCAAGGCCGCCCGGGGCCGCCGGGTCCGGGAGAGCGTACTGGGCATAGCAAGCGCCACCCGACAGCGCGGGGGCGTCGGGGATCGGCAACGGCGCGACGACCTGGCCCCCTACCACAGCGCCCGCCGGCAACACGAAGTCGATCGCCGAGTGGATAAGGCAACTAGGCGCGCCCAACGGCGCCGACGAGATGGGCAGCGGCACACCGGCAAGACTCGACGCACTCGCGCCTAGCCATAGGACCGCTGGGGTGGGCCCAACCGGCCAGGCTGACCGGAGAACGCGATCAGCGCCGAGTCGTCGACCGTGCGGACGGCGATCCCCGGCGCCGTCGACAGGTCGATCGCGTGGCTGGCGACGAGCGGCACGCGCGCCGTGCCGGAGAACCCCATCGGCGTCGGCACGCCGCAGAGCAAAACCGCAAAGTGACGCGCGAACGCCGAAGGGTTGGCGGGCGCCATGCTCAGGTCGTTGATGCCATCCATGGGCTGGCCGAGACTGGCCACAACCTGGGCGCTCGGTGCTTGCACCAGCAGCGCCAGGGCAGCGACCGCAAGAAGCCTCGAAGACACGGTCTGCATTGCACTTTGACTTGGTCTGAATCGACCGCGCGCGGCATTGCGCAGGCCGCGGGCGCAGGTCCCGCCGGACATTGAGCGGGCGCGCGCGCCGCCCATCACTGCCGCTCCGGAGGTCCCGCCACTTTTTGCCCCTCCCGCGCATGGCATCGCCGCCCTGGCCGTCTACGTTGGCGACATGGGGCAGAGCGCTGGATCGGATCCAGCCAGCCGGCTGGAGAGTTTGCTGGCTCGGGCCCTCGAGTTGCACGACGCCGAGGACGCCGCAGGGCTCGAGCGCCTGCTGCAAGAGCAACCGCAACACGCCGACACGCTGCGCGCCAAGCTCTCGCGCCTTGGCCACCTCGGATTCGCCGGCGCGAGAGCCGGTGGCGACGCCACGGAGCTGGCGCCGACCGGAACACGGCCGCCCACGGACAGCCGCGGCCTCGCCGGCGCCATGCTCCACGAGCGCTACCGCCTCGATGCACAGATCGGCGCCGGGGCGATGGGCGTGGTCTATCGCGCCGACGATACGCGCCTACAACGGCAGGTCGCGGTGAAGGTGCTCCCGCCCGAGCTGTTCTCGAGCGCCGACCGCCGCGCGCGCTTTCTGCGCGAGGCCCGCGCGCTCGCGGCGCTCGACCACCCTCACGTGGTGCCGATCCACGACTTCGGCGAGACCGAGCAGGGACTGGCGTTTCTGGTCATGGCGCTGCTGGAAGGGCGGCCCCTGGACGCGGTGATCGAACGCGGGCTTGCGACCCATGGCACGCCCACGGCGCTAGAACGCGCAACCGCCGGGCTCGGCGAGCTCTTGGGCGTCCAAACCCGCGAGCCTCGTTTCTCGCGCAATGTCGCGCGCTGGGTCGCCGATCTCGCGAGCGGGCTCGCGCAGGCACACGAGGCCGGCATCGTGCACCGCGACATCAAGCCATCCAACGTCATGATCCGCGCCGATGGCGCGGCGGTGCTGCTCGACTTCGGCTTGGCGCGCCTCGGCGACGACGCCAGCGTGACGGGCGGCGGCGCGGTGGGCACGCCGTGCTACATGGCGCCGGAGCAGGCACGCGGCTCGGATGCGATGGGTCCGCCGACCGACGTGTACGGTCTCACGGCGACGCTCTATCACGCGCTGACGCTGCAGCCGCCGTTTCGCGGTACAGTCGAGGAGATCATCTTGCGCGTGCTGCGCGACGAGCCCACGCCTGCGCACCGGCTACACCCTGGGCTGCCACGCGACCTGCGGGCGATCCTCGACCGCGGCCTCGAGCGCGACCCGCTGCGGCGTTACCCGTCGATGCTCGCGCTGGAGGCCGACCTGCGCGCGTGGCTCCACGGCCGGTCCATCACGGCGCGGCCACGGCCGATGGTGGTGCGGTGGGCGCGGCGCGTCCAACGGCGCCCGGCGCGGGCCGCCGCCGTCGCCGCAAGCGGCCTGGCGGTCGCGCTCGCCTGCGTGGCCGTGCCGCTCGGGTTGGAAGCCCGGGCCCAAGATCGGGCGCAAGACGCCGCGGCGCTGCGGGCGCGGCTGCCGTTGCGCCTGGGGATCGCCGGACAGCCGGACGAGCGCCACACGCTACAGCCCGAGGCGCGCAACCAGTGGCTGGATCAGCTCGCGCAGATCCTCGTGCTGGAACCGGACGACGTGGCGCTGCGGCTGCTGCGCGCGGAGCTGCTGCTGGATCGTGCCGGGCCTGAGGACTTCGACCAGGCGGCGCGCGAGGCGCGGCGCGCGGCGCGGGGCGCGGGCAGCGCGTACCTGGCTGCGGTGGCGGAACGATTTACCGCGGCGGACCGGTCACGCCACGGGGCCTTCGCTGTGGAGATGACGGACCTCGGAGTCGAGCCGGAGGGAGTCGACGACGTCTACTACATGGGCCTGCGTCTGCTGCGGGAGCGGGTGGACGAGGCGAGCACGTGGGTAGATGCACGGGCCGCGCTGCAGCCGGCATCCAACCACCGCGAAGCGCGGGTGCTGCGCTTGCTCGCCACGATCGGCCAAGCGGGACGCGTGCTTGCCGCAGAGGGACTCGAGGGGGCGGCCCCATGGTGGCTGGCTGTCGTCCGCGAGGCCGAGTCGTTGGAGGCAGAGGAAGGCGTGACGGCGCGCACGCGCGCCGCGATCGGTCGCGCCAACCTCGCCCTGGATCGGTTTGCCGATGCCGTGCCTCCATTGACCGAAGCCGTCGAATTGTGCCCGTCGTCGTATGGGGATTGGCTCAACCTCGGGATTGCGTATCGGGCGACGGGCAGCATCGAAGCGGCGGTGAACCATCTGGAAGAATCAGCCCGGCTTCGGCCGAACGCGTGGCGTGCGGGTTTTGAGCAGGTGGTTGCGTTGATTCTCGACCGCCGACACGCCGACGCTCTAGCCGCGACGGAGGCTCTCGCTGCGGAGACGCAGCTGCCCTCCTGGCGCGAATCCTACCTCCGGGGGGAGATCGCGATGTCGGAGGGAGCGGAGGGCCTCGAGGCAGGAAGGCCCTTGCCGGCGCTCAAGCCATTGTTCAGCGCCGCTCTGCGTCACTTCCGCCAAGCCCGTCGCGAGTCCGGACACCGCATCGCCGGCCTCAAAACACGCATGGCCCGTGCCTACTTGCGGGGTGACCGCCACTCCCTCTCGGACGCGCTCTTGGAGCAGCTCAAGGCCACACCACTCGATCCGTTCCTCTTGCGCGAGCTCGCGGATCAGATGCCGGCCGACGGATTGCCTGCGGACGCCGGCGAGAACCTGCGGCAAGTCCTGGACGGCCAATCTTTCCGCCTCACGACCCACAGCAACTCACTGGAGATCCGATAAGACCATGAACCGAACCTGCCTCGCCGCTCTCGCCCTAACCTGCAGCATTCCGGCCCAGGTTCCCCATTCCGAAGGGCCCTTCGCTGGCGTCGGGGCCGCACTGTCCCTCCAGCGCAGCGCTGCCACCCCGACGGTCGCGTTCAAGGACGTTGGTTTCGCGACGACGAGGCGCACGTTCCGCTCGCCCAGCCCAACACGCCCGGACTTCTCATTCACTCGATTCGTGGCAGGCTGCCCGCCGATCTCGATCGTGGACGTCGATGCGATGTCGATCGGTCTCGACGAGGTTTGGGCGAACGACTACGGCCAGGTCGTCCTGGATCCGGCCTCCAGTGAGTGTCCCTGGAACGCACTGGTCTTTTCGGTCAGCGCCTCGACGGGAGGCGCCGGGTCAGTCATCGCCGCCGAGCGGGACCGTGACCCCGCGGATCCCAAGGCCGGGGCACAGGCCGACCTGTTCAGCTACATCCTGGACGTCAGCTGCGTCCCCACCGAGATCGCCGGCGTCACGCAACGGGCTCAGGACGCGTCGGAGCTGGGGCTCACGCCGGGCGACAACATCGACGCGCTCGACCTCAACATGCGACTCTACGAGCTCGACGACGTGATTCTCAATGAGCTCACAGCACGCGCATCTCCGAGCGTGCGCGAGCCCACCTTCTACTTCTCGGTCACCGCCGCGTCGGCGGGCGCGATCCCCACGGCCTGGCTCCTGGGCCGGCGAAGGAGCGGCGCCACCATCTTCGCGACCACCTGGTCCGCGACATCGCGTCGGTGGTCGTGCCCCCGCGTGTTCCTGGGTCCAGGAGAACTGGGGCTCACCACGTCGGATGACATCACAGCGTTGTGCGTCGACGAGCTGCGCGACAAGCTGTTGTTTGGGGCGCGGCCCTCGCCGTGCGTTCGCGATCCGCTCATGTACTTCGACTATGGACGCGGGATCGGCCCGGTGCCCTACACGACGAGCACCAACGGCACACTCGCCTCGGTGGCGGCCTCGGCGGGCGTGCTACCCGGAGGCACGATCGACGCCGCCTGTGACGTGGATCCTGGCTTCTACATCGACCAGCTCGGCCGCACGCGCGCCCGGTCTTCGTCGTTCGGTTCGCCGCAGCCGGTGGCGTTCACGCTCTGGCCGCGCAACCTCGAGTTCAGTGTCTTCCGCGACGTTGGCCCGTCGATGCGCGCGTTTCTCACCGGCTGGCCGCGCGGCTTCGAGGAACCCGGCGTCGCGGCGCTGTTCTTGGTCGCGCCGTTCAGCCCGACGTCTCCGGCGACCTCGCTCGAGCCGCTCATCCCCACCCTCCCGCTGCTCGTCGTGCCGCGCGTCCTCGGCGGCCCCTGCGGCGGCCCGACCGAAATCAACCTGCCGATTCCGCCGCCCCTCCTCGAGCCCACGGCCCTCGAGCTTGTTCCCCTCGGGGCCAGCTTCGCCGGGTCGATCTTCGAGTGGGGCACGGCGTTTCCAATCTCCTTTGCCCTGCCATGACGACGGGACGAACGCCAACGTCAGCCATGAACGAACCACCGCAAGACTCCCTCGTCGAGTGCGCCCAAGCCGGTGATCGCCGTGCACTGGAAGAGCTCCTGGTCCAACAGCTGCCCTCGGTCGAGGCCTTCGTGCGTCTGCGCACCGGGGCCGCCCTGCTCGCCCGCGAGCAGGTGGAGGACATCGTGCAGTCAGTGTGCCGGGAAGCGCTCGGCGCGCTCAGCGGTTTCGAGTTCCGCGGCGCGCGCGCATTCCGCCATTGGCTGTGCCAGCAGGCCCTGCACAAAGTCGCGGACAAAGGACGCTTCTACAAACAGCAGCGCCGCGATGTCGGCCGCGAGGTGGCCGCCGACGGCGACGACGGCCAACGACTGTCGCAGATCTACGCCACGATGTGCACGCCGAGCCGCGTGATGCAAGGCAAGGAATCCAATGCCGCATTGGAGGCGGCCTTCGCGCAACTTCCCGACGACTACCGTGAGGCCATCACGCTGACGCGGATCGTCGGCCTGCCCTATGAGGACGTGGCCGAAGCCATGGGCCGGAGCCTCGGCGCGACACGCAATCTGGTGTATCGCGGGATCGCGCGACTCGACCGACTGCTGGGCGAGCGGCTCGACCACACCTAGTGGTGTGATTCAGGAATCTGGGGCCTTATCCACGGCCCTCAGCGCCGCTCGCAGCGTTGGGTCGTCCTCGCCGTATCCACCAATATGCCTGCGGCGACCCGCCTTGCGACCGGCGCCGATGTCTCGCGGATAAGGC
>JBCCGH010000240.1:0-12441 GCA_039029375.1 Planctomycetota bacterium
GGATGGGTCGCTGATTTCTACATGCCTCAGTTGTTGTGTGAAATTCATCTTGCTGAGCCTTTGCGAACAACAGCTGAAGATTTGTGGTTCGCTTTTTTGAAGTCACGCGCTCTCTGCGACGCGGAGCGGCGCCAGGAGCATGGATCAGAGCCTGTAGCATCGATTTAGTTACAGGCTCTGAGTCGTCGGTGGCAAGCTGCCGCGCGAAGCATCGTCCGCTCTTGCGCCTAATCTGTCGGGCACTCGTCGCCGTAGCCTCTGACCAGATACTGTCCGAAGCGAGGGTTGCCTTTCGTGGCCAGCAACTCGGGGACGGTGTCCGCGAGCCTTCCCATGTAGGCGAGCACTTCGTCGTGAGTGGCGGTCGCCGCGAACCGACGCCAACGGTCATCCGACCAGTACCAATAGCCGCGGCCCGCCACACACAGGTCCGAGACCAGGAGTTCATCCTCCCGGCCGAGTGCGTCCCGCAGTCGACGAAGCTCGTCATCGGGGTCGCCGCGCAAATCACTGCAGAGGGCGAACAGCGCGAACTTCGGGGCGGGGCACCGCGCCGTCTCCTCCCCTTCACGCCAATGATAGCCGGTCGGCAGCAACTGGAGTCGGCGAACGCTCCTGGTCGCCTCCACCGCGTTGCGCACGCCAGCGGACGTCAGTTTCGACTCGACGGCGACGGCGGACAGCACCGCCTCGGTGGGGAAGAAGTCAGTGTGAGTGCTGCAGAAGCCCAGTGGCACGATTCTCGGGGCGTAAACGACGACGTCGAGCGGCCGCGACGCACCGCCCATCGCATCGACGAGCTTCCCACTTGCGAAGCTGACGTCGGGGGGCAGCGCCGGACGGAGGATGCTCTCGACCAGGAGCTCTCGTGCTGCGCCGCCTGTCCCGGTCGTCGTCTGGTCCCGGAGTCGGGTGGCCTCGCGGGCTTCGCGCAGTGCTCTTCCGACGGCTGTGCGCAGTCGATCCAGGATAGGGTTCAACGCGACGGGCATGTTGGGCCAGAGTCTACGCACGCCAAGTCACGGAGCCAGCTGCGCATGCTGAGGCGCCGGCTCACCGCAGCGGTTCACGACACCGTCAAGCTGCGTCCAACTCCTCAGGCCGCGGCGCCCGCCACGTCATCACCACGGTGATCACGACCAGCAACACCGCCGCCCAGAGAACGCGGTAGCCCAAGAGCACCTGCGCCCAGCCCGGGCGTGCGGCGGGATAGTGCGCGTCGAGGATGGCACAGGCGAGCTTCGCCTCCAGGTCACGGCGCACGTGGCGGCGATAGGCAAGCGCGTTGCGGAACGCCACGAGGTCCACGCGCTTCGGCACGCCAAACAAATCGAACAAGAGCACGGCCGTGAGCTGGTGACGGACCAAGGGGAAGCCACTGTCGCGCCAACCGCGCAACAAGCCAACTTCCTCATCCCAGAGCTCGCCGAGCTGCGCGAGGATTGCGTGCCGGTCGCGAGCCAAGAGATCCTCGGCCCCGAGCACGCGCAACGCCCGCGCGCGGACGAGCACCTCTTCCAGCCAGCCGATCGACCCGGGCGCGCGCCGCGCCGGCCAAATGGCGTCCGCTTCCATTGCGCCCTCCCCCAACGGCATCAGGCCCAGACCGAGGAGGGTCAAGTCGCGGTCGGCGTTGGCGGCTTTCGGCGCCGCCAGGCGCCCATGCAGATCGGTGATGTCAGGCTGGAGGCCAAGCCGGCGACCCGCGTGCACACTGTGCACCGCGAGCTCTAGCGACCGGTCCCGCACCCCGCGACGGACCTCGTCGGCCGGGGCCAAGCCGCCAGCCAGGATGCTGTTCGATGCCACCCGGTACCCGGCCCAGCCCAGCGCTGCAAGGCCGCCCACCAGCAGCGGGGCAAAGCACGCCAAGAGCAGGTTGCGCTCCATCGGCGCGAGGCCACGCCAACCGCGGCCGACTTCTCGCCCAAGGCGTTGCCACATGCCACCGACCCACCAGCAAGTCAGCCAACCGACCATCAACACCGCCAACGCCAGCTCGCCGCTCGGGTGATCCAGATGGAGCAACCAGCCCTGGAGCCCGAGGCCGACCTGCAGCAGGACCGCGCCACACAACCCGGCGGCCTGCTGCCGATCCATGAGCTGCAGCTCGCCAAGACGGCCGAGCACCACGACGAGGAACGCCGTTGAGCCCAGCAAGAGCACCGCCAGGCCCTCCGCCCTAGAGAACCACCACACACTCGCGCAGAGCACGAGCCCCAGCCCCACCGCCCACAGGTGCTCGCGCCACCACGCTGACATCGCGGCCAGTAGCGCTTCCTGCCGTGCTGACGGGGCGACGCCGGGTCGCGCGGGGCCACGACGCCGGAGCGCTCGGGGCCAAACCCAAAAGGCGGTAAGGACCGTCATGACGACGATCAGCACCGGCATCGCCAGCACCGTCAACGCCAACGGCGCCGGCTTCGTCGCCAAGGCCTTGCCCGCCGGCAGCCACAATGGCGGGAGCAGGCTGACGGCGCGGGCCAACGTCGGGTGCCGCTGCCACACGCTGGCCGCCACCTCGCCGCCGGCGCGATCCGCGGTCACCGACGAGGCCTCGCGCGCGGCGATGCGCCGCCGCACTTCCGCCGCAAAGTCAGCGTCGGACGTTTGTCCCCGCGCCATCGCCTCGCGCAGCCGGGACTCGAGCACCGTATCCGCCGTCATCCCGTCACCTCCTCGCGCCCGGGCGCGAGTCGCGGCCGCAGCGCGGCGCGGGCCTTGTAGAGTCGACCCTCGACCGCGCGCTCCGAGATCCCCAGCAGGTGCGCCACCTCTCGGGTGCTGGTCTCTTGGAAGTAGAACATCCAGATCACCTCCCGGTGCGCGGGCTCGAGCGTTGCGATCGCCACCAGCACGTCGTCGTGTGGGGCAGCGGGCGACCCGGCCGACGGCTCTTCCGTCAACGACCCCGGCGCCCGCCGCGCCGCGCGCCGCCGGCTACGCAGCAGATTGCGCGCGATACCGCGAAGGAACGCTCCGACCGCGGCGCCATCGGTCCAGGCGCCGCGGAAGCGCTCACGCCCCAGGTAGGCTTCAGCAAACACGTCGTGGACCAGGTCCTGAGCCTCGCCTAGCCCTACGCCCGAGGCCGCGAGGAAGCCCGTGAGCGGGCCGCGCCAGGTCTTCATGAGTGCGTCGAGATTCATCACCGGGGCACCCCCCAGTGTCCGCACTCCCTCTGACCCCACCAGATGCCGGGAGATTCCTGCCGGGCGCGGGCGCCGCTAGCGCTAGCGGCGCAGCACCCAGTCGTCGGGATCGACTTCGAACTTCTTGCTGCGCAGCCTCACGACCGCCTTCCCATCGGGCATGTCGACACGCTCGAGCTGACGCCCTTGGCGGATGGCCACCGGCATCGGGAACGGCAGATCGCGCGGCGCCCGCCAGGCCAGCCGGAGCTCACGGCCGACCTGCTCAACCTCCAGCATCGGCAGATCCGGCTGCCGCAGGTAGACGGCAAAGAACCACTCGAGGTCCTGCCCCGAGATCGCCTCGGCCACCGCGCGAAAGTCCTCGGTATCGGCGAAGCGCACCTGTGAGCCATTCGTGACCTGCTCAAGCGCTTCCTCCGGATACGCGAAGCGCCGCAGCACCTTGAAGAACGTGTCCTCGCCGAGCACCCAACGCAGGGTGTGCAGGATTGCGGCGCCCTTGTCGTAGATGTCGTTGTCGTGCCCACCGTCCGCGCCGAAGTAGATCTGCTTGCTATCCCGAACCTCCCGCGGGGCGACGGCTCGACGGTTCCTCAGGCCACGCCGCTTGCCGGCCATGAACGTCCGGTAGCCCTTGGCGCCGTGACTCCGCTCCACGTAGAGCGCCTGCATGTAGGTCGCAAACCCCTCGTGCAACCACATGTCCTTCCAGTCCCGACACGTCACGAGATTGGCCCACCACTCATGGGCCAGCTCGTGATGGTGCAGCCAGTCATAGTTGAAGGGGCCGCGGCGGAACTTGTTGCCGTAGGCAATGATCGTCTGGTGCTCCATGCCGAGATGTGGTGTCTCGACGATCCCGTACTTCTCATTGCGGAACGGGTAGGGCCCGCAGACCTCTTCGAGGTGGCGGAGGTGGTCCAAGAACTGCGGCAAGATCTTTCGCCCCTTGCCGAGGTTTTCCGGTAGCACCCAGAAGTAGACCGGCACCGCGTCACCGGCGACGCTTTCATAGCTGCGCTCGAGCACCCGGTACGGCGCGATGTTGAGCGCGACACAGTAGTTGTTGATCGGATTGGCGATGTGCCAGCAGTACGTATGCGTGCCGTCGTCGTGCGGGCGCTCCTCCTGCAGCGTGCCGTTCGCCGCACAGACCAGGCCCTTGGGCACGGTGATCTCCAGGTCCATGGTGTCCGCCTTGTCCGAGGGATGATCCTTGCACGGCCACCACAGGTCAGCTCCTTCGCCCTGACAGCTCGTCGCGATCCACGGCTGCCCCGCCCGCGTCTTCTCCCAAGTGAAACCCCCGTCCCACGGTGGCCGCGGCGCCACGCGCGGCACCCCGCCGTAATCCACCTTCACTGCCACGGTCTCGCCGGCCGCCTCGATGGGCGCGTCGATCCAAATGCGACCGTCGCGGTGCTCGAACGGCACCTCCACATCACCGCGCCAGACGGCCCCGACCTCGAGCCGGTCGTCCAGATCCAAAGCGAGCTGCTGGGTCGGGGCCACGACGCGCGCGCGCATGACCAAGGAACCGTCAATCCGGCGCCGGCGCGGATCGACACGCAACGCCAGCGTGTAGTGCTCGACGTCGTAGGCGGCTTGCTCAGCGATCAGCTCGCCGCCCGAGGCGTTGGTCTGGGCGACAGGCAACAACAAACCGCACACTGCGAGGATCGCGCGCATGCACGCAGCGTAGCTCGCGCCGCGAGCCCTCGCGACGCGCACTTCGCCCGGCCGCTCAGCTCAGCTCAGCCGTCGCTCTTGCCGCTGCGCAGCAACGCCATCAGACGGTCGACGAAGGCCTGGTCCACCACGGCCAGCAGCTCCTCGACGCCAAAGCCAGTGGCGTTGCCACTCAGCAGGTGCTTGCCGTCGAGAATGACCTGCAGCTCCAGTCGCTTGCCGCCGCTGTTCTTCTTCAGCATCCCCCGGTGCGGCCCGTAGTTGACCACGTCGACCTTGGGGTCCATCGCGGCCATGTTGAGGCCCATCTCCAGCATCTTGACCATGTTGGAGTTCACATGCACTTGCACGGTCAGCCGCCGCTGGCCGTTCTTGGCGCGGAACTGCTTCTCGATCGGAATCCCGATGAGCGCCGAGCCATCCATGAGGCCGGCGACCGCGGCCGCCTTCTGCGGCACCTCGTCCATGCCCTCGGGAGCCTCGGGCATCGCCGCCAACACGGCTTTCCGCAACTCCTTCGCCGCGACCTTGATCGCCACGCGCAGGTGCTCGATGCAGCCGGCGTAGTTCTTGGCTTTGAACGCCTGGTCTGCCGCCGCCGCCACGTCGCCGTAGCTTTGGTCTTCGGCCTTCTTCTCGATCGTTTGCGCGGCCAGGGCGGGAACCAGCAGGAGCGACATCCAGAATCCTAAAACTCTCATTGGGGCCAAGATGCGGGATCTCCGGGGCGAAAGCGACCGCCCCGGTGGGTTTTTTGGCTCTGCCGCGGCCCGCATCAAAGGAGCGCATGAGTCGCTCGGCCTTCGGCGGCTGGCCCCGATCGCCGTAGAATCCGGGGCGTGAACACACTCCGCCGCAACGTGCTTCGCGCCTTCTCACTGTGCCTGCTGCCATGCGCCCTCGCAGCCGCCGACCTGAAGCTGGACGGCCGGCCCTCGGTGCGCAAGCTGATGGGCGATTCGCTGACGATCCAAGTGAGCGGCGGCGCCTCCCTGCCGGTCACGCTGTTCTTGGACGTCAGCGCCGGTCCCATCACGTTCCGCGGGCAGACCTTGCCGCTCGGCTTCACCCCAGCGCTACAGGCGCTGCCGCTCGGCTTGACGGACGCCAGCGGCAACCTCTCGGTGACGTTGTCGCTCCCGGCTAGTCCCCTGTTGCGCGGCGGCCAGCTCTTCTTCATGGCCGTCATCGCCGATCCGATGGCTCCATTCGGCGTCGATGTCAGCAACGGTGCCGACCTGACGCTCCTCGATCGGAACGTGGACCTTGCCGGCCATACGCTCGCGCAGTTCCCGTTCTTTGATCACATCACCGCGGTGAACCAGGGCAGCACGGTGGAGATGGCCATCGATCCGACCCGCTACCCGCTGATCGTGGGGCAGAGCGCGGACGTCTACATCGTGGCGTCGAAGACACGGGACGAGTGGCTCGCCGACCCGTCCCTCACCGACGCACGAGGTGCACCGACGCCGGTGACCTTCGGCGGCAGCACGATCCAGGCCAACACGTTCACGCTCGACGCCGGCACGCTGGCCGGGTCGTTCCGCACCGCCGACCTGGGCCGCCCCTATGACATCGTCGTCGACTTCAACACCGACGGCAACTTCGACCTCGGATCCGACCTGGCCGACGGGTTCAGCGACGACGAAGCCGGGTTCTACATCGTCCACAACCTCGACCGTCCCGGACCCTACACGGCGACGTCGGTGCTCTACAACATCGGCGGTCGACCGTTCCGCAACCAGAAGGCCTACTACCCGACGACCATCAGCACGCTGGGACTCCAGCCCCTCGTCGTCATCAGCCACGGCAACGGTCACAACTACCAGTGGTACGACCACCTCGGCAATCACTTCGCGTCGTATGGCTACGTCGTCATGTCGCACGACAACAACACCCAGCCGGGCAGCCACACCGCCGCGATCACGACCCAAGAGAACACCGACGCGTTCCTCGGCGCTCTTGGCACGATCGCCTCCGGGGCGATGGCGGGCCACGTCGACGCCAACAAGATCGTCTGGATCGGCCACAGCCGCGGTGGCGATGGCGTCGTCCGCGCCTACGATAACATCGTCGACGGGCGCTACGTGCCGGCCAACTACGCGCAGAGCAGCATCGTGCTGATCTCCAGCATGGCGCCCGTCGACTTCGGTGGCAGCGCTTCGTCCAAGCCGCACTCGGTGAACTACCACGTCTGGATGGGGCAAGCGGACGAGGACGTCAGTGGCTGCGCCCAATTCCCCACGGCGCAGCCCTACAAGCTCCACGATCGGGCCGACGGCACCCGCATGATCACATCCCTGTACGGGGTCGGCCACGCCGACTTCCACGCTGCGGCGGCGTTTCCGTTCGCCGCCGGCCCCTGCCTTCTCGGCAAGGAAGCAGCGCACTGGATGATCCGGAGCCACTTCATCGCGCTCCTGGAGCACTTCGTCGAGGGCAACCCCGCGGCCAAAGACTACCTGTGGCGGCAGTACGACACGTTCCGGCCCAAGGCTGTGCCCTTCGTCGCGTGCGTCGACGCCAACCTCGTCTATCAGGAGGGGCCGGCGCGCGGCACCCTGATCGTCGACAACTTCCAGACCAACCACGATCGGGCGCTGGCCAGCTCCGGCGCGACCGTGACCTCCACGGTGCTCGACTACGTCGAGGGGCACCTCGACGACCGCAACCGCAACTTCACCAACAACCCCAACGATCCCTTCAACGGGTTCGTCATGGACGCCTCCAGTGAAACGGGGACCGGCACCACCTACGCCGGCGACGACAGCTGGGGCTGCGTGTTTAGCGTCGACGGGGCCGGCGACTACGACCACGTCTACACGCTGACCGCGGCCCAGCGCGATGTCCGGGACTACGAGTTCCTCCAGTTCCGCGCCGCGCAGGGCACCCGCCATCCGTTCACGATCGCCGAGCTGGGCGACGTCACGTTCTCGGTGGCGCTCACCGACGGCAACGGCAACGTCGGCACCATCAACATCGGCGCCTACGGCGGTGGCGTGGAGGAGCCCTACCAGCGCAACATCCTGTGCGGCCCAGCGGTCTGCGGCTACACGCGGACCTGCGGCGTCGGCACCGGCTGGACGAGCGACTTCGAGACCATCCGCTTGCGCTTGGGCGACTTCCAAAACAACGGGACCGACGTCGACTTGGCCGACGTGCGCCAGATCGCGTTCCGCTTCGGCCCCAGCTGGGGCTCGGCGCAGGCCCGCCTCGGTCTCGACGAGATCGAGTTCGCCCGCCGCTGACGCCCCATGCGCACCAGCCGCATCATCGCGGTGACGGGAATCGTTCTCTGCGCCGCTTGGCTGCTGTACAGCCGCAGCGATCCGCCACTCGAAGGCCGCAACTTCTTCGGGCACTGGCGGACGGCGCCCCTGCTTGTCGCCGCCGCACTGCTGTGGCTGTCCTTGGCAGCGACCCTGGCCGCGCGCCGCCAAGCGCTGTTCTCGTTCGTCCTGGCCACGACCGGGCTCGGCGCCGGCGTCGCGCTGCTCGAGACCGCGGCGATCGTCGGCGTCGCGGACTACGCGAGCGTGCTCGGCAACCGCGTGCATGCCGGCCACGGCAGCATCGCCACGCCGCACCTCGACCTCCAGGGCGAGACGTTTCAGGACACCGCCTCAGCGTGGAACTTGCCGGCCGAGCCACGGCCCTTCCACTACCGGACCGACGCGCGCGGCTTTCGCAACCCAACCGACCGCGATGCTGCCGACGTGTATCTGCTCGGCGACTCGGTGCTGGTGGCCGGGTTGATCGAAGAATCGCAGACCGTGCGGGCCCTCCTCGAAGCGCGTCTCGCTCGCCCGGTGATGACCGTGGCACTGATCGGGATTGGCGCGCAGCGCGAGCTCGAGATCCTCCGGGAGAGCGATCTGCCGCTGGACGGCGCCGTCGTCCTCCAGTTCGCCACGGAGGCCAACGATCTGGCCGATGCGGTCGGCGATCGCAGCACACCGGGGGCCGAGCCGCAACGCTCGTACCGAGAACGAAGCTTCGTCGCCAACGCGGTGCTCTGGGCCCAGCGGCTGCTGCAGCCCGTGCCCTACGACGCCCACTGGAATCGCGGCACCATCGGCGACCAGAGCTACTTGTTCTTCTGGACGGGGCGGCGCATCGCGCCGTTCGCCGACGAGACGGCCACGGTGCAGGGGCTTTGGCGGCAAACGGCGGCTTTCGTCCGCGAAGCGGGCGGCAGCTACGGACTCGTCCTCGTGCCTTCCAAGTACCGAACGCTGCAGGCCCACTGCACCTGGCCCGCGGAGACACCGCTCGCCGACCCGCAGGCCCATCTCAGCCCGTTGCGCCCATCGTTGCTCGAGTGGGCGGCCGCCGAGGGCGACCTGCCCGTGCTGGATCTCACGGAGCCCTTCCAGGCCGCCGTCGCCACCGCCGCGGTGCCCTACTTCTGGGGCGACACGCACCCCAACGAAACTGGCCACCGCATCATGGCACGGGAACTGGCGCGCTGGTCCCTGCTGAGCGGAATCGCCAAAGCCCGTTAGTGGCGCGGTGGGAGGCCTGACCGGCAGCTTTGGGCTCGGTGGCGACGCCGAGCGTGCAACGCGCATGGCGCGGCGGCTTGCCGCGCACGACCCCGGCGCCGCCGCGCCACAGACCGTCGTCACGGCGAGCGGGACCGCCGCCTTCGCGTATCAGCCCCTCGCCGCCAGTCCGCCCAGCGCACCGCTGGCGAAGGCCAACGACGCGCTCGCCGGTGTGCACGGTGAGGTCTTTGGCGTGGCCCCGACCGCCGGCCAGCCCGCCTTCGAGCGGAACCGCGCGGCGGCGTCCCTCTTGGTCGCCTACGGCCACGCCGGGTTCGACCTGATGGCCGAGCTGCGCGGGCACTTTGGCCTTGCTCTCCACGACCCAGCCACCGGAACCCTGCACCTCGTGGCGGATCCCCTGGGCCTCCGACCGCTCTACTACCGGCGCGATCCTGCCGGTGGCGTTGCCTTCGCCTCCGAGGTGAAGGCGCTCGTCCCCGAGGTCGGCCGAGTCGAAGTCGACGAGATCGGCCTCGCGCAGTTCGTGCAGCTCGGCGCGACCGTGGGCGATCGAACGCTGGCGCGGGATGTCCGGCTCGTGCCACCCGGCACGGTGCTGTCCTTCAGCGCTCGTGGAGTGACGGCGCACCGGTACTTCGAGCTGCGCTACGACCGCGATGCTCGCATTCGGCGCCCCGGCGACGCCGTTGCCGAGCTGCGCGCTGCCCTCGACGCCGCCGCCGACGACCTGTTTGGCGACGTCGCAATCGTCGAGCTACCTCTCAGCGGCGGCCTCGACTCGCGACTGGCCTTGGCCTTGGCACGGCGCGCCGGCGTGGACATTCGCTCGTACACGATGGGGTCCCCGGGCGTGCCCGACCTGACCATCGCCGCGCGCGTCGCCGAAGTGGCCGGGATCCCCAACACGAGCCGCGAGCTGACGGCCGCGGACGTCCTCGCCTGGATCGACGAGGCGGTCTGGCGCACCGACGGGCTGTTCCCGCCGACCGATGCGCAGATCCTCGGGCTCGTGCCGCTACTGCCGGACGACCGCCAACTGATGTTGGACGGGGCCAGCGGCGTCGAGGGCTTCCATCACTTCTTCGACCCATGGCTGGCGAAGCTCCCCGGCGTGGGCGTCGAGCGACAACGCGCAGTCCTTCGGAGCCTGCCCAACGCCGTGGTCGATCCCAGTGGCGAACCGCTGTATCCGGTCCTGGCGCCGCGATTCGCGCCGCGCGCCCGGGACGCGGTCCGTGAAGGGCTGCGCGAGTACGCCGACAGCGTGCACCGGCACGCCGACCCCTTCGACGATTACGACGCCCTGGACTTCGGCAATCGCCTGCGCAAGTTCAACCTCTGCGGCACGGCGCTCCTGCGGGCGCACTGCGAGGTCCGTCACCCGCTGCTCCACCCCAGCGTCATGGCGGTCGGCCTCCGCCTCACGTCACCACTGCGCTGCAAAGAGAAGATCGTGCTGGGTCGACTGCTCGGCGCCCTCGCCCCGGACCTGGCGGCGCTGCCGTATGAGCGCACCGGGATGCGGGCCGACGCCGGGGCGGCGGCGCACCTCGCGCGCTACGCGACCATCGCGGCCCGCCGCGTGTTGCCGCGGCGCCGATCCCGCGGCGCCGATCGGCGCGCCGTCCAGATGAACCGCTGGTTCAGCAGTGACGCTCCCTTGCAACGGGCGCTGACCGCGATCGTCGACGGCCCGCGGGCGCGCAACCGCGGCTACTTCGATCCCGGCGGGGTACGAAACCTGCTCGATGCGGCCTTCGCGGGGCGGGCTGCGGTGATCCCTCTACTGGGTCGCTTGGTTGCAGTCGAGCTATGGCATCGGATGTTCGTCGACGGCGACGGCCCCCCAGAACATGGGACAAGACGTGCTCCCGCCGCGTCGCTACGTTGACCGCCCATGGTCCCGCAGCCGTCCGCGACCGAACCCGACTGGAGCCGCGAAGCGCCCGAGCGGTGGTGGGACCCCCCGCGCCGGCTGTTGAAGGCGATGCGCGGGTATCAGCGCCGTCGGACCAGCCGCAATCCGGTCGTGCGCGTCCTGTCCCGGTGGCACGTCCTGCAGCACCGCTTCTGGAGCATCGTCTGCGCCTGTGACATCCCCATCAACACGCAGATTGGTGGTGGCCTGTTGCTGACGCACCCCAATGGGGTCGTCGTCCACCCGCGAGCCACGGTCGGCGTCAACTGCCTACTGTTCCATCAGGTCACGCTCGTCGCCGACGTGAAGCTCGGCGGACACGTCGACATCGGCGCCGGCGCCAAGATCATTCGCCCCGTCACCGTCGGCGACCACGCCCGGATTGGTGCCAACGCCGTCGTGCTCGACGACGTGCCGCCGGGCGCGACCGTCGTCGGCATCCCGGCCCGCGTGATCCGGTTGCCCGAGCCCGATAACGCCGGCCGGCTCACCGCGACGGCGGCCGAACCCACCTCCCCACGCCCGTAGTCCTTCGCTGCCGCCGTTTGCGCATGCCGTCGCTGTTCCCCGTGCCGCTCCGCTCCCTGCGCCTCCACTTCGCCCTGCTCGCCGCCGCGGTCGCCGCCGGCTGCGCCAGCGACGATGATCGGATCGCGACCCCACCGCCTCACCTTGTCTACCGGTTGGACCTACAGCCCCCACGCGGTGGTTTCGCGATCGGTCCCGTCGGCGGGCCGTTCCTCATCGACTCTCCCACCTACGACCTGCACAACATTGGCACCGGGTCGTTCATCTACGCGGTCGACGTGACCAAGCCGTGGCTCCGCTTCGTCGGTCGCCAAAGCGGCCTCCTCCGCCCTGGCCAGACACTCGACTTCGAGCTCCAGGTGGACGCCAACCAGGTCCCGGCCCGCGGCGGCAGCTTCGTCGCGGCAGCCCAGATCCGCAACGCGGTGACCTGGGTCGTCGAGGCCACCGTGCAGATCCGCGTCGAGGTCCGCGGTTCGACCTAGTGGTGTGATTCAGGCAGATGGGGCATTACCCGCGAGGTATCGGCGCCGGTCGCAAGGCGGGTCGCCGCAGGCATATTCGTGGATACGGCGAGGACGACCCAACGCTGCGAACGGCGTTGAGGGCCGCGGAGAATCCGCAGATTTCTGAATCACAC
>JBCCGH010000241.1:0-12284 GCA_039029375.1 Planctomycetota bacterium
GCACAGATGGCACCCGTCCGGCCACCGCTCGCTGCGTCGCACCTCCTCGACGTATCCACCCATATGCCTGCGTCGGTGCTTCTTGCGAGCAGCGTCCGGTCACGCACCCTCTGCACAGGAACTTCGGATCCAGGACACTAGTCACCTTCGGCCGAACGACCCTACCTCCGCTCGGCGAACGCTGCGCTGATTCCCATGCCCACGTACGCGGTGCCCGTCGCGTAGCGTGGCCACGGGCTCGCGCTCACTCGACCCAACAGCCAAGGGCGGACGCGACCCGCCAACAACGCGTAGGTGCCGTCGGTGACCAGCGCCAAGCCGGCGTAGCACGCGCCGAGGCACAGGATCTGCGGCGCCACCGCGCCCGCGTTCGGGTTGCACAAACTGCGGCAAGACACCGGCCCTGTCCGACGACCAGGCGCGGATGCACGGGAACGGGCCGCGCAGTGGGCCTGCGGGTGGTGTCCGACGAGTGACTCCTTCGACATTCGTGCAGCTGACGACATCAACGTCACCGGACGGGACGGACTACCTGTTGCGGGAAGCTGTGCGGCTGTGAGCGGCAACAACACGGAAGGCGCGGAGCACCCGAACTGACAGACTCTATCTAGGTTGCCGGCATTAATTACTGGGACAACCGGGGCGCAGAGTGTGATTACCCACCGACGGCCGTCGTAGACGACTTCGTCGACGATCGCGCCGATTCCGATGCAACCATCTATTCAAATGGAGGTTACAGCATGGCGCTACTACCGCCACTCGCCGTTTTTGCTCTGACGGCCCTGACCGGCTTCACGCTCAACTCGAACACGATCGTCCAGCCTATCGGAAACGCTGCCTCGCACGAGCAAGCTGATGGCGGCGACCCCTGCCCGGATTGCACACCAACTCTACTAACACCGCTGCTCGGTGCGGGGGCCTGCATCGTCACCTGGGACGCGCAGATCGAACCCGGAAATTGCCAGTGCACCGGATTCACTCCGCCCTGCCTTCCTGATGAGCCCGGCTGCCAGTTTGCGGTCCGCCCTCTATGCGACCACACCTGCTGCCTTCCTGAATTCCAAGATGCGGCCGGAGTCTGGAACCCAGTTGTATGTGGGTCTCCCACCCAAGTTTGGCAAATGGACTGCGGATCAACGACCCCCCTCAGTCCCGCCGTCGTGCAGTGGCGTGTTTGGTCAGTTTGCCCGTTGCCTCCCAAGCCGACCCTTCCATCGGTCATGTCCTTCTTCTGCGCCGACTGCCCTTGGGTCGACAAATAAGGTCGCCCATGACTCCGCGGTTTCGTGGTCGCGCACGTTCACTCGGCGTCCTAGCCCTAGCAGCAGTTCTAGGGGTGTGCTTCGGATCATGGATCGGCACATTCGAGGGAGTGTTATGGGCGGGCGGGAAGAGCTCTGAGTTGAGCTCGGCCTTACCTGTCCCTCGGGGCAACGCCTCCGAGAGATTCTGGGATGGATGCCGGGCCGTGGCTTTGTCTCCTGACGAGTTGGAAGACGCGTTATCCCAATTGGAAACTGCTATGCGTCTGCAGGAGGCGGCTCGCGCCTCGTTGAGGAGCGGCGAGATGTTCCGTCTCGGGCCGAAAACCCAAGAATGGATACAGTTCCAATCTCTTGCCGCCGACCTCGGCCCCGACGTCGTGGATGCTAAGAAGCGCGCATTGGCGTTAGGGGAGTTTCGCGTTCGCGATAGCAGCTCCGCGATGCCAACAAGTTTGTCGCGGGATCCCGTGATGGTGGACGGCGAGCAAGCGCTGATTCTGCTTGGGCCCGTCGTAGAGACAGGTAGGTTGTTTCTGTGTCTAAAGAGATCTCGCGCCCCTTTGCTGTTCGACGCACTGCGTCATCTCGCAGCTTTAGCGCAGTCTGATGACGTCCTGCGTGTGAAGCAAGATCTGTCGCACGCCCAACGGAGTCAGCCCAGGTGAGCCGGGGGCACTTCCTTCTTGCGATTGGCGGCTGCGTCGCCGTGGCTTCGTTGGCTCTGGCGGGCTTGCACCATGTTGGCGTACGTGTCCCCGTTCCTGTGTGGAGCCAAAGCGATCTCGCTCCGGACGGCGCGCAGCCCGGCATCCCGGAGGCGCCCCTGAGTCGCGTCCGGAGAGCTAGCCTAGAAATGAGGCAGGTTCAGATTGTTGGTGCAATCGAATCGAGGACCGCGGGGCGCGCGCCTGGAGTAAGCGTTCGGTCGCAACTCTGGCCTCGCGATGGGGCTATGCCCAGTGACGGCTTGTGGCAGTGTCAGGCGTCCGGCGTCACTGCAGCCGACGGAACGTTCAGTCTGAGCCATCTGCTGGATGCCCGTGTAGACATACGGATAACCGTGCAGGCCGGTGGAGTCCGCTACTTCGGTACTTTCGCCCCTCCCGAACCTGGTCAAGCGTTGGATGTCGGGACGCTGCAACTAGGCGCGTCAGTGACGGTCCATGGGCGCGTTAGCGAGGAGAATCGAAGGCCGGCCGGTGGTGCCGGGCTGTTCGCTCTTCGAATTGCGGGCCAGGAGGCGCATAGCGCCCGTCTCGCGCAATCAGTTCGGGTAGAGCTCAAGAGCTACGGGAACGGCTTCTTCCGAACCGGGGAGCCGCTCACCGAGGGGACTTGGCTGGTCCGCGGGACCGATTGCGACGTGCTCTCGCCGCCGGAAATCCGGATTACTCCGGATTCCGTATATCCACCCAATCCGTTGGATGTCGTTGTCCGGGTCAACAGTGAATCCACATTGTCTGGGCTGGTGGTCGATGACCATGGCGTGGGCCTAGCGGGCATGAGGGTACGCGCCTTTCCTCAGTTCTCGAATGGAGCCATCACGGATCAAGGCGGCACTTTCTGTCTGAAGTTGCGAGATCCGGAATTCCAGGTTTCTCGACTTGAGGTAGAGGGCCCAGCCGAGGATGGTCGGAAAGAGATTTTCTCTGGGGCATGGATGCCAGGAGATACTGGGATTGAGCTGCGAATGGAGGGGCGGCAACCGCTGCGGCTGCGCGTCGCTGACGCGCTCACAGGCTCGGCTTTACGTCGTTTCGGCATTCGAATGATCGAATCGGATCGCCAAGTCGCACCAACGACGATCGATCACGAGTCGGGGGTAGTCGTATTTCATCGACGCCCATTGAACGCGACATGGTTCGTTCTGGCTCCAAAGGCATCGGAGTATCTCGACACAGTAGTCGTCAAAGTCCCCGCGCGAGTCGGTGAATGGGCAGTAGAACTGGAACCCAAGAACGTCGTTGTGCGAGTTGTGAACAGCAGTGGTGCGCCAGTTGCCGGTGCAGACCTCGTCGTCGACGTTGCCGTCGGTGACGATGAAGTTGTTGGCCTGTCTGTCCAGCAGCAAGCGCTGACTTTGAGTATGCTGGAAGGCTCACTACCGCTTGCGATTGAGGCCGTGCGTCGCACTACCGACGAGTTGGGTGTGGCGGAGTTGCCAGTCCCAAGAGGAGGTGGCGTCAGATTGCGTGTTCGGTCGAGAGGTCGGCCAGATCATGTTGATACGGCGTGGCAGCCTTCGCGCCTGCCAATGACGGAGACAATCCGACTGCCCGGATTGGGAGGCATCGAAGGGCGATTCCATTGTTCGTCGCGGAACCCGAGCGCTTTCGGGAGTCTAGCTCTCCAAAACACGGACTCGGAGTGGTGTGTTCTACCCGCTGCTCGTGGACGTAGCTTTCGAGTTGGGGGAGACGGGCGCTTTGTGATCCCCGCGGTTCCGGAGGGCAACTGGCGGGTATGGTTGCGTCTGCCGACTTTGCCCTTAGAGGCAGTCGCCGCCCGATCCGATCTTGGTACGTATAGAGTTAGAGAAGGGGAAGTCACGCGTATAAGTTCCAATGTGGAGCGGTTCTTACCTTGCGATGTCAGCGGGCACGTGCAGGTCGACGGGGTGGCTTTTGTTGGGCGGATTGCCTTGGAGCGGGTGGAAGGGCCGCTAGGGGCGACGATAGTCGGGCCGATCGCAACTGATCTCGACGGGCGGTTTCAAGCCTGTGTACGCCCGGGAGAGTACCTGTTGACTGCATTCATCAACGGAACCGATCAACCGGGACTCGAGTCAGCGTGTCGCTGGAGGGTCGACTCGTCGGTTGGGGCCGAGTGGCAGCTCGCCGTCAATCGCCGGCAGGCGATGTTTCTTGTGCGGGAGGAGTATCGGGATGTGCCGAGAATAGCGGTCGAGTGGAGGGGCCGCTCGCGATGTCTTCGAGCGGCCGATTGGCGTGGCAAGTATCTCGTGGTCGATCCTGCGCCGAGTGGCTCGTTCTATCTGCGATGCGAGGCGTGGAGCGGTTTCGAGCACAGGGTGGGGAAGCGGTGGGGGCCCTTCGAAGTCAGATGCGGCCGCGAACGCGCAGTGTTCCCGTCGCCCTGGTGACCGTTGACCACTTCCGCGCCATTATGCAACCCCAGTCGGACAGCGTCATAGCTTGCGCACGAGGCGTTCGACGGACTCGTAGCTTGTGTCGAAGCCGTAGCTAACGGAAGCAGTACAGCGGGACAGCGACCAAGACGCCGGGCGCCGGCTCGGCCGCCGCTGCCGTGCCGACGTGCCGAGCCAATGGAGGTCGTCGTAAACCGCCAGAGCGCTCACGGTGAGCCCCTCCCCGCGCGCGAGAGCGCGCGCGGCGTTGGTCGCGACCAGCCCTAGCGGGTTGGTTCCGGGATCGTCGGCGAAGCCCAGATTGTAGTAGACCGCGCCGAGCAGCGCGGGATTGCTGGGCAGCGGGACGGTGACCGCGCCGCGCCCAGCCGGGTTCGCGATTGGCAGCGCGACTTCACCGCTCGCGCGCAGTGTTCAACCGGCGTAAGCGCTCAAGAAATGCACGGGGCGTGGGTTTGGTGACGCCCCGGCGCTGCGAATCAGATCACCTGGTTCCTGCCCTACCGGTCGCCCCCGACAGGCCTCTCCCCGCAGCGCAGGCTTCACGGGCTTCGCAGTCGGCCAGCTCGCGCTCGGGGGCTCAACGGGCCGCTACGGAACGACGACCTCGGCGACCGGTAGGAAGGTGCGGTCAAAGCGTTCGACAAACTCGGTGAGCAGGGTCAACGCGTTGGGCTGCGGCTTGGCACGGACCGACTTGCCGCTGAAGCGGACCTGGACTCCACCATCGGCATCGAGCATGTCCTCCGTCAGCAGGAGCCGAAAGCGAGCCACGCCGTGGCCGCGCGCTTGGAAGCGACCGGGTGCCTGGAGCGACACCTCCAGTCGCCCCGTGCGCGCGTCGACCTGGCGCTGCACGAGCCGGCGTTGCGCGAGCGTGTCCAGGCGCTCCCACTGTGCCGCGCTCACCCGTGGCCGGAAGGTCGCCACGGCGCGCGGCTCGACCTGCAGCACGTCGAGCCAAAACGCCCGGGCGCGCCCCGCGCGCGTGTCGGCAGTGACGGCCAGACGCACGACCCGGTCGGGCAGCGGCTGGCGTCGTGCGCCGCCGAGGAACGCGAGCCAGTCCACCGCAGTCCACTCGAAGTCATGCCCGAGCTCGGCGAACTCGATGAGCTCCGCATCGGTCGCGTCCCAGTCACCCAGCCGCGCAAACGCCCAGCGAAGGTTGGCCAGCAGGGCGGGGTCATCTTTGGCGCCCTGCAGATCCCGGATCGGCAGGTGCGCGACCTGCTCGAGGTAGCGCAGGTTGTTTTGGCCCGCGGCCACGTTGAGTCGCGGCCCGCCGATCGCCGGCACCAGCGCCGCAAAGCGATCCGGCGCCCGCAGCGCCAGGTCCCACACCAAGTGACCGCCGCGGCTGATCCCGCTCGCGAAGATTCGATTCTCGTCGACGTTGAAGCGGCGCCGCGCCCAGCGCAACGCCGCCCACGCGGTATCGCGCTCGATGTCACTGAACCCGTAGCCCGCGACGGCGCCAGCGTCGCTCGGGGCAAGGATCAAGGACCCGAGCTTCTCACTGACCTCCGCCCAAGGGCGGTGTTGGTTCCGCCCCGAGTCATGGGTGCCGTGTGCGGCGAACAGCAACGGTGCCGGCTCGTCCGGCTGGTAGCCCGACGGCACGTGGACGAACAGCTCCGTCTTCGCGACGCGTCCACCACCGAGCGACAACGCGACCTCGTGTCGGTGCAGGCCCGGCGCGACGGCTCCGAACCTGCCGAACCGACGCAGCAAACGCACCCAGAGATCGAGCGACACATCGTCGCGACCGGCGAGTTGGCGCGCTGCCTCGCGCCGCGTTGCCGCATCCGGTAAATCTACCGCGAGCGACAACGCGCGTTCTGGATGCTGCACCTGCGCATCGAGCGTGGCGACGATCGCGACGCCAACCCAGGCGTGGCGCTTCCTGCTCATCCGCTCACCTTAGCACCAACGCCGCCGCCCCCCCCCGCCGCTGATGCATCGGCCCGGCCGAAGACGCGGCCGCGGGCACAGTCCGGGCCGTAGCATCCGGGGCCACCGATTGCTCCACCCGGAGGCCGCCGCTTTGCAACCAGATCCGTTGAGTGTCGATCAGCCCACCGAGGCCACCCTCGCCTTCCTCGACCGCATCCTCACCAAGCCGTGTCGCGTCTTGGAGGTCGGCTGCGGTGAGGGGCGCCTGGCGGCAGGGCTGCAAGCCCGCGGGTTCCGAGTGGTCGCCGTGGACCAAGATGCGGCGAACGTGCAGCGCGCGCAGGCGCGCGGCGTCGACGCGCATTGCGCGAGCTTCCCGGACGGTCCGCACGTCGAAGTCGACGCCGTGTTGTTCACGCGTTCCCTTCACCACGTCGACGAGCTCGATGCCGCACTCGCTTCGGCGCGCGAACGCCTCGCCCCGCGAGGTCACCTAGTGGTCGAAGACTGGGCTTGGGAAGGCGTCGACTCCAAGACCCTCACCTGGGCGCACTCGCTGTTCGCGGCTCTGCGCGCCGCGGGCCTACCGATGGCCGCGGAGTGGCAGCTAGACGCCGACCGCCTGCAACGCTGGCAAGACGAGCACGAGCACCACATCCACTCGTCCGCTCGCTGGCGCGAAGCCGTCGCCGCGCACTTCGAGGTGCTGGGCGTTGAGCCCGCTCCGTACTTCTTCCGCTACTGCTCGCGCGACCTCGCGGACGAACCGGCCGGTCGCGCGGTCGTCGAGTCGGTGTTGGCCTCCGAACGCCAGGGCATCGCACTCGGCGACCTCGTGCCCCTCGGGCTCAACCTGTGGGCCCGCCCCTTGCCCGGCGTCTAGACGCCGGGAGCTCCGCTGGAAGCGTGCCGCAGGCGTCGCTGGCGCCGCCGCGGCCCTACTCGCCGGCGCCGCACTCGGTCTCGATCTCGGCGGGCGCGTCGGCCATGTCCAAGCTTGCCGCGGCAGACGTCGCGGCGAGGTAACCGCTCGCGAACGCCCACTGCAGGTTGAAGCCACCACACGGCCCATCGAGATCGAGCACTTCACCGCACAAATAGAGGCCGTCACGCCGCTTGCTCTCGAGTGAGTCCGGTCGGACTTCCTTGAGGTTCACGCCGCCCCGCGTGACGAATGCGCGGCCGTAGCCCGCGGTCGCGGTCACGGTCAGGGGCGTTCTCACCAGCACACGGATCAACGCCTCGCGTTGCCCTCCGCTCAGCTCGCGCATCGTGGTGGTCGTGTCGAGGTCGGCGAGCCCGCACATGCACTCGGCGATCTCGCGGGGCAGCCTCGTCGACAGGTGCTCGAGCACGGTCGCGCCTCCCTCCTGGCGCCACTCCTTGAACGTCTTCTGCCAGTCCTCTTGGTTCTTGCCGCGACAGAGATTCATCCAGATCGGCACGGCCTCGTGCTTCTCGAGCAGCTGCGCGATGTCGCGGGACATGTCGAGGACGACGGGGCCCCGAATCCCATCTTTGGTAAAGATCAGATCCCCGGTGCGCTGGATCCGCGCGTGCTTCTTGATCGCGACTTGGAGCTCGGCCTTGCCAATCGTGTGCGCCGTGCAGCGCGCCGGCCAGCTCTCGGCGGTCAGCAGTGGAACGCCCGCCGGGAAGCAAGCACGGATCTTGTGGCCAAAGCGCTCGGCGAACGCGTATCCACCGCCCGACGCCCCCGACCGGGGCAGCGCGAGACCACCCGTGGCGAGGATCAGGCGCTCGCCACAAAACGACCCCTCCGTGTGCACGACGAGAAAACCGCGACCATCAGACTCGGTGCGCTGCACTTCACAGTTCAGCGCCATCGCGACACCGAGTCGCTCGATTTCCCCCAGCAGTCCAGCAAGCACCGCGGTCGATTTGCGCGTCTCTGGCCACACCCGGAAGCCGTCGTGCACGACCGTTGGTACGCCGATGCCGTGAAAGAACTCGCGCAACTTGTCGCCGCCGAGCAGAGCCAGTGCGGGGCCCATGAAGCGTCCGTCGCGACCGACGCGCTCCATGAACTCCTCGGTCGACAGAGTGTTCGACAGGTTGCAGCGCTCCCCTCCCGACGCGAGCAACTTGCGTCCGGGCGAGCGCGATTTCTCGCAGATCAACGTGCGCTTGCCGAGCCTCGCGGCGCGGATCGCCGCCACCATGCCCGACGCACCGCCGCCGACGATGATCACGTCGTAGCGGGTGTCGGGGCTGGGTGGGAGAGGCGGCACGCCGGCAGAATAGCCGTTTGACGAGAAGGCTCACAATTTGGGATGAGCCCGCAGCTCGCTCGGTTCGCTGCCGAGGTTGACCATCTACGGCCGCTTGGGAGCAGCCTACTTTGTTGTAGCCGGCGACCACCGGGCCGTCCGGTCGGCTCGTCGATCACCGCTCGCGCTGGGGTGGCCGTTCCGGCGGACCTTCGCGATCGCGATCTCGGTCGTCCAAAGATCACTGCTGCGCCGCCAAGAACTCGACGAGGTCGCGGAGTTGCCGTCGATCGAGGGGGCCGTGCATGGGGGGCATCGCCGAGACCGCATCGCTCCGCTCCGCCACCTGATCTTTCGGTAGCAGGATCTCGGGCCCCATGGTCGGCTGCAACCGCAGCGCCGTCGCGTCTTCGGACCGGAGCAGGCCCGCGTGCACGGCGCCGTCGCGCATGGTGACCACAACCGAGCCGTAGCCAGGCGTGAGGCTGCTGCTGGGGCGGACCAACGCCTCAACGAGCTGGCGGCGATCGAGTCGCGCGCCGACTCCGTCGAGGGGTGGCCCGGCGTCGCCGCCCTCGCCGCCGAGGCGGTGACACCGTACGCACTGCGCCGACAGGTGCTCCCAGAACAGCTTCCGGCCGGCCTCGCGACGGCCGCCCGCGACGATCTCCACGAACGGACCGATGGGGTCGTCACCCGGTTTGGCAGCCCGGTACTCGGCCAGGCCCTCGGCGAGAGCCGCGGAGTCGTGTGCTTCGGCGGCCTCCACGACGTCGAGCTGGATCTCTGCGGGAACGTTGCCGTCGCGTAGTCGTCCGACCCAGGCCAGCAGCGTGGCCTCGGCGGCGGGCTCCTGAAGGTCGCCCAGCATCGCCAATGCCAAACGCTGGTCGGCGGGCGCCTCGCTGGCGAGCAGAGTCCCTGCGGCACGCACGGCCTGCTCCGGCTCGAGCTCGGTGACGATCCGGAAGGCCTGCCGTCGCATTGCGCCGGCGTCGTCGCCGACCGCCCGCTGCACCAGCGGCTCGAGCTCAGGATGGCCGAGCTGCGCCAGTGCCGCGAGCGCGCGCGCGCGCACCTCGTCGCCGGCCGCCGGGTCCTCGACGAGCGCCGCCAGACCGTCACCGCACGCGCTCAACCGGTGGGCGAGGATGGCATCCACCGCAGCTCCCCGCACGGCGTCGTCCCGGTCTAGCAGCAACGGGCCGACCGTCGGCCGCAGCGCGTCGATCGCCGGTTGCGGCGATCGCGGCTCGGTGGGGCGCCACAGGCCTAGCACCCGGTCGCGGCTGGACGGCTGGGCCCAAGATGCCAGGGCGCCCAGGGCCTGTGCGCGCAGGTTCGCCTCCACATCCCCGCGCGCGGCCAGTGCCGCCAGCCACTCGGCCCGCTCGTGGCCGCCGAGGTGCTCGGCCGCGGCGATCGCCCGGTGTAGCGTCGGACGGTCGGGCAGCGCGTCGCGAGTGAGCACGTTGGCGAGTGCTGGGGCCGAGGCCGAGATCGGGACGTCGTGGATCGCGCGGGCCGCTGCGGCGACGAGCCGCGGATCGTCGTCGTCCAACGCGCGCGCCACGGCGGCATCCCCGCGCCGTCGCAACACCAGCAGGGCACCGAGGCGCACGGCCGGCGCTGCGTCGGTCGCGAGTTCTAGCGTCGCCTCGCGCGATGCGCAGCCGAGCAGGCCCATGACCGCGGCGTGCCGCAGGAATGGATCCCGGTCGGCGTTGCCGCGCAGGACGTTCGCCAGCGCTGCCACGGCGTCGGGGCGGCGCAGCTTGCCCAGCGCGATCGCGGCGAGTGCGCGCACGCGCGAGCTGCGGTCCGATAGACACTTCTGCAGCGCGGGCCCAGCTTCCGCCACCCCCGCGTCGCCGAGCACCCTCGCCGCTTGGCCGCGGATCTCGGCATCGCCGTCGGCGAGTAGCGCCTGCACCGGTTGTGAGACGCCCGCCTCTCGTGGTGCCAGCTGGCCGAGAGCCCAGATCGCGTGGATCCGTGCCAGCCGGTGGTCCGGCGATGCCGCGACCGCGGCCAAGGCCGCCGCGGTCGCGGGCCCGTCGGCGTGGGCGGCGAGCGCGAACTGTGCACCCTGCCGCACGCGCCGATCCGCGTGCCGGAGCAGAGCACAGAGCTCGGTCAAACTGTGGCCCGCAAACCCTGCGGCAAGCAATCGACGCGTCTGCTGCACGATCGGCGCCTGGCGCCGCTCGGGTGCCCAAAGCCGGTAGATGCGTCCTTTGCCGGTCTTGTCCCAACCTTCGGTCCAGTCCGTGACGTACAGCGCGCCGTCCGGGCCGAAGTCCACGTCGGTCGCGAGCACGTGCCAGATCAGATCGCTGCGCGAGACCAGCTCGAAACCGGCGCCGCTGGACTCCATGGCCAGCGCGTGGATGCCGCTGCGGCTGCTCCCGCCGCGGAAGTCGCACAAGAAGAAGTGATCGGCGTAGCGCTCCGGCACCGCCGCACCGCCGGCGTAGTAGGTCAGGCCCGACGGGCCGTTGCCGAGGTTGGCGATCGGCGGCACGATCCAAGCGGCCTGCCCCGCGAAGGGTGGCTCCCACAGCCGCTCGCGGTTCCAAGGGCCGCGGTCGGGGAGATACTGGTAGCCCATGCGCCAGCCCGAGTCGCCGCCCTCCATCACGTAGACCCAGCGCGCGGCATCGCCGCCGTCGGAGTTGTTCTCTCCGGTGAACAGGTTGCCGTAATCGTCGAACGCGAGCTCCTGCGGGTTGCGCAGGCCGCTGGCGAACACCTCGAGCTCGGAGCCGTCGCGGTGGCAGCGCAGCACCGCGCCGGTGTCGGGGAAGCGCAGCGTCTTGCCTTCCTTGGTTTCGACGCTGAACCCCCGGTCGCCGATGCTGAAGTACAGCTTCCCGTCGGGCCCAAAGCACAGCCCATGCATGTCGTGCCCGAGCAGGGCCGTGTGCACGCCAAACCCGTCGTGGAGCGGCGTGCGCTCCTCGGCGCGGCCATCGCCGTCGCGATCGGCGAGGCGCCACAGCTTGGGGATGCAGGTGTACCAGGCCACCCCGCGGTCCACGAGCACGCCAGCGCCGATGCCGTCGGCAACCTCGTTGAAGCCGTCGGCGAACACCTCGGCCCGGTCCGCGCGGCCGTCGCCGTCCTCGTCGACGAGCCGGCGGATGCGCTCATGCTCGATCAGATAGTCGTCGAACTCCGCCCCGAGCTGACGGCGGTAGGCGGCGACGCGGTCGTCGACCGTGCGCGCCGCGAGATCGTCATCGACCCAACCTTGCCGGTGCTCCTGTCGGCGGTTGTCGGTCACCCCGGCGTGGAGCCGAAACGTCTCGCACACATAGACGGAGCCGCGTTCATCGACGCAGAACGCGACGGGGTTGGCGACCATCGGCTCCGCGGCGAACAGATCGACCTCAAGCCCCTTGGCCAGCGCGAACTTGGCCATTGCCTTGACGCCCTCATCCGAGGCGGTTTTGACGTCGGGTCGGTAGGGCTGCTGGGCCGCCGCCGAGACGAGCAGCGACACGACGAACAGTGACGAATGGGCGCGCATGGCCCGGGATTCTAGGCTGCCCGTGTGTCGGCACAGGGTCCGTTCTACTGGGCGCCAAGAGGAAGGCTGGTTGGTAGTGGGCCGTTCAAGGCAGTTCGCCGATCGTCGCCCTGGCGCCGCCCGATAGGACCCAGCCGGCCGGGTTGGGCCCCGCGGCGGGGGGGGACGCCGCGGGTATGTAAAGTTGGGCCCAGCGAGCGGTTGGTAATTGGGCGATTATAAGGAGGGATGCCAAGAACCCCCGAAAAAAA
>JBCCGH010000242.1:0-12206 GCA_039029375.1 Planctomycetota bacterium
AGACATCGGCGCCGGTCGCAAGGCGGGTCGCCGCAGGCATATTGGTGGATACGGCGAGGACGACCCAACGCTGCGAGCGGCGTTGCGTCTCCTCGACTTGTCCACCAACAAGCCCTGCGTCGACAGCGCCTTGCGAGCGGCACACATGGCTCGCCGACTTACGCAACCAACTTCCGACACACAACACTAGGGCGACCATGACGACAATGTTGGTACAGGGCGGCAGGGTTGTGACCACGGCAGGCGTGCGCGCCGCCGATGTCCGGATTGCGGCGGGCGTGATCCCTGCAGTCGAGTCAGGCCTGGTGCCCGCTGCCGACGAGGAAGTGCTCGATGCGTCCGGCAGGCTGGTGTTCCCCCGGGTCTCATCGACCCGCAGGTGCACTTCCGTGGCTCGAGCATAGGGAAGAGAGCGCTTTGCCGCGGCCCCGGCGGCCGTCTACGCCTTGCAGGGCAAGGGGGCGCCTGGCCCCCGGGATGAACGGGGACGTCGTGCTCGTCGATCCCGACGCGCGCGGGCCGCTGCCGCTGGATCCGCTGCGCTCGCGGGCCGGCTGGAGTCGGTTCGGGGGTGTGGAGCCGGCGGGGTGGCCGGTGGTCACGGTCCTGCGCGGCCAGATCGCCTACCGCGATGGGGCGCCCGGCGGCGCGCCCCGAGGTCAGCCGCTGCGCTACGGCTGACGCGGTTACAATCCGGGGGCCTCTCCCCATTTCCCTCAACGGCGCGCGACGCCCGTCGCGCGCCGCCCATCCACGGACGCCCCTCGGGACGTCCGACCCAAAGCATATCCCAGCCCATGATCTGGTCCCTCTCGACCGTGCTCGCGGCCGCCGCGAGTTTCTGGCTGCAACTCCCCCTCTCGCCGCTGCCACAGGACCCAGCGGCGGTCGCGTCCGGCCATCTCGTGCTCTTGGTACAGGGCGACGCGCGCGGCTTGACCGTGAGCCACGTCTTCGCCAAGGCCGATCCGTATGCGAAGCCGCGCGACCGCGCCGAAGCGCATCAGGTCGCGGTGCTGGATGCCGCCGGCCGTGAGCTCGGCGTCTATCCCCTCGACTTGTCGCCGTTCGATCTCGATCCGGCTCGGGTCGGGCAGCCGCCGCGCGTGGAAGGCGATCGCGTCATCGCGACGCGCGTTGTCGCGCTCGTGAACGTACCGCGTCTACGGGATGGCGTGCGACTCGAGATTCGGCGTGACCGCGTGGTCGTGGGCCGTGTCGCGCCCGACCGCTACGCTCGGCTCCTCGCCGACGCCGACAAGCGCGTCACGGATAGCGACCGGCGAGGTGGGAAATGAGGCGTCGGCACCGTCTGGCGCGCGCGATCGCGTGCGGGTTGGCCGTTGTCGCGAGCTGGGGATCCGTCGCCGCGCAAACAGTGAAGACTATCGTCGCCTCGGGGCCCACGGCCGAGCGCTACGACATGGTGATCCTCGGCGACGGCTACCAGGCCAGCGAGGAGGCGCGGTTCGACCGGGACTGCCAGCAGTTCGCGCAGGCCCTGTTTCGGCAGGAGCCGTTCCAGACGTACCTGCAGTACATCAACATCCACACGGTGTTTCGCGCCAGCGTCGACTCGGGCGCTGACCACCCCGACGCCACGCCGCCGATCTTTCGCAACACGGTCTACAACGCCACCTACAACGTCGGCGGCACCCCGCGCTGCCTCAGCATCCAGAACGCGACCCAAGCGGCGATGGACGCCGCCTTGGCGCCCGCCACCGAGGGGCGGGTCTTGGTGTTCGTCAACGACCCGCGCTACGGCGGCTGCGCGTCGCAGTTCGCCGTTTCCTATAACGGCGGCTCGATGACGCAAGTGCAGATCCACGAGCTCGGGCACTCCATCGGCGGGCTCGCGGATGAATACGACTACCCGAGCAGTGGCTACAGCGGGCCAGAGCCGAGCGAGGTCAACGCCACCAAGTCCAGCACCGGCAACAAGTGGTCGCGGTGGTTTGGGGTGTCGGGGATCAGCGCCTTCGAGGGCTGCAAGTATCACCAGACGGGGCTGTTTCGGCCGCGTGCCGACTGCCTGATGCGTAACCTCGGGCAGCCCCTGTGCGCCGTGTGCCAAGAGAACCTCGTACTCAAGCTGCATGTGCACGCCTCGGCGATCCACGCGCCGCAGCCGGCGGCGACCGCGCTGCGGCTCTTTCAGCCGGCGCAGCAGGAGTTCTCGTTCACCAACATCGCGCCGGTGGCGAGCGGCGCCACCGTGACGTGGCAGCTGGACGGGGTGCCACAACCTGCCGCGGCCGGCGCCAGCCGCTGGACGCTAGACACGACGGCCCTGGCGCCGGGGCAGCACCAGGTGCGGCTCATCGTCCAGGACCAGACACCGATCGTGCGCGCGGACCCCAGCGGGTTGCTCAAGCAGTCGCGCCGCTGGGACCTCGAAGTGTTTCCGCCCGGGCCGGTGCCGGACCTGCAGGTCGCGGCGTTCGCCGCGAGCGGGGGCCAGGTCGCCGCGGGTGGCAACCTGGACTTGTCGACGACGGTGGTGAACGGCGGGACCGGCGCCGCGGCACCGGCCCAGCTCGAGCACTTCTTGTCGACGGATCAGGTGATCACGTCGCAAGATGTCTTTCTCGGCGCGACGTCGCTGGCGTCGTTGGGCGCCGGCGGCACGACGAGCATCGTCCGCAACGGCGTGCAGATCCCGTCGTTTGCCCGTCCCGGCTCCTACTGGCTCGCCGCCGTGGTGGACCGGGTGGGTGGCGTGTTCGAGCTGGAAGAAGGCAACAACGTTGCGCTCACGCCGGTGACGATCGACGCCGCGACGGGCTGCGAGCTGCAGCTGGAGTTCCGCGACGATCTGCTCTACCCCAAGGACCGCGGCACCTTGCACCTCGGCACCTTGCTCAGCACGGTGCGGCCGACGGTGGCGGCGCCGTGCCACGCGGGCCAGAGCTACCTGTTGTTGTGGGGCTGCTCCGGGACGACTCCGGGGACGCCGCTGCCAGGCACGTCGCTGACGCTGCCCCTCAACTTCGACCTCTGCACCCAGGTGGGGCTGTCGCTCGTGAACACCCTGGTGTTTACCCAGTGGTTCGGGCCGACGGACGGGGCGGGGATCGGTGAGCCGATCATGATCGCCTTCGGGCTGCCCTACGTCGGCGACGTCGACACCGATCTGGCGGCCGTCGTGTTTGACCCCGCGCTGAGCTCGCCCATGGCGGTGACGCCGCCCGTGCGGCTGCAGCTGCGGCAGTGAGGCGCTCGATCCCGGTGGTTAGGGGGCCGTCTCGGTCTGGGGGCGCCTGCCTGCCGCCCGGGCGAAACCAGTGAATCCGGCCTTGCCCGGCCGAGGGGTGCGGCTATGCTGCTCGGCCCTTTCGGCCGAACAGGACCCTTTCCAGAGACTTCCGACCATGTCGCGAGTTTGCGAAGTGACCGGCCGCCGCACCCGCGTCGGCAACAAAGTGGCCCGCCGTGGTCTCGCTAAGAAGCAGGGCGGTGTCGGCCGCCGGGTCACCGGCCGCCATAAGCGTAAGTTCAAGCCGAACATCCAGACCGTGCGGGTTCTGACGCCTGATGGCACGGTGATGCGGCTGAAGCTGTCGACCCGGGCGATCAAGACGGGGGTCATCGTGCTGAACCGTGGTGGCAAGACCGTGAAGTTCCCGCTCGTCAAGGCGATGCGGGGCCGGAACCGGGCCTTCACCAAGGCGCAGAAGAGCGCCGACTGAGGGCCGGTGACGCCGCGTGCCTCAGGCGCGGCGGTAGTCGACCGGCCGTGGCGAGTGCTTGAAGTCGCTCGCCGTGGACTTGAGCACCCGGAGAAACGGTCGGTGCTCGTCCCCGTGTCGCTCGAGGTAGAGGTGGAACACGTTGTCGAACGTGGTCATGTACCGCGACGGATCGAAGTCGACGCGGCCGTGCGCTGAGCCCGGCGGCACCAGGTCGACGAACAGCGGCGTGATGCCGCGATAGCGCAGGAGGTCGAGGAGCGCCGACACCAGGAAGCTCTGGTTGTCGACGAGCGGGAAGCGGTCCTGCAGCTGGAACACGTTGTCGAACGCGAGGCGCACGGCCGGCGGCTGGCGGCCCTCGCCCGCTGCGGCGCGCAGGGCGTCCCAGGTCAGCTTGCCGGGGCTGATGTACTCCGGGTGAAGGTACAGGATGCGGAAGCGGTCTTTGAAGTTGCCGTCCTCGCCCAGGCAGTGCGGCTCCAGCTCCGGCTCCCGGGCGCAAACGCGCGCGAGCGCGTCGGGGTCTTCCTTGGTGGAGATCAAGAGTGTGGGCTCGTCGCGCCGTTGCCCGGCGGCCAAGAAGCGCAGCGCCAGGTACGTGTAGCGCGTGCCCGGCTCCGCCAGCAGCACCGACGACGAGCCCGCGGTGGGACCGGTCCCGTGCAAGAAGGGCGCTGCCAGGTCGGGGTGGCCGAGGTCGATGGGCTCGCTGCCGCGCTTGGGCACCACCAGCTCGGAGCGATCGCGCGCGATCGAGAGCTGCGCCGCCACGGACGGGTAGATGTGAATCCCGGGGCCGCGCTCGCTGCGCGCGCCCAGGAGCCGCGCGACGCTACCGCGGCCGGCGATCGAGAAGTGCTGTACGCCGCGATAGTAGTACTGGTGCCGCGCCTTGTGGATCTCGAGGCTGCGCGCCTTGAAGCCACCCGGCTGCTCGAGGAAGGACAGCCGGATGAGAAGGTCGGTCGAGAACTCCTCGGCGCTCGGCACGCGCAAGTCGCGGGGATCGGACTCCTCCTGGACGAAGATCCCGTGGATGCTCTGCGACATCAGCACGTGTCGACTGGCGAGGAGCTTCTGCCGTTTCGCGAAGTAGTCGAGATCGGTGAGCAGGAGCCCGACGTTGTCGATACAGACCATGTTGACGCCGCCCGCGAGCCGGTAGTTGCCGATCTCGGCGATGATCCACTCGACGTCGACGACCGGCGCGCCCCGGTCGGTGGACTCGAGGCTGGCGGGATTGGCTTGCGTCAGGACCAGGCGCGTCCGGCCCCGCGCGGTGGTCGCCTCCAGGCAGAGCTTGTTGGGGACCTCGCGCTCGAGGACCGAGACGTCCCCGGCCAGGCCGTAGAACTCGAAGTCGGACTCGAGCTTCTTGTGCAGGTTGTCGGGCGACTGCTCCACGGAGTAGTAGAGGCAAGTGCTGCCGTCTTCGCCGCCGAGCCAGGCGCGGGTCACCGTTTCCAGGGCCAGGAGCGTCTTGCCCGAGCCGGGGCCCCCGGTGATGAACATGAACGCCGCCGTGCCCTGGGGGTAACGGACACCGCCGCCCAGGACGGCGTCGAGGCCGTCGATCCCGGTCTTGAGGAGGTCGAACATCGGAAGGCGGCCGAAGGTGGCGGGAAGCGGTTTGCTGCCACCGCCCGGTTTACCTCGCGCGGCGTGGCCGGCACAGTAATCCGATGCTCCCGGAGGTCACTGACTTCTGTCGATTGGTTCTGCTGCGGCATCCCGAGTTGGAGGCCAGCGAGGCACGGATCGCCGTTGGCGCTGGGCCGGCCTCGTTGAGCCGGCGCGGTAAAGAGCGAGTCTTGCAGTGGATGGACTTGCTCCAGTATGAGCCGATCGCGCGCGTGCACGCCGCCGATCAGCCGCAGTCGATCGGTCCCGCCGCCGGCCTGGCGCGGTCCAAGTCGATCGAGGTGATCGAGGAGGCGCGACTCCGGGACCAAGACATGGGGGAGTGGCAGGGGCGCCCCTGGGATGAGCTGGTCGCCGCGGATCGCGTCGCGGTGACCGAGTTCTTTGAGCGGTTTGCCGATCAAGTGCCGCCCGGTGGCGAGAGTCTCGGCCAAGCCGTGGAGCGGATGATCGAGTGGTGGGGCGATAGCCGGCCCGAGGAGCCGGGGCACGCGATTGCGGCGGTGGGGCCGGGGTCGCTGTTGTCTGGGTTTGCCGCGGCGTTGCTCGGCATGCGGCTGAGTCGGTGCTTGAGCCTGTCGTTGCCCCCGGGCGGCGTGGGCGTGCTGGATGTGTACTCGAACGGCGTGCGGGTATCGGCTTGGAACGTGGACGGACTGCGCGATGAGGGCGGAACGGCAGATGCCGCCGGCACCGAGTAGCGGTCGCTACTTGTTCCGCTTGTAGGTCATCTCCATGACCAGCGTTTCCCGGCCATCCTCTTCCTCGTACACCCGCCGGACCATCGTCCGTGCCTGTTCCCCGATCCTGGTCTCGGTGCGGTAGGGCTTGCCGTTGGGCACCTCCCAGTCGCGCCGCACACCCTTGAGATCCATCTGGCCGGGTTTTGCGTCGCCGCTGCTGATGTGGGGGATGAGGCTCAAGTTGTCCATCCAGATGCTGAAGTGCGTCTGCTGGAACGGATCGAAGCCACTGATCGCTCGTGCCTGGTAGTCCTTCCCGCCGAGCTGGCCATTGAGCTGCTCCCACAGAAAGCGACCGCCCAGGATCTGTCGAATGACCGCGCTCGCGGTGGTCACCTGGCGCGGCATGCCCGGGCGCATCACCGCGATGTTCACCGCCCAGTGCCCCGTCTGATTGCCGAGCTGCAGGTGTTGGCGACCGGGCATCGTGAGCGCCATTTGACGGGCGCGTGCCATCGCCGGGTCGACGGTGGGGCTTCCGGTCGCCCCGCCCGTGGTGTTTGGGTTCTGCCCCTTTGGGTCCTGCCCCTTTGAGTCCGGGGGATTCTGTCCCGGCGGGTCCTGCGACTTCGGCGCGGCCGGTGGCGCTTCGTTCGGAACGGCGCGCGGCGTGGCGTAGCCGGCAGTAAAGGCCAGGGCGAGGGCAATCGGTAGGGTGGTTGCTTTCATCGGAAATGCGATTGGGCTTTGGCCTGCGGGCCGTTGATCACCCGGGTCGCGCGCCAGAACGGGGCAGGCGCTGCGGCCGGGCCTCTCGGCCCAACTGACCGACGTCGGTGATGCTCCCCGGAATCTCCGAGGATCCTCATCCGTGGCGATCCACGTGCCATCATGGCCTGGCGAGATCGGGCGGGAAAGGCCGATGCCAGCGCTCGGGGGCCCCCGCGGGACTGGCGCTTTCCGCGGCCACCAGGCATCCTCGGGTCATGCGGACCACCGGAGGCGTCGCGCGAACCGGTCGTCGGGGCGGCTGCGCGCAGGGGGCTTGGGCCGCGCACTTCTCGGCGGTCGCGGCGCTGTGCATCGGTGGGCTGTGCAGCGGCGTGTTGGCGACTGGGGCGCGCGGGCAGCAGACCAGCTCCTGGGTCCGGCAGGTCGTGCCCGGAGGGCTGCCGGCGGAGATCCCGCGCCGTGGCAAGCTGCAGTACATGGTGGACGGCACCGACCTGCGGGTGTTCTCGGCGTTCACTCGCGCCTGGCACTCCTGGCCGCTGCCCAGCGGCGCGAACCTGCGCCACGCCAACGATTGGGTGCTCATCGATGACGGGATGGGCGAGTTCACCGCGTTTTCGTCGATGCGCGGCACCTTCGAACGCCTGGTCCTGTCCCCCAACGCCTACGTCATGAACCCGCCCAGCCAGGGCAACGACTCCATCGTGCTCGTGCGCGACGACGGTCAGCTCTGGGCGTTCTCGGGGCTTCGAGGCCATTGGGTGTCGCTCGCGGTATCGCCCACGGCGGCGGCCTCGGTGCTGCGTCAGGTGGCGATCGTGACCGATGGGACGCGACTGCTCGGCCTGAGCCCGTTCGCAGGCGGCTGGGTCGGGCGGGACGCCGGCGCCACCACTGGCGGTCCGCGGGCCGAGGGCCTCTACGGAGTCGCTTCGACCGCGAGCGAGCTGTGGGCATTCTCGGCGCAAACCAAGACGTGGGCGCGCGAGCCGCTGCCGGCGGGTTATGCCGAGGCGTTCGGCCATGACTGCGCGCTCTGGGACGACGGCAGTGACACGCTCGGCTACAGCGCGCTGCGCGGCGCCTTCGTTCGCGGTGGTACCGGCGGCGGTGCGGCGCTGCAGGCGGATCAACAGCTGGCGTTGGCAACCAACGGCAGCGACACGTGGCTGTTTTCGGCACCGACTGGGCGCTGGACGTACCACTCGACGGCGGGCGTGACGTCCGTGGAGCTGGGCGCGGCGACCGCGCTGTTTGTTGGGCCCACCGCCGTCGACGCCTACAGCGCGATTCGCGACAGCCTCGCCACGCGGTACATCACGCCTGGCTTCTGGGAAGCCAGCTGGGCTGCGGCCGTGGTGGTCGATGCGACGACCCAACGCAGCTCGTTCTATAGCGCCTTCACCGGTGCCTGGCATGACGCGCCGGCGGGCCCGCCGGCCACGGTGCCGCGTGTGTCCACGAACGGCGGCCTGATCGAGACCCACGCGGGGCACGCCGCGTTTTCTGCTCGTAGCGGGCGGTTTGTGGAAGTCGCGACGGGCCCAGGTGCCATCGCGGTCGCCGAGCCGGCGAGCTCGATTCTGACCGTGCGGGAGCCCAACGCGCTGCACGTGTTCGAGCCGCGGCGCGAGCTCTGGCTGACGCAGGCGACACGCGGCGGCCCGCTGTCGCTGCACGTCTGGCGCACGAGCATGGTCGCGGTCGAGCCGGGGCGCGCGTATGGCTTTGGCGCGCAACACGGCCAGATCGAGACGCTCGATTTCACCGGGAACGTGCTGGAGGAAGCCGCCAGCTCGGAGAGCGGCGTGCTGGCGACGGCCACGGAGGTCTTCGGCTACAGCGCGGTGCCCGACCTCATCAGCCTGTGGCAGTTTCCGGAGTTTCGCCGCATGTTCGCGCGAGGCAGCCAGCTCGAGCTGCAGTTGCGCGGTCCGCCGCAGGCGGCGGCGGCGGCGTTTTTTGCTGCCCCTGCCCCGACGCCGGCCCCGACGCCTCTGGGCCCGCTGCTGCTGGCGCCTACGCCCTACCTCGTGATGCTGCCCCTGGGCGTGGTGCCGGGCGAGGGCACGTTAGCCGCCGGTTTTCCGATTCCCAACTCCCCCTTTCTCACCGGCTTCGACGCGACGTTTCAGGGCGCGCTACTGCCGCTGTCAGGCGGCGCCTATCTGACGCGGTTGTGCAACGTGGCGATCTTCTGACCACGCGCGGCGGTGCCGCCGAGCCATCACGGGCGGGCGTGTTCGAGGCCGGCGGGACAACACCGCGCGGGATTGCAGCTGACTCGTACGATCGCGCGACGTACAAAGCGTGACTCATGCGCGACGTGGCGATCCGACGCATCTTGGTCCCGGTGGAGCTCTCCGAGCCAGAGGTCCCGGAGATGGACTACGCGATCCGGGTGGCGGCCCAGCTCGGTGCCGAGCTGGTGCTCTTCGCGTGCATCGACACCCCGGCGATGGTGGGGTTGGTCGGCCGCCACAAGGCGCTTGGCGGGCGGTCTGCGAGCTTCGAGGCGTCTCTGGTCGAAGACGCGAAGACGATCTTGTCGAAGATTGTGGATGAGGCGACGGCTCGTGGCGTCAAGGCGCTCGGGCACGCGATCGTCGACGAAGACGTCGAGGAGCAGATCCTGAAGGAAGCGCTGGTGCAGAAGGTCGACCTAATTCTGGTGCGGTCCCGCGGCCGCCACGGCCTCATGAAGGCGCTGCTGGGCAGCACGGCCGGAGAGATTCTCAAGGCCGCGCCGTGCCCCGTGCTGGTCGCCCGGGTATGACCGCCGCCCGCAACCGCGCGGAGCTCGCGGCGTTGCCGGCGCCGCTGCCAGCGGCCGACCTGCGTTGGGAATGCGCACCGCTGCGGCCGTCGCAGCAGCAGCCGGCGCTCACCCACCTCCTGGGCCAGGAGCGAGCGGTCGAAGCTCTGCGCACCGGCTTGGAGTTGCGTGCACCGGGCTACCACGTGTTCTTGTCCGGGCCGTCGGACACCGGCCGCAGCGCCCTGGTGCAAGAGATGATTGCCTCGCTGGAGGCGCCCGCCGGTCCCGGGCCGGACCGCATCTACTTGAGCAACCTGCGCGAGCTCCATCGGCCGCGGCTCTTGACCTTGGCGCCGGGCCGGGCGCCCGTGTTCGAGCGCGAGTTTCGCGAGCTGATCGACAGCATCCGCGAAGTGTTGCGCGCGGCCGTGCATTCGCGGGCCCACAAGATGTCGCGGCGGCTCGTCCTCGGCAACGCCGAAGCGCGGCAGCGACGGCTGTTCGACGCGCTCGCCCGCGTGGCCGAGCGCGCGGGCTGTCAGCTCGTACCGTTCGAGGGTGAAGGCGGCGTCGGCGCCGACATCTACCCGGTGTGCCACGGCGAAGCGGCCTCGCCGGAAGCGCTCGCCGGCCTGGTCGCCGAGGGGCGGCTCACGCCGGCCGAACGCGATGAGCTCCTCGCCCGGCGCGCAGCGTTGGTCGAGCGCCTGGAGGAGGTGTACGACCGAGTACGGCGGGTGCACCGGGACACCGAGCGCGAACTGCGAGAGATGGATCAGAAGCTGGCCAGCCGCCAGCTGCAGCATCTGATTGGGGAGTTCGTCAGCGCTTGGCCGCAGGCCGAGGTGCAGCGGCACCTCGACGAGATTCGCGACTGGATCGAGCTGGACCTGACACCGTGGGTCGCGGGTGATCACGACCAGGCTTCCGAGCAGCCGCCCATGGATCCGCGGCAGGAGCTGGTCGTGCACGTCGTGCGGACCAGCGAACCAGCCGCGCCGCGGCCGATGGTGTTCGAGACGCATCCGACTTGGCCCATGTTGTTCGGCGCGCTCGAGCCGGCGCGCGACGGCATCGGCAGTCCTTCAGCGATGCACCCCGGGGCGCTGTTGCGCGCCGACGGCGGGTTTCTGGTGCTGCGGGCGGTCGACGTCCTCAATGAGCCCGGCGTATGGGCCGAGCTCAAGCGGACGCTCCGCTCGGGTGAGCTGCAGATTCGCGAGCACGATCCGAACACGGGCGCGACGACGGGCCCCCTGCAGCCCGAGGTCATCCCGGTCGACGTGAAGGTGGTACTCATCGGCGAGCCTGGCGCCTACGAGGCGCTGGCGGCGGAGGATCCACAGTTTCTGCAGACGTTCAAAGTTCACGCGGAGCTCGACACGACGGTTCCCGCGACGACCGATAACTGCCGCCGTTACGCCGACCTGCTGGCCTGGCTCTCGCGGCACGAGGGGCTGCGCGCCTTCGCGCCGGAGGCTGCCGCCGCCGTCGTCGAGTTCGGCGCGCGGCGTGGGGGACGTCGGGATCGCCTCACTACGAGCTTTGGCGAGATCGCCGACATCGGCCGCGAGGCGTCGTTGTGGTGCGAGCGCAGCGGTGGCGGTCCGGTGCGCCGCGAGCACGTGCAAGCGGCCCTGGAGGCCCGCGACCGCCGGCTCGACCTGGCGCGCGAGCAGGTCGAGCGCGACATGCGGGACGGCTACCTGCTGGTCTCGACGACCGGCTTCGCCGTGGGGCAGGTCAACGCACTGACCGTCATCGATGTCGGCACGTTTGCGTTTGGCAAGCCCTGTCGCATCACGGCGACCACGGGCGCGAGTGACGCGGGTCGGACCGGGGTCGTCAACATCGAGCGAGAGTCCGATCTGTCGGGGCCGTTGCATGACAAGGGCGTCTTCATCCTCAGCGGCTTTCTGCTCGATCGCTATGGGCGCGACGGCCCGCTATCGGTGCGTGCCACACTGTGCCTCGAGCAGAGCTACGGTGGTGTGGACGGCGATTCGGCGTCGGGTGCCGAGCTCCTGGCATTGCTGTCCTCGTTGAGCCACGTGCCGCTGGATCAGGGCATGGGGGTGACGGGCTCGGTGAACCAGAAGGGCGAGATCCAGGCCGTCCATGGCGTCAACGAGAAGGTCGAGGGGCACTTCCGGTTGTGCTGCGCCCAGGGGCTCTCTGGCGACCAGGGTGTTGTGCTGCCGCGCGCCAACGTCCCGGACCTGATGCTGTCGCCCGACATCGTCGCCGCGGTGCGGGACAAGCGCTTCTCGGTCTATGCCGTCGACACAGTGGAACAGGCGCTGGTGATCCTCACGCGGCGACGCGCCGAAGAGGTTTTGCACGGCGCCGGGGAGACTCTAGCGCGGTTTCGCGCCGGCTGCTGACGGGTAGCTCGACTCTGGCCCCTTTTCGTGTGGGACTCGCCGGGCCGCGGGCCGGAAACGCCAAAGAGCCGCGTCACCGTGAGCGTTCGCGGGGCACGGAGTTTTCGAGGGCCCTCGTTGGCATGGTGTCACCGAGCGGCTCCTCGGAGACCTCCCGCTCGTGTTTCGACCGCCCCGATGCCCCTATCCCAAATGCCCCATGCACGCTCGGCCCGAGCCGGGCTTCGCGCAGGGGCATGGCGCCTACAAGCCGCTCTGTCGATCGCGGCCGATACCTCGGTTTCGTTGCCGCGTGTGCCGCCGGACCTTCTCGAGG
>JBCCGH010000243.1:0-12000 GCA_039029375.1 Planctomycetota bacterium
CCGCGCCCGACCCACCGCCCTCAGCGCCGCTCGCAGCGTTGGGCCGTCCTCGCCGTATCCACCCCTCGGCCTGCGGCGCCCCGCCGTGCGACCGGCGCCGCTGTCTCGCGGATAAGGCCCCATCTGCCTGAATCACACCACTAGCGGCGCCCTCGCCCGGAGCGTGCGCAAACTGCTACTCGTCGCGGTCGTTGCTGTGGGCCAGCTCGCCGCCCGGCGCTCGGTCGAGCATTCGGAAAGGGGCCACGGGCGCGGGTCCTGCCCGATCAAATCAGCGACCACCGCCCGCGGCGGGCCAGCCGCTCTCTCGACCAAGTCGAGGCCATTGAACGCTCCTCCTCCTGACGCCCCAGCTCCCGCCGCTGCCACGTGACCGAACGGCCACGCCCATACCCACCGCAACGGCGGCCGCCAGCTCGTGCTGCCTGCGTCACCGAATTCTGGATTCGCCCGTGATCGAACGCGCGGTCCGGCACCCGACAGGGTGGACAACTTCTTCGTCCAGAAAGGAACGCACATGAACAAGGCAATCGCGACACTCGCTTTCATCGCCACGATCGGCTCAGCATCGGCGCAAACGTGGGGCGACGACATTCTGCACCCGCCGGAGGGGGCCTGGGTGGACGCGCTCGGCGGGAACGACCAGATCTACGGCGCAGGTCTGAACACCATCGAAGGCGGTCCGGGACATGACTACGTCAAGTCTGGCGGCGAATCCGTCGTGCACGTCGAACAAGACGGGTTCATCGACGCTGTCGACTGCCAGAACGGGTCGATCGACCACCTTTGGTGCGACTGGTACGACGTCATCGCGGTCGATGGGAACGACTGGATTACGCTGTTCATGCCCGACGGCAGCTCGGTCACAATGACCGGTGCTCAGTACATGGGGGTCATGTAGCGCGAGCGCTGGGCGCTCCGCCGAGGCGGATGGTCCACGCACCACAACAACGCGGCCTCTCAATGCCGACCGAGCGGATCGCTTTGACGCGCGCCCGCTCGCAGTGAGCAATCAGACCATTGCCGCACGACGAGTGCGGCTAGCGCCAGCCCAGTCGGCGCGCCACCCATTCTGGCGGTCGGTGCCGTACTCCCGCCAGCACCGCGCGTCCCTTCCGGATGCTGATCGATCTCACGGTGCCGACGGCATACGTTTCCCTCGTGGCCTTCGGACGCTTCGCCTACACGCTCTACGCCTTCGGGCTCGAGCTGGATCCGGCGGCGCCGATGAACGTCGAGACGGCGGGTGGGTGCGCGGTCGGCTGGAACTGTGGCGGCCCCGTTTCGCCGCGCGGTCGGCACCAGGCCCGGACCGATCTCACCGAGTCGATGGAGGCGTGGGCGCGCGCCAACACGCTTGACCTGGTGGTGCCCTGACCGGGGCTCGGGACAAAGACATGGAGCGAGCACAACTCGTGCCGACGTGGCGCCAACAGCCGTACCGCATCCTGTTCCCGCTGGGGGTGGTGCTCGCCTGGGCTGGCGTCCTGCCGTGGGTACTCTTCGGCCTCGACGCGGGCGAGTATCGGCTGCTGTTCCATCGCTTCGCGCAGGCCCAGGGGTTCCTGGCGTGTTTTGTGTTCGGGTTCTTGTTCACCATGATCCCGCGCCGGACGCAGACCGAAGGGCCGAACGCGACCGAGATGGCAATCGCGGTGGCGATGCCGGTGGCGACCACGGCGTTCGCCTGGTGGCGGTTTTGGGTGTGGTCGCAGCTCTGTTGGGTGATCCTGCTCGGGACGTTGCTCGTGTTCATCGGCCGCCGCTTCGGCGCCGCTGCCGATGGCCACGGCCCGCCGCGTTCATTCGTCTTGCTGCCGGTTGCGATCCTGATGGGGTTGGTCGGCTCCCTGCTGGTCACGGCAGGGTTCGCCGGGATCGTGTCGCCAGCGGTGGATCAGCTCGGTCGGCTGCTGTTGCTGCAGGGCACCCTGGTCGCTTTGGTCTTGGGCGTCGGTGGCATGTTGTTGCCGCTGATCACGCGCGGTGTGTCCCCGGCGGTGTCCGGGTCCGGCGATCGCCCCGCGCGCCGCCTGCACCTGGCGGCGGCGCTGGCCCTGATCGCGACGTTCGCGGTCGAGGTGTGGGGCTCCGTGGGGCTCGGGCTGGCCTTGCGCGCGGCCGTGGTGGCCGCGGTGCTGCTCGGGTCGAGCCGCATCCACCGGCCGCCGACGCGCCCTGGCTGGCACCGTTGGTTGGTGTGGCTGTCGGCTTGGTGTCTCCCCGTCGGCTATGCGGTCGCGGCGCTGTGGCCGGACCGCGCGCAGCTCGGCCTACACGTCGTGTTCATCGGCGGATTTGCGCAGATGGCCTTGTCCGTCGGGCTGCACGTCGCCCTAGCGCACAGCGAGGTGGAGGGGCTCGCGTTCGGCCGCCCGTGGCAGGTGCCCGCGATGGGCGTGTTGCTGCTGGGCGCGATGGTGTTTCGGGGGCTGGTGCTGGTGGCTCCGGAGCGCATGGCCGCGTGGCTGGCGGTTTCGGGAGCGTCGTTCTTGATGGCGACCGCGTGCTGGGCCTGGCTCGCCCTCCCGCACACTCTGGCAGGCTGGAATCGCAGGTGACGGCCGTGAGCTAGCCTCAGGCCCGACAACATCGTGGTCAATGGGCCGGGTTCGGCGAAGCTACTCGACCCCGGCGTCGCCAAGACGCGGACATGGACTTTGTGCTCGTGTCGGCCGCTGCGTCGCCGAGTGTCCCGACACCCTTTGGGAACTGCTCTGCGGTGTGGTCACACCCCCGCAGGTCTTCTTCGCGTCGCCTGGGGTCGGGTCGACTCGGGTTCTGGCGCGGGGCGATGCACGCGTCACAAGCCCGCCAAACCCACCAACCCCGGGTGGGCCTCGACTGCTCATGGTGACGCGGGATCGGCATCAGACGACACCCGCGCCCCGGCCCGCCGCCGCCCGGCGTGCAGCCCCCTTCCGAAGGCCGACTCGGCGTCCTCGCGGCCCCGTCCCGCGCGCTCGTTGTCAGGTCCTGGGGCCTCCCCTAACCTCTCGCAGGTAACTGCGTCGGCCGAACGTCGGACTGGAGTCACTGATGAACCGCTCACTCTTTGCCTGCCTCGCCTTGGGCGCGGGCACGGCCCTTTGGACCGCCTGCGGCCCCGCGGCGATCACCGCGGGCATCGTGTCCGGGTTTGACAGCTCGAGCAACAGCGCCCCGGCGCTCGCCGTCAGCACGCTGACCATCGGCGGCGCCAACGAGCTCGACGGCGTGTGGTTCACCAGCGGCGCCACGGTGACCGCGGAGGTGCAGCTCGACCCGGTCGACGCCGGGGCCCATGTCGTACTCGTCGAAGACGCCAACGTCCTGGAAGCCGTCAAGATCGAACCCGCTGCCGGCGGCACGCCCGGCCTCGCCACGCGCAGCATCGCGCTGCCGCGGGCAGGCAGCTACCAACTCCAGGTGAAGGCCGTCGAGCTGGGGGCCGGCGACCCGCAAGGCGCGATCGCCAGCCCGGACCGAGTCGCCACGATCGTGGTCGACCGCGATCCGCCGCAGATCCTCGACGCAGTGACCACGCGGCCGAACTCGGGCAAGCGGCTCGCAGTGCAATGGGCGCCCGCCGTCGACCGACAGCTGAGCCACTACCTCGTGCGCTGGACGCAGGACGGCCAGCCGATGTCCGAAGTGCGCGTCGATTCGACCCTCACCGCGGTCGATCTGCCCGAGACGGGCGCGTTCGCAGCGTGCAGCGACCTCCGCGAGCTACACGTGCGCGCGGTGGACGCGGCGGGCAACGTCAGCGACACGACCCCGGTGGCCGTATCGATCGCCTGCGGCGGCGTCGGCGCGTTCGCACTCGCAGCCTCGCTGTCGATGCCGGGCACGGCCACCGATGTGGCGGCCGATGACCTCAACCACGACGGGGCCGAAGACTTGGTGGCAACGCTGCCCGATCAAAGCGCGCTGTTCGTGGCGATCGCCGACCCGCAGAACCCGCGCGGCGCGCCGCAGCTCGCCTTCACCACGCAGACGCTCACGCTGCCCGGCAGCACACCGAGCCTCGTGAAGATCGACGATTTCAACCGCGACGGTAACCTCGACCTGCTGCTCGGCGATGGCATCGCCAACAACGTGACTTTCATCCCGGGCGACGGCACGGGAGCCTTCGACCTCAGCAGCGTCTTGGTGTCGCCCACGGCGATCGCGATGGTCGACATGGGCGTCGACGACGCCACGCGCGACGGCAGCCTCGACGTGATGACGCTGCACACGGCGCCGGGCATCGACTCGACCGCAGTGCTCCTCGTCGGCGCGGGGGACGGCAGCTTCGCGATGCAGACGCCTCTCACCGTCGGCGGAGACGTCGGCCGCGTCATCCTCGCCGACTACAACCGCGACTCGGCGAGCGACCTGGTCGCCTTGGACGCGGCCGGCCCAACACTGACGCTCTTTCGCAACAACGGCACGGGCATCTTCATCGCCGACGGCACCGCGGCCCTGACAGAGACGCCGGTGGACGTGCTCGCCGAGGACATGGACGGCGACCGACAGCCCGATCTGGTCGTGTTGACGCCGCAGCAGGTGTGGCTCGCGCGCGGCAACGGCTCGGGCTTCGACGCCCCGGTGGCCGGCGCCCCCTCCGGCGGGGCCACCCAGGTCCTGACCGAGGACCTGAACTCCGACGCCATCCCGGACGTCCTGCTGCGCCAAGCGACCCAGATGGACCCCGCGTTGGGCGGCGGTAGCAACGGCCGCGGCACCGGCGTCTTCAACCCCACCGGCACGCCCGTCGGCGTCGCGGCCAGCGCCGCCACCGTGTCCGACTTCGACGCCGACCGGATCGAGGACTTCGCCGCGGCGGTCGACACGGAGCTGCAGGTCTGGGCGGGAGTCGGTGCCACCAAGCGCAGCAACAGCGCCTACACGCGCCTGCTCGACCCGTTCGAGGGCTCGTTCCCGCCGGAGTCGCTCGGCGCCGGACTGCAGGACGTCAACCGCGACGGCGTGGTGGACCTGGTGACGATCGACACCGCAGAGAACCGCGTCTCGGTGTTCGTGCAAGAGGGCGCGGACGGCCAAGGCACCGGTCGCTTCGTCAAGGAAGGCACCGCGGCCGCCGGTTTCAACCCACTGTCGCTCGCGTTCGCCGACTTCGACCGCGACAACATCACCGACATGGTGCTGCCGAGCCAGGTGAGCGCGCAGCAGCCCACGGTGCTCACGCTCTTGCGCGGCCGGGATGACCCGGTCGACCGGTTCACCAACGGGGGCGCGCTGACGATCGAAGGCGCCCAGTTTGGCACACCTGGGCCGCGCACGGTGCGCGGCATCGCCGCGGCCGACCTCAACCGCGACGGCCAGGTCGACCTCGTGCTCGGCGCGCAGGGCAAGGACGGCGCGCCGCTCGAGGGCCGCGTCATCATCGGCGAGCTGCAGGTGGACTCAAGCCCGCTGGTCGCCCCGACCTTTGCGGTCGCCACGCTGTTTGACTTCACTGCGCCGCACATCCAAATCGGCATGCTGATCGGCACACCAGTGCAGACCGTGCGCGTCGCCGACGTCAACCACGACAACGAGGACGATCTCATCGTGACGCTCGGCGTCATGACGAACCAGTCCGCGGCGCCGGCGTGCCGCACCGTTACCACACCCTCCGGCGGCCCGTCGCCGGAGGACTTTGGCCAGCTGGCGATCCTGCTCGGCCGCCGCGACCAGCCATTTGGCTTCGAGGACCCGGTCTACACCCGGCTCAACTGGGTGCGCCCGGGCACCGCGTTCACGCACGACATCGACCGCGATGGCAACGTCGACCTGGTCGTGAGCATGAGCGGCTGTAACGGCCGCAACCGGCGCTTCGAAGTGCTGCGCGGCAGTGGCGACGGCAGCTTCGCGCCGCTCAACCCGCCACTCCTGCTGGCGGAGGGCGGCGGGACGGACCCAGCGGTGCCCGGCACCCAGGTTCTGGGCGGCGCCTTCCTCTCGGACATCGACGGCGATGAGGTCCTCGACTTCGTCTACGGCGTCGAGCAGACCGCGGGCGACGCGGTGCTCTTCTTCCGCAAGGGCGAGCTCGGCACCTTCGAGTTCGGTCCACCGCAGGAGCTAGCGACGCGGCTCAACGGGCCTCGCGTCTCGTTCATGGGGCCGAACGACATCAACGGCGACGGCGCCAACGACATCCTCTCGGTAAGCCGGGACAACATCACCGTGCTGTTGGGGGTGGGAGAACGCCGAGGAAGGCAATAGGCAGGGCGCGCCCAGCGCGACCGCGCCTTCGGCCTGCTAAGATCCCGCCATGAAGATCGGTGCCGTCGCTGTCCTGTGGGCCGCGCTCCTGGGCCCCAGCACCGCTCCCGAGGAAGTCGACTTCTCGGTGCTGTCGGGGTTTGACTACATCGAGGGCAAGGAGCTCCCCGGCGAGGTCGAGCGCCTGCACGAGACCGAGGTCACGCTGGCCGGCTTCATGCAGCGCGAGGACGACGGCAGCGGCCCGGTCGAGTACTTCATGCTGATCGACGACGCCTGCGGCTGCGAAGGCACGCCCAAGCTCAACGAGATCGTGTTCTGCGCCATGCCGGAGGGCGAGACCACGGACATCCTGGCCGGCGTGACCACGATGACCGGCAAGCTGTTCGTGGAAGAGATCGTCGAAGACGACGTGGTCGTGGCGCTCTACACGATGGACGTCGATTCGATCGACACTTTGGATGCGCCGAGCCCTCCTTAGTGTGGCGCTCGCCGCCGCGGCCGTGGCCGCGCAGGAGCCCGCGCCCGCCGACGCCTGGACCGAAGCCGTAACCAAAGCGTGCGCGCACCGCCGCTTTGCGGTGCGCCGGGCCGCGGCCAACAAGGTGGGTCGCGCCGGCGACGCGGCCGTGCCGGCGATCCGCGCCTACATCGTGGCGCAGGGCGCGGCCCGCGTCTCGCAGCTCTTGGTCGAGGCGGTCGCCGCCACGCCAAACGACGGGGACGCCGGCGATCCCGCGACCACCGCCCTGCTCGAAGAGTGGGCGCGGGAGCGGACGTTCTACTGGCGGGCGCAGGCCCTGCGAGGCCTGGCAGCGCGCCGGCTCCCAGAGCACCGCGCCCTGTTCTGGGCCGCACTCGACGACGCCTCCTACCTCTTTCGCATCGCCGGCGCCCGCGGCGCGTTCGGCGTCGACGCCGAGGCCGCGCGCCCGCGGCTGCACGCCCTGGTCGATGCCGACCCCGATCCCCGGGTCCGGGTGCAGGTCGCCGCCTTCTTGCTTGAGCAAGACGATGACCATGGCGTGCCCGTGCTGCTGGCCGCACTGGCGCTGCAGGCCCAGTGCCTGGGCGATCCATGGGGCCGCCGTGAGGCCGAGCGCGCCTTTCGCGCGCTGCGCGCTGCGGCCGACGGCAAGGACTTCGGCTATCGCCCCGGTGGCTCGGCGGACGACAACCGCGCCGGCATCGCGGCGTTCACCGCGGCGCTGGCCCCAGCGAGAGCCGCGGCCGACGCGACCCCGATCGTGCTGGCGCGCGAGGCCCCCGCCTTTGCGGGCGGGGTGGTGATCCGGTCCTGCCGCAACGGCGATCTCGTCGTCCGCTGGACCGCGGCGGGCGCCGTCTACGAGGGTCTCGACCCGCGCCCGACGGCGACGGTCCCGCCGGCGGCATGGGCAGCGATCGCCGCCCGCGCCGGTGACCTGGAGGGCGACGGACGCGTCCACGGTCGGGTGATCTGCGACAGCATCGACGTGGTCAGCGCGGCCGACGCAGACCGGCCCCGGCGCTGGAAGTGCGCTCCCGGCGCGGTTCCGGCGCCGCTTTGGCAATGGCTGGGTGACCTGACCCAGGGCCTACGGCAAATTTCCCCACCCCATCTCGCCGAAGAGTTGGAGGGGAGGCTGCCCCAGTTTTCGGAGTCGGGAGGCTAGCAACGAATGTGCGGCATTATCGCGGTCCTACGTCGGCGCAACCAGCGCCCGGTCCCTGCCGCGGCCGAGGTCCGAGCCGACGTGGAAGGCGCGATCGCGGAGCTACCCGAGGGCTCGGCCGGACTGCAGGACGCAGCTCCGTTGCTCGCCGCCGCCGAACGCCTGGAGCGCGTGCATCGCGCGCTCTGGGGGCCGGCCGGCATCCGCTGCCTCCTCGGCGATGCGGCCCTCGAAGCGGAGATCGACCGCGCGATGAGCCTCTGCGAAGGCCAGGTCGAGGCGCTCGAGACGTCGCTCGATGCTAGCGAAGCAGCTCTGCCCGCCAGCCAGCTCGAGCAGATCAACGCTGCCCTGGTGCGGCTGAAGGACGCGGTGTGGACCGTGCGGCGCGACCGCCTGCGCGCCGCGCGTGCCGTTGCCGACCTCGCCGGCGTCGAGGCACGGCCGGCGGCCATCGAGGCGTTCCACTCGATCGAGATGGCGCTGTCGGCGCTGGACCGCCTGGAGGTGCGCGGCCGCGATTCCGCCGGCCTGCACATTCTGGTCGTCAGGCATGGCCTCGACCTCGATGGCGCGCAGTCGCCCGACCTGCAGACGCGGACCCGCGACGCGCTCTTCACCTCCCGCGCGGTACGCACACCGTCGGGTCACCTGAGCTTCGTCTACAAGGCCGCCGCCGAAATCGGCGAGCTCGGCGACAACACGAAAGCGCTGCGCGAGGCGATCAAGGACGACGTGCTCCTGCACACGGCGCTGCAAGCGTCCGACGCCGAGGCCATCGTGGTCGGGCACACACGCTGGGCCAGCGTTGGGATCATCAGCCAGGCCAACGCGCACCCGCTCAACCAAGAAGAGGTCGACCGCCCCGACGGCCCCTACGTCGTCGCCTCGCTCAACGGCGACGTCGACAACTACGCCGATCTCAAGGCACGCGACAACCTACAGATCGCCGCGGAGATCACGACCGACGCCAAGGTCATCCCGGCGCTCGTGTCGCGCCGCCTCGCCGAAGGCCAAGCCATCGAGGAGGCGTTCCGGCTGACGGTCGCCTCGTTCGAAGGCTCGGTGGCGATCGCCGGCCACGCCGCCGACACGCCGGACCAGCTCCTCTTGGCGCTGCGTGGCAGCGGTCAGGCGCTCTACGTTGGACTCTGCGAGGACGCCTACATCGTCGCGAGCGAGCCGTACGGCGTCGTCGAAGAAACGAGCCAGTACGTCCGCATGGACGGCGAGACCCCCGGCAACCCGGAGAACGCAGCCGCCAGCCAAGGCCAGATTCTGGTGCTCGACCGCGGCGCGGCCGGCAGTCTGGCCGGGATTCGGCGGATCGCCTACGACGGCACCGAGCTTCCCTGGCAGCAACGCGAGGTCATCCGCACCGAGATCACCACCCGCGACATCGACCGCGGCGCGTTCCAGCACTTCCTCCTGAAGGAGATCTCGGAGGCACCCCGCTCGTTCCGCAAGACGCTGCGCGCCAAGATCGTCGAGAACGAGGGGCGGCTGCACGTCCAGCTCAGCGACGACACCCTGCCCAAGGCCGTGCGCGCTGGACTGCGGCAAGGCCGCTACCGGCGGCTCTACGTCATCGGCCAGGGGACTGCCGCAGTGGCCGGTCAGGGCGTCGCGGCGATCATGAGCACGGCGATCCGCGACCCGCGCATCCAGATCATCCCGATCCCAGCGACCGAGCTGTCGGGTTTTCGGATGCGCGACGACATGAGCGACGCGCTCGTCGTGGCGATCAGCCAGTCCGGCACGACCACCGACACCAACCGCACGGTCGACCTCGTGCGCGGGCGCGGCGCGCAGGTGATCGGCATCGTCAACCGGCGCAACAGCGACCTCACCGACAAGGCCGACGGCGTGCTCTACACGTCGGACGGCCGCGACGTCGAGATGAGCGTGGCGTCGACCAAGGCGTTCTACGCGCAGATCGCCGCCGGCGCGGTGCTGGCTTGCGCGCTCGCCGAAGAGACTGGCGACTTCGATCCGGCGGCCGCGCACGAGCTGTTGACGGCGCTGCGCCAGCTGCCGAGCGCGATGGAGCAAGTCCTGCAGCTGCGCGGCCACGTCGCCAAAGTCGCGCGCGCCCACGCCCCGCGCCGCCGGTACTGGGCGGTCGTCGGCAACGGCAACAACCGCATCGCCGCGCAGGAGATCCGCATCAAGCTCTCCGAGCTCTGCTACAAGTCGATCGCCTGCGACTCGACCGAGGACAAGAAGCACATCGACCTGTCGGCCGAGCCGCTGATTCTGGTCTGCGCGCCGGGCCTCGGCGGCTCCAACGTCGACGACGTCGCCAAAGAAGTCGCGATCTACCGAGCGCACAAAGCCGCGCCGATCGTGATCGCCAGCGAAGACGAGCGGCGCTTCGGCGCCGCCCTCGACGTGATCGCGGTGCCCGCGGTGCACCCCGCACTCGACTTCGTCCTGGCCGCGGTCGCCGGCCACCTGTTTGGCTACGAGGCCGCGTTGGCCATCGATGAGCTCGCCCACCCGCTGCGGGAATCGCGCGCCGGGATCGAGCGACTCACGATGACGCCGCCGACGGACGGCGATCTGCTGCGCGAGCTCGCCAAGTCGCTGACGCCGCACACCACCAAGTTCTTCCAGCAGCTCCACCTCGGCGCCTACGACGGCAACATGGAGGCCAGCACCGGCGTGCGCCTCGCGTCGCTCTTGCGATTTGGCCTGGGCAGCACTCCGCTCGATTCGTTCGCGGTCGAACACGGGCGGCCGGGCACGCCCGGCACCGTGCTCGAGGAGCTGACCGCCGCGCTCACCCGCGGCATCGAAGAGCTCACGCGGCCGGTCGACGCGATCAAGCACCAAGCGAAGACGGTGACCGTGGGCATCTCGCGCGCCGACGAAGAGCTGCTGCGCGTGCCGCTCATCAAGGCCCTGTTGGCCGCCGAAGCGCCGCGCGACCGGTTGTCCTATCGCGACCTGCGCACCCTGGCGGCGCTCAACCCAGCGCTCGATGAGGTGCTGGGGCACACGCGCTACCGCATCGACGGCGATCTGGAGGACGACACCGCGACGATCCACGTCGTGGGCACCGGCGGTGTCGCCACCGGCATCCCCTCGCGCACGGCGCAGGACCCAAGCCTCCGCGGCACCAAGAAGCAGGTGGCCGGCGAACGGCGGGTGTTGGTGGCCAAGGGCGCGAGCGACGCGCGCACGGTCATCCTCGTGCCAGAGGTCGCCGATGGCACGACGACCGGGCTGACGCTGATGCACGTTCGTTTCCGCGACCGCGTGTCGCCGTCGGCCATGCGCGGCGTACTGCGCGGCTACCGCGACCGCTACGACACGCTGCGGAACGCCGTGACCGAGACCGAGCCGAGCTTCCGCGAGGATCTGCTCGGCGCCCTGAGCGTGACCGCGCTGCTGACCGAGCCGATCACCGCGTTGGTCGAGAAGTTCCGCGGGTGAGCCCGTTGGCGCCGTCCCTCCCAGGCATCACACGACGGGCACGGTTTTCGCTGACGCCGTGGTCATGAAGACGCTCACCGTGCTCCTGGCGGCGTTGCTCCTCCCGGCGACCCTGGCGTCGCAGTCCTGCCGCAGCCGCTACGCCCCGCGCCCGTCCTACCACCGCGCGTATACGCCGCGGCCGACGTGGAACCGGGGCGCGCCGTTCGTGCAGGCCTTCGCTCTCAATCAGCTGGCCGGGCCGCGACTCGGGTTCGGGGGGTTCGGTGGCTTCGGTGGCTTTGGGGGGTTCGGCAACGGCGGCGGCCGCCTGCAGCAGAGCTCGTACGCCCGGCAGCTCGGGCGGGCCCTGTTCTTCCAACGCGCCTACTTCCCGGCGCCGCGGGCGAGGCCACGAATGTCTTCTCAGCAGGTCACTTTGCGCCTGAACGAGCCGACGCGGATGTCCAAGCAGGCGGTGCGGGTGCCGGGCCTCGCCGCGGCCCGCCGCGCCCGCCGCTGAGGACCGAGGCCTAACCCGGATCATGCACGAGGGTTGGCGCCCAGCACGCGCCCGAGCCGCTCTGGCAGGGTCAGACAGGCGCCAGAGGCGCCTGCCGGCTTGATGCCGGCGAGCGACAGACTGCTCGACGGGGCGTCACCCCGCCTCCGCGGTCGGTCGCTCGTCTTCCTTGCCACAGCGGTCCTCTCACGCACTGGACGCAAACCCTCG
>JBCCGH010000244.1:0-11940 GCA_039029375.1 Planctomycetota bacterium
CGTCCCTAAATCCCGCCGCTACAACCTGACCAAGTTCGGATCGCGCGCCGCAGTCTTCCTAACGAGGGTGTACGCGCGGCTCCTCCGACCGGGCTCGACGCTCCTCGAGCCCAGCCAGTCGCTCAACCAATCAACGCTCAATAAGGCGCTCCAAGCCGTCGACGATGCCATCGACCGACTTTGGCGAGATCAGCCCTGCGCGGCAGCTTGACTCAATCTGCTTCTTGACTCATTCGTCAACTTGAAACCCGCTCAAGGGCTCTAGCGACGCATCAGCCGCTGCAACGATCGCATGGCCTTGCGCCACGCGGGCCCCGCGTCGTCGCGGCCCCAGGCCGCCAGCGCTGCCGACCAACGGCGCGCGGCACCACGGCGTTGGTCGGTCGTCAGTTGGTCGAAGGCACCGACCGCCTCGATCGCGCGCTGCAGCCTCTCGGCCACAAGCGGCGGGGGCAGCGAGGGGTCGGCTGCCAGCATGACGTCCAACGGCAACCCGCCCCACTCGATGGCGCGCTCCGCCAGCAGCAGGAGCGGTGCGGGCGTTGCGTCGTGACTGCGTAGCTGCACGGCGAGTGGCACAGTGGTGGCGGCATCGCCGCAGTGGAATGCGCAGGCCATCAGCGCGGACTGGGCCGTGCCGCGGACACCGAGCGCGGCGATCTCGCCTTGGTCCGCGCGTCGCATCAGGCCCCGAGCCCGCTCCAGGGCGACCCGCGCGGCGACACCGAGCCGCCCGCCCGCGACCGCGTCGGCGTCGGGTTCTTCGGTCAGGTGCTGAACCAAGACGCGGTAGGTCACCAGGTAGGCGAAGGCGTCGAGTGCCACGGGCGTGCCGTGCGCACAGGCGCGTTCCAGCAGCCGCCAGCCCAGACTGCGGTCACCGAGGGCGCGCGCGCAGCGGGCCTGCGTCAATAGCGCCTCCGCCGCGATCGGGCCGCGGCCGGCCGCCGTCGCGCGCGACGCCAAGGCGCCCGCGCGTTCCGCGAGATCCGCCAAGCGCAGCCGCTCCTCGCGTTGGGCGTCGGGCATGGGCTCGGGCTCCTCGCACCACGGGCTCGACAACCACTCGACCTGCAGCAGGGTGCTGCGCAGGGAGAGCAGGCGAGCCTGCGGGTCCCGCCGCATCCCTTCCTGCAGGAGGTCGCGAGCCCGCTCGAGATCGCCGTCTTCGATGGCCATCGTGCCGGCCATGAGCCACAGCGGCGTGAAGTCGCGCACCGAGGCGTCCGCGGCTTCCCACAGCTGCCAAAAGGTCTGGGAGCCTGCGTCGAGGTCCCGCGCGAGCTGCAGCTCCGCGATTCGCACGAAGGCGCGCTGATGCGCGGCCGGCCGATTCCCGAGCGCGGTCACGGCCTCGTTCAGGTGTCGTCGCGCGGCGGTGGCGGTGCCCAGCGATGCGGCAAGCCTGGCGCTCGCGGCGCACGCCACGACGGCGTACCGCGGGTCCCGCCGTAGCGTGTCGAGCTCGAGGTAGGCCGCGCGATGCTCGCCGAGTTGCTCGAATGCGACCGCGCGCGAGAACTGGATCGCGCTGCGCTCGGGCCCGTCCAAGCCGGCCTCGCCTAGCTCTTGGACCTGCGCCGCGCCGGTGCGCTCCTGCAGCCGCAGGGTCAACGCTGCGAAGAGCCGGTCCGTGGCGCCACTGTGGCCGGGCGGCCCGTCTAATGCGTCTCGCACACTTCGCCCCTCGGCCAACGCCTCGACGGCCGCGCCCGTGCGTGGATATGCCGCGCGCAGCTCGACATCCAGAGCGATCGTCGGCGCCTCGGCCGCGAGGCCGCGGGAGAACGCGAGGGCCAACCGGGCGCGGGGATCCGCGGTCGCGTCGAGCCGCTCGACCAGCGGCTCCAGGAGCTGCGGCATCCGGTGCACGACGGAGCTCTGGAGGAGCAACGTGAGTGAGCGCAGGTTGGTCTCGCGATCCAACCGTTGCCCGAGGGCAATCACGACCGGTCGCTCGCCGAAGTCCGTCTCGAGCTGGGCCATGCGCGGATGGATCGCGCGCAGATCCCCGCCATCCAACGCCGCGCGGACCGCGGCGACGTCGCGCTCGAAGCGCTGGGTGCGCTCGGTGTGCCGTTGCACCAGCACAACCGCCAGAGCGATCAACAAGCTGGTCGCGACCGCGACCGCCGCGGTCACCGCGGGACGGCGGCGCACCCTACGCCACGCTCGACCGACGGCTCCCACCCGGCGCGACACGATCGGCTCACCGGCGAGAACGCGGCGCAGCTCCGCGGCCATCTCGGCCGCGGTCTTGAATCGCCGCGCCGGCACCTTGTCCAAGGCGCGGAGCACGATGGTCTCCAAATCGCGATGCCGGCGCCCCAGCCCGAGGGGGGGCGGGTCAGCGAAGAGCACTTGGCGCAGTAGGCGGACCGAGTCCTGGCCGCGAAACGGCGGCAGACCGCGGAGCGCCTCATAGAGAGTGGCGCCGAGCCCATACACGTCGACGCGCGGGTCGAACACGGGCGCGCTCTCGCGCAGCAACTCGGGAGCCATGTAGGCCAGGGTGCCCGGCGCGGCATGCCCTTGGGTCAGCGCGGTGGTTGGGCGCTCCAGCCGCGCGAGTCCGAAGTCCACGACGTAGGGCCGATCGCCCTCCAGCAAGATGTTGGCTGGTTTGACGTCGCGGTGCACGACCCCGACCTGATGCGCCGCGTGCAGGGCGCCGGCGACCGCGGCGCCGATCCGAGCCACCGTCTCGGGGTCGAGGGGCAGCGGCTGGCCGTCGAGGGGATGGCCGCGGATGAGCTTCATCGCCAAGTAGGCGCAGCCGCGGTCTTCGCCCGTCGCATACACCGGCACGATGTTGGCGTGATCGAGGGCCGCGGTGACGTTGGCCTCGCGCTTGAGTCGCAGCCGCGCGGCCACGGTGTCGACGACTTCCTCGCGCAGTACTTTGAGCGCGACCTCACGGTCGAGAGAGGGCTGACGGGCACGGTACACGCGCCCCATGCCGCCGGCGCCGATTTGCTCGATGATGCGAAACTCGCCGATGGTCCCCGCTGGGGCCTGGGGCTCCCCGGCCTGGGGCTCGGTTGGCGTTGGCTCTTGCGTGCGCCACCGCCCCGTCAAGTGGCGCTCCCGGGCGAGGATGCGCGCCGCGCGATCGCGCAGCTCGGGCGCATCGGCACACAGGCGCTGCAGGTCGGGTTCGCGTCCGTCCTGCAGCGCCAGGTAGCAGGCTTCGAGGACTTCCGTCAGCCGGTCGGCCATGCAAGGACTGCTGGCGGCTTCGTGTGACGAACTGCGGAGGCGCCCAACACTAGGAACTAGGGCACGACGATGGTCGGCGCGGCACCGCCGGCGAACGGATACTTGGGCCACACGGCATTACCAGCCGCATCGAGGAAGTAGGTCAGGGTCACTGAAGTGGGCAAAGTGTCCGGCACGATGAAGTTCGCGACCTCCTTCGGCCCGTACTCCTGGTTGGCGACGACCGGGGGTTGGCCAGGGACGAGCCACACGCAGCGGAGTCCGGTCACTTGGTCCCAGAACGGGACCTCCATCTGCTGCCCGTGCTGCGCGATGTGGAGCCAGAATCCGGCCACGGTCGGGAAGTAGCGCGCGGGGAACGCGACCTTGGTCGGGTCGTCGATCTGCTTGGCGCTGCGCCGCGTGATGTGCACCGGTTGCTTGAGGGTGATCTCGGGGGTGGCTTGCGTCGTGCTGACGGTGATCACCTGGAACGTCGCGTCGAGAAAGGTCTCGTACGCCGCGTGGTTGGCCACCGCCGCCAGGCCGGGTGCCGTCAGGCCCGAGTAGTGCGATCGGCTGGCCTGGATGACCGACTGCTCGAGCAGGTCGCGGAGGTCCACGACCGGTTCGCCACCCAGCGTCGTCCAGCTGGCCAGGCCCCAAGCCTGTCGCTCGTCGAAGTCACCGCCCAAGTTGGTGGGCACCGAGGCTCCGCCGAGACGGCCAGGGGCCAAGGCCCAGGCCGACACCTGCGGCGTCGTGCTCGTACTGATCATCTCTAGAAACAGCGCGATGCGCGCTGGAGGAATCGCCAGTGGCGCCCCGAGGCTTGCGTGGTGGACCGTGTATAGGTTGGCGGGATCTGCTTGGTCCAGGTGGAGCCCGGTCCAGGACTCGGCGCGCAGCTGCGGGTTGGCGTTCAACATCTGCTGGATCGTCGCGCCACCGGGCTGCGTCGGGTTCAGGGAGGTGTGCACGAACAGGAAGCCGATCTCGCCGGGGTAGTGCACTCGGATGCCGAGGTGCGTCCATTCGTCGCCCGTGAGCGGCGACAGCGCGTTGTCGATCCAAAGGCTGCTGGTGACGCCGAGCTCCTGGTCGTCGTAGAGCCCTTTGATCTCGACGGGTGCCGGGGACTGCGCCCGAACGCTGCCCGGAATCAGGACGCTGGAGAGCAGCATTGCCGGAATCAGGACAGCGGCAGCGAGCGGCGCGCGGGCAGGGGGCACAATCATGTGGTTCTCGATGGGATGGAGGTGAGGATGTGGCCCGGAAGGATCAAAAGGGGGGTGGCGTCACGCACAGAGTTCATTTTTTCTAAACACAGCACAAGAACCCGCAGACGCGTGTGACGACCCCCAGCTTCTCCGACCTGCTCGATCGCGCCCGCGCCGGCCGCCCGGCCGCGATTGACCACGTCCTGCGGTGTGTCGAAGACCGGCTCCGGCACTGCGTCGACGCGCGTCTGGGACCCGGGCTGCGCGTGCGGATGGGGGACTCCGATGTGCTGCAGAACGCATACGTGGAGATGTTGCGGTCGTTGCCGCGCTTTGTCGGTGCCACCGAGGACGACTTCGTGGCTTGGGTCGCGACCATCATCGAGAACGACATTCGCCGCCAGCGGCGGTGGTTCAATGCGGGCAAACGCGCGGCGCCCGAGCGCACCTCCGAGCGCAATGCGCTGGCGCGCGTCTTACTCGAGGATCCGCCGACGCCCAGCACGGAGGCGGTGGCCGACGAAGAGCGCGAGCTACTGGCCCGGGCCATGGCGCAGCTACCCGAGGACTACGCCGAGGTGATCGAGCTCGCCATTCACCGCGGGCTGCCCCACAGTGAGATCGCCGAGCGCATGGGACGCAGTGCTTCGGCGACGCGCATGTTGTTGTCGCGCGCGCGGGCGGCGCTCGGCCAGGCGATCGAGCGCCTCGATCCGGGCGCCTGACGGCGCGGCCGGCGCCAGAGAGGGCCAGGCGCCGGCCTGTTAGCGGCCGCTCCCGCGGGCTCCCGCCAAGACGACGGCCGGAACGGGGCCGATCTCCGGCACGACGTTGAACATGCGCAGCGTGAAGGCTTCGGGATCGCGGACGTCGAGCTCGATCACCCAACCCCATTCGGGTTGCTGGGGCCCGGCAGCGTAGGTGCCATACAGTCGCACCACGCCGTCGCGCTGATTGCCGTGCAGGCTCATCGCCTCTTGGGAGTGCCACGAATCTTGGAACTCAGCCCGCAGCGCCGCGGGTTGGCCGTGGAACTGCAGCGACCCGTGGTGCTCCTTACCCTCGTAGGACCAGGTGTAGGCCACCCGGTCCGCAGTGCATTGGAGGGAGCCGTCGGACCGGAACGGTTGGGTCGGGTCGGTGATCCAGAGCCGGTTTGGACCGACCCAGTCGCCGTGGTGCGTGGGCGGGAAGATCTTGGTGTCGGCGGTCATGGTGTTCGTTGGGGCGTCCACTCGTCCGGGGTCGCGCTCCGCCGGCCGGTCGGGTGCTTGGGGTATCGCGAACAGTGCGAGCGCCGCGAGCCCGGCAACGCTGGCAACGGATGGTGGCACACGCGGCATGGCGCCGAGCATACCCAGCGCTCTTGGGCCGACCCTAAGCCAATAACTTCGCGCGCAATGCGTCCGGCACCGCGACTTTGGTGCCACTGCGGTAGTCAATCAGGACCACGACGCCCGTCGCCCGCGCGACCGGTTGGTCCGGGCCCTCGTCTTGCCAGATCGCGTACTCCATATGAAAGCTGGTGGTGCCCACGCGCGTCGTGCGCGCGCCGACCGTGACCTCGCCCGGCCAACTCACCGGCCGCAGGAAGTCGCACTCCGTGCGCGCCAGGATGGGCCCCACCGATGGCGTGGCACTCGTCGCGACTCCGACCTCGCGGAAGTAATCCAGGCGCGCAGCTTCGAACCAGGTGAAGTAGCGCGCGTTGTTGACATGTCCAAAGGCGTCGAGATCGCCCCATAGCACAGGTAGGCGGACCGCCGTGGGGTACGCGTTGGTCATGTCCACGAACGTACCGTGCCGCGACAAAAACCACCGCATTCGCCCGGTGCGCCCTCGTCGCAGTGCTTCCGGCGGACCGGGCCACGGCGGAAACGCCAACGGAGCCGCGACTCGTCTAAGATCGCCGGTCCTTCCCGCGTCCCGACAAACAACGACATGGTCACTCGACTGCAGGCTGCTCTTTCCGTTTCCTTGGCGTTGACGGCGACCCTCGCCGCGCAGGTGCGACCGAGCCCCGACTCCTCGGTGGATCGGCTGTTGCGCGACACCGGGGCGCCGGTCGCGGTGTGGATCGAGTTCGTCGACAAGGGGCTGGCACACGACGCTGCCCGGGCCGCCGCGCTGGATGCGGTGGCGCGGGCCTACGACCCGCGCGCGATCGGGCGGCGGCAGGCGCGGCGTTCGGCGCCGGGGTTGTTCGATGCCCGCGACTTGCCGGTGGCCGCGGACTACGTGGCGCGGACGCGCGCGGCCGGGGCCGCGGTGCGGGTGGTGAGCCGCTGGCTCAACGCCGCGAGTGCCGTCGTCGATGCGTCGGCGTTGACCACCTTGCGCCAGGCGCCCTTCGTGCGCCGGATCAGTTTGGTGCGCCGCGGTCGCCGCACCGCGATCGCGGCGATGCCGGCGACGGGAGCACGGCGCAGTTTCTACGGCATGGCGCAGACCCAGCTGGATCTCATCAAGCTGCCATTGCTGCACAACGCGGGCTTCACGGGACAAGGCGTGGTCATCGGGGTGCTGGACACCGGCTTCCGGTTGACGCACGACGCCTTCACGTTTCCCGCGCACCCGATCGACGTCGTGGCCTCTTGGGATTTCGTCGACAACGACCCCATCGTCGCACCCGAGCCGGGCGACCCCCCGAACCAACACGACCACGGCACGCAAGTGCTCGGGGCCATGGCGGCCTATCTGCCCAACACGCTCGTCGGCGCGGCGTACGACGCGTCCTACGTCTTGTGCAAGACGGAGGACACGAGCAGCGAGACACCGGTCGAGGAGGACTACTACGTCGCGGGCCTGCAGTTCGCGGAAGCGCAGGGCGCCGATGTGGTGACGTCGTCGTTGGGTTACATCGCGTGGTACACCCAGGCCGACCTGGACGGCCGCACGGCGATGGTCACCCAAGCGGTCAACGTCGCCACCGCCAACGGCGTGCACTGCTGCACTGCGGCAGGCAACGGCGGCCACGACCAGGACCCCGCGACCTCGAGCTTGCTCGCTCCGGCGGATGCCTTCGACGTGGTCACCTGCGGGTCGGTGGCGCCGACTTGGGAGATCAGCTCGCTCAGCTCGGATGGTCCGACGGCCGACGGCCGCGTGAAGCCCGAGGTCATGGCCCAGGGCGAAGTTGTCTACAGCGTGTCGCCGAGCGACGACACCGCGCTCTCCAGCGCCGACGGGACCTCGATGTCGACGCCGCTCGTCGCCGGCACCGTGGCCTGCCTGGCGCAGGCGCACGCGGGGATCAGCGTGGCGTCGATGCGTGAGCGCCTGACGAAGACCGCGGGCTACTTCTCCTGCCCGAGCCCGGATCCGTTCTTCGTCTACGGCTACGGCGTGATCGATGCACTGGCGGCGCACCAGCTCGCCGGCACGTTCCAAGACCTGGGCGGCGGGATCCCCGGCGCGAGCGGCACGCCGGCCTTGGTGGGCGTTGGCTCGTTGGTCGGCACCGAGACCGTGCAGTTCTCGCTGGACGCGGCGCGGGCCAGTGCGCCGTTTGCGTTGGTGCTCGGCGCGGCGCCGTTGCTTCTGGCCTACCGCGGCGGCCTGCTGGTGCCGTCACCGGACGCCGCGATCCCGGCGGCGACCACCGCGGCGGGGACGTTTCAATGGACCACGCCGTGGGTGCCGGGCCTACCGAGTGGCACCGCGCTCTATCTCCAGGCGTGGGTCCCGGACGGGCTCGGGCCGCAGGGCTTCGCGGCGTCGAACGGTCTGTCGGCGACCGCGCCGTGAATCACCGTTCGCGCACCAATCGGACGGTGTTGGCGCCGGGGCCGATCTTTGTGCGGAGAGCCCGGTAGCCGCGCGCGACGAACTCGATCTCGAGCTCCGGCTTCGATGACACGAGCTCGGCGTGCCCCTTCCTCCACAGCACGATGCGACGGGTAGGGTTGCCGGTGGCGTTGGGGTAGAGCGCCATGACGCTGGCACCAGGCACCTCGATCGTGGTCCCGGACGCGTCGGTCGCGCGCAGCGACATCACGTGCAGCGTCTGGCGCAAGTCGACGGGCGGCAACGTCACGGCGTCCCCGGCCTGCAACAGGTACATGCCGAAGTCCCAGATCGGCGTGGGTTCGCCGCGCACCCGCAGGACGATCCGGTAGCGGCCGGGCCAGAGTCGGCGCGCGCGAAACGTCGTCGGTTCGAGGGCGATCACCCGGGGCGACGGCGCCGAGCCGGGTCGGCCGGCGGCGAGGCTGTCGGGTCCTGGTTGGATGTCCGCGACCAACGCCCCGCTCGGCACTTCTGCGGGTAGCTCTGCGGCTCCTGCGATCGAGGCGGCGCGCACCATGGCGAGCACCGTCGTGGCCGACCACGGCGTGGGGGGACCGGCCAAGTAGCCGGTGCATCTGGGCTTCAGCGCGTAACCGAGCGGTAGCTGCTCCGCGTGCATGACGAATCGGCCTTCCCGGTCGGCCTCGGCCACGAAGCGGCGATCGCGGATCCACTCTTCGCCGCGCGGCTGGTGACCGGTCACCGTCGCGCCGACGACGGGTCGGCCGCGTTCGTCCAACACGTGCCCGCGGACCGTCGGTGGGAGGACACGGAGGCGAATCGCGCCGGCGTTCCAGATGGCGGGCTCACTCGAGCGCCGCAGTGGCGCACTCCCGCCGTACTCGCCGCCGCTCTCGGGGCGCGCGCACACGTAGATGGCGGCCGGCCCTCGTTGCGGCGACTCCGACCCCAGCGCGCGCATGGGCACCGAGAACGCGCCGATCTTGGGCCATGGCAGAGTGCGTACTTCGACCTGCTGACTGCCTTGGAGGAGCACTGTGCGCAGCGAGATCGGCCCGATCGCTTCGCCCGGGGGCAACACGAGGGATCCACGGACCAGGGCGACGTCGCGTTGCAGCACGAAGTTGGCCTCGGTGCGTTCCCCTTCTCGGCCGGGGCCGGCAACCGGTTCGACAATGGCGACGTCCCCGACGGGCACGAGCTTGCCAGTGCCGGTCACCGTCGCGCCCAAGCCGATCGGCCACTCGGCGCGATGCTCTCCGGCGTCGGGGAAGCGTCCGTGCACATGGCGCACGGGATCGGGGAAGAGGTCTTGCGTCGGCCGGTCTCGTCCGAAGTCGACAAGCAGGCGGTAGTACTCCACCGGCACCGACAGCGGCTCCGCGTCACGCCAGCGCGAGCGCGTTGGCGAGCGGGGCGAGGACGCGAGAAAGCCAATCTGTAGACGACCGATCGGTGGGACTTCGATCGACACCGGCGCCGACGGCAACGGCTCGCGAAAGAGCTCGCGAACGTGCGGCGAGACCGGAAAGTCCAGGCACACCCCATACAACGGGTCGTCGTTCGGCGCGGTGTCCGGTCGGAGGAGCTGGAAGTGTCGCACGGCCACCTGGCCATGCTCGTCCGACACGCCAGTCCACAAGGTATTGTCTGGGTGCCCGTCGATCCGGACCGCCACGCGCAATGGCATCCTGCCCTGGCGTTCCCCGACGGCATTCACGGTGCGCAAGCGCAGGGTCTCGTCGCGCCAGAGCCGCAACGTCACGGGGCCAGCGTCGCCTGGTGCGACCGTCGCCGTGCCGTACGACTCCTTGTGCCAGCCAGCGAGCAGCAGGCGGCTCGCTGGCGTCGGCACCCAGGCACGACCCTGGGCGTCCGTGACACAGCGTTCGCCGAATGTCTCCGCCAAGTAGGCCAAGCGGTAGACGTCGCTATGCGGATGCGACGGCCCACCGCGCGCGTCGTTGTCGCGTTGCGCCCGCGCCTGCGTCGCGAACGCGACCGTCGCCCCGACGGCCAATGGGCCGTTGGCATGGCGGACTTCGACGAGGCACCCGGTCCCGGGGGCGAGCCGGCTCGCGCCGACCGCGGTGCGGTCCGCGACCACGTCGGGCTCCCGACCTCGCTCGCCGTCAAACGCGGCAACCGGCGTTTCGGCACCACGGTCGTCCTCGGCCAGTGGGTGCCCGGGCGGTGTCCGGGCGCCGAACGGAGCGATGAGCAACCCCACCAGTCCCAGGCCCAGCACCAATCCCGCCAGTGCCAGCAGCTTTGGCAGCTTGCTCATCAGAACGACTGTGGGGACTGGCAGCACGCGGCCGGGCCTCGCGAGAGCGGCGACGGCCGGCAACCACTGCAGATCGTCGCCTTGGTGCGCCGCGCGCAGCCGTTCGCGCAGGCGGGCCAAACCGCGTTGAATCCGTGTCCGGACCGTGGACTCCGGCACGCCGTCGGCGCGGGCGATCGCGCCCGCCGCACACCCCTCGTAGTAACGGCGCAAGATCGTGGTGCGGTAGGGCTCCTCAAGGGTCAGCAAGGCTTGGATCAGCTTGCTTTGGATCTCCGTGCGCTCGACGAGATCGAGCGTCGACGGCACCTCCAGCGGCCGAGCGAGCCCAGCGCGCAGCCGAGCTTGGGTGCGGCGGTTGCGGACGTCTTGGCGCAGCCGGTGGAGCATCACCCGGCGGAGCCATGCCCGCAGAGCGAGCCCACTGCGCGGCGGCGCCGACAGTGCCTTCCACACGGATTCCTGCACGAGGTCGTCCACGTCGTGTCCATCGCGCAACAATCCGCGGGCGACCACACGCAGCCAGTCGGTGTTGGATAGAAGGTCCTCGACAGAGAAGCTCTCGGCCATGGTGTTGGGGATCCCCGAGCGCCCAAACCGTCTCGCCAAAAAGCGCGGATGCCCGGCCGTTCACGCCCACCGAGCATCGGCGAGGCCCCACCCGGCAACCAGCGTCTCGGCCGACAACCAGCGCCTCTGGGGCGATGTGCCCGCGCGGTCACGTGCTCCGCGCGGTACCATCGGCAACGAACCCAGATGGCCCGAGACCCCGATCGCGACCCGAAAGACCCCGACGCCTGGCGCGCCAGCTGGTCGGAGGCGCCTGGTCTGGTGACTCTCGATGTGGACGGGAGCGCCTGGCGGGCGGTTCGGCACGGACCGGATCGCGACGAGGTGCGCGTCGATCCGGCCCAGGTCACCGCGATTCTCGAGCTGCGGCCTCGAGCGATCACGGTCGCCGCCGGAGCGGATGCCGCGTGGACACCGGTCGAACGGCTCGCCGCGGCCAGGGGCATCCCGTTCCGCGCGGTGGACCGGCGGCAAGCCCTCGCCGCCGGGGCGACCTTTGGCTTCGGCGGCGCTTGCCTCGCGATCGACTGTGGGGCCGTGGTCACCGTCGACTTCGCCGATGGGGACCGGTACCTCGCGGGCGAGACGGCGATCGACGCGCAACACGACGACGCGACCGCGTTCTGCGCCGCCGTCGACCGCGCGATCTACGCCACCGCGGCCGTGTGCGGGGCCGATGGGCCGTTGCTGGTGATCACCGGGCCTGGCGCATTGGTCTACGTGGAGTCCGGCCGGCTGCCAGTGCAGCACATCCCGGATCTGGTCCACCGCGGTCTGGTGGAGCGCACGATTCGCTGAGGTCCGGTCGCTGAGGTCCGGTCGCTGAGGTCCGGTCGCTGAGGTCCGGTCGCTGAGGTCCGGTCGCTGAGGTCCGGTCGCTGAGGTCCGGTCGCTGAGGTCCGGTCGCTGAGGTCC
>JBCCGH010000245.1:0-11884 GCA_039029375.1 Planctomycetota bacterium
AATGTCCGTGGTGACGCTGCGCGTACGCGGGTCCTAGTGGTGTGATTCAGGCAGATGGGGCCTTATCCACGGCCCTCAGCGCCGGTCGCAAGGCGGGTCGCCGCAGGCATATTGGTGGATACGGCGAGGACGACCCAACGCTGCGAGCGGCGCTGAGGGCCGTGGATAAGGCCCCATCTGCCTGAATCACACCACTAGGACCCGCGTACGCGCAGCGTCACCACGGACATTGGCTGCAAAGGCCGAAACACGACTCGGTCCGGGGCACGGGGCATGCGAGTCAGCACCCCTCGGGCAATCTCGACCCCGTCCAAGGTCACCGCGACCACCAGGCGCCGGGCCCCCTCCAATCGCACTCCCACCTCGTGGGCGGCACCGGGGACGACGAGCGTGGGAGCCTCGGTCCGCGCGGCCTGATCCACCGCGGCACCGAGCTGCTGCCTCAGCTCCGCGCCTCGCGCGAGCCCGCCGGCCGAGATCACCGTCGCGGCGACCGCCCCATCGCGCAAGACAGCCACTGCGACCCACACCTCTCGGACTCCAAACAGGTACACCCGCGGATGGTCCGGCAGTTCGGGGAACCGCAAGCGCGCGCGCAACTCCAGCTCGCGATGCCCGGGCGCCGACCGCAGCTCCAGCTGGCGCGACGCCTCGCCGAGCTCGACGTGCTGGGCGGTGAACGCGAGCTCGCCGCCGCCTTCGCTCCACCCCTCGGGGAGCGCTTGCGTGGCCGCCAGGCTGACCAGATCGTAGGTCAACGTGACGCCGCCGTCTTCGGCGACGACGACGTCGGTGCCGCGCGGCGTCGCCGCGCCGAGCTGCCGGGCCGTCTTGCGCCGGTCCTCTTCGGCCAAGAGCCAGGCGCGGACCTCACGAAGAAACGCGTCATCCGCGGGCGCTCCGTCGGCGCTGGTTTCGTACGTGGCCAGACTCGCGGTTAGGCGCTCGAACGAACGCTGCTCGTAGGCGGACCGCAGGTCGCGGAGAAGATCGAGCTCGGACCGCCGCGTCCGGCGGCGCCGCGCGCGGGCCAAGTCCAGCGGTGGCGCGACGTGCTGCGCAAAGAACGCGCGGGCCTCCGCCGTCAGACGCTGCATCGCCTGGGCCGGGTGATCGCTGGCCAGGAGCCACAGCGCGAGACCCGCCTCGATGTCCTCCGCCGCCCCTTGCGGCAACGCGGCGACACGCAGCAGGTCGACCCAGGAGATCTCGGCGAGCGACCGCGCGGTTCCGTCGAGCTCTAAAGCCAACCACGACTGCTCGCGACGCAGCTCGACCGCCAAGTCGTGTGGAGTTTCGGTGGCCGCGAGAACGCCGGCAGCGCGCAGCTGCAGCCGGCGACGCTCCTGTCCGCCGAGCACCCTCGCACCGACGAGCAGCGCGGCGCGCCGGGCCGCGCCGAACAGCGCGACATGACGGGTCCGCGTCACGCGATTCGCATCGTCGGCAAGCTCGAGCGGCGCCAGCCAAGCCGCGGCGTCGTCCGGGTCACCGGTCACCAGCAGGGTGAGGTAGGCCCGGGCCACGGCCTGATCGAGCCGCGCCGCTTCCTCCTCGACCGCCGCCCGCTGCAGCTCACGGGCGAACGCCGCCAGCGCCGCCCGGGCCTGGCGCCACGGCGTGCGCGCAGCGCGAAACGCGGCCTCCGGCGGCAGCGCCTCCAGGTCGCGCTTGAGCAACGCGAACAGTTCACGCACGCGGCTGGCCGGGGTTCGCGGGTCGCGTAGCTTCAGCTCCAAGGCCTCCACGGCGCCCTCGACCTCGGCCAGTAGGTCCGCCCCGACCCGCGCTTCCTCCGCATCGATGCGGGCCAACCCAGCCTCCACGGCCGCGCGACACTGCGCGTCGCCCCACGCCCGGAGCGCCGGCGGCAGCTGGCCCAGCGAAGGGCGTCCATCGCTGCCAAAGAAGCCCTCGACGCTTGCGCGCAGCGCTCGCTCGGCCTCGCTGAAGTCGTGGCGATCGAGCGCGGCCGTCCACGCCCGAGTCACGTCGTTGCGCAGGTGGTTCACCAAGCGATCGCGTAGCCCCTGATCCCGTTGTTCTTGCCAGGCGTCGATCTGCCGGCGCAAGGGTTCCAACGCCGCGGCCAACCCCTGCCGGGCCGGAGCTGGCAGCTGCGGCGCGGTGATTCCCAAGTCCGCCGCGAGCGCTTCGGGGACCACGGCGTCGAGGAAGCGCTCGGGTGTGCGCCAATGCGCCGGGTCGTTGAGCCAAGCGCGAGCGGCCTCCCGCCGCGCCCCTCCCACGTATCGCTCGACAAAGGCGTCGAGCTCCGGCCGCAGCAGCTGCATCGCCGTGTCGGCGGTCGCTGGGGCGTATGGCGCCTGACGCAGGAGCGCGATGCGCGCCCTCAGGTCGGGGGCATCGCGGAGCCGTGACAACAAATCGCCGGCCGCCGCATCCGTCCGAATCGCCGGCGCGTGACCATCCACGCCGGCCCCAGGCAGCGCCGCCCACAGAACACCAAGCAGCGCGAGCACGGCGGCCGCGCCCGCCAACCAAAGCCGCCGATCGGCCCAAGGAGATGGTCGACGCGCCAGCCGGTCGGCCCGCTCCAGCTCCCGGACATCGACGCGCGGCTGCTCCTCTCGCTGGACGCGGCGCAGGTCCGAGAGGAGGTCCGCCGGCGTTTGGTAGCGCAGGTCCGGCTGCTTGGTGAGCAGCTTGCGGATCACCAGGCTGAGGCCAGCGTCGATCAGGGGGTTGGCATCGCTCACCGACGGCGCCCGGTCGTTCAAGACCTTCGTCAGCACCACGGCCATCGTGTCACCGGCAAACGGCGGGCTGCCCGTCGCCATGTGGTAGAGGGTGGCCCCTAAGGAGTAGAGGTCACTGCGCACGTCGGCACTCTGCGGATCGCGCGCCTGCTCGGGGCTGATGTACTGCGGGGTTCCAACGGTCGCGCCATCGCGCGTGATAGTCACGTCGGCAGGCCCCTTGGCGAGCCCCATGTCGGTGAGCTTCACCACGTTGTCGTGGTCGATCAGGATGTTGCCGGGCTTGATGTCGCGATGAATGACCCCGCGCTCAAACGCGTGGTTGAGCGCCTCCGCCACCTGCAAGCCAACCTCCAGCACCTGCGACGACGGGAACACCCCCCACTCGGCGAGCAGCTCCTTCAGCGAGCGGCTCTCCACGTACTCCATGACGAAGAAGTGGTAGCCCCCTTCTTCGCCCAGATCGTAGCCGGCGACGATGTTGGGGTGGTCGAGAGCCGCCACGATGCGCGCCTCGCGCCGCAGCCGCTCGACGTACCGCTCGTTGCGCGCCAGCGATGGCCGCAACACCTTGAGGGCGACGATCTTGCCAAGCTCGCGGTGCCGAGCCTTGAAGACCGTCCCCATCGCGCCGGCGCCGACGCGGTCGAGGATCTCATAGCCGGAAAACGGCTGGGCGAAGGTCACCCGCGACTCCCGTCGGTCGCTGGGTCCGCATCCGCCGCCGCCGGGCCGTCGTCGTTGCCGATGCCGTATTTCTCGAGCTTGCGCTGCAAGGCGAAGCGCGACAGCCCAAGCATTTGCGCGGCGCGGCTCTTGTTGCCGCCGGCGCGCTCGAACGCCTTGCCAATCTCGCGCACCTCGAGCTCGCGCACCAGATCCGGCAACGTCGTGCCGGTCTCCGCCGGGACAGGGCCACCATCGTCGGCGGTCGCCGGCGCGGCGCGGGTGCGCACGCCGTCCGACAGGTGCTCGCGCAGGATGACGCCGTCGCTGAGGATCGCCGCTCGCCGGACTTCGTTTTGGAGCTCCCGGACGTTGCCCGGCCACCGGTGGGCGATCAGTGCCTCCATCGCATCCGGGCTGACCCGTGTCCGCCCGCCGACGCCTCGCGCCCCGCTCGAGTCGGCGTCCAGCAAGAACCGATGCACGAGCGCCGGGATGTCCTCCCGTCGCTCGCGCAACGGCGGCACATAGACGGGCAGCACGTTGAGCCGGTAGTAGAGATCCTCGCGAAAATCACCGTCCCGAACCATCTCCTCGAGGGTGCGATTGGTCGCCGTGATCAGCCGCACGTCGACCTTGATCGGCTCCCGGGCCCCGAGCCGGCGCACCTCAGCCTCCTGGATGACGCGCAGCAGCTTCGCCTGCAGGTCCAGCGGCATCTCACCGATCTCGTCGAGAAAGAGGACGCCGCCGGTCGCGCTCTCCAAGAGGCCACGCTTCGCCCCGGTGGCGCCGGTAAAGGCCCCCTTCTCATGGCCAAACAGCTCGCTCTCCAACAGCGACTCGGGCAACGCCGCCACGTTCTCCGTGACAAACGGCCCCGAGCCGCGTGGCCCGTGCTCCCACATGGCCTGCGCGACGAGCTCTTTGCCCGTGCCCGACTCGCCGAGGATGAGCACCGGTTCGGCAGCATCGATGTACTTGTCCAGCATGGTGAACAGCTCCCGCATGCGGCGGCTTTCACCGACGATCTTGCGGTAGTCGTGCTTCAACCCTTGCCGGGCCGTTCCACTCAGCTCCTCGCGAATCTCGGTGAGCTCCGCCTTCTGCGCGGCGAGCTGTCCCTTCAGGGCGGCGTTGAGCTGGGCGACCCGTTCTAGCGCACCTTGCGCTTCCTGCCGCTTGGCGCGCAGCTGCTCCATCGTCCGCGCATTGTGAATCGCGATGCCGGCGTGGTCGGCGAGAGCCAGCAACAGCGCCTTCTCGCGGTCCTTGAACACCTGCTGCTGCAGTCGGTTGTCCACATAGAGCACCCCGGCGACCTCGCCTCGCACGCGCAGCGGCAGGCATAGGACGGAACGCAGCTTGAGATCCTCGACCGAGGGCAAGCTCCGCAGCCGCTGGTCCTCCTGGGCGTTGGTCGTCAACTCCGGTACGCCGGTCTCACGAACACGCTTGGCGATCGTGCGGCTGATCTTGAACTCCGGTGTCAGCACATCTTCTTGGACGAAGTTACGGGCCACCTCGACGGTCGACTCCTCGCCCTGGCCGAGGATCAAGAACCCGCGCTCCGCACTCGAGAGGCGAATCGCGGCGTCCATGATCGAAGTCAGCAGGCGCGTCAAGTCCTGCTCCTCGTTGAGAGCCCGGGCGATCTCCACGAACGCCTGGAGGTCCTCGGCGCTCTGGGGTCCCTCGGCCACTTGCGTGTCGTCGATCGACGGCAAATCGGGCGGCGCCGCGGCGAGCGCGACCTCGCTCGTGCCGAGGGCGATCACGTCGCCGTCCCGCAGCTCGCAGCGCTCCACCGGATGACCGCGCAGGCGCGGCCGGTTCTGACTCCCCTCATCGATCAGCACGAAGCCACCGTCGTCCTGACGCTCGATGCGACAATGGCGGCGCGACACCAGCGGGTCATCCAGCCGCAAGTCGCACTGGCGTGACCGCCCAATCGAGACCTCGCCCTGGTCAAAGGTGTAGGCCGTGCGCTCGTCGCCACTCCGCACGATCAGCTGGAAAGCGTTCAGCCCCATGGATGTCGCAGGATAAGTGCCCACACCAGGAATAGGCCGCATCCGTCGTACGGATCACGGCAAAACGCGCTCCCGCCAGGGCCCCACCCCAGAGCGCACCGCGTATGCTGCCGCAATGTCGACACCACCGACCCGTCCCGTGCTGCGGCACTTGGACGTCCACCCGGTACAGGACGACGACAACCCCGGCCTGGTGCTGGTCGACCCCCTGGGCCTCGTCGACGACCAGGTGTTCGTGCCGCAGGGCCTCCTGCCCGTGGTGTCGCGGTTCGACGGGCGACGCACTCTCGAGGAGATCCGCGGCGAGCTGACCGCGGAGACCGGCGGCCAGGTGCCGCTCGAGCTCATCGAACGGGTCGCCCGCGACCTCGATGAGCGCCTGCTGCTGCAGTCTTCGCGTTTTCAGCAGGCGCTCAACCAGGCGAGCCAGGACTTTGCTGCGGCGCCGGAGCGACCGGCCCGCCACGCCGGCTCGGCCGGCTACCCGGCGGAGCCGGAGGCGCTGAGAGCGGCGCTCTCCTCCATGGTGCGGCGCTCCGACGAACCGCTGCGCGACGCCCCGCTGGGCCTCGTGGCGCCGCACATCGACCTGGCCCGAGGCCGCGAGGGCTACTCGTTGGCCTACTCGTTCCTCGCCGAGTGCGAGCCGGCCGACCTCTACGTGGTCTTCGGCACCGGCCATCAAGGCCCCCGTGCGGTGGTCACGGGGCTGAGCAGCGACTGGCAAACGCCGCTCGGCGCGGTGCCGACGGACCGCGACTTCGTGGCGGCGATCCACCAGCGTCTCGGCGGGCCCGACCCGCACGATGTTTGGCTCCACCGCGCCGAGCACAGCCTGGAGTTTCAGGTGCTCTTCCTCCAGCACGTCCTGAGCGATCGCCCGTTCCGCGTCGCAGGGTTCTTGACCGGCCACCTTCCTCCAGGACCGGGCACCGGGGACGCTCCCGCCGCCGACGTCCTAGCGGCCTTCGAGGCGACCGCAGCCGAGTCCGGCCAGCGTGTCTGCTACGTCGCGGGTGCCGACCTCGCCCACCTGGGCCCGTTCTTCGGCGATCCGTCGCCTATCGACGAGCCCCGGCTCGCCCAACTCGATGCTGCGGAGCGCGCCCGCCTCGGGCACGTCGAACGCGGCGAGCCGGCGGCGTTCCATCGCGACGTTGAGGGGCCCGGCAACCCAGACCGGGTCTGCGGCACCACCCCGATCTACCTCACGGCGGCCCTGGCCGGCGGCCCGGGCGAGCTCTTGCACTACGGCCAGGCCACCGCGGCCGACGGCTCCCAGGTCGTGAGCTTCTGCAGCATGGCGTTCGGCGCGGCGTGACCTTCACCGCGCCACGGCCGGCGCCGCGCATCAGCAATCTGCCCGCGCCAACCGCAACCCCGCCTCGGCCCGAGCCAGCATCTCGCGCCGATTGTCGATGCCGGCGGCCGGCACCGTCGCCATACCGGCCTGCGGCTGCAGGCGAGCGTCGTCGGCAAAGGGGCGATTCGCAAGCTCTGTCAGGATGCGTCGGACGAGGGCTTCAGCACCCGCCGAGCCGGTGCCAGGGAGCAAGAACACGAACGTGCTCTCGGTGAACCGCGCCAGAATGTCGATGTCGCGGCACTCGTTGAGGAAGACCGAGGCGACCTCGGCCAAACACCGATCGCTGGCCTCGGGTTCGGTGGGCAGCGTCTCTTCCCCGACGTCGATCAAGACGAGCGATAGCGGCTGGTGGAAGCGAATCGCGCGCTTGAACTCCTCCTCGAGCTTGAAGCTGGCGAACGGTGCGCTGAACAACCCGGTGACCGGATCGGTCAGCTGCCGGGTGAGCGTGTCGATCGGCGTCAAGCACAGGATGTTCTGAATCATCGAGCTGCGCAGCCCCTCGTCGCTCTTCAGCTCACTCTCCAGGCTCGCCAGCAGCTCGGCGACGGGCGTGCGATCGAACGGCGCCAACAGGCAGGCCTCCACCGCACCGACGTCGCCGAGCGCGCCATCCGCACCGAGTTCGACGGCGCCGTCGGCCAAGCAGAACCGGCCGATCTCGGGGGCAAAGCGATCTTCGGGCGCGACGAGCAGGAACACGCGCACCTTGGGATCTTGCTTGAGCGTTCGGCAGGCGCTGAAGGCGTTGCCGCCGGGCAACCGCGCCGCCGCCGCGTCTTCGACCCGAACGTCCAAGAACACCAGGTCACCCGGGTTCGCAGTCGTCGGAAACTCGCGCTGCACCGGGCGCCCGAGGCGCTGGGAGATCTGCTCCGCCACCCCCTCGTCCCGCCCGCAGTAGTAGATCTCAACCACTCTGTTTATGGCTCCTCCGCCAAGGCGGCAGTGACCTCTTCGGTCAGCACGTAGTTCGCCGACACGCTCTGCACGTCGTCGTGCTCCTCGAGTGCGTCCAGCAGCTTGATCACCTTGCGTGCGTCTTCAATGTCGTCGATCTCCACAGTCTGCCCCGGCACCGGTCCGACACTGGCGTCAGCCAGCGGCACCTCGGCACCTTCGAGAGCTTCCTTGATATCGACAAAGTCGCCCGGCTTTCCGTGCACAACGAAGGTCTCCCCCTCGCGAATCAGGTCCTCGGCTCCGGCCTCCAGCGCCAACTCCATCAGGCGGTCCTCGGACCACTCGGTCGCCGGGTCCACCGTAAACAGCGCCTTGCGCTCGAACATGTAGGCAACCGAGCCACCGGCCGCCAGATTGCCGCCGCCGCGCTCGAACAGCTTGCGCACCTCGGGCGCGGTGCGGTTCCGGTTGTCCGTCAGGATGTCGAGCATCACGGCAACGCCGCACGGCGCGTAGCCCTCGTAGACGATCTCCTCGAAGTTCGCGGCGTCACCGCCGCCAGCGCCCTTCTTGATCGCCCGCTCGATGTTGTCCTTCGGCATGTTCAGCACGCGGGCCTTTTCGACCGCGAGCCGGAGCCGGGGATTGGCGTGCGGATCGCCTCCGCCGAGCTTGGCCGCGACGGTGATCATCCGCGCGAGCTTCGAGAAGGCCCGGGCGCGCTTTGAGTCGACCCGGTCCTTGCGGAACTTGATGTTGGCGGAATGAGAGTGGCCTGCCATGGCGAGGTGGTGCCCAAGCGGTGACGCGGCGGCGCCCATCCGCGCCCCGCTTCTCGGTAGTGTAGTGCCCAGACGCGGAGCTTCGCCAGACCTGTCGCGGGGCGCGCCCCGCCCGGCCTCACAGCGACTGGAGATAGGCGACCAGCTGATCGAGCTGGGTCGGTGAGAGGCCGCCCGCCAACAGGCCATGCACGTCGAGCGGGTTGATCGTCAGCACGTCACGCAGCGTGACCGCGCTGCCGTCGTGCAGATAAGGCGGCGTGGACCAAGCGCCGCGCAGGCTGGGCACGTTCGCCGGGATCAAGCCCGTGCCGATGCCCAGCGTGAGCGTGAGCGGCGTCGGCGGCAGCGGGATGAACGCCGGCTCAGCGTGACACGTGGTGCACGCGATGCCGGCAAAGATCGCCTTGCCCGCCGCTGCCGGCGCGGTCAGCGACCCGTCGGGTTGCCGGTAGATGCTCTCGGGCGGCGCGAAGCCGCCCAGAAACGTCTGCATGAGCCGGTCGGCGCCGGCCGGCAGCGCGCCGCCGATCCGACCGTGCCCGCGAAAGGCCGACTGGATCACCTGCAGGAGCGACGTCTGCGTCCCGCGGCTCGCGTAGGGAGCGGTATCGCCCAGGCCCCACATGGCCGGGGACTGGCGGCCGTTGCGGTTGCTCAGGTTGACCGAAGCGATGTCGACGTGGCACGTCTGGCAGGTCACCGGGTTGGGGTTCGTGGCGCTCCCGTTGAAGAACTCCACGCTGCGAAAGAACCACTCGCCGTCCTCCTCTGGCGTGAGCGCGCCACTGAGCGCAACCCGCGGCACGCCGCTGTGGGCCATCGCGATTTCGGCGCCCAGCGCAAAGGGCGGGGCCGCGCCGAGCAGGACCGGCCGCACCGTCTCGCGAAACTGGTTGACGACGTAGAGCTTCGTCGGAGCCCCACCGGGTCCGCGCACCAGCGCGGCATCCTGGGGCGTCGCATTGGGCTGGCCTGGCGCGAGATCCACCACGTCGAGCTCGGCCAGGGTGTCGGCATCAGCGACCACCGCGCTCCCCGAGCCCGCCCCGGTCACGGCCACCACGTCGCCCAAACGATCCACATCGACGTAGTCCGTGCCGCTGTTGAGCAACGCCGAGCCCACCACCACAAAGTCGCTGACGCGCACCCGCAGCAGCGCGTTCACGCCGTCGACCCCGGCGATGGGCTGCAACACGCACGTCGGCACCAGCACCTCGTCGCCCGCCGCCGACAAGATCAAATCGAACGCCAAGCCCGTCAGAGCCGTGCGGGCCACGGTCGTCGCACCGACGGCGGCCGCCGGATCGATCGCCTCAAGATCGAACGTGCCGCGGTTGCCGACGAGGAGCCGGCCATCCGGCAGCACGACCAGCGCCTCCGGATCATCCCCCAGCACCGGCAAACTCGGCAGCGGCGTGAACGTGCCGATCACCGTCTCGCGCCAGCGCAGGATCGCGTTGGCGGTCTGGTTGCTCACATAGATCCGTCGGTCGCCGCTGGAGAAGTCAAAGGCCACACGATGGCAGCCGCGCGGCACCGGCAGCTGCGCCACGACCGAGTCGGTGGCCACATCGAGGACTGCGAGCGTCGCTGCCGCGGCATTCGCGACGAACACGTGGCGGCCCTCGGGGTCGACGGCCACGTCGAGCGGCCGATGCGGGATCGCGCGGGCCGCGGGCCCGAGAGGTAGCTCCCGCACCACGACGTCGGCGACCGCGTCAATGACGGTGACCACGCCATCCAACTGGTGCGCGACGTAGGCCTTGGCACCGTCCGGCGTCACCACGACGGCACGCGGAGCGCGGCTACCCGAGGGCGCCGCGGCCTCGAAGCGCAGGGGCACCGCGTTGGTGAGCACGGCGACGCTCTCCAGCGCCAGGGCCTGGGCGTAAAACACCACACCCTCCAAGGACGGCAACGCCGCGAGCGGCAGGGAGAAGCCGCCGACCCCGCCCGCATCGGCCACCCCACCACCGGCGACCGCCAGCGACACCGGCGACAGGAAGAGCGTCCCCAAACCGCCTAGCGGCAATCGCGCCGGCTGGCTCCCCAACAGCACCAGGAAGGCGGCGCCCGGCTCCGTTTGCACGGTGAAGTCGGCGGTCTGGCCGAGGACCGCGTACGGGCTGGCGACGGTCAGTGCCGGCGACTGGGCAGGTACGGCCGACGTGACCAGCGACAGCGCGGCGGCGACGATGGGGAGGCGGGCGGCGTGCATGGCGACCGCGATTATGCCAGACGCCGCGACGCTGACGATCCGGTGCCAAGGCACGGTCGTCGCCTTCGCCGCACCACCGCGAAGGCGGCCCCAGCGGCGATCAGCGCTTGGAGAACTGGGTGGCGCGACGGGCCTTGCGCAGGCCGTACTTCTTGCGCTCCACCATACGCGAATCGCGCGTCAGCAGGCCGCGCTCGCGCAGAATGGCTTCAAACGCGGGGTTGTCGGTCTTAAGCGCGCGCGCGAGTCCCAGGCTCACGGCGTCGGCCTGGCCGTTGATCCCACCGCCAATCACGTTGACCCACACGTCGTAGGTGCCGCCCGTCTCGGTCGCTTCGAGCGACTGGCTCGCCGAGCGGCGGGTGGTGTCCGTGGTGAAGAAATCGTTCACCGGCTTGCCGTTGACGAGGAAGGCGCCGCTCCCGGCCTTGAGGCGGACGCGGGCGACCGCCGTCTTGCGACGGCCCGTGCCCCAGACGTAGGGATCGGATGCGAGAACCAAGGCGTCGCTACTCCAGTGGTGAGATCTTCAGAGGTTGCGGCTGCTGCGCCGCGTGTTGGTGCTCAGCGCCGGAATACACCTTGAGGCGGCTGAGCATGTGCTTGCCGAGCTTGGTCTTGGGCAGCATGCGCCGCACGGCCAGCTTGACCAGCTCCTCGGGGTTGCGCTCGAGGTACTCGCCCAGCGACCGCTCGTGCAGCCCGTTGGTGTAGCCCGTATAGCGCCGGTAGATCCGCCCCTCGCGCTTGTTGCCGGTCACCTGCGCCTTCGCGGCGTTGATGACGACCACGCCGGCTCCCACCGGCATGTGCGGGGTGTAGAGCGGCCGGTTCTTACCCATGAGCACCTCGGCGATGCGCACGGCCATCCGCCCGAGCACGTGCTCCGATGCGTCGACCAAGTACCAGGTGCCGGCGGCCTCCTGGCGGTCGGCTTCGGTCGCGAACGTGGTCTTGGTCATACGAAAGGGCGCGCCTCCGACGCGAATAAAGGGGCGGGGAAGCTACCCATCATCGCCACAGCCGTCAATATCGTTCCTGGTCCGATGCCGTGGCAGCTTGGCGGCCGTGGGCGCCCAGAATCACCAAAGACCAGAATCACCCCAAGACCAGAATCACCCCAAGACCAGAATCACCCCAAGACCAGAATCACCCCAAGACCAGAATCACCCCAAGACCAGAATCACCCCAAG
>JBCCGH010000246.1:0-11873 GCA_039029375.1 Planctomycetota bacterium
ACAGATGGCACCCGTCCGGCCACCGCTCGCTGCGTCGCACCTCCTCGACGTATCCACCAATATGCCTGCGTCGGTGCTTCTTGCGAGCAGCGTCCGGTCACGCACCCTCTGCACAGGAATTTCTGATCCAGGACACTAGACTACCGCAGCCGCGCCTCGTCGGGGATCCGGTCGCCGGCGGCGGCGTACCACTCGCACCACTCGAACGCCGCTTGAAACACCGTGCGATCGCCCGGCTTGAGATCCGCCGGGAGGTGGGCAAAGGGGCCGCGCGACAGGCGCACCCGCGCGTACTCACTGCCGGTCAGCAACAGGTCGCGCACGAGTTCCGCGCGCAAGCGATGCGCGACCTTGCCCGGGTGGCTATCGCGGCGCCACAACGCGCGCTCCAACGCGGCCGCCGCATCGCTGCGCCGCAGCCGCTGGTGCGTCAGCTGCGCCAGCGCCGCGTCCAGCAACGGATCGTCCGTGGCATTGAAGCCCGCCACTGTCCCGCCCAAGGCGACCTGCAGCCAAGCGCCTTCCGGCACGTCGCGCAGCACCGCGGCCGCGGCCGCCAGCCCCTCTTCGTCGCGGGCGTCGCGACGGCTCAACCGCCGCCAGGCCAGCGCCAGGCACACATCGCCGGCCAGACGCAGCTCGTCGCGCCACGACACGGCATCCCCAGCGAGGCGCGACGCCGGCGCCACCAACGCGTACTGAACGGCGAGGACGCGCCGCAGCCGCGGATCGAGCAAGCGGCTCGGCTCCGGGACCAGCCAGCCGCGCGCCAACGCCGCGGCCTGACCACTCGGCTCCACCGCGAACGCGCTGAGCACCTGCGGGACCGGACGGTTCTTCGGCACCCCGCGCTCGGCCTCGATGCCCAGGCGCCAGGCCGCGGCCTGCCGCGAGGCGTAGGCCTCCTCATCGCTCCGCCGCCACGCGCCCCGGGCCAGGTCCAGCACCTCGTCCGTCGGCAACGTCCGCGTCCAGCGACTGAGGAGCACGGCGCGTAGCACGAGGCGCGCGGCTTCGTTCTCCCGGTCCGCGACCCAACGCCGCACCAGATCGCGCGGGGGCGCCGCACCGGCCAGCAACGCCGCCGCGACGATGCCAGGCCCCTCCCGGAGGCCTTGCGCGAACCACGACTCCGGCAGCTCCGTCGGCGTCGCGTACCGCGCTAGCGCCAGGCAACCACCGATCCGCACGGCCTCACTCTTCGTGTCCAGCACCAGCTCCCGCAGCTCGTCACCGGCGCCAGCGCGCTGCGGGCCCAAAGCCACGGTGAGCAACACGATCAGTTGGTCGGCGGTGCCCGCCCGCCGCATCCAGGCCGGATCGAGCAACGACGCATCCGCGGCTTGCCCGGCGGCCGCCGCGAACGCGCCGATGGACAGCAGGCGCCCTTGGCTATGGCGCTCCCGCCGCAGGTGACGCCACAAGCCGGGCGCCAGGGCGGGACCGACCGCGCGCGCCCGGTCCCACGCCGAGCGCCAGTCGCCGGGCTGGGCCCCGGGGCCGATGGCGCGCACGACCTGTTGCAAAACCCCACGCCGATCGCCCTCGGTACGCAGCAGCTCTGCGGGCGCCTGCGTCGCGACGGTTTGAGGGGCCGCACACGCGCATCCGATAACCAGACGGACTGAGAGATGTCGCAACAATGTGCGCGCTGAGCGCCAACGCATGAAACTAGCGGGGGATCAGACGATAGCCGATGGCGGTGGGTCCAGCCATGCAGGCGGTCCAAACCAACACGGCACCGGTACCTCCCGTGAAGTCACGATGGCGGGTGATCTACAGCAGATCAGCCTGTCCGACATCTTTCAGACGCTCGCCATGTCAAAGATGGTGGGTGTTCTCAAGGTCAACCACCCGCTCGAGCGCCGGTCGCTGTTCTTCGAGGACGGCTACGTGCGCGACGTGGTCTTCGGCCGCACCGAGAACCGCCGCCTCGGGTCACGCCTGATCGGTGCCGGCTTCGTCCAGCCGCACACCATCAAAGCCGCGCTGGCCGAGCAGCGGCAGAGCGGCGAGCCGCTGGGCCAAATCCTGGTCGCCAACGGTGCCCTCGCCGACGACGAGCTCAACGAGGTCGTCGCCTACCAGGCGGCGGAGGACATCTACGCGCTCTTCACCTGGAAGTCGGGCAGCTTCGAGTTCTTCAAAGGGCCGCCGCGCGACGCCAAGACCTTGGCGCGCCTGCGTGCCGTCCCATCGTTCGAGGTCAACGGCGTGCTGCTGGAGGTGGCCCGTCGATCCGACGAGTGGGAGCTGATCGTCCAGAAGATCCACAGCGTCGACGAGGTGATGATCCAGGTCGACGGGGCCGAGACCGACTGGCTGGAGGGAGAAGTCGCCACGGTGTTCGGCGTGCTCGACGGCGCCCGAAGTGTGCGCGAGCTCACCAACTTCACGACGATGGGCCTGTTCGACTGCGCGCGACACACGCGCGACCTGCTCGAGTGGGGCGTGATCGAGATCGCCCGACCCGACGAGATGCTGGCGGTCGCCGAGATGCAGCGCCTGCGCGGCGACAGCCGCCACGCCTGCGTGACGCTGCGCACCGTCATCGACCGCCAAGAGCGGCTCGACATCGCCACGACCCTAGAGCTCGCCGCGGCGCTCGAACGGTGCGGCGAGCCGCGCATCGGCAGCCGTTGCCTGTCGCACAAGGCGCGCGAAGAAGAAGACCCGGACATTCGGCTCGACCTGGCGCGCGAGGCCTACCGGCTCGACAAGCGATCGGCCGCCGTCGCCCGATTCCTGCTCGACTCGCTCCACGAGCACGGGATCCAGGGCGAAGAGGTCATCGAGGTCACCAGCGACCTGGCCGACGCCCACCTCGCCGACGGCGACGAGGAGGCGGCGCTCCAGACGATCGAAGCACTCGAGTCGACCGGCGAGGATCTGACCACGGTCCTCAGCCGCAAGGCCCGCCTGCTGCAGCGCCTGGATCGTAGCGCCGACGCCGTGGCGAGCCTCCTCGACCTCGCCGGGATCTTGCGCGAGCAGGGACGACGCAGCGAACTCGTGCAAGTGTACGAGCAGGTCCTCAAGCTCGATGACCGGCGCCGCGACATCGCCCGAGCCCTCGCCGTCCTGCGGACGAGCAAGCGGACCCGCCGGCTGCGCGCCGCCGCGCTGGCGGTGCTCCTGCTGATCGGCGTGGGCATCGGTTACGCCTGGTGGGTCGAGCGCAGCTACGTCGAGCGACTCACCGCCCGCGTCGAACGCATCCAGGCCCAGCTCGACCACGGCGAAGTCGGCCAAGTGGTCGAGCTCCTGGCCGCCGCCACGGCCGAGTTCGGCGCGCGACCGGAGCTCGATTCGGTCGAGCTGGAACTGACGCGCATGCGCGCCGCCAAGGCGATGGCGGAACGCGAGAAGGAGCGGACGATCTTGCGGCGACGGCTCGGCGTGGCGGCCGATCATCTCGAGGCCAGCCGCATCCCCCAAGCACTGGACATCTATCGCGAGCTCGTCGCCGACGACGACTCCGCGGCGGAGACGCGGCGCGTCGCCAAGAGCCGCCTGGGGACCCTGCCCGCGCGAATCGAGCGCTTGGCGCAGTCCCTTCCGGCCTTGGTGCCCGAGCCCTTGCGAGACACGGACACGCCCGGGGAGCGCGACGCCGCACTGGAGCAGATCGAGCGCGAATTTCGGCCCAACCAGCTGGCGTTCGCCAAGGACGTGCTCCAGGCCGCGCGCGACGAGCTGGTCATCGAGAGCCTGGAAACGGAAGCGTACACGCGCTTAGTGAAGGCCGGCGACACCGTCGTCGACGCGTTCGCGCTGGCTGAAGAGCGCGCGACCGAGTTTCGCGCGGCGGCCGCTCAGGCCGCGGCAGAGCAGCAACTGCAGGGTGTCTTCGAACAGGCGCGCCAGCACGAAGAGCAGTTGCACTTCGCGGCAGCGCTGACCGCCTACCGACAACTCGCCAGCGAGTACCCGGCGGACAACGACCTACGCCAACAGTTCGCCCACCAAGCGGAGCGCTGCGCGGCCATCGTCGCGCACCTGGATCAGATCGCCGCCGCCACCGAGGCCGGCGACGCCGAGGGCGCCCTGGCCCGTTTCGAGGCGGCGCTGGCCGCCGAGCCCCAGGTCCCGTTCCACAGCTTGGTGCAGCTACCGCTGCACATCGACAGCGTCCCGCGCGGTGCCACGGTGTCGATCGGCGATCGCGACCTCGGCACGACCCCTCTCACCACGCGCTACACGCCCACCGGGAAGACCGCGGTTCGCGTCGAGCGGCCCGGCTTCGCCCCGGCACTGATGGAGTTCGAGGGCGCGGCCGAGGGCCGACTGCGGTTCGACCTGTCGCGCATCCCCGACTGGACGGTGAAGCTGCCGGGCTCGGTGGAGCGCACCCCCACCTGCAGCGACGACGCGGTCTACGTGGTCGATCGATCCGGCACGGTGTCGGCACTCGACCGCGCGAGCGGCGAGCTACGCTGGAGCTACCGGACCGAGGACTTGAGCGGTCTGCACCCCTCGCCGGTCTTGTGCGGCTCCCAGATCGTCGTCGCCTCCTTCGACGATCCTGGCACGCTGCACTGCCTGGACGGGCAATCTGGCGAAGTCCTCTGGCAAACCGACGATCTCCCGTGCGAAGGCGCCCCCGCGTTCCTTCGCGGCGTGCTGGTCGTCGGCACCCGCGCCGGCGCCGCCGTGGGGCTGCACCCGCAGGAGGACGGCACCTGGCAGGAAGCCTGGCGCGTGGAGCTCCCGGGCCCCGTCAGTGCCGGCGTCCAAGCCAACCAGCGGCACGCCGTGGTGCCGACCGCCACCGGCTGGCTGGTCTGCCTGGATCCGCGGGATGGCGGCGTCGTGTGGCAGGCACGCATCGGCGATCGCATGGTGGCGAGTCCGGCGGTGACGGACCAAGTCGTCGTCGCGGTCTCCGACGACGGCATCGTCGCGGCCTTCGCCGCCGCCGACGGCACCCCGCGATGGCAACGCGAAGGGCTCGGCGAGCTGGTGCTGGCGCCGACGGTGGTCGACCAACGCGTGCTCGTCGCCGGGGAGCGGACGCTCTGGGCCTTCGATCTGGACAACGGCCGGCCGGGCCATCGCTTCGAGGGCGACCAGGTGCTTTCGTGCTCGGCGGTGCAGGCCGGATCGCTGCTGTGGCTCGGTACTGGCACCGGCCAAGTGGTCACCCTCGACCCGGCCAACCTCAGCCGGCAATTCACCGTCCAGGGCGCCGCCCGGGTGAGTGCGGCGCCCGCCAGCGACGGCGCTGGCGGCACGATCGTGGCCTTTGAGGACGGCACGGTGCTGGGCTTCGCAGCCGCCGACGGGCAGTAACGCGCTGGGCTCTGACGCCGGCAAAAAACCAGGGTATACTTCCTCGGGTCAGGCTCTCCGAGCTGGCCCGGGTCGCATCGAGAAACCTTGCTCCGCCACGGCCGAACCGGTTCAAATCCGCGTTCGGACGGGGCCTTCCAAACCGCTGGAACCCATGGCCATCCGTCGCTCTTTCCTGGCAGCCATCTCCTTGGTCTTCCTCGCAGCAGCCTGCTCGCCCGGCGGAGTCGCCGCCGACGACCCCTCGACGACGCAAACCGGGGGTCCTGTGCAGCCGACTCCGCCGCTCAACCCGGGTGGCGAGCTGTCGTCCCCCCCTGGGGCCGCCGGCACCGCGCCGGCGCAGGGCGAAGAGACCACCGAAGGCGATGCCCCGCCGCCGCCCGCCGGCCAACCAGTCCCCGAACCAGGCACGATGTTCCTGGTCGGCACTGGGCTCGCTAGCGTGGCGCTCTACCGACGCCGCCGTCGCGACGCCCTCTCTTGATCCCTTCCCTGCGCAGCCCTCGCCATCACCTCGCCCTCGTCGCCGCGGCGATGACGCTGATGGGCTGCGCCGGTGCCGACGGCCGCGCCGCCGCGACGGCGCGGTTGCAGGCCACACCCGACCAATGGGATGCGGCGCTGCCCGCGGTGCTCACCGCCGGCTCGAGCGCGGCTCCCCACTTGATCGCCGGTCTCGAGACCACGCCGGAGGCGCCCGGCGCGCAGGCCGCGACCTTTGCCCTCGGCCGCGTGGGCGATGTCGCCGCCGTCCCTCTGCTCGCGGCGCGGCTCAACCGCGCCGAGGACCACGCCTACGAGGCGGCGATCGCGCTCGGCCGGCTCGGTGAAGCCGCAGCGCTCGAGCCGCTTCGCGCCGCGGCGACGGACCGCAGCCAAACTCCGCGCGTCCGCGCGGCGGCGGCATGCTCGCTTCTGGACTTGGGCGACGTCGGCACAGCCATGCCGCTGCTGCAAGCGGTGCTACTGCTCGGCACACCACACGACCGCCAGCTCGCCGCGCAGCACGGCTTTGTCCGTCAGGATCGCTGGGCTCTGGAGCGGTGGCTGGCAATCGAGGCCATCGCGCGCAACTCAGGCGGCGAACGCTTCGGACTCGATCCCGACGCGCCGTGGCCACAGCTGCGCGACGGCGTCGCGCGCTGGGTCGAGTTCGTTCGCTCGCGCTGAGCGTCGCCCGGTGACGCAGGCGGTGGCTCTAGTGGTCAAACACCGTGCGGGCGCAACGAACGCCGCGGTCGAGGAGGGCGAAGCCCTGCTCCGGCCTGTGACCCCGCCCCGGCCCAAGGGCCGCGTCCCGCCGACCTACGGGAACGACTGGGTGACGCTGCGCAGGCGGACGTCCGCCACCGCGCCGGCCGCCGTCAGCACTTTGCCCTTGTGAGCAATCTGCTGCCGGTCGCACTCCACCGCCAGTTCGAGGGGCTCCGCCGACTCGGACTCGCCAATCGCCGTCACGATCCGAACGTTGCGGTAGCCCGCCGCTTCCAGGTGCTGAATCACCTCCCGCCGCAGGCGCTCGGCCCCCGACTCGCGGGATTCGCTCTCCACCTCGACCGGAGCCCGCACCGGGGCGGCCCGTTCCAGGCGGTCGGCCAGCGTGCGGATCTGCACCAGCTCCGCCGCGATCTGGTCCAGCCGCGCCTCGACCCCATCCACGGTCACGCGCTTGAGCGCATCGGAGACCCCCTGCAGCCGCTCATTCAGCAGGCGCAGGCCGGAGATCTCCCGGAGGTAGGTCTCGAACTTCGTCAGCCGCAGGTGCACCAGCACGTAGCAGATGAGCAGAGCGGCGAAGAACAGCGCGAATTGCAGAGGAGACATAGCGGGCCGAGCGCCCGTGAGTGTAGCCTCGCGCGCCATGGGCGGAACACTGCGCTACCTCCTGGCGCTCGGCTTCGCCGCCGTTTACTTCCTGGTCCCCGAACCGGACCACGAGTACCTCACCTATCTGAAGACGCGGTCGTGGCTACGCGACACCGCCTTCGCTGAGGTTCTCGCGGGGGGCCCGACGGAGGCCATGCCCCCCATGGAGGTGGCGGTCACGCCCCCCAGCCAGCGCCACGCGGAATACGCCCGCGCCGCCCGCGAATGGGCGCGAGAGCAGGGCCGCACCCCCGACGTCGGGCCGCCACTCGCCCTCCGCGTGGCAATCGACGAGGGCGGGTTTCGGGCCGAGCTGGCCGGGCCCAGCGGCGCGGCGACGACCGCCGAGCTCGACGTGCGGCGCGACGGCTCGACCGGGTACTACCCCAACCGCAACAGCCTGCTACCGGCGTTCGTCGCCATCGTCCTCGCGATCCTGACCGCGCAGGTCATCCCGTCGCTGCTGATCGGCTGTCTGCTCGGCGCTTGGTTGTTCACCGGCGCCATCGGCGCGGCGGTCAGCCACTTCGTCAGCCAAACGGTGTGGGCGCAGACGTTCAACGAGGACTTCAACCTCCGCATCATGGGGTTCGTCGTCCTGCTGTTCATGGCGGTCGGGGTGATGGCGCGCTCGGGCGGCCTGCAGGGCATGGTCGAAGTCGTGCGCCGCTACGCCCGCGGGCCGATCAGCAGCCAGGTCTGCAGCTTCATCATCGGCGTGCTGATCTTCTTCGACGACTACTCGAACTGCATCATCACCGGCACCACGATGCGGCCGCTCACGGACCGCAACCGCGTATCGCGCGAGAAGCTCGCCTACCTGGTCGACTCGACCGCCGCCCCCATCGCCGGCATCTCCATCGTCTCGACCTGGGTCGCGTACGAGGTGTCGATGTTCAAAGACCAGCTGCCCGAAGTGACGCGCCGCGTCGCCGACGCCGCGGGCAACGTGACGGAAGTCGCGTACAAGGCGAGCGAAGGGTTCTCGGTGTTCGTGCAGACGCTGCCCTATCGCTTCTACTGCATCTTCACGCTGCTGCTGGTCGTGCTGACGATCCTGCTCGGCCGCGACTTTGGGCCGATGCTGCGCGCCGAGCGGCGCGCCCGTCACGACGGCAAGCCGGTTGCCGACGACGCCAAGCCCATGGTCTCGCGCGGCTTCTCCGAGCTGCAGGCCCCAGAGGGTGCACCGATCCGCGGCCGCAACGCCTTTGTGCCCGTCGTCCTGCTGGTGCTCGGCGCGATCGGGTTGATGCTCTACTTCGGCTACACGTCGCCGGACCGCGGCCCGCTGGACGGCTCGCTGGGCGACGGGCTGCGCAAGATCCTGAACAACGCGCAAAGCGAGCTGGCGCTGGTTTGGGCGTCGGGCGCCGCGCTCTTCGTCGCCGCCGCGCTGGCCCTGGGTCAGCGCATCCTGACGCTCGGCCAAGTCGCGCACAGCGCGGTGCGTTCGTTGACGTCGCTGATCTTTGCGCTCGTGATCCTTGTGCTGGCCTGGTGCATGGGCCACATCTGCGCCGACCTCGGCACCGCGCAGATGCTGACCGCGGCGTTCCAGCGCGCGTTCGAGCCATGGCTGCTGCCCATCCTGATGTTCTTGCTGGCGGCGCTGGTGTCGTTCTCGACCGGCACGTCGTACGGCACGATGGCGATCCTGCTGCCCAACGTCGTCGTGCTCGCGCACTCCATGGGCGAGACCGACCCGACGCTGAGCGGTAGCGGACTGATGATCCTGACGATCGGCGCGGTGCTCGAGGGCAGCATCTTTGGCGATCACTGCTCGCCGATCAGTGACACCACGGTGCTGTCGTCGGTCGCCAGCGGCAGCGATCACCTGCACCACGTGCAGACCCAGGCGCCGTATGCAGTGCTGGTCATGGTCGTCGCGATGGTGTGCGGCTATCTGCCGATGGCGTTGATCTCGCGCGACCTTTGGCCCGTCTCGCTCGGCCTGGGCGTCCTGATCATGGCGGCGTGGCTGCTGCTCGTCGGGCGGCGGCCGGGGGATGCGCGCGCCGAGAATCCGGCCTCCGCCGCGTGACGGCGCGGCCGCCAGCGGCTACCTGACTGGGCCGAGGCAAACCTCGGACCAATGTTCGCGAAATCCCCGTAACGGGTGGCGCGACCCAACAAGGAGACCTCAATGAGCCTGCCCTTCCGCCCGCTTTGCATTCTCACTTTCGCTGCCGGCGTCGCCGCGCAATCGACCGTTGTGCCGACCGGCTACACCGCGACCGAGGGCGAATCCTTCATCCAGCAGTTCCCCCTCGGTGGCAGGAACTACGTCCAGCAAATCCACGGCGGCGCGATCGGGCCGCGCACGATCGCCGGCCTGGCCTGGCGGCGCGACGGTCAGTCGACCACGCCCTTCGCCTCCCCGTCGCAGCAAAACATCACGGTCCGGGTCGGCGTTGGGGATCCAAGCCGCGTCAGCAGCGTCCCCAACGACAACTTCATCGGCGGCCCCACCGTCGTCTTCGACGGCATCGTGGCACTCCCGGACTGGCAGTCGGTGCCGGCCGCGGCCCCCGCGCCGTTCGACTTCGTGATCACGTTCACGCAACCATGGGCGCTACCGGCGGGCCCCGGCTTCACGTGGGATCTGGCGTCGTTCTTCGACAACCTCAACGGCGCCGACATGGTGCCGGAGCACGCCGGAACCAATGGCGTCACTCTGGGCCAGGGGTGCAGCGTCGTGCTGCCCATGACCGCGCGCGGCTGGATGCTGGCGCTCGCCCCCACCAACGAGCTGGTCACCTGCTTTGCCGCGGGCGGTCTGCGGGCGGTCAGCCCGGCGGTGCTCCTGCTGGGCGGCAGCGATCCCCAGCTCGCCGTCCCCGGCCTCTGCGCCGCGCTCCGCACCGACGTAATCGGGGCCGTGCCGACCAGCACCGACTGGGGCGGCAACGCCAAGGTGCAATGGCAACAAGCGTTCAACCCGGCGCTCGCCGGCCGCGCTCTGCTGGGCCAGTTTGCGACGCTCGATCCACGCATCAGCCCGCTGCCGTTCGGCTTGACCAACGGCGTGGCCCAGAGCGTGCCGACGCCGCGACCGGCACCCGACGGCGCCACCGTCGTCGACGAAGGCTCGGGCCCGCAGGTCCTGCGCAACTTCGCGATCGTGACCGAGCTGCGCTGAGGGGAGCGACGCGATCAACGCGTCACCGAGAAGGCCGACGTCAGCAGCAAGGGGCACGTCCCGCCAGGCTGTGTGACCAGGCCCTGCACTGCGAACTGGAACGACGTGGACACCGGCAGCGACAACCGTTGCCGGGCACGCCCGATGGGGCCGGCGGGCGCGAGCTCGAGACCTGGGCCAAGCGCGCCAAAAGGATCCAGGGCGAACGCAATGCCCGCACTGGGCTCCAGCTCGAACGAGCCAAAGCAATCGACGGGAGCGCCCGTCGTCGTGCCCGCCGCGATCAGCAGCCCGACCCGCGCTCCCGCAGCGGCCGGACCTTCCCAATCGAGCTCGAGCTGGGAATCCGTGACGCCGACCGCGACTTCATGGGGCCCCGGCAGGTAGATGCAGTCGTTTTGGAACGCGCCCAAGTCGCGCGTCCCGCGCCCAGTGACCCCGTTCAGGATCAGCGTTGCCTCGGGACGGTTGGCTTGCCCCCCGTGCCGACCGACACGAACGTCTTGCCCGCGCTCCCCGCCCGGTAGATCCCGCGGATCGTGCCCGGCGTCAGCGCTTGCAGGTACACGCACAGCTCGTCGATCCAGCCCGTCACGTGGCGCGCCTCGATGCCCGTGCGCGTCCGCCAAAACCCCAGGTTGAGCGCGCGACGTGAGCTCTCGTAGTCCACCAGCACACGGCCCTGCTCGGCGCCGTCGAGGTAGAAGGTGAACCACTGCGTGTGCTCGTCGTAGGTCGCGGCGTAGTGATGCCACTCGTCATCCATGGTGTTACCCGGGGCGAACACCGCCGAGAACGAGTCAGAATCATCGCCCTGATAGAACAGCGACCCGTCGCCGATCCCCGCGTGCACGCGACCGGTGCCCGCGCTCCCGGCAAACGCAAAGCCCGTCCCGTCGCCGAAGCCGTGGCTGCTATCGCAGAGGACGATGCAGCCGCCCAGACAGCCCCCGGCATACGGGTCGCCCGACGACTGGTCGTCTCGCTCGAGACGAGCGAAGAACTCCACCGTGAACGACGTTGGCGCCTGGGTCATCTCTGCCCCCCGGATCTGCGCCCCGCTCACGCCGTCGAAGTAGAAGCTCGAGGCACCGACGAAGCCGGGGCCGTAGCTCTCGTTGCCGAACCACTGCAGGTTGTTGATGGAGAGCACCAAGTTCTGCGTGCTCGAACCGTCGAACCAAGCCACGACGCCACACGGCATCGGGTAGGGCGCTTGCGGCGCCGCTGCCGTCGCAAAACCCGTCGCTGCAACGGCGATCCCGGCCACGAGCGTGGCACGGCCAAGCGACATCAAAGCAACGATGACGCGCATGACAACTCCCGAACGAAGGTTGGCCCACCCCAACATGCTCCTTGCTCTTGCTAAGAGCGCGACGCCGCCGCAGGCGTACGGCGCTTTCCCATTAATCTTGCACAAACTCGCGTCGTGATGTTGCCCCGGTTTGGTGGACACCCAACCGGAGCTACGATGGCTCCACAGGCGGTGTTCATGGGCAAGTCGAGAAAGACCTACAGCGGTGAGTTCAAGCTGGAGGCGGTGAGGCTGGCGGCGGAGGGCGATCGTCCG
>JBCCGH010000247.1:0-11865 GCA_039029375.1 Planctomycetota bacterium
CTGCCGTTGTGGCTATCCCGTCGGCGCTGCGGCCACCACCCCCCCCCACCCGCGTCCCAACACCGGCGCCCCGGGTCGCGGGGGTTAAAGCAGGCGGGCCCGCCACCCCCCCCCCGCCCGCCCCCCCCCCCGCCCCCCCCCCCCCCCCCCGCGGCTCGAGCCGCCCGCTTGGCCCACGACCGCGCCCTCGCCAACGACGTGGAAGAAGACTTCGACGGGTTCCTCGACCGCTGGTACGCCCAGCCGCTGTTCGCGCCGCTGGCGCGCACGGCGGGGTTCGCCGCCCTGCGAGCACGGCGGCGCACCGGCGACCCCGCGGCCTTGGCGCGGGCCCTCCGCACGTTCAGCACCGGCGTCCAACCTTGCCTCACCGAGCAGATCGCAGCCACCAAAGTGCCGACGCTGTTGCTCGCCGGCGCCGCGGATGCAAAGTACGCCGCCATGTACCACGCCCTCCAGCGACCCGGGGCATCCGCGCCCCCGCTCGAGGTCGAACTCATCGCCGATGCCGGGCACGCGGTGCCCTTCGAGCAACCGGCCGCACTGAGCCGCACCCTGTCCGCCTTCGTCTCCCGCCACGAGGAAGCCTGATGGCGCGCATCGCCGGACCAGGGGCCCGCCCCTTCGAGGAGACTCGTTTCCCGTGACCGCGCGGCCGGAGGGGGCCGCGGTGTGGGTGGCAGCGGCGCGGCCCAAGACGCTGCCCGCCGCCGTCGCCCCGGTGCTCATGGGCACCGCGCTGGCCTGGCGCGACGGCGGCCTGCACGTCGGCATGGCTGCCGTGGCGCTCACCGGCGCCTTGCTGCTGCAGCTCGGCACGAATTTCGCCAACGACTACCACGACTTCGTCAAAGGCGCCGATACCGAAGAGCGCTTGGGACCGCCCCGCGCCACCCAGCAAGGTTGGGTCAAGCCGGGCACGATGCGCGCCGCCACGACGATCACCTTCGCTCTGGCCGTGGTGGTCGGCGTCGTCCTCTACCTCCGGGCGGGGTGGCCGATCGCCGCGATCGGGGCGACCGGCATCGCTTGCGGTTTGCTCTACACCGGCGGCCCGCGCCCGTTCGGCTACCTCGGCCTCGGCGATATTCTCGTCTTGGTCTTCTTTGGTCCCGTTGCCGTCGCGGGCACCCACTTCGTGCAAACCCTCGAATGGAGCGCGACCGCGACCGTGGCCGGCGCCGCGCCCGGTCTCCTGGCGACGGCGCTGCTCGCCATCAACAATCTTCGGGACGCCGAGACCGACGCGAAGGCCGGCAAGCGGACGCTCGCGGTGCGCTTCGGCCGCGGCTTCGCCAAGGCCGAAGTGGCGGCCGGCGTGGCCGTGGCGGCGTTGATCCCTGTCGGTCTGTGGCTTGCCGGCGCCCTGCCCAGCACCGGTATGCTGGCGACCGCGGCGGCCGTAGCGCTGGGCACGCCCGCGGTCGTGGCCGTCGGTCGCGCCCGTCCCGGTGACCGTCTGCTCGGTCCGTTGGCCACGCTGGGCCGCACGTTGCTCGTCTACGGGATCGCGTTCGCAGTCGGGCTATGGCTGAGCCCGCGGCCGCTCCTACAGTGAGCGGATGCCCGTCGCGGTGCGTTTCGCTCCCTATCATCTGCCGCTGCACCCGCCCTTTGCCGTCGGCGACCACAAGCTCGAGGAGCGCCGCGGCCTCATCGTCGAGCTGCGCGCCGAGGAATTCTGCGGCTACGGTGACGTTGCACCCCTCCCGGGCCTACATCGCGAATCGCTGCGCGAGGTCCGCGACCACCTCAAGGCGCTGTCGGACGTCGACGACCACGAATCGCTGGCCGAGTTCGCAAGCAGCCTCGATGACACGCTGCCGCCGTCGCTGCGGTTCGGCCTGGAAAGCGCGTGGCTCGGGCTAGCGGCGGCGCGGCGCGGCGTGGCCCCGGCCAACCTGCTGGACCCGATGCCGCGCCCCGAGGTGCAGATCAACGGCCTACTCGACGTCGGCTTGCGCGGCGCGCGACGTGCGCTCGAGGCCGGCGACCTCGCCCGCTACCCAACGATCAAGGTGAAAGTAGGGCGCCGATCGCTGGAGGAAGAGCACGCCCTGCTGGCACTCCTCGTTGCTGAGCTGCCGGCCGGTGTGCGGCTGAGGCTCGACGGCAACCGGCGCATGGACCTCGCCGACGCCTGCGCGCTGCTCGATGGGACGGACCCCGGACGCATCGATTGGATCGAAGAGCCGCTGCGAGACCCGAGCGAGCTGGGGAAGCTCTACGATCACACTGGCGTCCGGCTGGCACTGGATGAGAGCCTGCAGGACCAAGACGACGCCGAAACCTGGCGGCGCGGGATTGCCGCGTGGGTCGCCAAGCCCGGCGTCGCGCGCGCGTTGCAGGGCACGATGGAACTCGGCCGACGGGCCGCCGACGCGGGGCTCGTGGTCGTCGTCAGCTCCTCACTTGAGAGTGGCCTGGGGCTATGGAGCCTGGCGACGCTCGCGGCCTGCCTCAACGCCGAGCCGGTTGCAGCGGGCCTCGGCACGGACCGGTGGCTGGCCAGCGATATCATCGATCCACCCTTCACCTCGACCGAGGGCGCCGTCGCGCTCACCGACGCGGTGCTGCAACCGAGTGCCGAGGCCTGGCCCCCAGACGAAGAGCATTGAGCAACGGCGACCCGCAGCAACAGCTGGCCACGCGCGGCACGACGCCGTGGCTGTGGTTTGGCGGCGGCGAGGTGCCCGCCGCAGACGTCGCCAGACGAATAGAACGGGCACAGCAGAGCCTGCGGCGGCACGGGCTGCGCCCGGGCGAGGCAGTCGCGGTCGTGATGCACCGGCACCCCGACAGCCTGGCCGCCCTGCTGGCGATTTGGGAGCTCGACGCGGCGGCTCTACTGCTCGCGCCCGATGCGCCCGCCGCACTCAGCCGCACTCTTCAAACCCACGCGACCAGCCGCTTGACCATCGACCGCGATCTCACGGTCGTGGCCGCGCGCGACACCGCTGCTGCGACGCCGGCCGGCTGCGTCACCGCCGCGGCGACCCTGATCCCGACGTCGGGGAGCAGCGGCGCGCCCAAGTTGGTGGCGCACCAGCTCGCGCAGCACGGCGCTAGTGCGGCGGGCGCCGCCGCGTTCTTCGGCTTGACACCGCGCCACCGCTGGCTCGTCCCTCTACCGCTGCATCACGTGGGGGGCCTGGCGCCGCTCTTCCGCACGCTGCGGGCTGGTGCGTCGCTGGCCTTGGTCGAACCAGGTGCATCCCTCGCCGGCACGCTCATCGCTGCACGTCCGACGCACGTCTCCCTGGTACCGACGCAGCTCGTGCGGCTGCTCAACGATCGCGACGGGAGCGCCGCGCTCGCCGCCGCCGAGGCAGTGCTGGTGGGCGGCGGTCCCCTTGCGCCGGCGGTGCGAGAACGCGCGCTTGGCGCCGGCGTTCGCCTCATCATGAGCTACGGCTCGACCGAGGCCGCCTCGATGATCACTGCCGAAGATGATCCAGCGGCCATGCTGAACCACGGGTGCGCGGGCCGCGCCTTGCCTGGACGCGAAGTCGACGTGGCCGCTGACGGCGAGATCCTCGTCCGCGGCGCATCGATGCTCGTCGGCTACGTCGAGTCGCCGGGGCGCCTCCGCGAAGGCTGCAACGCCGACGGCTGGTTCGCGACGCGAGATGTGGGACGCCTCGACCCTGACGGACGGCTGTTCGTCCTCGGCCGCAAGGATGCGATGTTCGTCTCCGGCGGCGAGAACATCCATCCCGAGGAGATCGAAGCCGCGCTGCTCACACATCCGGACCTCACTGAGGCTGTGGTGGTGTCCATCCCCGATGCCGAGTTCGGCGCCTCCCCCGTCGCATTCGTCCGCGGCGGCGACCGCGAGGCACCGACACCAGAAGCCCTCCGCCGCCACCTCGCCGACCAGCTGCCCCGCTTCAAGGTGCCGAAACGTTTCCTCTGGCTAGACGCCGAGGAAGCGCTCAAGCCGGACCGGCAAGCGCTCCAGCAACGGGCCGCGGCGACGTCGGGGTAGAGGCCACCGCATCCAGCAGGGACTGCGCCGCGCACGCCGGGGCGTAGTACGCTTCGTAGAGAGCGCGCACGGCTCCGGGCGGCATCTGCGTGGCACGGCCCGGCGCGGCGACGAACGCGTCGCTGAGCCCGGCGGGTAAATGCACCGTGAAAGGCCACGGCCGCAGCATCGGCACATCGAGCGCCAGCGCCTCGTGGAGTCGAAAGCAGATCTCGCCAGTGCCCGGCAGATCGAGCCCCGCGGCCGAGGCCTGCAGCAGGCGCACCACATCCGTGAAGGAGGTGGTCAGTGGCGGCACCCTACTGCGCGCCGCGGGGAAGCGTTGCCGGATCTCGGCAAGACGCGCGCGCCGGCGGCCGCCGTAGCGAGGATGGTCGACGACGCCGCAAAACACCCAATCCAGATCGATCGATCGCCGGCCGCGGGGGATGAACCAGTTCGCCCTGGGACACAGCCACTCCAGCCAGAGCATCGCCGGGTTGTAGAGGTAGGGCCAAGGGCTCCACGGACTCCCAGCGTCAGCGAGCCGGACTTCGCGAGCCAACAAGGTCACACCGGCCAAGCCTTCGAAGACTGGCTCGCGGGGACCGTTTTGGTCGGACACGTCGATCACCGCCACACGGGGTGCCGACCCGAGCAGCTCCAGGCAAGACCTCAGCCGGTGCGGATACATGGCCGGGTTGACCGTCGCGAGGAGCGCTTCGTTGGGGTCGAACGGTGCGCCATGCTGCTCGCGCCGCTCCAGCGCCTGCAGCCCGCCGGACCAGGCATCGACAAACACCAGTAAGTCAGCGGACGGGTCAGGAAGCCGCCGAGCCCCCCCCAAGACGCGCTCGACGAGCTGATCGACGAAGCCGTCGGCCGGACCAGGAGCGACACCCGCGGGTCGAACCCCCGGCGTGTATGCGACCTTGTGCCCAAGCTCGATCAAGCCGAGCGCGAGCCCTAGCCCAACGCTGCTCGGATCCACCACTGCGACGCGCATCCATCCATGCCATCGGCAAGCCGCGGTCGCCGCATTGAGGACCGATGGTGGGTCGTCAGCTGCCGTCGAGGCCGAGCACCCGGCGAAGCGCGGCGCGGTCGACCTCGGCGCCAACGAAGTCGTCGAACGCCCTCTCCGGCGGCACGATCATGTGAGCACTGATGAACGGTGCCCCCTCTTCGGCGCCCTGCTGGCTGTCCTTGAAGCAGCACTCCCACTCCAACGTCGCCCAGCCCTCGAAGCCGTACTTACTGAGCGAACTGAACACGGCGCCGAAGTCGACCTCACCGTCGCCCAAGCTGCGGAAGCGGCCGGCGCGGTCCTGCCAGGACTGATAGCCGCCATAGACGCCGACGCGACCGTCCGGCTTGAACTCCGCGTCCTTGACGTGAAAGCAGCGGATGCGCTCGTGATACAGGTCGATGTAGGCCAGATAGTCGAGGCACTGCAGCACGAAGTGGCTGGGGTCGTAGAGCAAGCAGGCGCGCGCGTGATCGTCGACTGCGGCGAGAAACAGCTCGTAGGTGGCACCGTCGTGAATGTCCTCGCCGGGGTGCACCTCGAACGCGCAATCGACACCGCACGACTCCCCGTGATCCAGGATCGGGCGCCAGCGCCGAGCCAGCTCGGCGAAACCCTCCTGCACCAACCCGGCCGGCCGCTGCGGCCACGGGTACATCGTGTGCCACATCAACGCCCCCGGGAACGTCGGCATCGCCGAGAGCCCGAGGTTCTTGCTCGCGGACAGGCACTTCTTCACCTGATCCGTGCCCCACTCGCACATCGCCGCAGGCGTCTCCACGCCGTCCGGCGCGAAGGCCTTGAACATCTCGGCGTAGGCGGGATGTACCGCAACGAGCTGGCCCTGCAGGTGGGTGGCGAGCTCGCTGATCTCGAGCCCATGCCGCTCCGCCGTGCCCTTGAGCTCGTCGCAATAGGCCTGGCTCGAGGCGGCCTTCTCGAGATCCATACACCGCGCATCCCAAGATGGCAGCTGGACGCCCACATAGCCCAGATCCGCGGCCCAAGCGCAGATCGAGTCAAAGTCGTGGAACGGTGGCTCATCGCCCATGAACTGGGCGAGGAAGATGCCGGGGCCTTTCATCATGGCGTGCCTCAGGAGGGAACGGCGACCCACCGACGGCCGGCGGACGACTTGGCCGCCGCGTCGAGGACCGCTTGGATTCTAACGCCGTCGTCGAAGTCCGGCTTAAACGCGCGACGTGTCGTCAGGGAACCGACGAAGTCGGCGAGGTGGTGCACAAAGGTGTGCTCGTAGCCCAGGACGTGACCGTCGGGCCACCAGTGCGCGGCGTAGGGATGCTCCGAGTCCATGCACATGACGGTGCGGAAGCCACGGGCATCGGCGGGGCCGTCGAAGCGGAAAACCTCGAGCTCGTTCATCCGCTCGAAGCTCCAAGCGAGCGAACCCTCGGTGCCGTTGACCTCGATGCGGTTGTCGTTCTTGTGGCCCGGCGCTACCCGCGTCGCCTCGAACGTGCCGATCGCGCCGTTGGAGAAACGCGCCAAGAACGCGAACGCGTCGTCGACCGTGACCTTGGTCTTCTTGCCGCCGGAGCTGGGCCGCGACTTGGTGTAGGTCTGTTCGACCGCACACACTTCGGTGAACTCCAGGCCGGTCAGAAAGCGCGTCATGTCGATGAGATGCGCATTGAGGTCGCCGTGCGCACCGGACCCGCACAGGCTGCGGTCGGTGCGCCACGACGCGGGAGCCGCGGGGTCGCACAGCCAGTCCTGGAGATAGGTCGCTCGAACCTGGCGGACCTTGCCAATCTCGCCCCGCGCCAAGATTCGCTGCGCCAGACTGGCCGCGGGACAACGCCGATAGTTGTGCCAGAGGCCGACCTTCACGCCGGCCTTGGCGGCGGCGGCGCGCATGGCCTTGGCCTGCTTCAGGTCGAGGGCCAGCGGCTTCTCGCAGAGCACGTGCTTCCCGGCCTTGAGCGCCGCCATGGCGAGCTCGTAGTGCGTGTTGTTGGGCGTGGCGATGTCGACGAGCTGCACGTCGTCGCGGGCCAGCACCGCCGCCAGATCGGCGGACGCCGCCTCGAAGCCGAGTTTCTCCCGGGCGGCCTCGGCGCGAGCCGCCGAGCGACCCACCACCACCCGCGGCACGACCCGGTACGGCAGGTCGAAGAAGTGCCCGACCTGGCGGATCGCGTTGCTGTGGGCGCGCCCCATGAATGCGTGGCCGACCATCGCGACCCCCAGCTCTGGGGACGCCGCCGTCCGCCGTGTCTTGCTGGGCTGCCGAGACGACCGGGCTCTGCGTGCGGGCATACCCGGAACCTAACGCGACAGGTTCCGGAATCCACGCCCGGCCACGACGCTGCCACGCATCGTTGAGCGCGGCTCTTGCGCGCGGCACTGCGCGACCGACAATCGCGGGCGTGACTGCGCCATCCAACGACGCGATCGTCGAGCGCTGGCGTGCCGAGCCGGCGCCGCTGTTGCCGATTCTGCACGCGTTCCACGACCGCGACGGCTACCTGTCGGAAGAGGCGCTCCGCCACGTCGCCAAGGCGCTGCGCACGCCCCTGGCCGACCTTTGGGGCACCGTCACCTTCTACCATCACTTTGCGCGGGAGGCCCCTGGCAAGCAGGCACCGCGCGTCTGCGATGGCTCGGTCTGCGCGCTGCGCGGCGCCGATCGACTCCTGGCCGACTTGGCGCCACACGGCGCGACTGCGATGCCGTGCGCCGGCCGCTGTGACGATCCAATCCCCGTCCTGTGGGGCGACGAGGTCAAAGTCGGGGTCACCGCCGACCGGCTGGAGGTGCGACCGTCGCCGCTGCCGCCGCCCAATCCAGGGGAGACCGAGGAGTGCGTCTTCGCCCATATCCGCGAACCCGGTCAGGCGACCCTCGAGGGGACCCGCTCGCGCGGCGGCTACGACGGCCTCAAGGCGGCGTTGCAGCGCTCCCCCGCCGAGGTGGTGCAACAACTCATCGACAGCGGACTGGCCGGCCGCGGCGGTGCGGGCTTTCCGACCGGCGTGAAGTGGCGGGCGGTCGCCGAAGCCGAGGGCACACCGAAGAGCATCGTCTGCAACGCGGATGAGGGCGAACCCGGCTGCTTCAAGGACCGCGTGCTCATGGACCACGATCCGCACGCGATGATCGAGGGCATGGTGATCGCCGGCTACGCCAGCGGGGCGACGCGCGGCCTGGTCTACCTGCGCTACGAGTATCCCGAGACGGAGCGCATCCTCGAACGGGAGATGGCGGCAGCGCGCGCCGCGGGTCTGCTGGGGCCGAAGATCCTGGGCACGGAGTTCGCGTTTGAGCTCTACGTGCGGCGCGGCGCCGGCGCCTACATCTGCGGCGAAGAGACCTCGCTGCTCAACAGCCTCGAGGGCAAGCACCCGTTCCCGCGCAACAAGCCGCCCTACCCGGTGACGCATGGCTTCGAGAACCTGCCGACCGTGGTCAACAACGTCGAGACCCTGGCCTCGGTGCCGGCGATCATGCGGCGCGGCGCCGAGTGGTATCGCGGCCTCGGCATGGGCGAGCACGCCGGGACCAAGCTCATCAGCTTGTCTGGCGACATTCGGCGGCCGGGCAACTACGAGGTACCCATCGGCCTCCCGCTCCGGACCCTGCTGGACGAGTGGGCCGGTGGAGCGCCCGAGGGTCGGACGATCCAGGCAGTGACGATGGCGGGGCTCTCGGGCGGCTTCCTGGCTGGATCTGACCTGGACACCACCCTCGACGAGCCCGCGGTCAAGAGTCGCGGCTCGATGCTCGGGGCCGGCGGGATCATGGTGTTTGATGACCGACGCGACATGGTGGAGGTGGCGCGCGGGATGATGTCCTTCTTCGCCCACGAATCGTGCGGGAAGTGCTTCCCCTGCCGCATAGGCACGCAACGCCTCACCGAGCGGCTGGCGGGCGCGGCCGGCCCCCACGACGCCGAGGCCTGGCGCACCGAGGTCGCGGACATCGGCCGGACCATGATGGCGACCAGCGCCTGCGGCCTTGGGCTCGCCGCCCCACTCGTCACCGAAAGCTTGCTGCGCTACTTTCCGGAATCGGTCGAGAAGCACGTCTCGGCCTTGCAGAACGGACATTCATGAGCGCCACCAACGGCAGCGAAGCCACGATCGAGCTCGACGGCGAGATCGTGGCGTTCACCCCTGGCGAGACCCTCTACGAGGTCGCGCAGCGGCACGCCAAGGAGGTCCCGACGTTGTGCTACGACCCGCGCCTCGACGCGTTTGGCGGCTGCCGCCTCTGCGTGGTTGAGGTCGAGGGTGCGCGCAATCCGGTGGCGTCTTGCACGGCGCAGGCTCAGCCTGGCATGGTCGTACGCACGCGCACCGCGGCCGTCGAGCAACACCGCAAGACGCTGCTCGAAATGGTCGTGTCCGAGAACCGCGAACTCGCGGTGGACCCGCTCCGGGGGTACGCCTCACAGGAGCTGTCGACTCTCGTCGATCGTTACCAGGCCAACGCCGGCCGCTTCGCCGGGGCGCCATCCGGGCGCAGCCGAGAAGACGACGACAACCCGTTCATCCTGCGCGACTACGACCTCTGCATCTCCTGCTATCGCTGCGTGCGCGTCTGCGACGAGCGCGAGGGCGATGACGCGATCTCGGTGATGAACCGCGGGTTCGAGACGAAGATCACCACCGAGTTCGGCGGCCTCCTAAAGGACTCGAGCTGCACGTTCTGCGGACAATGCGTTCAGACCTGCCCGACGGGCGCCCTCGCCGACCGCAAGGCGCTCCGCGCGCAAGACACGCCGGGTGACATCGAGAAGACGCGCACCATCTGCCCGTACTGCGGCGTGGGCTGCTCGGTCGACCTCCTAACCAAGGACGACAAGCTCGTCGGTGTGCAGCCGGCCATGGATGGCCCGGCCAATCTTGGCGCGTTGTGCGTGAAGGGGCAGTTCGCCTACGACTTCGTCCAGCATCGCGATCGGCTCAAGGCGCCGCTGGTGCGCGCCAGTGACGGCCGACTCACCGAGACGACTTGGGACGAAGCGTTGGACCGAGCTGCCGCGGGCTTTCAAAAGGCCCTCGACGAGCAAGGCCGTCACAGCATCTATGCCATCGCATCCGGCCGCGCGCCCAGCGAAGCCGCCTACACGCTGCAGAAGTTCGTCCGCGCCGGGTTCGGCACCAACTACATAGACAACTGTAGTAGAGCTTGACACTCCCCCACGGTTGCCGGTCTGGCAGCCGCGATCGGTCGAGGCGCGATGTCCAACCCGCTGGCGGACATGGAGAAGCCTGACGTCATCTTCTGCATCGGCACCAACATGACCGAGTGTCACCCCGTCGCAGCCACGCGGCTCAAGCGGGCGCTCAAGGGCGGTGCGAAGATGATTGTGGCCGACCCCCGACACATCGGGCTCGCCGACCTGGCTGATCTGTACCTGCCGCTCCAGGTGGGCACCGATGTCGCCTTGCTCCTCGGGATGGCCCACGTCATCGCGCGCGACGGACTGGTGGACCAGTCGTTTCTCGACGAACGAACGACCGGCAGCGCCGACTTCTTCTCCCACATCGCGAGCTTCACACCCGACTGGGCCGAGAAGATCTGCAAGGTGCCCGCCGCCGACATCGAGCGGGCCGCGCAGCTCTACGGCGGCGCCCAGCCGGGCGCGATCTACTACACGCTCGGCATCACCGAGCACATCTGCGGCGTCGACAACGTGCAGAGCCTCTGCAACCTGGCGCTGATGACCGGCAACCTCGGCGTTGAGGGCGGCGGCATCAACCCGATGCGCGGGCAAAACAACATCCAAGGCGCGGGCGACGCCGGCGGCATCCCCGCGAACTTCCCCGGATTCCAGCCGGTCACCGACCCGGCCAACCAGGCCAAGTTCAAAGAGCTCTACGGCAAGGAAGTCGACCTCGACAAGAGCATCACCAAGGTCGACGCGCTGGAGATGGCGGTCGACGGCGGGATCCGGGCGATGCTGATCGACGGGGAGAACACCGTCGTCTCGGACGCCAACCGCAAACACTGCGAACAGGCTCTGCGCGCGCTCGACCATCTCGTGGTGATCGACATCTTCCTCACCGAGACGGCGGAGCTCGCCGACGTGGTGCTACCGGCCGCCGCCTGGGCCGAGACCGACGGCGTCAGCGTCAATACCGAGCGGCGCGTCCAACGCCTGCGCGCCGCGGTGCCAGCACAAGGCCAGGCCAAACCGGACTGGTGGATCATCGGCGAGATCGCCAAGCGGCTGGGCATCCCGGGCTTCGAGTTCACCTCGGCCAAGGACGTGTTCAACGAGCTATGCAGCATCTCGCCGATCTATCGCGGCCTCGACTGGGACCGCATCGACCGCGGTGAGTACCACTGGCCGGTGCCCGAGAAGGGGCATCCTGGGACGCCGATCTTGCACGAAGACGAGTTCAAAAACGGCCGCGGTGTGTTGCGGGTGCTCGAGTACCGGCCGCCGGCGGAAGAGATCAGCGGCGACTACCCGCTATGGCTCACCACCGGCCGTCGACTGCAGGCGTACCACACGCGGACCCAAACCGGGCGGTCGGCCGGCATCGAGTACCTGCTGCCGGAAGAAACTCTCGAGGTGCACCCGGACGACGCCGACCGGCACGGCCTCACCGACGGCGCGTGGTGTCAGATGACCAGCCCGCGCGGGTCGGTCCGCGTGCGCGTGCGCACGACGACGCGTTCGCAGCCGGGCACGGTGTTCTGCAGCTTCAGCTTCAACGACGTGCCGGTGAACTTCCTGACGGGCTCGGGCTACGACCCGGTGACCAAGACACCCGAGCTGAAGATCACGGTGGTGCGGGTCGAGCCGATCGCGGCGCCTGCGGCAACGCCCTAGTGGTGTTATTCAGGCAGTTGGGGCCTTATCCGCGAGACATCGGCTCGCGGATAAGGCCCCATC
>JBCCGH010000248.1:0-11808 GCA_039029375.1 Planctomycetota bacterium
GGCGATTCAAAAGTTCGCCACATATGTCGCTGGCCCTCTGCGCCGTTCGTGGCGTTGCGTCGCCTCAACTTGTCCACCGACAAGCCCTCCGGCGACAGCGCCTTGCGAACAACACAGATGCCTCACCGACATATGCACCGAACTTTTGAATCACCCCACTAGCTGGATCGCAAGCCCTAGGCACGGGATGGTCTGATCGACGACAAGAGGGGTGACCCTCCCCCCGGGCGACCTTCCTCGGGCTATGCTACGGCAATCGCCAAAGTGGCGATTCGCCCGAATGCACTGCTCCCCTCTCCGCTCGCTTGTCAGCATCGCGCTGCTGGTCGCGCCGGTCACGGCACAGACCGTGTATCCCACGGGGACCACCATCTGGAACCGCGAGTCCATGGCGGAGGGCCTCACCCTCTTCAACACCAAGGACCCCGCCAATCAAGCCGTGATGGTCAGCCTCGGTGGCGAGGTCGTGCTTCGATGGAACGCGCCCGGGGAAGGGCACCTGGTGGGATCCACGCCGCTTCCCAACGGCAACATCCTCACCCGCTCCGGTCAGCGAGTCATGGAGCTGGACCGACTCAGCCACATTGTCTGGTCGTACAACGTGCCGCCTCAGTACCGGCCCCACCACGAGCTGCTGCGACTGGACAACGGCAACACCCTGATCCTGGTCAACCAGAACATCGTCGCCTCGCATATTTCGCCGATCCCCATCCTCGACGACGGCCTTCTCGAGGTCGATCCTCAGGGCCAAATCGTCTGGACCTGGTGGACCCACGAGCACTTCGACGAGCTGCAGCTCTCGGCGCAGGCACTGGGCTTCATCTTTGTGACCGGCGGCGACTGGGCTCACACGAACGCGGCGACGCCACTGCCCGCCAATCGCCACGCCGACCCAGCATTCCGTGCAGGTAACATCCTGCTGAGCCAGCGCTCGCCGAACAACGTCTTCATCATCGACCGCACGACCGGCCAGGTCGTATGGACAATGGGCCTCGCCACCGAGGGCCAGCACCATGTGCAGATGATCGGCTACGACCTCCCGGGGGGCGGCAACATCCTGCTGTTCGACAACGGCGCCGCGACGCCCTATCGCCCCGGCGGCCGCGGCTGGTCGCGCGTGGTCGAGGTCGACCCGATCACGGAACGGATCGTGTGGCAGTACGACGCGTCGAGGTCGGGCCAGTATCACTACACGTTCCATTCGGCGCTGCTCAGCGGCTGCCAGCGCCTGGCGAACGGCCATACCTTGATCTGCTCCGGCATCACCGGCCGGATCTTCGAGGTCTTGCCCAATGGCCGCATCGCCTGGGAGTATCTGAATCCGTTCGTCGGGCCCGTGCGCGTCGGCGGCGCACTACGGACCGCGCAGGTCTATCGCGCCTATCGCGTGAGCGACGACTTTCTGCCTCGCGGCGCCGCGGCCAAGCCGGCGACCGGACTCGCGAGCGGCGGCGGCAGTCGCACTCCCTCCCCCCGGTAGCCCCGCGGGCCATCCGGCAGGCACCGGATCGATCATCACGAGCGCGCCCGCAGTCTGGAATCGGACCCGACCGCAGGCTTCTTGGTCACGCGCTCGGCGTGCCGCGGTACCACAGGGCCGATGTTGATCGCGACGCTGTCCCTCCTGCTGCCTCTGCAGCTCCAGGATCCAGCCGACCTGGGTCCCCACCGCAGCGAGCAGGCCATTCCCGGCCAACCGTACGAGCGGTACGGGACGCGCGACGACCTCGGGCGCCGGATCGAGTTCTATCTCACACAAGGCTCGGCGCGACTGCCGCTGGCGGTCTACATCCAGGGATCCGGGTGCGCCTCACACTTTGGCGCGCGCGGTGCGCGCGTGGTCGGCCGCACGGGCCATGACACGGTCGCCGACGCGTTTGCCGGCCGCGCGCACGTGCTGCTCGTCGAGAAACCCGGCGTCGCCTACCTCGACGACGGCACCGAGGCATCGGCACCGTTTCGCGCCGAGCACACGCTGGACCGTTGGTGTACGGCGATCGCTGCGGCCTTGCGGGCGGCGCGGCAGCTGCCGCAGGTGGCCGACGACCGGACCCTGGTCATCGGTCATTCGGAAGGAGGCCTGGTCGCCTGCAAGCTCGCCGCCGATCGACGCGAGGTGACCCACGTCGCGTCCCTGGCGGGTGGTGGCGTGACCCAGCTGTTCGACCTGATTCTCCTCGCCCGCGCCGGACACGTGTACCGCGGGGCGGCAGACGACCCGGCCGGGCGTGAACGACGACTGATCCGCGACTGGCGCCGCGTACTGGCAGATCCCGACAACACCGACCGGCTGTTCTTGGGCCATAGCCACCGCCGGTGGACGAGCTTCCTCGCGACCTCTCCCGTACAGCAGCTGCAGGCCACCGACGCCAGGATCTTCATCGCCCAAGGCGGCGCCGATCACGCGGTGGCGCCAATGTCCTTCGAGGTGCTGCGCGCCCAGCTGTTGGCGTGGGGCAAAGACGTGCGCGCGCGGCTCGTCGACGGCGCGGACCACAGCTTTGCGCGGGACGGCGCGAACGGCTGGCGCGAGATCATGACCGACGTGCGAGATTGGTACCTCGACGCGTGAAGGCAGGCGCCGGCCACTGGCGATGGTACTAGTCCGCGGTCCACTCCCCGAGCACTGCGGCCAGCGCATCGAGGCTGATCGGTTTGGTCAAATGCGCATTCATCCCAGCCTGAGCGCAGGACTCGGTGATCTCGCTCGTGACGCTGGCGGTGAGGGCCACGATCGGCACGCGCGCCGCCGGCTCCGGCAGGGCGCGGATCGCGGCAGTCGCGGCGAGGCCATCCATGCTCGGCATCTCCAAGTCCATCAGAACCAGGTCGTAGCGCCGGTCCGCGACCGCAGCCACCGCCGCCGCACCATCGGGGACAAGCTCGACCGCGCAACCGAGCCGCTCCAGCATGAGCTCCGCGACGCGGCGATTGATCCGGTTGTCCTCGGCCACGAGCACACTGGCGTCGAACACTTGGTCCGCATCCGGCTCTGCTTCTCGCCCAGAATCGCCGAAGTCAGCGGAGTCAGCGATACACAGAGGCAGCGCGAACCAAAAGCAGCTTCCCTCGCCCGGCTCACTGCGCACGCCGATCTCACCGCCCATCAGGCGCGTCAGCCGCTTGCTGATCCCCAGACCGAGACCTGTGCCACCGCAGCGACGGGTCGTCGAGGCGTCAACCTGCACGAACGGATCAAAGACCCGCGCCTGCTGCTCGGGAGCGATGCCCACACCCGTGTCCTCGACCTCGAACAATAGCTGTGGATCACCGTCCGAGGTGAGGCGCAGCGCCACCCGCACATCCACGGTCCCAGCCTCGGTGAACTTCACCGCGTTGCCCATCAGGTTCGTCAAGATCTGTCGGAGCCGGCCCGGATCAGCCACAACGCCGACGGGCACGTCCTCGGCCACGCGGCAACGCAGCTCGATGGCCTGTCGCTGCGCCGCTGGACCAAACATGCTGACGACCTCGCGGAGCAGCGAGCGAAGCTCGAACCGGCGCGCCTCGATCGGCATCATCCCGGCCTCGATCTTCGAGAAGTCGAGGATGTCGCCGATGAGCGCCATGAGCGTCTTGCCGGATGCGCTGATGATCTCGACGCACTCGCGCTGCGACGCCGGTAGCTCGGCGCGGAGGAGCAGCTCCGTCGTGCCGAGGATGCCGTTGAGCGGAGTGCGGATCTCGTGGCTCATCGTCGCCAGAAACTGGCTCTTGGCGTGATTGGCCGTCTCTGCCGCGTGCTTGGCGCGGGCTAGGTCGACACTTTGCTGCTGCAAACGGGCGGCAAACGCCTTGGCCTCGGCCATCGCCACGTCACGACTGCGCAACAGGAAGAGCAGGTCAGCGGACGCGTCGTGCAGAGGGTAGTCGTTGAGGCCGACGCCCAGCGCGCCCAGCTCGCTGAGATCCGTGACGTGCGGGCTGCACAGAAAGAACGCCACCGCCGGCGAATCGCTGAAGACGATCTGCCCACGCAACGTCAGCCCGGTGGATCGATGCCGCACCAGGAAGACGGCGCGCCGCCGCTCCCGGAGTTGCTCGAACCCGGGCTCGGACATCGTGGGCCGCAGGATCTCGAAGTGGCTCAACCACGATGCGCCGAGGGCGAGCTCCGGACAGGCCTTGACGATCGATGGGCCCAGCTGACGGATCCGCAACCCGGGATCGAACACGACATGGAACGGGAAGACGGCGGCAAACGCGCCTGGCTCCAAGGCGTGCGCGAACTCTCCCATCGATCAAGCTTCGGCGAGTCGGATCGCGAACACGTCGCAATCAGATTCGGCACTGCGGGGAGCCTCTAGCATCACATCGACCTCCATCCCAAATCGGTCGGCGAGGCCCCGCACGAGGCCAACCACCATAGGCGCCAGGCCAACGCGTTCGCTGTAGTAGCGCAAACGCCACGCGCCTGGCTCGCCGCGCTCGACCACGAAGGACGGCGGCCGGAGGTTCGGCAGCGTCAGCCCCACACGCGAATGCAGGGCGTCCAACTGATCGAGGAATTCGTCGAACGATCGACCAGACGCGTCCAACAGCTCGCCGTAACCCTCCCGACCGGTATAGCTGATCCAGTGGCGGCCGAAGGCCTCCAGCAGATCGGCCCCGGGGACGTCGAGCTCGGCGGACGCCGACTGCACCAAACCGTAGGTCACGCTGTCGGGATAGTCGTCCATGCTGACGAATCCCGTGTCGTCGAGCCCGGCCCGTTCGACGATGCGCCGCCACGCCGCGGCGCCATGCTGACGGCAGATCAGCTCCTCGATCGCCTTGTTGACGAGTCCATACACACTCGCTCCCCCCTCACCCGACCTTCGGAAGGCGCGCCAGGGAGCCTTGAGACGGAGCGTGGGGGACGCCCCGCTACTCTTGGGGCTGCAGCGCCAACCCCTGCTCCTCAGCGATGCGCTGGGCTTCCCCGCGCAGCTCGGTCAAGTCGACTCCGGGCACCGCGACCCAGGTCACTCCGAGCCGCATTAGGTCGCCGTCCCGCTCAATCGACAACGGCCGCAGGGTCTCGCGCCAGGTGCCCAGCTCGGCGACCGGCACGGCGTCGCCGTTCGTGGCGCGCACGCGCCACCGTCCCATCGCCTCGGCGTCCGGCGCCTCGGCGAGCACGCGCACCGCCCCGAACGTGCGGCCGTGACGCAGCTGCTGCAATACGGTACGAAGCCCCTCCACGGTCAGCCCCACGGCCTCGACACGCGCCGGGTCCGGCTCGAACTCCAGGACCCGCGCCTGTGGGGCCCCGACGCGCACCACGGTGCCGGCCTGGGGCCGCGCCGCCAACGCCGCCGCCAGCTCGACACAGGCCGCGCCCAGCGAGGCGAGATCCGCGCCCAGAAAGACCCATTCGCTGGTCTCCGGGCCCAAACCCTCGCCGCCAGCGCTAGCCGTAAACCGGCGCACCGTGATCCCCACGCGACGTCGCAGGCTCTCCAACAATGCTTCGGCGGCCGCCGCAGCGTCGCCGGACAGGGCCACGGTCAAACGCGCCTCGTGCACGGGGCGTTCCATCAAGGCGATCTGCTCCGCCGTCGCGAACACCACGGTCCACGATTCGGCACCGGCGTCTCGCGCCGCTTCGCCCAACGTGCTCGCGAGCTCGTCGACCGCGTGCAGCGGTCGCGGCGCGAACTCGACATCGACCACCGCCGCGGCCCGCGCGTCCGCGCCGGTCGCGACCGGCCGCAAGGCCACATCGCGCTCGGTGAGTCGAACCTGCTCTTCAGTCAGCACGTCGAGCAGCTCTGCCGACGTCTTTGCGGTGGCTCCCGGCATCTCACCGATCCAGACCTCCGCGCATTCGCCGACGGGCTGAAACGCGCGACCGCCGCGAACGGCAGCGATGCTGACGATCGAGCCCAGCGTATCGAGCGCCAGCCGCTGGCCGCCACGCCCGACCGACAGGCCGGCCAAGCCGCCAGCACCGGGAGCGCTCAGCCGCGGCAGCTCAGCGAGGGCGGTGCCAATCGCCTCCATCGCCTCCGCGGGCGTCCAGTCCGCCGCCGACAACGCCCCTGGGTCCAGGCGGATGGCGAGGACTTCCTCGGATAGGCCGCACGCTTCGGCACTGGCCACGTGCGGCACGAGCGACACACTCGAGCGGACCTGCTCCCACGCGGCCGCCGTCACATAGGCGTCCTTGCCCCGCAGCGTCCACTCCTTGATCGACGCGAACGGTCCGTGCAGCTCCGGCGCCGTCGCGCCCGGCGGCACCGCCCAGTCGCGCAACGCCTGCGCCAGGATCAGGCTCGGGTTCTCGTTGGTGCCGGCGGACACCACCCGCGCTCGCGCCAATCCGTCCACCGACCGCAGCTCCGCCGCAAAGCCAGCCCGCCCCAGCTCGCGCGCCAACGGGACGGCCACCTGGCGATCGACGTCGGCGGCTCCCACGCCAGGGAGCGCGACTTCGACTTCGCACCACGAGGGACGTGGCGGCGCGTCCTGTCCCGCGGCCGCCAGCGTGATCCACGCCGCGCCCCAAAGCCCAAGGCCTCGCCCCCAGAGCCCCGCACGGGCGCGGGCCGCGCGGTCGGCGGCAGATCTGCCGCGGTCAACTGCCGATCTTGCCATCACCCCTCTCTTATCGACCACCTCGGGCCGAAGCCTACTGACCTCGGTAGCGTTCCAAGCTGCGCAGCGCGTCGGCGCGTTTGGGATCGGCTTCGCCGAGCAGCTCGATCGCCCGTTCGGCCGCTGCCATCGCGCCCTCCCGGTCCCCGAGCCGGTGACTCGCCTCGGCCAAGGTCAGCCACGCACCGGCGTCCTGCCCGCCGCTGAGGTCGACCGCGCGCCGGGCGAAGTCCTGCGCCCGGGCCGGATTCCGTGCCGACTCCAGCGGACCGTTCAGCAACAGCCCCGCATAGGCCCCGAGCTCGCGCGCCGAGGCCCCGTCGCGCCCCGCCAACGACCGCCGCATCTCGAGCGATCGCTCGGCGTGTCGGCGCAGTGCGTCGACATCGCTTGCCGTCGCGGCCATCTCGGCCAAACGCTCGTGGCACATCGCCGCGTAGTGCACGAACACCACGTGGCCGGGCTCAGAGGTCAACACCTCCTCGCAAACCGTGAGCGCCCGCTCGAACGACTGCCGCGCCGCCGCGGCCGCACCAGCACGCTGCTCCAGGGTCCCCAACATTCCAAAGCTAGTGACGAGCTGCTGGCGAATCTTCAGGTCGCCGGCCGCCTGCGCGGCGAGGCGTTCGTCGAACGCCAAGGCGCGGCGGTAGTTCTCCGCCGCGCGCGCCAGGTCGCCGCGCGCCTGCTCGATCTCCCCACGGGCAAACAGCGCATCGCTCTGCGACATGAGCACCCAACGCGCGTTCGGCTCGATCTTCGCGGCGGCCTCTGCCGCCTCCAGGGCGGCATCCGCGCACGCCAGCCCGGCGGCGAACTCCCCCTGCGCCATACGAATGTTCGACAGCCAACGGTGGCACATGCTCAGCCCCTCGAGATGGTCGAGGTTGGTCGGCTCGCGCTCCGCCAGCTCGGTGCTGAGCTGCAGCGCCTGCTGGAACATCTTCTCAGCCTCGGCGTAGTCGCGTCGCTGGATCGCGATCGACCCCAGCTTGTTGTAGGAGACCGATAGGTTGCCGCGGTAGAGCGTGTTACCCGGCTCGGCCTCAACCAGCTCCTCTCGCATCGCCAACGAGGTCCGGAACTCGCGCACCGCCGCCGCCCGGTCGCCGACCGACATGTGCAAGTTACCGAGGGCTTCGTGCGTCACACCGAGGATGTTCTTGAAGCGCGGGTTGCGGGGCTCGGCCTCGAGCGCACGCTCAGCGAGCGCCCGGCGGTGCTCGAGGTGGCGGCGCCAGCCCTCCGCGTCCCCCGAGTCGCGGGCGACGTGGGCGAGGCCACGGTAGATCCGCGCCAGCAGCGCGACGTGGTCAGCGTCGGCCGGCGCGGCCTCGCGTTCCTCGCCGACCGTCCGCGCCTCGACGAGCCAACGCCTTGCGGCCTCCAGATCACGAGTCTCCAGAGCGAGCGAGCCGGCCACGTTGAGCGCTTCAGCCAACCGATGCTGATGCTGCTCGGTCGGCCGGCGGGTCGCAATGCGACGCGCGACTTCGGTGGCGCGCTCGGCAGCCGCCGTGGCACTGGCAAGGTCGCCGGTCTTGCGCTCGAGGTCGGCCATCACCAAGAGGCTGAAGCACAGGCTCTCCTGCGGCGGCACGTCGTCGTCCGGCGCGGCTTCGACAAGACGCTCGCTGACGGCCAGCGCCGCCGCGGCGTGCGGCCGCGCGCCGGCATCGTCACCGAGCTCCATCGCCAGCTCCGCGAGCTGGTTGTTGGTCAACGCTAGCTCCAGCTGCACCGCGGGGTCGTCGCTGCGCTCGTCGACCAAGGCCGCCAGGCGATCGTACGCCTCCTGCAACAGCGCCGACCGCACGCCGCTCGTGCCCGTCTCGCGCTCGAGCCGCGACGACACCTGACGCACCACAAAGCTGGCCGTTTCCCGCGCCGTGCGAAACAGCCGCCGCGCGTCGGCGGCACGGTCGTCGGCACGTCGCGCCTGCTGCTCGGCCCGGTCGCGCTGCGCAATCGCCTCCCGTAGCGCCAGCGAGGTGCCGACCAACCCCACGCTCAGGAACAGCAGTGCCGCGCCCAAGCTGCCCGCCAGCGCCGGATTCCGGCCCGCCCACTTGCGCAGCCGCTCGAGGTTGCCCACCGGCCGCGCCAGGATCGGCTCGTTTTGGCGCAAGCGCCGTAGGTCCTCGGCGAGATCCTGCGCCGACTGGTAGCGGCGGTCGGGGTCTTTCTCCAACGCCGTGTCGAGCACGACCTTGAGATCGACCGGCAACGTTGGGTTGAGGCGGCGCGGATCCGCGTGCGGGCGACTCAGAATCTCGTGATAGAGCCCGTCGAGCGTGGCCGACTCAAACGGACACCGCAAAGTGAGGCACTCGAACAACGTGGCGCCGAGCGCATACACATCAACCCGGTGGTCGATCCCGCGATCGCCACGGACCTGCTCCGGCGCCATATACGTCGGCGTGCCCAGCACGTCACCCGTGCGCGTCAACACCTCGCTGCCCTCTTCGTGCGCGAGACCGAAGTCCAGGATCACCGGCTCGCCACTCGCCGTAACCATGATGTTGCCGGGCTTGATGTCGCGGTGCACGACCCCTGCCGCGTGCGCTGCCTGCACGGTCCGGGCCGCGCTCTCCATGAGTCGCAGCACCTTCTCTAGCTCTCGCTTGGTGCTGCTCGAGCGTTCCACACGGCTCCGCGTCGGCTTGCCCGCGTCCGCCGGCCCCGCGTCGGGATCCGGCAGCGACACAGCCCCGGCACTCCCGTCGGCCCCCCGCTCGCGCCGCGCGTCGGCGATGTGCTGCGACAGCGGCTCCCCCTGCACAAACGGCATCGCGATGTACGGCACCCCGCGCGCCTCACCAATCTCGAAGATCGGGCAGATGCCGGCGTGGTCGAGCTTGGCGACGATCTCCGCCTCGCGCCGCAAGCGCTGCAGCGCGCGGTCCCCCAGGGTCGTCGCGTGGGGATAGACTTTCAGCGCGACGCGGCGCCGCAGTCGCAGATCCTCGGCAAGGTGCACCGTCGCCTGGCCACCGCGCCCGATCTGCTCCATCAGGCGATAGCTGCCAAAGCGCGCGTCGTTGCCATCCGGGGCGGGCTCTGTCGCTTTGGGCTCGGTCCCACCCAAGCCGCGAACATCGCGAAACCGCGCGCGAATCGTCTGCGCGTGGCCCGGGTGCTGGTCGCACAGCGAATCCACCAAGTGCGACCACCGTTCTTCGGGCAACTCCAAGAGCTGCTCGAGGCGCGCGGCCATCAGGTGCTCAACCGTGTCGGCGTCGCCTGCTGCCGCGGACTCGGGGTCGCGATCCTCTGGATCGTTCGATCGCATGAGCGCGCCCAGCATAGCTCGGGCGCCGGTGGGGCGACGGGCGTGCGTTCCGCCGCGCGCCCGCGCCCTCCCCGCGTCGGGTCCGTCAGCGCGGGCAAGACCACGGCCAACGACCGCCACCTCGGACCGGTCGCGCGGTCCACCGCGCAGCCCTCCCCGCACCAGCGCGCTGCTGTCACGCCCAAGTGAGCGGCACGACGACGCCCCCGCGCCTCCCGGCGAACGCGCGGAAGGGCGCCCAGCGGCGCCAAGGATTCGGAGAGCCGAAGCGTGACCCGTAGGCTTCCCCTACCCCAAGCGTCACTTGCAATCCCGCCCGTGCGCGGGAGCCGGGCGACGTCGTCGTGCCATGTTTGATTCGCGGGCCGCGGCCCCCATTGGCGCGGCCAAGGACTCGCGCAGGCGCTCGAGCCCCCGCGCAATCCACGTGCGCACCGTGCTGGCAGGGACGCCAACACAGCGCGCGATCGCCGCTGCGTTGAGATGCTCTAGATACCGAAGCTCCAGCACTTGGCGGTAGTGCGCCGGCAGCCCGCACATCGCCGTCGCGAGCGCGCGCCGGTCCTCTTCGGCGACCAGGCGTTCCGACGGCGGCTCCGCCGGCGGCTCAACGTTCGTCTCACACACCCGCAGCTGACGTCTCCGGGTCCGCCGCACATCCGCAGCCTTGCGCGCCAGGATCCCGATCAGCCACGACGAGACCCGCCGCTCCGCGTCAAAGCTCGACGCCGAACGGAGCGCCGCCAGGAACGTCTCCTGCACCACATCGTCCACGTCGGCCGCGGCCACACCCAGGCGCCGCGCCCGTCGAATCAGGGTTGGCTCGGTCTGCTCCACCATCGCGCGAAAGGCCTCCGCGCTCGCCATCGTGGCAAACCGACGGAGGGCCAGCTCGGGGCTCGGCAACCGCACAGATTCGGTGGACGACATGGCTCGCAAGCGCGGCGCCCGTGCGCTCAGCGGTTAAGCGCGGCCCACCAAAGCGAGCGGAGCCGAAACTCCGCCCGTCCGTCCGGTTTCGGCGTGCCGCGCCGGGGCCTCAAAAGCGCCCGATTCCTCCTCCGCTCGCGCGGTGCTCGGCCGTTCCCCTGGTGTGACCCGTACCTGCACCCTTGTGGTTGCCGACGCCGCGCCGTGGTCCGAGAATCACCGCGTGGAGCTCAGCGACGTTCTCGCTCGTGCGCACGATGACCCGCGTGCACGCGACTCCTTGGTGGCCCGGTTCTACCCTGCCGTCGAGCGGCAGGTGCACGCCAAGCTGGAGGCCGAACGGCGCCGCAAGAGCGGCGGCCTGGCGGCGATGTTCAGCACCGGTGACCTCGTCCACGAAGTATTCCTCCGCGTGCTACAGGGCGTGACGACCTTCGAGGGTGGCGCCGACGAGTTTGAGCGCTATCTCGCCAAGACCGTCACGCACCGACTCTTGGACGCCATCCGCTATCTCGAGGCGACCCGCCGCCATGGCCCGCGCCTCGAAGATATCGAGGCCGACGAGCCGGCTAGCGACGTGACGTCACCGAATGCCGCGGCGGCGCGGCGGGAGGAGGCGGCCAAGGTCGACGAGGCGCTCGCGGCGCTGACGGCCAAAGACCGACAGCTGCTCGAGCTGCGGATGCGCAAGCACGCCACGTTTGCCGAGATTGCCGAGCAGGCCGGTATGCCGAGCGCGGATGCCGCGCGCAAGGCCACTCATATGGCCGAGGCGCGGCTCTTAGTTGCGCTGCGCGCCCGCGGGATTCATCGCTGAAACGATCCCCGCGGCGCGCGTCGATCTAGTGGTGTGATTCAGGCAGATGGGGCCTTACCCGCGAGACATCGGCGCCGGTCGCAAGGCGGGTCGCCGCAGGCATATTGGTGGATACGGCGAGGACGACCCAACGCTGCGAGCGGCGCTGAGGGCCGTGGATAAGGCCCCAGATTTCTGAATCACACCACTA
>JBCCGH010000249.1:0-11708 GCA_039029375.1 Planctomycetota bacterium
ATGTATCAGCTCCACACATCAGTGCAACAAAACTACTCGCACCTAAATGTAGAAAATCATATTGTGGTACTGTTTCATTAGTGATATTTGGGATGGCATATTCCTCACTTCTCCTCAATACTTTTGTAATGCAGTGCAATCCACCACCACGTTTTGCCAAATACTCCCCACCATCTATTGGATGTACTTTGTAATAACATCCTGCCCAAACCTCTTCTGCTTTCGTCTCTAATTGGACTCGAATGGTTCTATCAAGCATTGGCATGCCTGTCGCACTCACTGACCGGGGACGCTCATCATGCCGCGATGCACATGGAGCACATGTGCAGGCGCTGGCGAGACCGGAACGACACGATCAACACCAACACCTAGGAGAGACAACCATGGCTATCACGACCAACACCGCGCCGCGCATCGACTACTCCTACCAGATGGCTTGGCACCACCACCAGCAGGTCAACCTCGTCAGCCTCCTGGAAGCCGCCGGCTTCGACGTGCCCAAGGGCACCTCCCTCGTCGTCACCTTGGACTCCAAGAAGGGCGAGATGGTCGCAACCCTGACCGAGACGCTGGAGGCCGAAGATGGCGACGACTCCATTCTCTAGCGGCGAGGACGAGCCGCAGTTCCTGTCCGTTCAGGACATCGCGCTGTGGTTGAGCCTCACGGACCAGACCGTCCGCCGACTGCTGACGACGGGCCAGATGTGCTCCTACGTGAAGATCGGACGCCTCATTCGCGTCCGACGCTCCGACTTCGAGGCGTGGATCGGCACCAGGGTGGCCGACTCGACCTCAACCCCGCTTTCCAGGCAGCTCTGAATACCAGGACTCCCCGGTCCACAGCAGCTCCATGGCCCTCGAAGTCTCAGCCCCGAACGCCGTGATGTAGCGATCGGTAATCGAGTCAGCCCTTCTCCCATGCCCCATCAGATCAGCCAACACATACCTCGGCACCCCAAGCTCAGCGAGCCTGGAGGCGAAGGTGTGCCTCAACGTGTGGGCATGCAGGCGCTTCTCCGGCAGGCGACCCTGCCACCGTTGGAGGACGCGGGCGACGGTGCCGACTCGCAGGTCTTCCGTGCTACCGGCGACGACGAAGGAACTCTTGTCACGCATCCGATGCAGCAGCTCCTTCAGAGGCCCTGGGATCGGCAGATTCCGATGACCCGTCTTGCCTACAACTCGCAGGAACTCGTCGGCGGGCTGGACCTGCAGGCGCGCAGCCTCGGCTCGACGAAGCCCGGTGTAGAGGAGCAACCGAACCAGGTCGGCGTCCTCTGGCGCGACCTCACGGACCCGGGCTTCGACGTCGAGGGCCTCGGCCCAGGTGAAGACGTCCGGCACCTTGCGCTGGGCCTTGGGCTTCCGGACGCCATCCACGGGGTTGTGGTCGAGCCGCCGCTTGGTGTTGGCCAGGCGGAAGATCCGGCCGAGGGCCCGCAGGTGGTGCAGGACCGAGTTGGGGCTGACGCCATGCTCGAGCCGCTTGCCGATGAACCACTCGACCTCGGCGACGTCCATGTCCTCGAGCCGGGAGTTCGCGGTCCAGTGCCTGAGGAACACGGCGAACTGGTCCTCATACCACCGGAAGGTCCCCGGCCTGGCGTTGGTGAGGGCCAGGTCCTCGCGGACCAGGTCGATGCCGCCCTGCAGGGTCAGCCGGCCTTCGGGCCGGGCGAGCGACTTCCGCTTGGCGACGGCGAACTCATGGGCCTCCTCCGCGGTTGGGTAGACCTTGGAGAAAAAGCGGACGCCGCAGTCCATCCACCAGCCGCGAAAGCCGTTGCGGATGGCCTGGACGTAGCGCGGGAGACGTTCCTTCCGAGGACTCTTGGTGCGCATGCTGTAGCACGGTTCTGTAGCACGCAGCAGACCTCGTCATCCGGGCCCGGAAGGCTAAAGCCCTTATGCCAAGGGCCTTGGAGTGGCGTACCGGGGAGGACTCGAACCCCCAACCTCCTGATCCGTAGTCAGGTGCTCTATCCAATTGAGCTACCGGTACGCGGGGCGGGGCAAGATAGGGACGACCCCTTCGGCGCGCAAGCCTTCTGCGCACCCACCGCACTCCGGCGCTCTGGGCTCCCCCGGGCGCTACGCGCTGTCGCGGCGCGAGCGCTCCACGGCGCGCCCTAGCGCGTCCAGGTGGATCGCCAGGACCAGGTCCAGGGCGTGGATCGCCTTGGCCTCGGGCAGCATGTTCTCGGCCGGGCGATCCACCGCGAGCGAGGTGATGCCGCCACGCAGCAGCTCGAAGCACTGGCGGCCGAGGTCGTAGCACAGGTGCAGGTCTGGGCCGGTGCCCACGAGCTGCGGAATCCAGGAATGCGTCAGGGCATGCAGGTTGTCGGCGTCGCAGCGGCCGGCCAGGATCGCGCGGATCCACTGGGTGGCGGCGCGGCGGCGACGGTTGAGCACGCTGATCGACGGCGGCGTCGGTCGCGCGATGCGGTCGAGCCGTCGCTGGGCGGCGAAAGTCCACTCGACGAGCGATCGGACGAGTGTCGGGACCGCATCACCCACGCGGCTGCGCAGGAGGGTGAGGGCATCGAGCTCGGCCGGGGACGGAACCGCGATGCCGGTCGCGGGCTCGAGGTGCTGGAACGGGCGCGGTTCGCGGGTCGTCGCGAGGGCCGCCTCCGGGGATTTCGTCGCCAACATGGGAAGGATCATCGGCCGCCGACCCGCGGCTTCCTGAGCCCAGTCGCAAGGCCGGGTCCTGTGGGCGTCTACAGCGGCTACGGCGGCGGCGCCGGCGCGCGCCAGAGCTCGACCAATCTCTGGATTCCAAGAGCCGTAGCATTGCCGAGCGCCGCAGCGCGGGGGCCATGGACGGCGTTGCTGACCGCCAAGCCCGTGGCGTCGCTTAGATCCGTCAACGTGACATCCGCCTCCCGCACTTCGAGGTCGGCTGCATGGAACGCACGCAGCTTCGCCAGGAGCTCGGCCCGCGCGATGCCCGGCAACACGCCACCGCAGAGCCGCGGGGTGAGGATGACGCGATCGCCGCCAACCCAGAGGTTCGCTGTGGTGGTTTCGAGCACTCGATCCCGCTCGTCGACCAGCAACGCGTCATCGGCGCCCGCGGCCTGCGCTTGCGCCAACGCCCAGAGGTAACGCGCGCGCGAAGTGGTCTTGTGCGCCGCCGTCGGATCCGCCGGCCACGCGGCGCGCACCACCGCCAGACGCACGGGGCCGCCCGATCCACGCGACCGCGTGGTCAAACACCACAGCGCGCCGCTGCGATCGCATTCCGCGCCAGCAACCAGAGTGAGGCGCAGGACGTCGTTCTCGTGCGCGCGATGAGCCAGCAAGGCTCGCGCGGCCTCGCGCAGCTTCGCCGGCGGCGTCGGATCGAGGCCGAGCACTCGCGCACTCGCCGTCAACCGGCGCAGGTGCGCATCCCAGCGAGGCATCTCGCCGGCCACCGCGCCGATGGTCTCGAAGACCCCGAGCCCGGCCAGCAGCCCCAGCGCCTGGGGCGGCGCTGCAGCCTCGCCGGCCCGAACCCACCGCCCGTTCACCCAAGCGACGATCGGCGTCGCGCTCACGGCGCCCCACGTGGTTGCGGCCCGCGCCGCTGCGACGGTCCAGGCGGCAACACGGTGTCCAGCCGCAACGCCCGCAGCATGCCCGCGGCCTTGTGCAGCGTCTCGTCGTATTCACTCGCCGGCACGCTGTCCGACGTCACGCCGCCGCCGGCGTTCAAGCGCACGACACCGTCGACCACGGCCATCGTGCGAATCGCCACGTTGAGCGAGAGCCGCGAGCCCGGACCAAAGACGCCGACCGCGCCGGTGTAGACCCCCCGGCGGACGACTTCGAGCTCTTCGAGGATCTCCATGCAGCGAAGCTTGGGAGCGCCGGTGATGCTGCCCGGCGGGAATGTCGCACGCAGCAGCTCCGCCGTGTCACAGTCCTCGCGCAACGTCGCGGTCACGGTCGCGAACAGGTGGTGCACCTGCGCGAAACTCGCTTCCTCGGGAAACGGGCCGACGCGGACGGTGCCCGGTTGCGCGACCTTGCCGAGATCATTGCGCATCAGGTCCACGATCATCGCCAGCTCGGCGCGGTCCTTGTCGCTCGCCAACAGCTCTTGCCGCAACGCCCGATCGGTGGCGGCATCGTCGCTGCGCGGCCGCGTGCCCTTGATCGGCCGCGTGCGGACGATGGGCCCGCGCCGCGTCAGAAACTCCTCGGGCGACGACGACAGCACGGCGATCCCGTCGCCGGTCTCGACGTAGCTCGCAAACGGCGCCGGACTGCAGGCGCAAAGCCGCCAAAACAACGCCCGCGGATCGCCGTCGAGCTCGCCGGTGAACGGTTGCGTCAGGTTCGCCTGAAACAGGTCGCCCGCGCGAATGTGCTCGACCACGCGGGCCACGCGCGCCTCATAGGCCAAGCGCGAGATGTGCGCGCGGACCGCCGACGCCGTCGCCGACGGCTGCAGCTCAGCCGGCACCTCGGGGACCAAGGCCGCTGGCCACCGGCGCATCCGTGCAAACGCCCCGACGAACAGCGACGGCATCGCCAAGTCGTCGTCGATGCGCCGCGGCAGAGACTCCACAGCGTCGCGCAGATCATAGCCGAGCCAGCCGGCGCAGCGGTACTGCGTATGGCGCGCCAAGAACGCTCCCAACCGCTCAAACGCGCCGTCGAGCGCCGCCGCGTCGCCCTCGACGCGAAGCGTGTCGACGGGCTCGGTCAACAGCTCGGCCATGCCCGCACCGCACGGCTGCAACAGAGCCAGCGGTGCGCCGCGCGGCTCGGCGAGCAGCGCCGCGAACGGCCCCTCGCCGGCCCGCGGCCGCGGGTTCACGTGCGCAGCCAAGCGGGCTTGCGCTTCTCCAAGAACGCCCGCATACCCTCGCGCATCTCTTCGGTCGAGCTGATCATCCCGAACAGATCGGCCTCGAGCTCGAGACCTTCGGCGAGGCTCAGCTGCGCGCCCCGCCGGGCCGCCTGCTTCGCCAACGCGAGCGCCGTCGGGCCACGCGACAAGATGCGCTTGGCAACGCCCTGCACGGACGACAGCAGCTCGCCCGGTTCGTGCACGCCGTTCACCAAGCCGAGCCGCAGCGCCTCGTCCGCCCCGACGGGGTCACCGGTGAGGATCAGCTGCAGGGCCGGCCCCATGCCGATGAGTCGCGGTAACCGCTGCGTGCCGCCGTAGCCGGGGATGATGCCGAGGGACACCTCGGGCAGCCCAAGCTTCGCAGTGGTGGCGGCATAGCGAAGGTCGCAGGCCAAGGCCAACTCCAGCCCGCCCCCCAACGCATAGCCGTTGATCGCGGCGAGGAACGGCTTGGGCGACGCTTCGATCGCGGTGGTCAGCGCCTGACCCGCCCGCGCATTCTCCCGGCCGTCGAGCACGCCCTGCTGCGCCAAGGCGCCGACATCGGCACCGGCAACAAACGCCTTCTCGCCGGACCCAGTGAGGATCACTGCACCGATGTTCTCGTCGTCGGACAGCTTCGCCACCGCCGCGACGAGCTCTTCGATCGTCGCACCGTCCAAAGCGTTGAGCTTGTCCGGGCGATGGACCGTGACGGTGGCGACCCCGTCTTCCCGGAGCATGCGCAGGCGCGAGGTCATGCCTCCTCCGGACCGCCGGACGCGGTCTCGCCCTCACCCTCGCCCGCTGGCGCCGGCACGGCCTCGCGCACGGCGACGGTGGCCACACCGATCCTCTCGGCCGGCCGGCTGCGCTCGCCACCATCGCCGAAGTCGACCTCGGCGCTCGCAATCGCGTCGAGGACGTCGAGCCCCTCCTTCACGAAGCCGAAGGCGGTGTACTGGCCGTCCAGGTGCTGAGCGTGCTCGGCGTGCACCACGAAGAACTGGCTCCCCGCCGAGTCCGGATCGGGGCCACGTGCCATCGACAGCACACCGCGCTGGTGCGGCAGATCGTTGAACTCAGCCTCGATCTTGTAGCCAGCGTCGCCGGTGCCGGGGATCCCGTTCGCGCCTTCGCGCGTGTTCGGGCAGCCACACTGCACCATGAAGTTGCGGATGACCCGATGGAAGGCCAGGCCGTCGTAGAACCCTTTCTGCGCCAGCGACAAGAAGTTCTTCACGTGACCCGGCGCCTGCTCCGGATAGAAGCCAATCACCATGGCGCCCTTATCGGTCTCCATCACGGCTTCGAGGCCGGTGAGATCGGCAGTCTCAAGATCGATCATACTCGTGCTCCATGCGGTAGAACGCGCGGCGGCGTCCGCTGCGGGTCTGCCACCGCATCATCAGGTCGACAGACCCCTCTGCTGCTGGCGACGCTGGCGCGCCGCGTGAAAGTCACAAGCCCTTAGTCGTCGCCCTTCATGGCCGGCAAGACCACGGCGCGGTGCAGATGCACCGGTTCGCGAGGGACCGACAACTCGCCCGACGGGCTACCCGTGACGGCGACATTGGCGATCTTGTCGAGCACTTCGAGCCCCTCGTCGACCTTACCGAACGCGGTGTAGCTGCCGTTGAGCGAGCTCGCCGTGCCGTGACAGACGAAGAACTGACACCCCGCCGAGTTCGGGTCGTTGCTGCGCGCCATCGACACGATGCCGCGCACGTGGCGGATGTCGTTGAACTCGGCATCGATCTTGTACCCCGGATCACCGGTGCCAGGCGTGCCAGTGGCGCCTTCCTTGGTGTTCGGGCAACCGCCCTGGATCATGAAGCCGCGGATGATGCGATGAAACCGCGTGCCGTCGTAGAAGCCCTGCTTGGAGAGCTTCACGAAGTTCTCGACGTGGCCCGGCGCCTTGTCCGGCAGAAAGCTCAGCGTCATCGTGCCGTAGTTGGTGATCAGCATCACCTTCGTCTTGGCCATGTCGAGCTTGGCGAGGTCGATGCCTGTCTGCTCCGGCACGACCTGCAGGGACGTCGACGCACCAGTCAGGCCGGGCCACTCCACCACGACCGGCACCATCTCGCCGACGGGGACCGAGCCGGCCTCGATCGGCACCTCGAGCACTCGCTCGATCACCGTGCCTTCGGCGACCGCCACCTTGCCCGAGCCGCCCTTGCCAAACGAGGCGGGCTTCGCGTCACCGACCGCGACCTGCAGGTTCATGCCCTGCAAGAGCGTGGCGTCGATCTCGGCATCGCCGACGACCTTGACCCGCAGCGTGAGCCGCGCCGACTCGCCGGCGGCTACGATTTTTTGCACGGGCGTCAGCGACGCCTCGAGCATGGCCACGCCGGGGACGGCGTCCTGAGCAGAGACAGCGGCAGCAAAGAGGCCGCACAGGGTGAGGGTATGGAGCTTCATGACATTCGTGAACGAAGACGGAGAACTGTAAGCGGGGTCTCGAACGTGAACAAACCTGCACACATCGTCGAGCCGGCTCACGCCGGATCGCGATCGAGGATCAAGGGAGGCGGCAAATCGGCCATACGCGGCCATCGGCGCGCAACGCGGCACGCTGCGCGGCGGGCTCCAGGGCGGCGCCGGTGCCCCGCCGCAGCGGTTGTGGGAGCGTGGACCATCACGAGCGGACGAGCTCGAGCGCCATCCCCATACCGCCACTCATGCACAGCGTCGCCAGGCCGAGCTTGGCATCGCGGCGGCGCATTTCGTGCACGAGCGTGACCACGATCCGCGCGCCCGTCGCGCCGATCGGATGGCCCAACGCAATCGCGCCGCCATTCACGTTGAGGCGCTCGGCGTCGAAGTTGAGCTCGCGATCACAGGCGATGACCTGAGCGGCGAACGCCTCGTTGAGCTCGACGAGATCGTAGTCATCGAGCTGGCGGCCGGCCTTCTCGCACAGCGTGCGACAGGCGGGCACCGGGCCGATGCCCATCACGCGCGGCGACACACCAGCCACGGCGGAGGCGCCCAAGAACGCCAGCGGCGTGAGACCGCGACGGCTGGCTTCGGACTCTGTGGTCAGCAGCAGCGCCGCGGCCCCATCGGTGATGCCCGACGAGTTGCCAGCGTGCACGGTGCCGTTCTCCTGTCGAAACACGGGCGGCAGCTTGGCGAGAGCCTCCAGCGTCACCCCAGGTCGCACGTGCTCATCGGTATCGACGGTGATCGAGGTCTTCTTGGCCGGCACCTCGAGCGGCGCAATCTCATCGCCAAAGCGTCCGTCGCGCTGCGCGGTCTCGGCGCGCTGGTGCGAGCGCAGGGCCAGCTGGTCCTGCTCCTCGCGCGTGATGCCATAGTCGTCGACCAGATACTCCGCCGTCATCCCCATGGGCTCATTGAGCACGCCACACGTGAACCCGTCGCGATAGTTGCCGTCCAACGCCTGCCGGTGGCCGAGCCGGAACCCCTTGCGGAAGTCCGGGAGCAGGAACGGGATGTTCGTCATGCTCTCGGTGCCACCGGCAACGACCATGCGGCGCCCGTCGAGCAACAGCGCCGCGCGCGCCAAATCGAGGGCCTTGAGGCTCGAGCCACAGGCCTTGTTGACGGTCATCGCCGGCGTGGACTCCGGGATTCCCGCGGCGATGCCGATCTGCCGAGCCGGGTTTGGGCCGGAGCCTAGCTGCCGGGCCTGGCCGAACACGACCTCGTCGACGGCGTCCGCGGCGACATCGGCCCGCTGGAGCAGCGCCCGGACCACGGCCGCACCGAGGTCCACAGCGCTCAGCGGGGACAGGCTACCGAGGAACTTGCCGATGGGCGTGCGGCTGGCGCCGACGATGCAGATGCGCTCCATGCGCGGGGAGGATAAGGCGTCCGCCACCCGACTGCCGAAGAATCCCCCATGCCGCGCCCACTGCAGCACGCCCGACCGCGCCCGGCGCAGGCCCCGCCTGCCGAGGCCGGGCGGCCGACCCCGATGTTTGCCCGCGACGACGCCACGGCGCCGCAGCCGACGGGCCTGGATGAGCGGCTAGCCGACGCGCTCCTGCCGCCTCTGGTCGTGAGCCCGCCGCGCGGCCCCGGGGCGCAGCGCGCGGCCGACCCCGCTGGCGAGACGTCCCCGAGGAGTCAGCGAATCGACGCAGACGACCTCCTGCAACTGGTGCAGGAAGTCCCGGCCATCGAGGCCGAAGTCGCACCGGCGCTGTTTGACGGCGTGCCGCTCGAGCAGTTCTGGATCCACGCCGACCTGACCGTGCACGGTCACGGGTTGGCCCGCCAACGCGCCACCGCCGCGCTGCGTCGCATCATGTCGGACTTTGACGCCGTGCCCGAGCTCGACGCCGCCGGCCTCGAACGCCTCGTGGCGGCGCTGGACGCGGCCGAGGCTCGCGGTGGCGGTCAGCTGCCTCTGTTGTTCAAGACGCTGCGCTGGGCCGCCAACCGCGCCCGTCGGGCAGCACGCGCAAGCGCGGAGGGCGAGCGGCTGTGACCGACCTCAGTCGCGACATCGAGCCCGCCGCGACCGCAGATCGCTTCGCGCATCAGCTCGTCCTGGCGTTGGTCAATCTCGAGCTCCACGCGTCTCACGACGCACACGTTCAGGACCAACTGCGCGCCGCGGTCACCGAATTGCGCCGCGTCGCCGTCGCCAACCACGAGCCGGTACACCTCGAGATCGGCACCGGCGCAGCGGTCCGCCATCACGGACGCGTGCTGTGGAGCGCGACGCTGCAGGGGACGCGACTCTTGGAACTCTGCCGCACCCTGCGCCTGGCGGCGTTGGAGTTCTTGCCGCAGCTCGATGCCGCCGAGCTGCTGACGTTCTTGGAGCTGCTGCGGGCGCCGCGCCACCTCAAAGCACTGTCGACAGCGCAGCGAACCGAGGCGTTTGCCGCGTTGGGCATCCGCAGCGTCGTCTGCCTTGAGCACGACGGCGAGGCCGGGCGCGGCGACCCCGACACCGGCGGACAGCGGCAAGCCATGGCGCGCTACCAGGCATTGGTCGAGATCGTGCAGCGCAACCATATCGACGCGCATCGCGGCGCGGGCCTCGACCTCGATCGCACGCACGCGACCGTCGAGCAAACGACGAACGCGCTCGAGGCCAACGCCGGCGAGCTGTTCGCGGTGGCCGGTGCCGATGACCTCGACGACTTCACGTTCGGCCACACGGCCCGCGTCACGTTGCTCGCGCTGCAGGCCGCACACGCGGCGGACGTCGACCGCCAGCAAGCCCTGCGGGTGGGCGCCGCCGCGTTGCTCCACGACATCGGCAAAGCGCGAGTCGCCCAAGACGTGCTTCTCCGCCGCGGCCGTTCCGCCGACGAGCAACGCGAGTTCGCGGCCCACGCCCGACGGGGCGCCGAGCTCCTGGCCGCCCAGCAGGGCGTGGATCCCGCGGCGATCGGCGCCGCCTATGGCCATCACATCAGCCGTGGCGGCACCGGCACGCCAACGCCGGCGCTGCACTTCGAGCCGAGTGGCGTCACCCATCTCGTGCGCATTTGCGACGTCTTTGAAACGCTGACGGCGCCAGGGCCGGATCATCCCGGCTTGCCGCCGCTGCAGGCGTACGCGGTCATGCTGCAGCGGCGCCAGCAGTTCGATCCCCGCTGGCTCCGCTTCTTCATTCGCGCGCATGGCTTGCACCCGGTCGGCACCCAGGTCGAGCTCGATCAGGGCGAGCAGGCGCTCGTCATCGCGCCCGGTGCCTCGCTGCACGCGCCGGTGGTGCGCCGGCTCACGGGTCCGGCCGGCACCCAGCTGCCCCGTGGCGTGCCCACCGTGCTCACCATCGGCGAGCGCCGCGAAGGACGAACGCCGAAGATCCGGGCGGTCACGGCGGGAGTGGGACAACGCCTGCCGCTCCCCGACGCCGCGGTGCGCGAGGTGGTGTGCGTGCCCGACGACGAGCGCCCATAGCACGCGTTCTCCTCCAAACCGCTACCATCTGCCGATGCGATCGGCACAGCTTTCGACGGCCACGGCCGTTGCTCTCGCCCTGGCGCTCACGCCGGCGCTCCCCCGAGCCCAGGATCCACCGCCGCCGGTCGACCTCGACGCGCCGCTTGCCGCGATCACCGCGGCTCTCAAAGACCGCTCGGGGAGCCTGGACGAAGAAGCCAGGGCCACCCTCGCGCAGCTCGGTGCCGACTTCTCCGAGCGGCCGGCGGCGGAGCAGAAGAAGGTAGTGCGCGCGGTGCGCGACGTGTTGCTGCGCGGTCGCCTACGCACCCCCGAGCTCCACTCGATCTACGTCGCCGCCGCCGAAGCTCTCGGCGTCATGGGCAAGGGCGGCGCCAAGGCCCTCGAGCTCACCTACACCCGCAAGCGCTTCCCCAGCAAGCCCCAGTGGCTACCGGTGCGCACCGCACTGGTGCGCGCGGCGGGGCGGACGCGCGAACTCGGCGTGGTCAAGTTCTTGTGCGACTGCGCGTCGCGCGCGGTGGAAGACGAGGTCATGCTCGCTGCCGGTGAGACACTCGCGCACTACGCCCAAGCGCCGCAGGCGGTGCGCAAAGACATCGCTAAGTGCCTAATCCTGCGAATGAGCGGCCTCGAAGGGCAATCCGTCACCGGCACCCCCAAAGACCCCGTCAACCTCGGCGCCGACATGGCACTGCGCACGCTCGCCGTGATCCGCACCCCGTGGAATGGCACGCTGGCCAAGATCACCGGCGCCAGCTTCGAGACCGGCAACGACTGGCAGCGTTGGTGGAACGACCACAAGCGCAGCTCCTGGCCGGCGATGCCCGGCAACTAGTGTTGTGTGTCGGAAGTTGGTTGCGTAAGTCGGCGAGCCATGTGTGCCGCTCGCAAGGCGCTGTCGACGCAGGGCTTGTTGGTGGACAAGTCGAGGAGACGCAACGCCGCGAGCGGCGCAGAGGGCCGTCGACAT
>JBCCGH010000250.1:0-11490 GCA_039029375.1 Planctomycetota bacterium
GCGGACGATCGCCCTCCGCCGCCAGCCTCACCGCCTCCAGCTTGAACTCACCGCTGTAGGTCTTTCTCGACTTGCCCATGAACACCGCCTGTGGAGCCATCGTAGCTCCGGTTGGGTGTCCACCAAACCGGGGCAACATCAGTCGGGCTGTGGTCTGTCGTTCTGCCCGCGAGCGCGGCGGGCACGACGTTCTATACGCAAGCGATCGTGCAAGACCCAGGCGCGACCTTGCTCGGCATCACGGTAAGCGACGCGGGTGAGGCGGTTGTGGGCGGCTAGGCCGCGAGGTGGCTTCAGGGGATCGATACCCTCCACTGGCCGCCTCCGGACGACCACGAGCCCGCTCGGCCCTCGAGGCTGACCATCCCTCCTGAAGTCGGCCCGCCGCCGCGCCCGACGTTGCTGTGGCCGGTGAACGTCACGTCGTTGCCAGTGCCCCCGACCGTGATGTCGTTGTTGTTGCCAGCCACGTTGATGGTCGCGTTGCCGCCGGTGATCGTGACCTTGATCGGGTTGGACATGCTGGCGCCGGTCTTGTTCAGGTTGATCTCGACCGGATCCCCGTCGGTGTCGATCGCGATCGGTCCCCAGGCGCCCTGGCTCCCGCTTTCGTTCGTGATCTTGCGCAGGTTGCCGCTCGTGTTGAAGCAACCAGACTTCGGCGGCGACTCCGTGAGCGTGCCCGAGAAGATGGCCAGGACGCCACCGCGCGTGCCCTCGTTCTTGACGGAGCGACCCTTGTCGTCCTCGATTCTCTGACCGGGTTTGAGTCAGGATCCAGCTGTCGACCTGGGGAAGTCTAGCGTCGCTGGAATGGGCACGACGCAGCTAGGCGTAAAGTTGCCATAAGAACTGGTTGAGCGAGTGCGCGACGCCGTCGCGGCGCTCAAGGAACATGGAGTCACGGTCTCCGGCTTCGTGCAGGGCGCGCTCGAGCGAGAGTTGAAGCGCGTCGAGAAGAAGCACGGCGGCCCATTCCCGCCTCGCGGCGACACGAGCCTCTACGGCCGGCCGCGGGGAAAGCCTGCTCCGTGATGGTAGCCACAGCCGCTCGAGGAAAGTGTGGCTCGCCGTGGCCAACCTGGTTGTCGCACACGCCCCTCGCTTGATGTGGGGGACACCCTGGCCGGGTGTCTTCTGCCGAAATCGTCAGCGGGAAGGGGTCCCCTGCTGTGGTGGACGATCTCTGCGCTACGGTCTTGCAGCTCGCAAGCGTCGTAGCGATTGGGCCTCTGCGCTTACGGCACAGCTGCGTGCGCCCTCTTCGCGGGGTTGAATGTATGCGTGGCGCCTCTTAGTCGAGTGCCTCGCGGGCCGCCTTCGAGACATTGGCATTCGGATGCTTCGTCGCTGCGGGCAGAGCAGCGCGCGCTGCTTCTCCGGCCTTGGCCAGGAAGCTCAAAGTCTCCACGCAAATCTCGGCAACGTTGGGTGCCCCTGCCGCTGACTGCTCCGCCACGTAGGGGACGATGTGTGGCATGGTGGCCGCGCACTCGAGGAGGGCGCGTGCCGCACCCTCTTTGTGTCCTCCCTGCTGTAGAACGACGGCGTGGGCGGAAAGTCCTACCGATTGGTGGGGTTGGGTATGTGCTCCAAGAAGCTCTGCTCCAATGATTGCTCCCGTAGACCCCTGTTGCCGTCGCATCTGGTCGTCCGGCAGACCGGGTCCCTCGCCGTCCATCGCCTTTAGCATTGCCCTGCAGATCGCGATGCCTTCGGATTCATCCAGGCCCACATACTCTCGGCCGGATGGTCCGCGCACGACAACGCGGTATGGCGACCGAGATTCGGTGCGCATCGTGACGCCTGGGTGTCGTTGTTCGAAGACGAGGCGGATGCCCCGGGCACTCGGGGGATTGGCGCAAAACCGCGGAAGCTCTTTCAACACGAGCGGCGAGCCGTCGTCCGCGGTTCGCATTGGGTCTATCTGCCAGCCCAGAATCCGCTCCGCGACGAGCGCGTCGAGGCCGCGGCCATCGGTCGAGTCAAGGTCCGTCATGGCGCCGATCGTAGTCCAACGATGAGTGCGGCGGCGACTACCGCGAAGGGCTAGGCTGCATTGTGGCGAAAGGCTGTAGATCTCGCTCTCCGCACGTAAAGTCCTGCCCCATAGGGAGACGAGGGAGTGAGGGTTAGGAAATCCATATGGCATCAAAGAAGAAGACGGCAGCCGGTTTTGAGCTGCTGATCGCGGAGCTGAAGAAGAATCCGAAGGCCGAATACGCCGCCCTCAAGGCGAAGGCTGAGAAGAAGCGCGTCACGATCTACCCCGTGATGTTCGGGCGCGCCAAGGCGATGCTCGGGCTCGTGAAGTCCAAGCCGCGTGGGCAGGGCAAGTCGGCGAAGCGCAAGGTAGGCACACGTCGCGGGCCGGGTCGGCCCCCGAAGTCCCGCGGGCCAGGGAGGCCGCGGAAGACCGCGAGCGCGAACGGCGTCGCTGCCGCGGTCCAGGACCTGGTCAGGACCATGCGCGACCATGAGCGCGAGAATGCTGCGCTCCGAGCGACGCTGGAGCGTGTGCGGGATCTGATTGATCGGGCGCTGTAGCGCATGACGTCTTCGAGCTGAGGCGAGCCCTCGTTGTGCGACGGAGGCTGCGAATCAGTTGTCGCGGACGTCGATCCCGCGGAACGATCCGCCAGGGATCGTGGGCTGCAGAGCCAGTGCCGCTCCCGTGGTGTCGACGACCTGCAGCGCACCTTCATCTCCGATCAGCAGGTGGTCGCCACCGTCGACCGCAGCCATGGACCCGCGGCACGGATAGGAACCGGCGAGGAGCGAGCTGTTGGGCACCGTGATCGACCGCGGCGTCACCGCGCTTACGGTCCAGAACATCGGATCGACGTCCAGCTCGATGAGGAATCGGTCCAGGCCGAGGCTGGACAGAAGGACGTAGGTCTGCAAGCAGTCGGAAGTGAACTGGATCGACTCCGACTCCAGGTACGCCGGGGCGCCGGGGATCGGGAACGGGGCCTGCGCCATCGAGAGAAACGGTCCGGGGTTGACCCGGTAAACGTTGATGGACGCCGCCTTGTTTGCCACCACGACCTGCGTGCCAATCGGGTTGAAGGTCAGGCCATTCACGGCGAAGCCGTTGAAGATCTGCGGACTGAGCGGTTGGCCCAGCGTCCCGTCCGGCTGGACGTTGATCATCTCGATGATCGAGCTGCTCGACGACGCCGCTAGCGCGAGTTGCCCGGTCGGGCTGGCTTCGATCATGCACACCGAAGTGGCCAAGGTCAGCTCGTCGATCTTCGTTCGAGACGCAACGTCGACGCTCAGGATCTGCGGGCTGCCGGCGCCGGACGCAACCAGCACATATCCCTGTGGCGTCACATCGATGATCGGCAGGTCGAATGGAAGCGGACCGTAGGTCCCCAGCAGAAACGGTGCCGCTGCGACGTCCCAGAACTGCAGCTCCGCTGTCGGGCAGAGCAAGCCGCCGATCGCCACCACCGCGATGCGACCGTCGGGTGAGGAGGCGACGTCGTTGGCGGAGCTGCTGAGGGTGGCCGACCGCACCAAGCCGGATTCGTCCACGACCTCGAGGGTCCCCGGCGGACAGGTCACGCCCACACCAGTGTGGACCGTGAGAGCCTGGTCCGGATCGCCCGCTGGACCCTGGACGATGATGTTGCCGCCGCCGCCCAGAATGGTGCAAGCGGGATCCACTGGCTCGATGCGAACGCGCACGCCGCCAGTGCCACCGAAGCACGTCGAGTCAAAGGCCGAGGTCACGTTGATCCCCGGCGCCAGGCCGTACTTGGCGTCGAAGATCGAATCGATCTGCCGGCCGTGATCGCGCCCGACCGCGACGCCGTCGTAGGCGGGGCTCACCAGAGTGACGGTCTGCAGGTAGTGGTCATAGTGAATCGTCCCACCGAGGCCGGGGCAGGTCATGTTCCAGTGCGCGTCCGAGGTCAGACGCGTGCGCTTGAGCCAGAAGGTGCCGCCGCCGAACGGGTCGTCGACGGGGACGCAGGCCTCGAGGTAGTTCTGCCCGCTCGGCTTGACGAACGGGTAGTACGCGATCGTGGTGGCCAGGCGCGAGGTCGTAGCGGTGAACGTGCCGACCACAGCCTGGTTCTCCGGAATGCCGAGGGAATCCCAGCCGAATTCCTCTACCGGACCGGTCATCCCCGACGATCCGCTGACCACAGGGTCGCGGTTGCGGCCGCGCTGCATCATCACAGTGCCACTCGCGCCTCCCGGCGGCACTGTGGCCAGCCGGACGCGGAGCACGTCTTCGCCGCCAACCTGGGTGATGCTCTCGGGAAAGAAGAAGAATGTGTTGCCGGCGCCGTCATCGCCTCGCACACAGAACCGCTCGGGATCGGTGCCGAAGTTCTGCCCGCGGATGTCGATAGTGGTTCCGGCGCCGCCAGACATTGGCCCGACGATGCTGTTGATGAGCAGCTGCGGCTCCGCGCCAAAGGTGATTTCGCCGGCGTCCGACATCGATACGCCTTCGGGGCCGGCCGCATCGAGGGTGACCCACTGCGCGTATAGCTTCTGACCGGCGATTCCGCCGAGCTGGGGCACGTCGAAACTGAAGGATGAGGTGCCGGTCGCCGGGCCCGATCCGGAGGTGACCGTCGGCAGCACGGCCTCAGGGGTGACCAGCAGCTGACAACCGAGCACCGGCAACGACGTCGCCGAGCGGCCCAGCACCAAGAACGCGGGCGTGCCGCCCAACGCCTGGTTTTGCTCGATCGAAAAGGTCTCCCCCAGGGAGGGAATGCCGGTGCGGCCAATCGCCGGGGTGACGCCGGACGAACCGGCACAGCCAGTGCCGTAGGTTGAGAAGTTGGCTTGCGGTGTCTGCGCAAGGGTGCTGCCCAGCAGCAAGGGGACGGCCCACAGTGTGGAAAGCGAACGCATTTTGATCTCCTATGGAAGTGAAGCGTCGCGTCATCGCGACAAGGAGCGGATGACTGGGAGCCGTCGGCAGCGGACGCTTTTTTTTGCGTCGGTTGCAGGTACGCGTGTTGCTGGGCCTCGCCTTCGCGATCTGTGCCGCGTTGCTGACGAGTTGTGTGCGCCGTCCACACGGGCGCGTACTGTTTTTCCGGAAACGAGTCCGGACGGGCGGCCGCGGATCACACTCCAGGTATCACCAAGCCCGAATCACACTTTGCGATTGGAGAGTCCCGATGCTTTCTCTTCTTCCCCCTGCGCGCGCAGCGTCAACTCTATGCGCCGCCATCCTCGTCAGCTCGACCGGCGCACAGGAGACCCTACGCGGCGTAGAAGTCAAAGAACGGCTCACCCCGCCGCCGCCCTACACGAGCAGCATCGGGTTGGCCGGTTTCCCAGAGACGTCACCCGGCACGGAACAGCGCGTCGCGCTCGTCCATCACACGAGCTCCGAGGCCGCTTACCCGGGTAGTGCTGTGTGCGTGATTCTCGTCACTGACCCAGACGCGATTCACAAGACCACGAGCTACGTCGGCCCGACGGGCTTCGGCAAGACCGCAATGCTGCAGGAATCGTCGGTCGGGACGGTCGTCTACACCGCCGTGGGGGCTCCACCAGGCGGCGCCGGGAATATTCATGCCGCCGAGTACTCGCTGACCACCGAGACGTTTGTGCGGGAACAGCCTTGGATGCCGATGTCGTGCAGCCCTCTCGTCGCGGACCCTCATGACGTCGCGATCGACTCACAGGGCCGGCTCATGGGCATTTGCGATTGGGGAGACTCCAGCAACCCGCCGGGTGCGCACCTCTACTCGGTTCCCGCGGCTCCGGCGCAGTTCCAGCCCCAGTGCCAGGAGTTCTTTCCCGTCGGCGGGGCCACGCCCGTCAAGCCCAACCACATGACGATCGAGGAACCGCGGCCCTCGGCGTCTACCGGCGGCAACGAATCGACGGGCAGCGCGGCCACGGTTGCAACCGCGTATCTCGTGAACGAAGACGGCACTCTGTTGGTCCTGGACGTGGTCTCGAGTGGGCCGGGTTTCGCGTGGAGCCCGGTGGGGATGCCGCTACAGCTCCTGGACCACAACGGCCTCTGGGCCACGGAGGCCCATGAAATCTCGTTCACGGACGACGGCCGGTTCGCGGCAGTCGTGGCCAGCGACAACAGCGGGAGCCTCAGCGTGTTGATCGTGATCGACATGAGCTCTGGCAGCCCTTTGCAAAAGTCGGCGACGTTGCTCGATGGCAGCGGACCGGTGCCACACCATCACTCGAACCACTGCCACGTGCAGGGGACGACCTGTCACTTGTCCACGTTCTATGGCGGTTATCGCGCGTACGACATCAGCGACCCCACAGCCCCCCTCGAGCTGCACAGCTACCAGAACGCCGGGGATCGCGTCGTCGACGTCCATGCTTTCTCCAACGGCTGGGTTGCCTTGGCACTCGAGACCGCCGGCTTGGTAGTGCTCGAGTCCGGTTGCCCATCCGGCGATCCGACGAGCCCGGTCGGCTTCGCGACCGTGGAGGGCAATGGCGACAGCCGCAGCCTGGTCGGAACCGAGCCCTCGCTGCGATACCAGCAGATCGACGCCTCGCTGAGCGGGCCGCGGAGCAACCTCAACCGCATGTGGTTCCGGCGCGACGGCCTCTTGCCGGACAATAGCGTCTACGGTGCGCGTAACATCGAGCTGGAGCTCGTGCTGTCGGAGTCCGACCTGGGCGCGGCCACGACGGTCTTCGCGAGCAACCATCTCGCCAACACGAGCACGGTTTTCTCCCGCAAGACCGTGAGCTTCTCCGACTGGACCTTCCGCCCCGCTGTGCCACCCGCCTCGTTCGACACGACGTTGCTCTTCGATGTCTCGTGGTTCTATGCGGGGGCCTGCGCCACCGGCAACGACTTGCTGTGGGAAGTGCGCGTTTGGTCGAATGACATGGCGGGACAGGACTACCCGTTCGACGCTCACACGCAGCCGCTGGCGAGCTTTGGTCCGTTGCTCTCGACGTCGACCAGCCTCGGCGTAGGCTGCGTTGCGGGTGGGCAAACGCAACCCTTCACGTTGACCGCTGGAGCGGTCAATTTCGGCACCAACCTCAACCTCAACGCCACCATCACCAACTCGGTCCCGGGGTATGGGGGAGTGGTACTGGTAGAGCCCGTCGCCCTCGGTCTGCCGTGGTTCTGCGGAGCGCTGCACGCGCTGCAGGGGCCTCTGTTCCCAGTTGGTCCCGGCGGTGGACCTCACTTTGCGTCCACCTTCTTGTCGCACGATCCCAGCCTGCTTGGCGTGCCCTTCTACTTGCAGGCCGCCTCGTTCGATCCCTCTAAGAGCTTTGGCTTTGTGGTTTCGAACGCCGCCCGCATTGCCTTTCCCAGCGACCCGAAGCCGCCTGTGGTGGGGCATGCCTTTGCACTGAACGCAACGGCGACGACGGCAACGAGCGGCTTCTTGCCCGGCGGGATTATCGTGGAGTTTGGCTCGACCTAACCGCGCGCGAGGGGCGCACTCCCAATCCTGAGCTGGAATAGGTCTCGCTATTGTTGAAGCGCCGGGCGGACCGGGCCAACGAACCGTCGGCATCGCAGCCACCACCGCGGCCCACGCGCCTCGTGCCCTGCGCGAGCCGCAGACCGTCGCCCGGTCGGGTCGGGGAATCGTAGCCGGCATAGACGTCGCGGCACCACTCCCAAGCGTTGCCGTGTACATCGTGCAGCCCAAACGGGTTGGCGGCGAAGGATCCCACAGGCGCCAATCCGGCAAACCCGTCGTCCCACGGCATCATCTTGCCGTGAATCCCTTTGGTACTTTGGTCGGCGAGGTTGGCCGCCGCCTCGAGGAGAGAGTATTCGTCGCCGACCCACCAGGGCGCGTAGTGTCTTCCCGCTCGAGTTGCATACTCCCACTGCGCCTCGGTTGGCAATTGCAGGCCGAAGCGTTGCAACCAAGTCTCGCATTCGGCCCAGCTGATCTCGGTCGCCGGGTAGGCTAGATGGTCGAGTGTCGGGGCGCCTTCGTCTCGCAGACTTCGCAGCTGCCCTCGGGTGAGCTCGAACTTGGCGAGAAAGAAGGGTCCCAGTTCGACCTCGTGGTGGGGGGCTTCGTTCTCCTGAGCGTTCCTGTCGTAGTTCGCCCCGTGCGGACGCGTACTCTGGGCCCCCATGGTGAATGCGCCGCCGGGGATCAGCACGAAGACGATCCCCATGTCGGGCGCTCGGATCAGCGCCTGCGTCACCGGATCGCGCTTGGGGAGCCGACCCGAGCGAGGATGGCCGAACTCGAGCAAACCGGAAGCTGGATCGGCGCCAAGCGGGACGAGTCCAAGTTGCGGGGCGAGGGACGCGCCGTCGTAGCGCGGGTGGCCTTGCATCGCCAGCGATGCCGCGGCCCAAGCTTTGCGATGCTGATCAATCGTCTCCGCCTGGAGTTGCTGCGCGCGGCGCATCCGCGCTCGGACCGGGGCGATGATGCTCTGGGCGCGTGCCGCACTGCGGTCGTCGCGCAACGGGATTGCCGCGACTTGCGCCAAGAATTGCTGCATCCGCGGAACTCCATCGGGCAGTTCGGGCCACGCGGTGTCCGCTTGCGCCTCGAGGCCGTCAAGCAGAAAGAAAGTCAGACTGGCCTGCGCGGCGTTCGCCTCGCGCAGGGACCAAGCCGTAATTGTCAGGGCGCTGGAGAGCAACACGAGGACGCCGACCAGGCCTGGATTGCGCTGCGCCCAACGCCGCAGCCGTCGAGCGGTGCTGGCTGGCTCGGCGCGGATTGGCTCGAGGCTCCGCGCGCGTCGTAGATCTTCGGCGAAGGCCGCGGCCGTCTGGTAGCGCCGATCCCGCTCCTTTTCCATCGCTGTCTCGAGCACTGTCTTGATATCGCTCGAGATCGCTGAGTTGAATCGTCTTGGATTTGGGGCCGCGTTCTCGCAGATCTGGTGACACAGGACGTCGAACGAGGGGCCGTCGAACGGCAGGCGCCCGGTGAGTAGCTCGTAGAGCGTCACACCGAGCGAGTACACGTCGGTGCGTCGATCCACCCGGCCGAGTATTGGACGAACCTGTTCCGGCGACATGTAGGCGGGGGTTCCGAAGCGATCCCCCGTTTGCGTCAGCGTCGGCAAGTCGCTCTCCTCATCGCGCGCTAGGCCGAAGTCAAGCAGCACCGGCGCGCCACCTGGCGTGACCTGGATGTTGCCGGGTTTGACATCGCGATGGATGATCCCGACCTCGTGCGCGGCGTGGAGTGCGTGCGCCGCTTGTTCGACGAACACCAGCCCAGCCTGCAGCCGGTCGCGAGCTGTGCGCCGCGGGTCCTTGGCCGTCTCGCCGTCGCCGCCGGTGAGTGCGGGGATCGCAGCTTCCGTTGCCTCGCGGTTGCGGTGGCGCGCCAGCAACCTGGCCAGCGTGGCGCCTTCGACGTAGCGCATGGCGAGGTACGAGCAATGGTCGTGCACCCCGGCTTCGTACACCTGGCAAATGCCGGGATGGTTGAGCCGCGCCACGACCTCGGCCTCGGTGCGAAAACGCGCCACTGCCTCCGACGTGACCAGCGAGTGCTCGCGGAGTACCTTGAGCGCCACCAACCGCGGCAGCCGCGAATCCTGGGCCAGGTAGACCACGGCTTGCCCGCCACGGCCGAGCTCGCGAATCAGCCGGTAGGGGCCGACCTCGGCCCGACCAAGCGGCGAGGCAGCTCCCGCGGCGGGGTTGAGCCGGGCCGCCTCGGCGCCGCGCATGCGGCCGTACTCCCGGGCAATCAACTCGGCGTCCTTTGGAAAGAGCTCGAGATAGTGCGCCAACCCAAGCGATCGGCCGGCCTCTCGATCATCGAGGTAGCGATTGAGGAAGCGCAGCACCCGCGACGCCTCCAGGTCGTCGCCAGACGCAGGGCCCTGGCTCACTGCTCGCCGCTCTTCGGCAGCAGCTCTGGCGGCGGCCCGAGCGCGCGCAGTCGTTGGCGCCAGCGCTGCCACCGTTTGCTGGTCGCCTCCGCGCCGAGCTGCAGCCGCTCGGCGACTTCGGGGATCGTGTGGCCCTCTAACACGTGCAGCACGAAGATCTGCCGGTCGAGCAGGTCGGCGCGCTCGATCCGGTCCAGAAACGCGCGCACCGCCTCATCGCGCGCCAGTCTGGTGGCGACGCCAGAACTCGAATGCGCTGCTTGCTCCCGCTCGAGCGCGAGCGTGGTGCGGCCTTCATCCAGGCGGACCCGGCCCCGCCGGTGCACCTGGCGCATCGCTTCGGCAAGGACGTTCTTGGCGATCGAGAAGATCCATGCCCGAAACGGGCGGGTGGTGGGATCAAACGTGGAGAACCGGTCGGCGGCGCGGAACCAAGTCTCTTGCGCGATGTCCTCGGCGCTCAGGCGATGGCGGTGCTGAGCGCGTATGTTGAGACGCGCCCACGCATACAGCCGCACGGCCTCCTCCTGATAGAGCTCCTCGAGCGATTGCTCGGCCACGGCCTGGAGCATAGTCGGCCCGCGGACCCGGCACAATTGGCGGAGTCTCTCTCCGGGGGGCGACAACCAGACCGGGTTCATGGTGGTCGACGGCTTGAATCAGGCGCTGCAGCCCAACCTCTTCTTGCGCGCCGGCGCTTCTTGCCGCGGTGACTAGGCGGCGACCGATACGCCGTCGGGTTTGGGGTTCACTTGTGACTACACCCCGTCGGGTGCCGCGCCATTGGTGCCCGCCGCCATGATGTTCTCAACCGAGGAACGTGGCCAGCGGTGGGCTGCTCTTCCCCGTCGACTTGGGTTTGATCGGCTTGTCGGGCTGTGAGTTGGGGCTCGCGCCCGAAGTCGGGCGGAGACCGGGACGGCGTCGGTGTTTCGGGCGCTCGGTGACGCTGAAGAGGCCAAAACCCTCGCCGAGGTGACGCAATTCTGTGCGGGACACATGGTGCGGTTGGGGACCGATGGGGATCCGGCGAGCCAAAGATCAGGCGCACTCTCGGCGACGCCGCGTTCACGTAGGCGATGGCCGGCACCGTATCTCTTGCCAAGTCCGGGCAAGATGTGATGACTTCGACCCGGGCTGTCGGTCGCAGCTGCAGCCGCACGCCGGCGAGGTCGGCGCGCATATGCCACAGTCGGTGCACGGCCTGCAGTCCATCCGCGGAGAACACGGTGAGCGCGACGTGTTCGCGACTTGGGCGAATCCGTCCAGCGAATTGGCCATCCTTGTCGGTTTCCAAGATCGTCTGCGCGCCGTTGGCTCGAAGGCGTCGCGCGTCGAACCACCAGGCGGTGGCTAGGCGCGCGCCGGCGGCCGGCTTGCCATCGGCATCGAGCACGACCCCGGAGATGGGGACGCCTTCCTGAGCCTCGACCCAACTAGTGTCCTGGATCAGAAATTCCTGTGCAGAGGGTGCGTGACCGGACGCTGCTCGCAAGAAGCACCGACGCAGGCATATTGGTGTATACGTCGAGGAGGTGCGACGCAGCGAGCGGTGGCCGGACGGGTGCCATCTGTGCAGGAACTTCGGATCCAGGACACTAGCCCGGATCATGCACGAGGGTTGGCGTCCAGTGCGTGAGAGGACCGCTGTGGCAAGGAAGACGAGCGACCGAC
>JBCCGH010000251.1:0-11485 GCA_039029375.1 Planctomycetota bacterium
AGATGGCACCCGTCCGGCCACCGCTCGCTGCGTCGCACCTCCTCGACGTATCCACCAATATGCCTGCGTCGGTGCTTCTTGCGAGCAGCGTCCGGTCACGCACCCTCTGCACAGGAATTTCTGATCCAGGACACTAGCGCCGGGCGAACACACTTTGGAGGTCGCCTCGACCGACCCGGACGATTGCGGCTCGCACACGACAGACTTCGACGTCGAGCCGTGCTGTCCGAGCGCGATCTTCGAGACGCCCGTGATCGCCCGGCAGTGCGACAGCTCGGGGCTGCGCCAGGTTACGGTCACCGCCGAGGTCAACGCGGCTCCCGGCGGCTCGACGGAGGCGCTGCTCGTCGTCGACGGTGCGGAGCTCGTGGTGGGGTCGGGGAGTAGCGGCTTCACGCTTTCCGGGCCCGTCGACCTCGCCGCCGGGGAGCACCAGGTGCGCGTGGAGTTCCCGGGGCGCGAGGAGTGCGAGCCCGTGGCGAGCGAGTTCACGGTGCCCGTCTGCCCGCCGGTCACTCCACCGCCTCCGCCCCCCACGCCCCTCTGCGTCGCGTTGAAGCTGCTCGCGCAGCTGTTCCTCATCGGCGCCATGATCGCCTTCGTCGTCGCCGCCTGCGTGGTGCAGATCTTCCCGAACGCCGCCCCGTGGGTCGCGGGTGGCGCCGCAGTTGCGCTCGTCATCGGGATCGTGTTGGTGTTCGCCTGGATCCTTCTCTGCAGCCCCGGAGCTTGCTCCGTGGGCAATCTGTTCCGGCGGGTCTTCTACCTGTCCGCACTGGTTGGTTCGTGGATCGTCTGGCTCTGCCCGCCCATCTCGATCCCGCTCCTCGGCGCGATGCTGCTCCTCGCGGCCCTGCTCGAGTACTTCCTCGCCCGGCGGGACTGCGCGATTGAGCCCGTCTGCGAGCTATAGGCCGGACCCGACCGCGAGCCGTCACTCACGGTCGGGCCGACCGGGCCAGATCCTCCGTGCTGAGTCGGATCTGCGCAGTCTCTCGGAGTCGCCCACCTCTAAGAGGCCATGCCAAGCCCTCCGGCGACGGAAGCGTTTTCGGTGGCTTCCGGGCCCGGCGCGATGTGTCTTCGGCGGGTCTTTAGCCGAAGTCGTCGCCCTCTCAGCAGCGCATGGCGTGCTCGAAGCTCATGATGCGCGCGACCGCGTGGCGGATGTCGGGCTCGACGAAGTGCGGCTCGACCCAGAACGCGCCGTCTTTGCCCGCTTGGCCGGTCTCCACCAGGATCGTGCCCATGCCGGCGCGGCTGGCGGCGAGGACGTCGGTCGTGGTGTGCCCGATCATCCAGCAGCGGCCGAGGTTCAGCTCGAACTCCTGCTGCGCCATCTTGAACATGCCGGGCGCCGGCTTGCGAAAGACCGACTCCTTGCGGAACTTCGTGCGGCCCTTGGGGTGGTAGGGGCAGGAGTAGATCTTGCCGATGGGGATGCGGTCGGCTTCCGCATCGGCCAGGAAGCGTTCGGAGAGCTTCTTGAAGTCGCGCTCGCGCAGCTCGCCGAAGGCGATGTCCATGCGGTTGGAGGCGCCAAACAACATGAACTGCCGGGGGTCGATGCGGCCCAGCGCCTCGAGCGCGTGCGGCAGGTAGGGCACGGTGCCGTCCGGCCGCAGCCGCGGTTCCTCGATGAGCACGCCGTCGAGTTCGAAGAAGACCGCCTGGTTCTTGGGGATTCGAGCCATTGGTGCCGCCGTTCCTTGGGGGGAGCGGGGGAGCTATCGGCTCGTTCCGGCGGGTCCTTGAGCGCGGAAGCCGCGGTGTTGCCGGATCTTCGTCGGCTGTTGGTCGCCTCGTGGCTGACCGGACTTTGTAAGCGACGGTAGACAGGTCGCTTAGGTGCGGCGCGCCGGTCGGGCTATGGCGTCGCGGCGGTGCAGAACGCGGCGACTTCGTCGAAGACGCGCGCGCTTTCCAAGAGCAGCGAATGGCCGGCGTCTTCGATCTCGAGGTACTGGGCACCGTCGATGAGATCCGCGGTGGCGCGGACGTCGGCCGGCGGCGTGAGGGTGTCCTCGGTGCCCGCGACCACCAGTGCGGGGCAGCGCAACGCCCGCGCCCGACCCTCGCCGTCAAAGTCCGACTGGGCGCGGGCTTGCGCCGCCATCAGGCCCCGCGCCTGCTCGCCGGGGCGCACGGCGCGGACGATGTCGTCGACGACCTTGGGTCGCTCTTCAATGAAGGTCGAGCCGAAGAGGAACGGCGCGATGGCGTCGCCGATCGCGTCGGGCGGGAGGCGCTCGGCGATGACGGCAAAGAAGCGGTGGATGCGTCGGCCGCGCTCGGTGACGCGCGCGGTGCTCGAGAGCATGACTAGGCGCGGGAAGCGATCGGGCAACAGGTGGCAGGCGCACAGCGCGATCTTGCCGCCGAGCGACGTGCCGACGGGGATTGCCCGCTCGACGCCGGCGGCGTCCAACGTCGCCGCCAGATCGCGCGCGGCCTCGTCCAGATCGAAGGCACCGGGCAGCGTGCTGGACGGCGGCATGCCCACCGGGCTCGTCGTGAGGCAGCGAAAGCCGCGGCGCGCGAAGCGACGCGGCAGGGTGCCGAACTGGCGCGCACCCGAGCCCGTGCCCGGCACGAGCAGGACCGGCAGCCCCGCAACGGTTCCTTCCGCGGGGAGGTCTTCGTAGTGGACGCGCCGATCGCCGCGTGGCGCCAGCGGCATCAGCGGCCCCCCGGCAGCGTCAGCTCACCACGCGGCGGCACGTAGCGGGCCTGGACTGCGGGCAGCGCGGTCATGACGACTTCACCGACGAGGTGCAGGCTGTCGGCAGAGATGTGCTCGAGCGTGTCGTCGGCGGTGTGCCATTGCGGATTGTCCCAGAGATCGATCAGGTCGATCGCCGGGATGTCCGCTTTGAGAAAGGGCACGTGGTCGTCGTTGATCGGCCACGCGTCCTGGAAGAACCGCTTCTGGTGCCCGCAGGCCTTCGCCGCGGCGCGCACGATCTCGGTGAGCTCGGGCGTGCTGTATTCCTCTTCGTCGATCTGCAGGTCGTGCGCGCCGACCATGTCGAGCAGCACCAGCGCCCGCACGGCACCGCCGGCGCCGCCCTGCGCTTGCGCCGCCTCCTCCGCAGCGACGAAGCGCTTGGAGCCAAACAGCGCCTGCGCCTCGTCCCAGTCGAACGGCAGCGACTCTTCGCCGTCGAAGAACACGAACTGTAGCGTCGCCTCGCCCTGCCAATCCTTGAGGGCTTCGGCGAGTGCCAGCACGAGGCCGACGCCGCTGCCCGAATCGTTGGCGCCGACGAAGGGGAAGTTGTGCGCAGCGTCGGGATGCCCCTCGCACTTCTTGGTGTCGTGGTGGCAGGCGATGAGCAGGCGATGGCGCTGCTGGCCGGGCACCGTGGCGGAGATGTTCTCGAAGGTCACGCCCGAGGCGGAGTCGGTCCAGCGATCGCGGACCGGCTCGAGACCGGCGCGCTCTCGCAGCGCGGTGGCGATGTAGTCGAGGCCCTTCTCCCAGCCGACGGACCCGGTAAAGCGCGGCCCATAGCTCACCAGCGTGGCGACGTGGTCGTAGGCCCGGCGGCCGAGCCAGCTCGGCGCGCGCACCGGCTCGAGGACGAGCTCGGGCTCGATCACGGCCTCGGCCTCCGAGCACGTCGCCGCGAGGAGGGCGGACCCAGCGAGCGCCGCGAGCAGCGCGCTGCCGGCGCGGCGTCCGGGGCCTCGGCCGCGCTGCCGCTCATTCGCCGCCATAGAACTGGGCCTCGATCCGCGGCAGCGCCGCCCAGATCAAGTCGCCGACCACGCCGAGCGAGCGCGCCGACACGTTGTCCATGGTGTCATTCGGCGTGTGCCACCAGCGGGTGTAGACCCCGTCCTCAGGTGGTGGCGCTCGGTCCTTGAGCGTCGGGTGCTTGCCGTCGTTCTCGTAGCGGTGACGGAAGTCGATCAGGTCGATGACCGGCACGCCGTAGTTGCGGAACGGCACGTGGTCGTCGGTCATCGGCGACTCGTAGAGATACATCTGATCGAAGCCGATCTCTTGCGCGGCCTCCTCGAACAGGTCGAGCAGCTGCGCGTTGGAGCGCGTGTCGCGGTCGATCTTCAGGTTGTGGTCGCCGAGCAGGTCGAGCAGGACCATGGTCTTCATCCGCGCGGCCAGGCCCTGCGGGAACCGCTTCTGGTCCTTGGCCATTGCCTTGGCGAACGCCGTGCTGCCCAGCAGCGCCTCCTCATCGACCCAGTCGAACTCGATGCTCTCCTCCCCGTCGAACCACACGATCCAGACGTTCGGCACGGTGTCGCGCGCCTGCAGCGCGCGGGCCAGCTCGAGCAGTAAGCCGCAGGACGCGGCCGAGTCGAGCGCGGCGACGAACTCGAAGTTGCGCTCCTGCGGCGGCTGGCCGGGCTGCGGCTGGTGCGGGGGGTGGTCGGCGGTGATCTTGCTGTCGTAGTGCGCGCCGAAGAGCAGGATCGGGCCATTCTCCGGATCCTGGCCCGGGATCTCGGTCCAGATGTTGCGGAGCGGAATCGTCTTCTGCTTGTCGTAGACGGTGAGTTCGACCTCACTGGTCTGCTCGTGGGCGGGCAGGCCCAGCGCCTCGAGTTGCTGTTTGAGGTAGTCCACGACCTTGCTGTGGCCAGCGGAGCCCGGCGTGCGCGGGCCGCACGCGACGATGCTCGCCGCGTGGCGATATGCAGCATCGCTGTCGACCGGACTACCGCCGTTGCAGGAGGTCAGGCCGGCGGCGGCGAGCAGCGCCAGGCCGCTTGCCAAGCGGGTCCGGGAAGCTGCGTGGAGCACCGTCGGAGCGGTACGGGACATGGCGGTGCAGAGAACGTTCATCACCCGGGGGCAAGGTAACCGATAGCTTGTAGTGGCGCGAAGCTCCGGCTTAGTGAGAAACGCCCCACCCCCTGTTATCGTGCAACGAGGATCGATGGCCGCTGCGCGCGGACAAGCGAGCGGGCGGGCGAATCACAGCCAGGCAACCGCGGCGGAACGCGGAGGACAAAGATGACGAGCAGCATGGACCTCCTGAAGCTGATCAAGGAGTCCCTGGACGTCGGTCAGTTCAGGGACGAGCACTGGGAGGGGTCGTTCCACGACTACCTGAACCTGCTCGACGAGAACCCGATGATCATGCGTACGGCGCACCAGCGCCTCTACGACATGGTGCTGAGCCACGGGGTCGAGGAGGTCGAGCGCGACAAGACCAAGCTGGTCCGCTACACGTTCTTCTCGGACCCGATCGAAGGTGGCGCCGACGGGCTGTTTGGCTTGGAGCGGCCGCTCATGAACCTCATGAGTGTGTTCAAGGCCGCGGCGCACGGGTTTGGCCCCGAGCGTCGTGTGCTGCTGCTGCACGGCCCGGTCGGCTCGGCGAAGTCGACGATCGTGCGCTTGCTCAAGAAGGGCCTCGAGCGCTACTCGCGGCAGCCCGAGGGCGCGCTCTACACGTTCTCGTGGAGGATGGGCGACGAGCTGATCCCCTCGCCCATGAATGAGGAGCCGATGCTCCTGATTCCGGAAGAGGCGCGGAAGCCGATCCTCGACTCGCTGAACAAGAAGCTGCGCGGCAGCTACAAGCTGCGGCTCAACCTGCAGCTGTCGCCGGTCTCGCGCTACTACTACGACGAGCTGCTGAAGACCTACGACGGCAACTGGGAGAAGGTGCTCGACCACGTCGTGGTGCGGCGCATGCTGATCTCCGAGAAGGATCGGATCGGCGTCGGCACCTTCCAGCCGAAGGACGAGAAGAACCAGGACTCGACCGAGCTCACCGGTGACATCAACTATCGGCGCATCGCCGAGCTTGGCAGCGACAGCGATCCGCGCGCGTTCAACTTCGACGGCGAGTTCTGCGTCGCCAACCGCGGCATCATCGAGTTCATCGAGGTGCTCAAGCTCGACGTGGCGTTCCTCTACGACCTGCTGACGGCGAGTCAGGAGCACAAGATCAAGCCGAAGAAGTTCGCGCAGACGGACATCGACGAGGTGATCATCGGGCACACCAACGAGCCCGAGTACAACCGGCTGCAGAACAACGAGCTGATGGAGGCGTTCCGCGACCGCACCATCAAGATCGACATCCCGTACAACCTGCGGCTCGAGAACGAGATCCAGATCTACGACAAGGACTTCAACAAGGAGCGGGTGCCGGGCAAGCACATCGCCCCGCACACGTTGGAGACCGCGGCGATGTGGGCCGTGCTCACGCGCCTGGAGGAGCCGAAGAAGGCCAACCTCACGCTGCTGCAGAAGCTGAAGCTCTACAACGGCAAGACCCTGCCCGGCTACACGCGCGACAACATCCGCGAGTTGCGCGACGAGTCGCCGCGCGAGGGCATGGATGGCATCAGCCCGCGCTACATCCAGGACAAGATCAGCAACGTGCTGGTGCGCGATCTGCCGTGCATCAACCCGTTCATGGTGATGAACGAGCTCGAAGAGGGGCTCGACCACCACTCGCTGATCTCCGATCCGGAGATCAAGAAGCGCTACAAGGACATGCTGCTCGTGGTCCGTGAGGAGTACGAGGAGATCATCAAGAACGAGGTGCAGCGGGCGATCTCGGCCGACGAGGAGGCCATCGCGCGGCTGTGCGGCAACTACATCGACAACGTCAAGGCCTACACGCAGAACGAGAAGGTCAAGAACCCCTACACCGGCAAGGACGAAGAGCCGGATGAGCGGCTGATGCGGTCGATCGAGGAGAAGATCGACATCCCAGACTCGCGCAAGGACGACTTCCGGCGCGAGATCATGAACTACATCGGCGCGCTGGCGGTCGAGGGGAAGACGTTCAACTACCGCACCAATGAGCGGCTGCATCGTGCGCTCGAGCTCAAGCTGTTCGAGGACCAGAAGGACTCGATCAAGCTCACGAGCCTCGTGTCGACGGTCGTCGACAAGGACACGCAGGAGAAGATCGAGGTGGTGAAGAGCCGCCTCATTCGCGACTTCGGCTACGACGAGATCTCGGCCACCGACGTCCTCAACTACGTCGCGTCGATCTTCGCTCGCGGCGACACCAAGGGCGACGACTGAGCGAGTTCGCTTGATAGGAGAGCGCGTTGCGCAAGATCGATCAGGACCACACGCGCTTCCGCGACATCGTTCGCGGGAAGATCAAGCAGGACCTCAAGAAGTTCGTGACGTCCGGCGAGCTCGTCGGCAAGCAGGGCAAACGGCTCGTCAGCATCCCGCTGCCGCAGATCGACTTGCCTCGCTTCCGGTTTGGCTCGAACCAGGGTCAGGGCGTGGGGCAGGGCGACGGCGACCAGGGCGACCCGGTCGACGGTGACGGTCAGGGCCAGGGGCAGGCCGGTGATCAGCCGGGTCAGCACTCGCTCGAAGTCGATGTCAGCCTCGAGGAGCTGGCGAAGATCCTGGGCGAGGAGCTCGAGCTGCCGAACATCGAGCCGAAGGGCCACAAGGTCTTGAAGTCGGTGTCGGGCAAGTTCACCGGCATCTCCAAGGTCGGGCCGCGCAGCCTGCGTCACTTCAAACGGTCGTTCAAGGAAGCGTTGAAGCGCCAGATCGCATCGGGGTCGTACGACCACGAGCGGCCGGTCGTGGTGCCGATCAAAGAGGACCTGCGCTTTCGCGCGATGCAAAAGCGCGAGGTACCCCAAGCCAGCGCCGCGATCATCTACATGATGGACGTGTCCGGCAGCATGGGGCGCGAGCAAAAGGAGATCGTCCGGATCGAGGCGTTCTGGATCGATACGTGGCTGCGCCACCAGTACAAGGACATCGAAGTCAACTACATCGTGCACGACGCGGTCGCGCACATGGTGGACCAGCACACGTTCTTCCACCTGCGCGAGTCGGGCGGCACCAAGATCAGCTCGGCGTATGAGCTGTGTCTTCGGCTCATCGAAGAGCGGTACCCCAGCTCGGAGTGGAACATCTATCCGTTCCACTTCTCCGATGGCGACAACTGGTCGTCGCGCGACACCGATCGCTGCTTGGATCTGCTGAAGAACTCGCTCGTCCCGCAGGTGAACCAGTTCTGCTACGGTCAGGTGAAGAGCGCCTACGGCTCGGGGCAGTTCAAGAAGGACCTCGACGGGTCGTTCAAGAGCGAAGAGCGCGTGGTGACGACGGACATTCCGGATCGCGACGGTATCCTGCCGTCCATCAAGTCGTTCTTGGGCAAGGGGCGCTGACCGACCGATGGGCAACCTGACCCCCGAACTCGCGAAGATCAAAGAAGAAGCCTGTGAGCTCGCCACGCACTACGGGCTCGACTGCTACGAGGTGATCTTTGAGCTCGTCGACGCGGACGAGCTCAACATGATCGCGGCCTACGGCGGCTTCCCGACGCGCTACCCGCATTGGCGCTTTGGGATGGAGTATGAGCAGCTCAGCAAGAGCTACGCGTGGGGCCTGTCGAAGATCTACGAGCTCGTGATCAACAACGACCCCTGCTACGCGTACCTGATGCGGGCCAACTCGTTGACCGATCAGAAGCTCGTCATGGCCCACGTGTATGGGCACTGCGACTTCTTCAAGAACAACGCGTGGTTCAGTAAGACGCCGCGTAAGATGATGGACATGATGGCGAACCATGGCGCCCGCATTCGGCGCTACATGGATCGCCACGGTGTCGAGCCGGTCGAGACGTTCATCGACTGCGTCCACTCGCTCGACAACATGATCGATCCGTATCTACCGTTCATCAAACGGAGCGACGGCCCGCGGCGCGAGGCGACGCCGTCGGATCGGCAGGCGGACTACAAGATTGCGGCCAAGGACTACATGGACCGCTACATCAATCCGCCCGAGTACATCGCGCGCCAGCGGGCGGAGCGGCGACAGGAGGCCGAGCGGGAACGGCGATATCCGGCCACGCCGCAGCGAGACATACTGCTGTTCTTGATGGAGCACGCGCCACTGGAGCTGTGGCAGCAGGACGTGCTGGCGATGCTGCGCGACGAGGCCTATTACTTCGCACCCCAGGGCATGACCAAGATCATGAACGAGGGGTGGGCGGTGTACTGGCACTCGAAGCTGATGACGCACCACTTGCTGGAGGCGTCCGAAGTCATCAGCTACGCCGATTCGCACTCGGGCACGCTGTTTACGCGACCCGGCCAGATCAACCCGTACAAGGTCGGCGTCGAGCTCTTCCGCCACATCGAGGATCGCTGGAACCGCGGCAAGTTTGGCCCGGAGTACGACCGCTGCGACGACGACGAAACCAAGCGCAAGTGGGACAAGCAGCTTGGACTCGGCCGCGAGAAGATCTTCCAGGTGCGGAAGATCTACAACGACGTGACCTTCATCGACAGCTTCGTCGAGGAAGAGTTCGCCCGCGAGCAGAAGCTCTACGTCTACGGCATGAACCCCTCGACGGGGCGCTACGAGATCGTCGACCGCGACTACCGCAAGGTGAAGAAGCAGCTGCTCAACGCGCTGACCAACTTCGGCAACCCGATCATCTACGTCGCCGACGCCAACTACCGCAACCGCGGCGAACTCTACCTCTATCACGACTGGACCGGCGTCGACCTGCAGTTCGATTTCGCGCTGCAGACGCTGCGCAACGTCCACGCCATGTGGCGGCGTCCCGTCCACATCGAGAGCCGCGAAGAAGGCAAGCCGCGCTTGTTGTCCTTCGACGGTGGCGAGCCCCAAGTGCGCGAGATCAGCGGCTCACAGAGCCCCGCCGAAGTCGTCGGCGTCGCCAACGGCGACGAGTAGGTCCGGGTTCGTCGCTGCCTAGCTCCTAGCACCTGGCAGGCCGTCAAAGAATCGTTCCGCCATCCGGCCGGCGCCTCTGTCCCAGCCCGACCCGCGAAAGCGCCTGCGTCTTCCCGAGCCGACCCGCATCCAGGATCACCACCCGGCTGGGCACAAGCACGTTCTTCAACGGCTGCTAGAGGCTAGACGCCAATCCTCGCGTCGACTCCATTCGTTGGATGTGTCGTGAGCGAAGTGCTGACGTAGAAAGCGTTGTAGAAGAGGCTGGCCCCTACCAAGTTCGGGTCATTCGGCAAGGCCGGGAAGACGACGACCAGCCGACCTTGCCCATCTGCGGCACCCCACGGCGCAACGTAACCACCGATGACGCTCGCGTAGAAGAAGCACTGTGTGTTGGGGATCTGAGTCTGACTCTTGGGGCCTAGGATTCCCACGACCGGTGCCGCAGCGGCCACTTCGCTGACCAACAATCGGTACGATTGGCCGATGCGCGGCAACATTGGATTGGAGTACTCCGCGCCCAGGCGCGGCTCAATCGACATCGGACCCCCGGTCACGGTGTCCGGGCAGCCGCTGCCATACTGGGTGACGCAAGGGGCGTCGTCGGGCACGACGGCAAGCAAGTAGGGCAAGAGCTTGGTGTGCCACTCATTCGCCATCAGTTGCTCACCTTGCGTTCCCGGATGGTATTCGTCGCGCCAGAGCTGATTCGGCGAGATCTGGCTAGTGCGGAACGCTGTGTAGTGATCGACGAAGACCACGTTGGGATAAGTCGTCAGGATATTGTTGAGCTCGGTGTTGAACCCGACGGTCCATAGGTCCTGTGGCGAACCCAGAGTCTTGGGAGGCATGATCTTCGCGATCAGGATCTGGATGTTTGGGTTGATGCCGTAGAGCTTCGCGATGATGGCTTCGATGCTCTGACGCGCGGCAACGACACTGCGACCTTGAAGCCCGTCATTCGTGCCGAGGTGGATCAACGCGAAGTCGGCTTCAGACTCGGGATGGGTTAGATGCCCGCCAAGGACGCTGTCGATTTCGTCGGTGCGGGCGCCGCTGATTGCGAGATGGTCTTGGTCGAAGTCCCAGTTCCGCGATGCCGGCCAGCCTCCAGCGACTCCGGATCGGATGCCGCGAAAGTCTGCGCAGTACGGATCTCGCAGCTTTGTGAATAGCTCGAAGCGGTAGCTGGGGAAACTGAGAACTCCCTCCGTAATCGAGTCACCGATCGCCAGGAAGCGGATCTGCCCTGGAACGGCGGTGGCGAGGAGAGCCAAGAGCGAAGACGCGGTAAGGGAACGAACGAGCGACCGAGTAGACAAGGGATCTCTCCTGCTGGGAAACAGCGGCGTCCCGGGTGCCCGAGTGACTGTTGTGTGCTCTCGTCGGCACACGACAACATCGCTGCCCAGGGACCGGTAACGAGCGGTCACCTACCGAGCGACAAAACCAACGGCAGGTTTCACACGGGTGCGGGGTTTCGTCGGACCGGCAGGCCCGCGGGGCGAAGGGTCATCGCCTTGTGCCGGGTGCCGACACCGGCTGCGACGGCTACGTGCCCACCGTCGCCCGCACCGCGTTCGTCAAATCCACGCCGAGCGGCGCGCCCGTTGGGCCCAGGACTGCCTGGATGGCCACCGTCACGCGTCCGTGCGCGCACGATCGCTAGTGGTGTGATTCAGGAATCTGGGGCCTTATCCACGGCCCTCAGCGCCGCTCGCAGCGTTGGGTCGTCCTCGCCGTATCCAGCAATATGCCTGCGGCGACCCGCCTTGCGACCGGCGCCGATGTCTCGCGGATAAGGCC
>JBCCGH010000252.1:0-11334 GCA_039029375.1 Planctomycetota bacterium
CGGAGCTTCGCACACACCTGCCGAACCGGTCGCGCACGCCGAACTTGGATCCGAGGGCTGGACGAGGTGAACAAGCGCTACCTGATCCAGGCCGCTGCGCGCAATCTGGGCACGATCATGCGAGTCCTGATCGGGGTCGGGACGCCACGGGCGCTGCAGGGGGACGCACGGGCGTTCGTGGGGCTGCTGCACCGCGCTGTCAGCGCCATCGGCGCGTTGCTAATCGCACTCAGCGACTTCGGCGCCCGAACACTGCGGTTTGCCGAGTTGGCGCGATCAATCTGAACTTTTAACCCATCGGCGGCCGCGAGCGGCCGCACGCCGCTTGTTCAGCGGCCTGCTAGGCGGCTCGAGGTTCCCGATGGGCGACGACACCGAGGCGAACCGCCAGCGCTGGGACGAGCTGGTGCCGATCCACGTGCGCTCGTCGTTCTACGAAACCAAGTCCGCAGCCGCGCACCCATCGCGGCAACCAGCTCCGGGCGTGCGGCGGCGCGGTCGAACAGTCCCATCGCACGATCAGTGGCACTCGAATGCCTCCCTCGTGCAGCGAGCCTTTGCCGGCGCGCAGCGGCGCATTGTGGGCGACTTCCGGCGCCCCCTCGATACCGGCGTCGGGATCGCCGCCAAGCCAACCATTGTTCGAGTAGAACACGATGATCGTGTTTGCGACCAGAGAGCGCTATTCCCGAGAGGTCGGTCCACCCGAGAGCGTCGGCGAGCACCAGCACGACGTTCGGTGGGCGCGTCGTCTGTGCAATGGCCAGGTCGGCCGAGGCGAGCGCGAGCAGGAGGATCCGCAGTGTCGCGCGGAGTTAGAGAGTCATCACAGGAGCCCCATTAGATCCTCCTGGGCGGCGATCGAGTCGTGCCATCCCCCGCGCTATGATCGCGGCGCCATGTCGCAACTTCTCCGATGAGCGCGTCGCGGCCGCCGGGCTCCGACGACCTGGAACGATTGCGGACGATCTTCGGCAAGGCTTCGCAGTTGGCCGGAGAGGAGCGTGCCGCATTCTTGACCGACGCCTGCAGCGGCGATCCCGAGCTCGAGAGCTTCGTTCGGGATCTGCTGCGGCAGAAAGACGACCCGCTCACGATCCTGAAATCGAAGGCGGAGGACGGGACCGGGGACCGGAGCGGCGCGCGCACCCCTGGAACGCCCGATCACATCGGCCCCTATCGGGTGGTCTCCGTGCTCGGGGTCGGCGGCATGGGCATCGTCTATCGCGCCGAGCAGCAGAATCCGTGGCGCAACGTCGCAGTGAAGGTCTTGCAGATCGGCCGGGCGAGCGATGAAGTCCGGCTGCGGTTCGAGCGCGAAGCCCACCTGCTTGGCCTGCTCAAGCACGCCGGCATCGCGCAAATCTACGACGCTGGAGTCACCGATGCCGGGGCGGCGTCGGTGCCCTACTTCGCCATGGAGTTGGTCGACGGAGTGCCGCTCGATCAGTTCTGCGCCGAGCGGCGGCTGGACGTTCACGCCCGCTGCGAGCTCGTGCGCCAAACTTGCGACGCGGTCCAGCACGCGCACGAGCGGGGCATCGTGCACCGAGACCTGAAGCCGAGCAACATCCTGGTCGTCGAGCCCGGACCGGGTCTAGCGCAGCCCAAAGTGCTCGACTTCGGCATCGCGCGCGTCGAGCCAGGCGAGACACTCGTCACGCTGCAGACCGATCCGGGCCAGATCATGGGCACGCTCCCATACATGAGTCCGGAGCAAGTGCTTGGCAACGAGACCGTCGATGCGCGCACGGACGTCTACTCCCTGGGCGTGGTTCTGTATGAACTGCTCGCCGGGCAACTACCGTTCAGGTTGGACGGGCTCTCGCTGACCGAGGTCGTCCGACTGCTGAGCGCAAGAGAGCCGCGACGGCTACGGGATCTCGAGCCGTCGCTCGATCGCGACCTCGATTGGATCGCCATGACGGCGATCGCGAAGGACGCGGATTTGCGCTATCAAAGTGCACGCGAGCTCGCCGCCGACCTCGAGCGCTTGCGCCGCCGCCAACCGGTCCTGGCGCGGCCCCCGGGGACGGGATACCGGGCGCGGAAGTTCGTGCAGCGGCACCGGCTGCCGGTCGCGCTCGCCGCGCTCGCGTTGGTCGCAGCGCTGGTCGGCGGAGTCGTCAGCGCGCTCGGCTGGCGCGAGGCCCGGCAGTCATTGGCGCGCTACCAGCTGGTGCGCTGCGCTGAGACGATTCGCCAGCTCGAAGAGCAGGAGAGCTCACTTTTTCCGCTCGATGAATCGTTGCCGGCCCGAGCCGCGAGCTGGCTGGCCGATGCCAAGCTCGCGCTCGGGTTTCGGCCCCACGTGCGCGCCGCCATCGAGGATCTGCGCGCCGGTGCCGCCGCGCGCGCCGACGGCGAGGCGCGCTTCGGTTGGTCCCTGGACAACGAAGAGGATCAGTATCTGCACGACACCCTGGAGGAGCTGCGAGCCCGGCTGGATCGCTTCGAACACGTAGACCCGGCGCAGCCGACGAGCACCGGCGCGTACGCGCGGGTCACGCAGCGCCACGCGTGGGCGAACGAGATCGAGCGACTCACGGTCGGCGACCAGCGAGCCGCCTGGCAACAGGCGATCCGCGACATCGAGAAGGCCGAGGGAACCCACCCGGGCTACCGCGGCCTGCAGATCACTCCCCAGATTGGGCTCGTGCCCATTGGCTGCAACCGGCACAGCCGCTTGTGGGAGTTCGCGCATCTGGCCAGCGCCGCGACCACCGCGCCGCCCGAGTACGACGACGATGGGCAGCTGTCGATCGACGCGACGACGGGCATCGTGTTCGTGCTGATCCCGGGGAACGAGACCACGCCGGCGTTTCTGATCGCGAAGTGCGAAGCCAGTCAGGCCCAGTGGAAGCGGCTCTCGGAAGGCTCGAACCCGAGTGGGTTCAAGCTCGCCCGCGCGGACACCAATATCGTCGATCCCGACGGGCACCCCGTGGAGAGCGTCCCGCTCGACGAGCTGCGCGACATCTTCGCTCGTCATCACCTGCGTCTGCCAACCGACGCCGAGTGGCTACGTGCCGCGCGAGGCGGGACCCGTTGGCCGTGGTGGACGGGGTCGGACGCCGCCAGTCTCTACCGGGCGAACCCAAACCTCGCGGACCGCAGTGCCAAGGTCGCCAGCGACAAGAACGGTTGGCATTTGGGTTGGACGTTCGACGCCAGCTTCGACGACGGTTTCGCGTGCCACGCCCCGGTGTGGAGCGGTCAGCCGAACCCGTTCGGATTGCTTCACGTGCACGGCAACGTCGCCGAGCGGGTCCGGATCGCGGACCGTCTGCAGCTTCGCGGTGGCTCCTATCGCGATGCGGCCCTTGGCACCAAGTTCGACGTGACCGACTTCGACCTCGCGCAACGGCCACACATCGGCGTGCGGCCGGTGTTGCTCTGGCGCTAATGGGCCGGTGAGTACCAGCTCCAGCTGGCGATCGTCGCTTGGCCCTGCGCTCCAGAGAGGTCGAACTGCTCGTAGTTCGTGGGCGCACTGCTGCCGGTCCACCCGAAGATCGCGCCGGCCGGGATGACGATCTCACCCGCGGAGCCGATGAAGTCCGTGAGGCGCCGAATGAAGCGAGCCGGCGGTGCGCTGGCCCCATCCTCTGCGGTGAAGATGGCGGTGGCGCCGGGTGGGATCTCGCAGCGCTCCTGAGGCGAGGAGGGCAGCAGCTGCCAGGGCCCCGAGGGCGGCAACGCGTGCTGCGTGAAGGAACTCGCATAGCTCGCGCCCAGTGGCTGCTCGGTGGCGAATGCCGCTTGGTCTGGGATGGAGACTGGAATCTCCCCGTATCCTGGTGCTTCGACCATCGTTGACGGACGCTTGTAGTCGAGCGACCCGACATGAGCAACTCGCCCGCCGGCGTTCGAAGGCGATGGCTTCGCCTTCGGCGCTGGCTTCGGCCGCGATCCGCCGGGCGCGCTTCTGCACTACGTCGCGGGCTGCGGCAAAGAGATCGACCGCTTGTTCCCCGCGGCGAAAGCGCTCCAGGACCGGGGCGCGCCGATCGAATGCCGTCGTACCATCGAGGGCGACCGCGAGATTCGGATCGCCGGCGAGCTCGTCCATGACGCGGGTGAGCGATCGCGCGTGGGCGACCGAAGCCGCGAAGACGATCGCGGGTCGGTCACCGCGTTCGCGCCGGATCGGCGCAGCGATCTCGGCCAAGTGCAGCTCCTGGTTGAGCACGGCCTCGGCCTCGCGAGTTGCGAGCTCGCCCGCGACCTTGCGCACCTTCGAGAAGTCGGTACGCGTCTGCACCAAGAACGAGCGGATCGGGCACAGCCAACCGTCGGTGATGGCGGTGCGCACGTCGTACTCGAACGCAACTTCCGAGAAGATCTCGCCGAGCGGGCCTCGTCCACAATGACGATGCGGAAGGCATCGCCAGACACCGCGTCGAGCCGCTGGCGCAACGTCTGGATACTGGCGACCGTGATCTTGGGGCGGGTGCCGTCGGGCCGCGTCAAATCTCGTCGATGCGCCATCTCGACAGCGACCAGGCCCGGCTACTCGAGGATCCCGTCCGCCGTGGCGTTGGTGAGCCGAGCCGGCAAAGGAAACGGCACGTGCAGGGCCTGCAAGTGCGCGCGCTGGCCGATCAGGCCCGGCAAGTTGGGGATCGTCAGCTCGATCGAGCCAAGGGCCTCCCCGGGCGCCACGAAGAACGGGGGCAACGCCACAAGGTGGGCGGGGTCCAGCCGAAGGACGCCCAACGGCGGCAGGGGGATCGAGGCGCCGCCGGTGGAGAGGTGTGGGAACACCAGATCGACCGACCTGGGCGGGCCGTACCGGGCGTAGGCCGTGCAGGAATAGCGCCGGCCGATCCGCAGCACCCACGGCGTATCGAGCTGTCGGTGCAAGTTGAACAGCAGCCGGTTGCGGTTGCCGCCAACGCCGACCAGTAGGTCGACATCGCCGTCCGCGTCGACGTCCCCAGCGGCCACGGCGTAGGTCGGATCGGCGCGGTTGGTCATGCGAGCCGAAGTGGCGTCGGTGAAGCGACCCGTCCCGTCGTTGAGGTAGAGGCCGTTGGGGCGGCGAGTGTAGGGGGTCCCCACGTTACCGAGCACCAGGTCCGGGTCGCCGTCGCCATCGACGTCGGTGAGCACGAGGGCGCGGGTCTCGTCGCGGTCGGTGGGCATGTGGGACGAGGTCACGTCGGTATACACCCCGGTGCCGTCATTGAGATACAGCCGGTTCTGCTTGGAGAGCGTGCTGTGGTTGCCGAGCGCCAAGTCCAGGTCGCCGTCCCCATCCACGTCGCCCAGGGCCAGGCTCAGCGTGCCGTCCCCGTCGACCGGCAGCGCAGCCGCCGTCGCATCGGCGAAGCGCCCGCTCCCGTCATTCAAGTAGAGCCGGTTTTGGCCACCGCCTCCCAGCACGAGGTCCGGGTCGCCATCGCGGTCCACATCGCCCACCGCGAGGGCGATGGCGCCACGCGGCACCACCGGGAAGTGGGTCGCCGTGACATCTTGGAACGTCCCCGAGCCGTCGTTGAGGTAGAGGTGGTCGCCGCCGCCTAAGACCAAATCGAGGTCCCCGTCGCCATCGACGTCCACGACCGCCACCGCCACCGTTGGATTGGCGATGATGGGCATGCGGCCGGTCGTGGCATCGGTGAAGCTGCCGGACCCGTCGTTCAAGTAGAGCCGATCCTGCGCCCCAGAACGGCCGCGGTTGCCGACCACGAGATCGAGGTCGGAATCGCCGTCAAAGTCCGCCAGCACCACGGCGTTGGTGTCGTCGGAATCCAAAGGCAACTGGGTCGACGAGACATCCACGAAAGTGCCATAGCCATCGTTGAGATGCAGCCGGTTGCGGTAGTAGCTGATGTCGTTGCCAACGACCACATCCAGGTCACCGTCGCCATCGACGTCGCCGAGGGCGAGGCTCGTCGTCACCTCGCGCATGGTCGGCAACCGGGCCGCGGTCGCGTCGGCAAAGACGGCGCTGCCGTCGTTCAAGTACAAGCGGTTCTGCTGCTCGTAGTTGCTACAGATCACGTCCGCGTCGTGATCGCCGTCCACGTCGCCGGCGGCAACGAAGGACCTGTTATCATCAAACGGCAAGCGGACCGCCGGGGTGGTGCGAAAGTTGCCGGTCCCGTCGTTGAGGTACGCGCGATTCTGGCCGGTGTTGCCGACCACCAGGTCATGGTCGCCATCGCCGTCGAGGTCGGCACTCACCATGGTTTCGGAAAAGTCGCTGTCGATCGGCATGTGGGTCGACGTGACGTCGATGAAGCTGCCCCCTTGGTTGAGGTAGAGCCGGTTCTGCCCGTGGCTGGCGAGCACCAAGTCGCCGTCGCCGTCCCCATCGACGTCGACGGCGGCGATTGCCGCGGTGTTGGTCGTGTCAGCAGGCAGGCGCGCCGTCGCATCGGTGTAGGTACCGCTGCCGTCGTTGAGGTACAGATAGTCCTGCCCCCCATTGCCGCACAACGCGTCGAGATCGCCGTCGCCATCGACGTCGGCGAGGGCAACCGACAGGGTGTGGGCCCTGATCACGGGCAAGTGCGTCGCGGAGACATCCGTGAACCTGCCTGTCCCGTCGTTGAGGTACAATCGAGCCAGCATCCTGCCGTAGAAGGACCCGTTGCCAAACAGGATGTCGAGGTCGCCGTCGCCGTCGCAGTCCCCGAGCGCCACCGACGACGTCGAGTCCGAATCGCTGGGCAACTGGGCTGCGCTGACATCCGAGAACGTGCCCTCGCCGTCGTTCAGGTAGAGCCGGTTGCGATGCGGGCCGTAGAAGCCGGTGTTCGCCGTCACGAGATCGAGATCACCGTCGCCGTCCACGTCGCCAAGGGCGAGGCCAAACGTCTGATCGCGGAGTTGGGGCAGCTGCTCCGCGGTGACGTCGGTGAAGATGCCTGCGCCGTCGTTGCGGTAGAGGCGGTTCTGGGAAGCGCCGCAGGGCCGCAAGCACTCGCCGGATCCCGCGGCCACCATGTCGAGATCGCCGTCGCCGTCGATGTCGCCAAGGGCGACCGCCGCGGTGGGTTGACGTCCGGGCGGCAGGCCGCGCTTGGGGAGCTCGGTGAACTGCGGCTGGGCGGCCACCACGCCGGCCAGCAGAACGGCGAGCAGTGACGGCAAGCAACGCAACTGCCGTTGGTACACGGTGCGACTCTTCCTCAGCATGGGCGGCATCATATCGCGTTGCGCTCGAGCGTGAGCCGGTAAGCCAACCGCTGCTGGGAGTCCGCGCGCGTTGCCGGGCATTGGCTGCACCTATGGTGGAACGCGCGTGCGCCACGTGGCTCGAAGCGCGAGGATCGCGCGGCCCCGGTCAGAGCACGGCCGAGCCCGAACCCGGTTGGCTTTTGATTCGAGCCGCGATCGGCTCGTCATGTTTGGTGGATGGGGCCCCTCGGGCACGCGCTTCGGCGACCTGTGGGAGTGGGATGGTGTCGATTGGACCGAGCCGGCGACGTCGAGGGGCCCTTCGCCGCGCGCCACCGCCATGGCGTATGACGCACGCCGCCAACGCGTGGTCTTGTTTGGCGGCCGTGACGCGCGCGACCGGACGCTCGGAGATCTTTGGGAGTGGGACGGCGCGACTTGGCAATGGGCTATTGGTCGGCCCGGCCGCACCGAGCGCGGTCGTTGCGCAAACGACCAGTACCTTGGGCTTTGCGGGTTTCCCGGTGCCGATCCGTCGAACGCCGGCGTTGCGTGGGTTGGACTTGGAGGGGCAGGCCGTGGTGGTCGATCCCCTCGGCACCGGGCCGGGTCTCGCGTTTTCCAACGGCCTTTCGGTCGGCATCGGCAACTGACGATTTGCCGGTGGGGTGCGCAAGGTGCTGGCGTTCGTGATTGAGGCGGCTGAACTCACCGCCCCCAGAGCACCGAGAGATCACCGCTACCAGCGTTCGCCGTCACAAGATCAGCGTCGCCGTCACCGTCTAGATCGCCCGCCACCACCAACACCGGATTGTCGCCGACGTCATCGCCGAGCGGCGCCGCAAACGACCGGGGGGCTTCTTGATACAGCACGACCACTTCGTCGGTCCCGCCGCTGCTTACCGCCAGGTCTAGGTCACCGTCGCCGTCCAGATCGGCCGCTGCGACCGACTGCGGGTTGTCGGCGGCGGCGATCGGCGGCGCCGCGGTGAAGAGCAGGGGGTCGTCCTGAAAGAACACGCTCACGTCGTCGCTGTTGACGTTGGCGCTCACGAGGTCCAGCGCGCCGTCTCCGTCCAAGTCGGCGACAGCGATCGCCTTGGGAAAGCGACCGGTCGCCAAGGGCCCCCGTGCGGTGAACGCGCGCGGCGTCTCTTGGACGAGGATCGTCAACGAGTTGGCCGCGCCGCTCGCCGCCACCAGATCGACGTCGCCATCGCCGTCGAGGTCGGCGGCCGCCAGGGCGGTGGGGAACCGAGCGGTCCCGAGCGGCGGCCCCGCGGTAAAGGCGCCTGGCCCTTCTTGCCAGAAGATCCAGACGTCGTCGCTGCGACTGTTGGCACACGCCAGGTCCAAGTCGCCGTCCCCGTCGAGATCGGCCGCGACCACTTGGCTGGGGGTGTCGCCCGTCGGCAGCGGCGGCTGTGGCGACCACTGCCGCGGCGCCGTTTGTAGGAGAATGTGCACCGTGTCGTCCATGGCGTCGGCCGCGACCAGGTCGAGCGCGCCGTCGCCGTCGATGTCGGCCGCGACCACCGACACCGGCTGCGGACCGGTCGGCAACGCGGGTGCCGTCGCGAACGTGCGCGGGGCGTCCTGATAGGCAATCGACAGATTCTCGGTGCTCCCAAACGGCGACAGCGTGGTCCCGCGATGCGCCGAGATCAGGTCGAGATCGCCATCGCGATCGAGGTCGGCCGCCACCAGCGCCGCAACTCGGTCGCCGGTCGGCACCGGCGCCTCGGCACGGAAGCGACGCGGGACGCCACCGAACAAGATCTGCAGCTCCGAGTCGTTGTTGCCGCCGACCAGAAGATCGATGCGGCGATCGCCGTCGAGGTCGGCCGCTTCGACACGGCTGCGAAACAGACCGGTGGCGAGCGGTGGCTGCCGCTGGAGTTCGCCCTCGGGCGTTCGTAGATACAGCGACAGCTGCTCGCTGCGGCGATCCCCGACGGCCAGGTCGAGCAAGCCGTCATCGTTCACGTCGGACACGGCGAGCCCGCTGGGGATGATGCCGCCCGGCGGCACCGGTTGGGCGACGAACACCAAGGGCGCGGTCTGCACGATGACCTCGGTCGGCGTGGCCAAGTCCGGGTCGCCATCGGCGTCGAGATCGGCGACGACGACGGACATCGAGGGGCTGGCGGTGGCAACCTGGGTCGCGGCGAAGGTCCAGGGCGCGACCTGCTGGTACAAAGTGACCCCACTCTCGAACTCGTGCGGCACCGCGAGGTCGAGGTCGCCGTCGCCGTCCAGATCCGCGATCCCCACGGAGCCGGCGCCGTAGCCGGTGGTCAGCGGTGGCCGGGCTTGGAAGTCGCCCGCGCCGTCTTGCTCGTAGAGGATCAGCTCGCTGCTGTCCCGATACGGCACCGCGAGGTCGAGGTCGCCGTCGCCGTCCAGGTCGGCGGGTGCCACCGCGGCTGGGCTGCTGCCGGTCGAGAGGATCGGGGCCCTCGGCGTGAATACACGCGGCGCGTCTTGGTCAAACACGACCAGGGTCGACTCGGGTTGAAACCGCACCCCACCCGCCGCCGCGAGGTCGAGATCACCGTCGCCGTCCAGGTCCGCCACGGCCACGGTCAAGGGCAGCAGGCCGGGCACGTCGGGCAGAGGCTGCGGCGTGAAGGTGCGCGGCGCATCCTGAAACCAGAGCGTCAGGCTGCCATTCAGCTGGCTGATGTCGTGGTTGGCGATCACCAGGTCGAGATCGCCGTCGGCGTCCAAGTCCGCGGGCACCATGCTCGAGATCCACCAATCGTCGGGTGAGGTCGTTAGGAACAGCTGTTCCGCAAACCTGCCGCTCACTGCGCGCGGCACGGCGGTCTCGGCAGGGGTGCCGAGCTCGTTGTCCATGACAGTAGCCTTGAGCAGCACCGGCGTCCCGACCCCGACGTCGCCGCTGTCCCAGACGAAGGTGGCGGCGACCCCGGTAGGCGTGCCTCGAACAGGATTGCGGAAGGCATCGCGGCCGACCAGCTGCCAGGGTTGCTGCGTGCGAGGCGGCGGATCGAACGCGATCCCCACGGTCGCGGTCGCGGTGCGGTGGTCGAAGGCCGTGAGCGGTCGCGACTGCTCGATCCCGCCGCCGGCGGCGAGGTCCGCGGAGCCGGGCAAGGTGACGACCAACAGCTGCGACGGGCCGGCCGCGACGCTCGAGGCGTCGGCGCTGGCCGTCCCGAGGGAGAACGCGCGGTCGTCCGGGCCGCCGAGCGTCACGGCGAACAGCTCCCGGCCCGGTTGGCCTTCCCGGTCACACAGCGCGACTAGCCGCGCGGGGCTGCCCGGCGTGGGGCCGTGTTGCAACGCCAACGCGGTGGGCCGTGGCAACGCCGGTCCACCGGCGCCCCCGATGGCCCGAGCCGCCACCGGCACCATGGCGCGGCGCTCTAGGTCCACGGCGACGACCCGCCCCGTGCCGCCGGGCACCACCGCGTCGCGCTCGGCGAGCCAGACCCAGCCCTCGCGCATCGGGTCGCGCGCAAGCCCCCAAGGAGTCGCCAGCGGCGCCGACGGTCCGCCCAGCACGAGCGCCTGTCGCGGGTTCGCCGGGTCGCTCCAGTCGAGCCGCCACAGTCCATCCGCGGCGCTCGCCAACGCGACGCCCTCGCCGAGCGCGACCACGGCGCGGACTGGCCCCGGGGGCCCGCCCGGACCCGCGCGGATGAGCGTTGTCGCTGACCCCGTGGCGGTCTCGACCAAGGTCAGCTGCCAGTCGGTGGCGACGCCAGTGGCGACCAGAACGGCCCCTGGGGTGGCGGCGGGGGTCATCGCGGTGGGGCCGCCGGCGAGGCCGTCGACCAGCCGCTGCGCGACCGCCCCGGTCGCGAGATCGACCTCCAAGAGCGCGGTCGGTCCCGCTGCCGGGCCGTCGGCCACCAGCACCGAGCGGCCGTCGCCGCGCGGCAACACCGCACCCGGGGCGATGAGCGGGTTGGGTCGCGTCCAGGAGCCCGCCAGCGGTGCGGGAGCGAGCTGCGGCCGCAGCAGCTGCAGCTCCCTGAACTCGACGCCGCTGGCCAGCCCTTGGGCGCCTCCCTGCACGAGCTCCGGCAGGCGCACGCGGGTGGCGTCCACCGGGATCGCGCGTCCACCAACGGCGGTGGGAAAGCGCGTGCAGATCTGCTTGGCGCGCGCGTACGCAGGATCGTCGAGCCAAACCGCGAGCTCGGTCGGGTCTGACGAGCCGAGCGGCTCGAA
>JBCCGH010000253.1:0-11325 GCA_039029375.1 Planctomycetota bacterium
GGCACGCGGCGCGCGCCCGACGCTGATCCCCGCGCGCCGCGGGGCGCTGTGCCTGTGGGGGTGGGGGGTACGGCCGGCCGGGGGGGGCCGGGGGGGGGGGGCGTGCGCCCGCCGCGGCCGCGCGGGTGGGCGGTGGACGCTATTCGTGAAATCGCCGTGACGGTGGCCGCGCCCCGCGGGTGTCGCGAGAGGCTGCTGCGTTTGCGGCGGCGAATCACTCTCGGAGCAACACTGTCATGAAACTCTCGATGCTCGCGGGCGGCCTGTGCGTCACGGCCGCGGTTTGTGCCCAGACTCCCGACACCCAGGAGCCGGCGTTGAAGGACGTTCTGCCGGCCCAGGATTGGATGGTCCCGATCCACACCCAGGACGCCGACCCGCAGGGCGGTGCCTATGGTGTTTGGGCCGCTGGCCCCGACTACAAGGTCTCGTTCGACGACGGCTTCACCTACTACCCCGTGCTCGGGCCGGACGCGCCGCGCAACCTGCCGATGCGCTGGCGGACCCAGCGGATCAGCGTCGGGGGCCGGGTGGTCGTGGATGAAGGTGCCCAGGCGACGCCGGCGGCCAGCGATTGGCGCTACGAGCTGCGCTATCCGGCGGTGACCGAGGCGTATGACGTGCTCCCCGAGGGCGTCGAGCAGACGTTTGTGCTGAACCAGCCCTTGGGCACCGGCGACATTGTCGTGGAGGGTCGGATCGATTCGCCCTTGCACGCGGCCAGCGTCGGTCTCGCCGATCAGAGTCTGGCGTTTGTCGACGATGCCGGCCGTGAGGTCGTGCGCTACGGCAAGGCGCTGGCCATCGATGCCCGCGACCGGCACATGCCCGTGCAGACCAGCTTCGACGGCTCGACCGTGCGCCTGCATCTGGCCAGCGATTGCCTGACCGACGCTGTGTATCCGATCGTGATCGACCCCCTCACCTCGACGACGCTCGTCACCGCGATCATCGGCGGGAGCGGTGCACAGCCAAGCTACCTGTCGGTGGCGCGCGACGATCGGCACGACAACATCATGGTGGCGTTCACCCGCGCGACCTCGGCGACGGACTGGGACCTCCACGTTCGCGTCTATGAGGACGACTTCACCTACCTTGGCGCGCCGTTCACCGACGTGTCCGCGACGTGGTCGAGCCGCCACAACTCGGTCGCGTACGTGCGCAAGGCCGACGAGTGGGTGATCGCGATCGGTCGCGGCTTCTTGGCCAACGCCGGCATCCGCGTCTACTTCCAGCCCGGCGGGGTCTACACGCAGGGTTCGGGCGAGCTCAAGTTCCTGCAGGTGCCGATGGGGACCTACGAGCAGTATCCGTCGGTCGGCGGAATGACGCGTTCGAGCAGCAACGATGCCGCTTACCTGGTGTTCCAGCAGGACCTCGGCGCCCGTAGTACGCCCAACTCGCGAGTGTTTGGTGTTCTCGTCGACGCCACGAACCGGACGCTTGGCACCCGGACCAATCTGCACACCACGACCACGGTCGACTACGACGCGGAGTGGCCACAGGTCACCGATACCGCGAATGGCGGCGGCTCGTGGGTGACGGTCTGGCAGGAGTACAACTACGAGAACCCCAACGACGACTGGGACATCCTCGCGCAGCGCATCGAGCCGGATGGCTCGTTCGGCGGGATCGCGGCGCTGGGCCCGGATCGTGACGCCTCCCGCCACAAGCTCCACCCCATCGTCGCCGGCGAGAACGAGGAGTACATGGTGAGCTTCATCATGCGTCCGAACCTGGATCCGAGCTCGGCATCCACCGGCAACGAGCTCGCGGTGCAGCGCTTTCGCTGGGCCGAGGATGCGTCGAAGCCCGTCGAGCGCAAGGTGCGCGTCGTGGCCTCGCGCCCCGGTGACGAGCTGCGTGCGGCGATGGGCGGTCGGGCGATCGCGTTCGACTCCAAGACCCAGTCCCACTGGGCCGTGGCCTACGTCGACGGCGCCGGCGATCTGCGCGTGGTGCGGACGGGCTTCCGTGGGCGCATCGTCGAGGAGGCGATGGTCTACGAGCACGGGACCGTCAACGCGACGCCGCCCGCGGTCTGCTACAACGACGACGACTTCGAGTTCGTCATTGGCTACGGGCTCGACGCGCCGCCGTCCTCGGTGCTCGTCCGGCGACTGCAGTACAGCCCCGACGCGGAGAGCAACTTCCACGGGACGGCGTGTGGCGGCATGGACATCTCGCCGGACAACGCCAGTGCGCCGTCCAGACCGTACGCCGGCTCGCAGCACTTTGGCTTCACGGTGTCGGGCTTGGCCAACACCGGCACCGTGCTGTTCGTGAGCCCCAACAAGGCGCCGAGTCTGCAGCAGATCGAGCCCGGCTGCTTCTTCTGGCTCGACCCGGCGGCCACGTTCGTGGCCTGGATCGGCGTGACGGACGCCAACGGCGACCTGTGGGTGCCGACGCCGCTGCTCGACACGATCACGTTTGCCAACCTGCACTGGCAGGCGATCCAAGCGCCGGTCGCCGGCGGCCTGATCAGCAGCCAGGCCGTCGAGACGATCATCCGCTGATCGCGGCGACCGACGCACGGGAGGCGCCGACGGCCGTGAGAGTCGCGGCGCCCTCCCGGCTATCGTGCGGCCATGTGGATGTGGTGCGCACTGGTGTTCGTCGTCGGTTTCGTGGTCGCGTTTCAGGGACCGATCAACCAGAACCTCGGCGCGCGGCTGGGCCACCCGCTGTGGGCGGCGCTGGTGTCGTTCTGTGTCGGCACGCTGACCGTCGCCGCGGTCGCGTTGTCGCAACGCCCAACCCCACCGGGTCGGGCGCAGCTGGCGGGCCTGCCGTGGTGGGCTTGGACTGGCGGGGCGATGGGCGCCTGCTTCGTGGTGACGGCCATCCTCGCGATTCCGCGGGTCGGCGCGGTCGGTTTCTCGATGCTGCTGGTCTGCGGCCAGACGACGGCCGCGCTGCTGGTTGACCACTACGGCTGGTTTGGGCTGCCGTCGATCCGGATCACCCCGGTGCGGGGACTGGGCGTCGCGATCATGCTACTGGGATTCTGGCTGGCACAGCAAACGCCCAGTGAGGTGTAGTGTCGAGGTGTAGCAGGGGAAGGCCGGCGCAGATGACCCGTACAGGAGACCCCGCGCACAAGACCCATGCAGAAGAATCGGGCAGTGCGTTACCGCGCCGGAACCCTGGGCTAGCCGCCTCCCCGGCCGCCACGCCGCCCGTCTCCGTCCCTTCGGTCCTTTGGAGGGACTCCATGCCTGCCGCTTCGTTTGGGCGCCCGAGCGCCTCGGCTCTCTTCTGCTCTCTACTCATCGTCTGCACCGCCGCCGGGCAGACCTCTTGGACGGAACGCAACCCGACCAACGCCCCGAGTCCACGCACCGCGCACGGGCTCGCCTACCACGCCGGTACCCAACAAGTCGTGCTCTTCGGAGGCTGCGGCGGCGGGCTGTGCTTTGGCGACACTTGGCTGTGGGACGGGCAGGACTGGACGCTCAGCCCCGCGATGGGTCCGGCACCGCGTTTCGGCCACGTCATGACCTACGACTCGGAACGGGACCGCATCGTGCTGTTTGGCGGTGGCGATCTGGAGGATCAGCTCTTCAACGACACGTGGGAGTGGGACGGCGCCGCCTGGCAGCGGGTCGCCACGGCGGGCCCATCGCCACGCTGGAACTTCGCGATGGCCTACGACCCCGTGCGACGTCACACCGTGTTGTTCGGCGGCAGCAACCTGACGCATCAGTTCGACGAGACCTGGATCTGGAGCCGAGGGAGCTGGCGGTCGTCCTTCCAGTTCTCGTCGCCGCCGACCTTGTCGTCGCCCGCCATGGCCTGGGACGGCAACAGCAACCGCCTGCTGCTGTTCAGCGGCTGGGACCTGGGGCCGCCTTCGTTGCTGACCGCAGACACGTGGTCCTTCGACGGTGGGTGGTTGCGGCTCCACATCTCACCGGGCACCCCCTTCGCGCGCTACGCGCACAGCATGGCGTGGGATTCGGCGCGCGAGCGGGTCGTGATGTTTGGCGGCACCGGCTTCATCTTTCGGCCGCCGTACTTCGGGGACACGCACGAATGGGACGGGTTGCCGGCGTCCTCCTTCGAGAACGACGCGTGGATGCGGCGGCTGGGCCCAGCCCCGGCGGCGCGGGCGTGGTCGCCGATCGCGTTTGATGCGGCGCGGGAGGAGGTCGTGCTGTTTGGCGGCAACGACGACACGACGGTTTTGGGCGACACGCACACGTACGGGCCGGACGTTCCGGCGTCGGCCACGGAGTACGGCATCGGCTGTGCGGGAGCCGCGTCGAGCCCGGTCCTGTCCGCCGTCGGCAACAGCCGACCCTGGCTGGGCGAAGGGCTCGAGCTCAACCTGGACCAAGTCGGCCCGCTCGCCGCGGCGTTCGCCGTCGGCAGCTCGCAGAGCCAGTGGCGGGGGCTCGCGTTGCCGTTGCCTCTGGGGCCGCTGTCGCCGGGCTGCTCCATCCTGGCGAGCCCGGACCTCGTGCTCGGGGCCCTCAGCGTCGCTGGGTCGGCGCAGCTCGAGTTGGCGATTCCGGCGAGTCCCGCCCTGACGGGGCAGTCGTTCTTCGTGCAGGGCGTCAGCTTGGATCCCGCGCCGCCATTGGGCGCCGTGTTCTCCAACGGGCTCGCGGCGACCGTCGGCGAGAAGTAGCCGCGATGGCCACGCCTGGTGGTCTACGACCGACTCCACGTGAGCTCGACCACCACCGGCCAGTGGTCTGAACCATTGGCCGGGCCGCGGTCAAACGCCACTGGGCGTAGCTCCGCGCTGCACATGACGTGATCGATCGGCACCCGAACCGGCAGCCGCCACCACGGGGTGGTCGGCCACGTCACCGGGGCGCTGCCGCGCACCTGCTCGGCGGCGTGGCCGAGTGCGCGCTCGCGCAGCGCCGCCACGAACGAGCTGCGCGGCGTGGCGTTGAAGTCGCCGGCCACGACCATGGGCAACGTCTCGTCGTCCAGCCACGCCAGCAGCTCACGGCGCTGGCGCCAGCACGAACGCCACAAGCTGTACGGAAACGGCTTCCACAGGTGGATGCCGTAGAGCGCGAACGTGCGGTCCCGCCAACGCAATGGCACGCGGATCTGGGAGTTCCGTTGCATCAGGTGGCGCGCCTCGACAGCGCCGGCCGCGGGCAGGCGTGACCAGACGGCGACGCGCAGGCCGTCCGTGCTGACACCCGGCTCGGGCGGCGCCGCGGCGAGCCAGCGGTGTGGGTACATGGCGCCGAGCACGGGTTCGAGCCGCGCTTGCCAGGCGCGCGTGACCTCCAGCAGAACGAGCACGTCGGCGTCCAGCTGCAGGAGCGCTGGCGCCATCTGTGGATCGGCGGGGTGCTCGGCGCAGAGGTTGACCGATGCCAGGCGGAGCGTCGGACCGGTTGCGGCCGGCGGTCCAGGTGTCGGTACCAGGGCCCACAGCTGCGGTCCCGCGGTCAGCAGCGCCGCCGCGGCGAGCACCGCTGCCGGCCCGCGGTGCCGGCGGGTCCAGGCGCCGAGGGCGAGCGCTGCCACGAGCGCGCTGACCGGTCGCCACATCGACGCGAGTGCCTCGGCCGCAAACCCGATCGGCCCTGGCGCGGCCACGGCCAGGTCGGGGACCCACTGCGCCAACAGCCCGGCTGCCGCGGCGAGGATCGCCACGCTCCACGTCGCCGCTCGCTCGAAGCGGCGCAAACGGTTGGCTGGCGTGCTTGGCATGGGGGCTGTGCGTTCTATCCGCAGCCCGACCTGCAAGCCTCCTTGTTCGAACGCCCGGCCAAAGCGCGCCCAGACCTCGAAAAACCGTGGCGCCGACCCGCCGACTCGCGGAGCCTGATCAGCATGACGACACCCCCGTTTCGCCGCGTGATGGTGGCCAACCGCGGTGAGATCGCGATCCGGGTCGCGCGCGGCCTGCGCGAGCTGGCGATCGAGCCGGTGATGGTCTTCAGCGACGCGGACCGCGACGCGGCGCATGTCTTGGCGGCTCCTCAAGCGCGTGGCCTCGGCGGCGAGACCGCGGCAGAGAGCTACCTCGACATCGACAAGGTCGTGGGCGCAGCGGTCGACGCGGGCTGTGAAGCTGTGCATCCGGGCTACGGTTTTCTCAGCGAGAACGCCGACTTTGCCCGCGCCGTGACGGCGGCAGGCCTGACGTTCATTGGCCCCGACGCGACCGCCATCGAGCGCCTCGGCTCCAAGACCGAAGCGCGCGCGGTGGCCGAAGCTGCCGGCGTACCGGTCGTGCCCGGTGACCAGAACGACGACGGCGACGACCAGAAGTTGGCGGCCGCCGCCGAGCGAGTGGGCTTTCCATTGCTGCTCAAGGCGTCCGCCGGCGGCGGCGGCAAGGGGTGCGCTTGGTGGAGCGGGCGGCAGAGCTCGCCGACGCCATCCCCGCGGCGCGGCGCGAGGCCAAGGCCGCGTTTGGCAACGACCGCATGCTCTTGGAACGACGGGTGCAGCCCGCCCGACACGTCGAGATCCAGATCCTCGGCGATCGATCCGGCCGCGTGGTGTCGCTCCACGAGCGCGAGTGCTCGGTGCAACGCCGGCATCAGAAGGTACTCGAGGAGGCGCCGTCGCCGGCGGTGGATCCGGCGTTGCGCGCTCGCATGGGGGAGGCGGCCGTCGCGCTCGGCGAAGCCGTCGGCTACCACAACGCCGGCACCGTCGAGTTCCTGCTCGATGGCGACGGCAACTTCTACTTCCTCGAGGTCAACACGCGCCTGCAGGTCGAGCATCCCGTCACCGAACTGGTGACGGGCGTCGACCTCGTGCACTTGCAGATCCTGCTGGCGAAGGGCGGCTCCCTCGATGAGGCGTTGCGCGGTCGCGACCTGACGCCGCGCGGGCACGCGCTCGAGGCGCGTATCTATGCCGAGAGCCCCGAGACGGGGTATCTGCCGCAGGCGGGCCGACTGCAGCGCGTTGTGGAGCCGGAGGGCCCGGGGATTCGCGTCGACTCGGGCGTGCACGCCGGCATCGACGTGACGCCGCACTACGACCCCATGTTGGCGAAGCTCATCGTGCACGCCCCCGACCGCGAGGCCGCGTGTCGCCGGATGGCGCGCGCTCTCGAGGAAACGGTGTATCTCGGCATCGACACGAACGTCGACTTTCTGCACCGGGTGGTCGAGGACCTCGACTTTCGCGCCGGCGCTCTGCGCACCGACTTCTTGGACCTCAAGCCAGGCCTGGCGCAGCCCGAGGCGCAGGCGCCGCCGTTCGAGGCCTACGTTGCCGCGGCGATGTCGCAGATGCTGGGCGGCGGCCGCCGCGCGGTCGCGGGCGTGAGCGGCGCCGGGCCCCGAGCGGCGAGTCCCTGGAACACCTTGGGGCACCTGCGGCTGTGGGAGGCGCGAGCATGAGTTGGTCTCGAGACTTTGCCGCCGAGGACGGCGGTGTCCTTCGCGTGTCGGTGCAGGCCGTCGGCGACGGGCGCTGGAAGGTGACAGTGGGTGATCGCACCGAAGAGGTTGCCGCCCTGGCGCTGCCCGATGGGCGCGTGCGTTGTGCGCTCGCGGCCGGTGCGTTCGAGGCGGACAGCGCGCCGACGGGCACCGACCTACAGGTGCGGCTGCAAGGTCAGACTTGGAAGCTGGCGCGCGCGCGGCGGCGCGACGAAGAAGAGGCGCAGGGGGATGGCGCGGTGCACGCGCCAATGACGGGCACGATCCTGCAAGTGCCCGTCGCGGCCGGGGACCAAGTCGAGGAAGGCCAGACGATCGCGGTGCTCAGTGTGATGAAGATGGAGCACAAGCTGACCGCCGGCATCGCCGGCGTGGTCGCCGAGCTCCACGCCGAGGTCGGCGCGACCGTCGACCAGGGCACGCTGCTGGCTCGGGTGGAGCCGGCTGACGCGACGCCCGACTAGCCGCCAAACAAGTGAGTGACCACGCCGTGTAGGGCCGGCTCCAAGAGGGCACGAGTTCGACTTGATGATCGGGCGACGGCGCCCCGAGTTGCGTGCTGAACCAGCCGGTGTCGCCCCCCGCGCCGCACGGCCATGAGAGATCGTCGAAAGTCGCGTACGATTCCGCTGCGGCCGGCGTTCGCCACGCGTCCTTTTTCGTCCCCACGCAACATGCGCAACCTCCTCTTCGTCTGCGTTGCCCTCTGGCTATCAGCGGTCTTGCCCGCTCAGCTGCTCAAGAACATCAACACGCAGCCGGCGCCCACGAGTGCCTACCCGGCCGGGTCGGATCCGGCCGACATGGTGGCCGTGGGCAGTCGCGTCTACTTCTCGGCCGCAACGGGGGCGACGGGCCGGGAGCTCTACTGGGCCGACGCGAGCGGGGCACCGGCGCAACTGCTGGCCGACATCGAAGTTGGCGCGGGGGACAGCAACCCGCGCAACCTCGTGGCGCTGCCGGGCGGGCTCTTGGTCTTCACCGCGCAGACGTTCGCGACCGGCGACGAGGTGTGGGTCAGCGACGGTACCGCGGCCGGCACGCAGCTTCTCGTGGACTTGGAACCGGGGGCCGCGTCTTCGCACCCCACCAACCTGGCCGTGCACCAAGGGCATGTCTACTTCATCGCGCGCCAGGGCGCGTTCTCACCGAGCCTGTGGCGGACGGATGGCACCGCGGCCGGCGCGGAGCTCGTGGAGGATCTCGGCTTGACGGGCTCCTACTCCCCGGCCTGGCAAATGATCGCCAGCGCCGGCTCGCGGCTGTTCTACACCACGTCGCAGATCGTCGGCGTCGGTACCGGCGAGTGGCGGCTCTATGTCACCGACGGGTCGGTGGGCGGCAGCGAGCAGTTGGTGCAAGTGCGGGCCAGCGGGGCGTCCGGCCCGCGCGAGCTGACGGCCGTCGGGTCGCGCGTCGCGTGGATCGCGGTGGGCGTGGGCACTGGCACGGAGCTGTGGGTGAGTGACGGCACGACGGCCGGCACCGGGGTGGTCGACCTAGTGCCCGGGCCCGGGAACTCGGGGCCGAGCGAGCTGACCACCGTGGCGGACAAGATCTTCTTCGCCGCGTACGAAGGTCCATCGGTCTCGGGCGAGATTTTTGTCACCGATGGGACCGTGGCGGGGACTGCGCAGGTCACGTTCTCGACCCCCGCCTTCCAGCGGCCGGTGTTCCTCGCGGCGATCGGCAACGAGCTCGCGTACTCCGCGTCGTCGGGCCTGAGCGGCAACGAGCTCGCGTACTCCGCGTCGTCGGGCCTGAGCGGCAACGAGCTGTGGGTGACAGGAGCCACACCCGGCAGTGAGCGCCAGTACGCCGACTTCGGCCCGGGCGGCGGCAACCCGATCCACATGATTCCGTTTGCGGGCGGCATCTTGTGCCAAGCCACCACGCCGGCGACCGGGGCGGAGCTGTTCTTCAGCGACGGCACGCCGTCCGGCACCTTCAACGTGGCGGACCTTCAACCCGGTATCGGTGACTCGTTGCCGCACGACCTGATCGCCGTCGGTGGGCAGGTCTTCTTTGCGGCGACGAACGTGGAGTTCGGTCACGAGCTGTGGATCACCGATGGGACCCCGTTGGGCACCAGGCTCCACACCGACCTGTCGCCGGTGCCCTTCGACCGGGGCTCGTATCCGAGTCCGTTTGCCAATCTCGGTGATCGCGTGGTGTTCACGGCGGACGACGGTCTGACGGGCAAAGAGCTCTGGGCGAGCGACGGCACGGCGGCAGGAACGGTGCAGCTCACGGACTTCCAGGGGAGCGGATCGAGCTTCACCGCTGGGCCGACGCGCATCCTGCCCTTTGGCGGTCGCGCCGTGTTTGCGCTCGACGACGGTTCGCGTGGGACGGAGCTGTGGATCACCGACGGCACGGTCGCGGGAACGCGCATGGTGTTTGAGGCCGTGCCCGGTGCGCGCCGGTCCACGGTGTGGCCCCTGATCGAATGGCGGGGCGAGCTCTACTTCGCTGCGGGATCGGAGTTCGGCGGGTGGAACCTCTACGCCACCGATGGCAGTGGCGCTGGCACGCGGCTGCTGGCCGACTTCGACGCGCTGGGCGGCTCGGTCGCCGTGGATGCGCCAGTCGAGCACCAGGGCCGCTTGTTCTTTGCGGGCCGCACGGCGGCGACCGGCCTTGAGTTGTGGAGCACGGATGGCACCGCCGCTGGGACCGCGTTGGTGGCCGACGTGAACCCTGGGTCGGGGTCGGCGCTGAGCTGGTTCTCGGCCGCGAGCCTCGGCGACCATTTGTACTTCGCGGCTGCTGACAGCGGCAGCAATCAAGAGGTGTGGCGCACCGACGGCACGGCCCCGGGCACGGAGCTGTTTGCGGACCTCGAGCCGACGTTTGGTTCGGCGCCCTCCGACCTGCAGACGATCGGTGCGCGCGTGGTGTTCTCGGCTCGGGTGAACGGCGACCGGCAGTACTACGGCGCCGACGGAGCCGCGGTGGAGCCGCTCTCGGCGGCGCCGCTGTCGGTCAACAGCAACTGGATCCTGTACTCGAACGGCCAGAAGTTGATCGGGATGCTGCGGGGCCCCAACGGCAGCTTCGAGCTGTGGGGCACCGATGGCACGCCGGCCGGCTCTGGCGTCATCAAGCAGATCGCGCCCGATGGCAGTGCGTTCGTCAACCTGCGGGCCTGGCGGGTGAGCTCGGGCGACAAGCTGCTGTTTGGCGCGGGTGACGCGGCGGTCGGTCACGAGATCTTCATCACCGACGGCACTGCGGCAGGCACCGGCGTGCTCGTCGACCTCGTGCCTGGCCCCAACCCCTCCTACCCGGACTACGTCACGCGCTTGATCGATCGCCTGGTCTTCTGTGCGTTCGAGCGCGCCACTGGGTTCGAGCTCTACGAGCTGCCGCTTGTGCTGATCGAGGACTGGGTGGCTGAGCCCATCGGTGTCGGCTGCCCAGGCTCGTCCGGGGCGGCGCCGGCGTTCGACGTCCAGGGCAGCGCGCAGCTCGGCGCCACGCTCGATGTCGGGCTCAACGGCGCGGCGCCGTCGGCCCCGGTGGCCCACCTTTGGTCGGCTGACTACGCGCTCGGCGAGATCGGCGGTTGCACCTTCTACCTGCGGACGCCGCTGTCGCTGGCGGCGGGCATCACCAGTGCGCAGGGCAGCGCTCGGTTGGCGTTGCCGGTGCCGGCGATTCCGGCGCTGCTGGGCCAGGGGTTTTGGCTGCAGTCGCTCGTCGTCGACGCCGGCGGGCAGTTCTTGGGCCGCGCGTCGCTGACCCCCGCCCTCGAGATCCGCGTCGGCGGATAGGAACGTACGGAGCCGCGACAAAAACCGCCGCATTCAGGGCGCCGCGACAAAAACCGCCGCATTCAGGGCGCCGCGGCCAAAAACCCCCCGCAAACCGCGGGGGGTTTGGGCGGGCGGGGAGCGCCCCGGTTTTGCCGGGGGCGGGCGAGGGGGGCCCCGAACCCACC
>JBCCGH010000254.1:0-11272 GCA_039029375.1 Planctomycetota bacterium
CCCCCCCCCCCCCCCCCCCCCACCCCCCCCCCCCCACCCGCCCCCAACCTCATCACGAATGCTCCGTGAATCGCTAATAGTCGTTGTGTTTTGTGTTCCTTTGTGTGCTCTTAGGTACGCATTTATGCTCCGTGTAGCGCAAAAATGCGCAGAAAGTAAGAGCGGGGTGGAGGGAAAGTGCGCTGAGATAGTGGTAGATGTCGGGGGTCGAAGGGGATATAAAATGGGGGGGGGGGGGGGGGGGGGGGCTGGGGGGGGGGGGGGTGGGCCGGGTTCGGCCCCCCCCCCGCCACCGTACTGCCGCATTAGGTGCCGATCGTGCCGCTGACCAAGTTGGTGAGCCGGGGCCGGCCGGTCGCGGTCACGGCATTGATGGCCTGGACGTGCAGAGTGCTGCCGATCAGCGCGGATAACGGTGGGATCGCGAGCGAGAGCTCGGCCAGTGGATCGATCCCCGCGGTCGCCGTAGTCGCGGACGCGACGATGAGCAAGCCGGCGCTGGGGTCCAGTCGCAGGACCCCGAAGCGGGGGAGGGCGACGCTCGCGGTCGCGGCGGCGGCGAGTAGGACCACCTGATCACCGGGCACGGTGGCCGACGTGAGGGACCATGGTGCGCCAAGTCGCGGGGCCGCCAGCGCCGTGAGCTCGGGCAGCGTCCTGGTGACAACGACGCCCCGGACCGTGCCTGTCACCGTCGGGGCGTCGCCGTACGCGTCGAGCCGGACAAAGCCGTCGCCCGATCGGGGGAAGAGAGGCGGCGGGCCGCCGCTGTTGCCGCCGGCGTCGATGAGCCCGTGCACGCGGACCGACGCGAGCGAGCGAAGCAGCACGGACCCGGCCGATCCGAGGTCCGCGCCGCGAACGCGAACGGTTCCGGAGACGACCACCGCTTCATCAGCGAGGATCGCCACCACGCCGCCGCCACCGCCTCCGCCGGGTCCGAGCTGGCCAAACGACGACGGGTAGGCCGTCCCGCCGGCGCCGCTGCCTCCCTCGAGGTCGAACGGGTAGGCCGACCCGTAGGCCCGGCCGCCGCCGCTGCCCAATCCCTGCTGCCCGGGCGTCGCGTGGCCCGCCGGCCCGCCGCTCTGCGGCACGCTAAACGGCTGCACGCAACCGGCGCCGCCGCCCCCGTTTCCTTGGCCGGCCTCGGCGCAGAACACGCTGCCCCACGGACCGCCGTGGCCGCCCGCCGCGCCGCCCGGGCCGCCCTCGCCGCCGAGTGCATCGACGGCGGCGAAGCCGTCGGCGTCGATCGTGCCCGCGACGTCCACCGCGCCCTGCGATCGCAGCACGGCCGGCTCGTCACCGACCAATCGCAGCGTCACGCCCGCGGGGATGGTGATTCTAGTGAACTGAAAGACGCCGCCGGGTCGGGTGCTCGTGTCCAGCACGAGGTCGGCCACTGGCTCGAGCGCGCCGTCGCGGCCATCCCCGCCGATCTGAGCGGGGCACGCCATCGCCAGGAGAAGACCGACCGTGCAGGGCACGGTCGCCAAGCGCAATTGCGCGGGATGAGACATCAGCAAGACTCCATCGAGGCCGGCGAAGAGCGTTTCGCCCTACCTATTGAGCGCCTCGGTGACGCCGGTCTCACACCATCTGTCAGGTTTTGGCGGCAACCCGGAGAGAGGGAACACACGGGGCCGCGACAACGCCGCTGGACCGACGGTGCATCCGAAAGCGGTGGTTTTTGTCGCGGCACGGTACTGCCGGTACTGCCGGACCGCCGCCCGGTCATACGGCAATTCGCCGCTCTGGCGTACGATTCTGGCCGCCCCGGCATTAATCACGAAACGGTTTCGGGTGCCCGGTGGCAAACGGCGAAATGGGCCGCGCCACGCGCGCCCGGCCCGCGTCCTTTTCGCACCCTCTCCTATGCGCACGTTCCAACTTGCCTGTGCCTCCGCGGCAGGTCTGTTGCTGGCAGCCATCGCGCCCGCTCAGCTTCTCAAGAACATCAACCAGGTGCCGGCGCCGAGGGCCGGCTACCCCGAAGATTCAGACCCGACCGCATTCGTGGCCGCCAACGGCCGCGTCTACTTCTCGGCGAGCACGGCGGCCACCGGGCGCGAGCTTTTCTGGGTCGACGGCAGTGGGGCGCCAGCGCAGCTTCTGGCCGACATCGAGCTGGGCGCCGGGGATAGCAACCCGCGCGACCTGGTGGCCCTGCCGAGCGGGCTCCTGGTCTTCAATGCGCAGTCCACGGCGACGGGCGAAGAGATCTGGGTCAGCGACGGAACGGCGGCCGGGACCGAGCTGCTCGCCGACATCGCCGTGGGGACCGAGTCGTCGTTCGCGCGGAACCTGACGGTCCATGGGGCGCACGCCTACTTCGTGGCGCGCTCCGCCGGTGTGTTCTCGCCGAGTCTGTGGCGGACGGACGGCACACCAGCCGGGACCGAGCGCCTCGATGACCTGGGCTTGACCGGTTCGCATTCGATCGGCGGCCAGCTGATCGCCAGCGCCGGCTCGCAGCTGTTCTACGTCGCCGCGCACAGCGTCGCGGGCGGCGGTGAGTGGCGTCTCTACACGACGGACGGATCGGTCGGTGGGAGCCAGCTGGTCGCGCGAGTGAGCGAAAGCTCGTCCTATGGCCCGCGCGAGCTCACCGCCGCTGGGTCCCGCGTCGTCTTCGTCGCGCAGGGGATCGACACTGGGCTGGAGATTTGGGTCAGTGACGGGACCGCGCCGGGCACCGCCATGGTTGATTTGCAGCCCGGCTCGACCGGCTCCAAGCCCAACGGCCTGATCGCGGCGGCGGGCCAGGTCTTCTTCTCCGCGATCGAGATCTCCGGCTTCCCGACGACGCACCAGATCTTTGTCAGCGATGGCACCGTCGCCGGCACCCGGCAGGTCACCACGCGGCCACCGTCCCTACCGTCGGGCGGGCCGAATCCTCTCGCGGTACTGGGCAACGAGCTCCTGTACCGGGTGTATGACGCGGCCTATGGCAATGAGCTGTGGATCACGGGCACTACCCCCGGCAGCGCCCGACTGTATGCCGACTTTGGCCCAGGCAGCAGCGATCCGTTGGGCGCTGTCCCGTTCGGCGGCGGTGTCCTTTGCCAGGCCAAGAATGCGGCGACCGGGGCCGAGCTGTTCTTCAGCGACGGCACGCCGGCGGGCACGTTCCTCGTCAAGGACATCGAGCCCGGCACGGTCTCGTCGTGGCCGCACGACCTCGTCGTGCTCGGCGGCCAAGCGTTCTTCGGCGCCACGACTCTCCAAGCCGGGCACGAGATCTGGATCACGGATGCGACCCTAGCGGGCACGCGTCTGCACACCGATTTGGCGGCAGTCCCCTTCGATCAGAGCTCCTTCCCGAGCAACGTTGCGAACCTCGGCGATCGGGTCGTGTTCGCGGCGGACGACGGCGTCACGGGGAAAGAGCTGTGGGCGAGCGACGGCACCGGCGCCGGGACGGTGCAGCTCACCGATTTCAACGGCAGTGGCGACAGCTTGTCGACATTGAGCCGGTTCCCGATCATGCCGTTGGGTGGTCGCGCCGTGTTTGGGCTCGACGACGGCACACGGGGCACCGAGCTCTGGATCAGTGACGGCACGCCCGCCGGCACGGGACTTCTCTTCGAGGCCACGCCGGGAGCGCAGCTCTCCACGGCGACGCCGCTCATCGAGTGGCGTGGCGAGGTCTATTTTGTCGCGGGGCCCACGTTTGGTCCGCACAAGCTCTATGCCACCAATGGCACCGCCACCCGCTCGGTCGGCGGCTTCAACCGGCTCGGCACGCAGCAACCCGTCGAGCATCATGGCCGGCTCTTTTTCGCCGCGTTCACTGCGGCCGCGGGCCTCGAGCTGTGGAGCACCGACGGCACGGCGGCGGGGACGGCCATGGTGGCGGATGTGAATCCCGGGCCGGCGTCCGGGATGAATGGCTTCCAGGCGGCGAGCCTTGGCGATTACGTCTACTTCGCCGGCGGCCAGCCCGGCAACCTCGAGGAGCTTTGGCGCACCGACGGGACGGCGGCCGGCACGGCGCTGTTTGCCGACCTCGACCCGACGTTCGGCTCGCTCCCTTCGGACTTCCACACGGTCGGTGACCACGTCGTGTTCTCGGCACGGGTCAACGGCAACCGCCAGTACTACGGCACCGACGGCACGACCATCGAGCAGCTGTCCAGTCCACCGCTGTCCGTGAACGGCAACTGGGTCCTCTACACCAACGGGCAGAAGGTCATGGGCATGCTGCGCGGGCCTGGCGGCAGCTTCAACCTGTGGGGCACGGACGGCACGCCGGCGGGCTCCGGCGTGATCAAGGAGATCTCGCCGGACGGCAGCGTGTTCGTCAACTTGCGCGCCTGGCGGGTGAGCTCGGGCGACAAGCTGCTGTTCGGCGCCGGCGACGCCGCGGTCGGTCACGAGATCTTCATCACCGACGGCACCACGGCGGGCACCAAGGTGATGATCGACCTCGCGCCCGGCCCGGCGTCTTCGTTACCGAGCAACGTGTCGCGGTTGGCGAATCGCCTGATCCTCAGTGCCTCTGACCTAGTTACGGGGTCCGAGCTCTACGAGCTGCCGTGGACGCTGGTCGACGATTGGCTGGCGGAGCCGATCGGCGTCGGCTGCCCGGGCTCCTCGGGGCGAGCGCCAACGTTCGACGTCCAGGGCAGCGCCCAGCCGGGCCGCACACTGGACGTCGGGATTGAGCGAGCCTTGCCGCTGGCGCCCGTGGCTCACCTGTGGTCGGCCGACTATCGGCTGAGCGAGGTCGGCGGCTGCGGGTTCTATCTGGCGGCCCCGTTGTCCCTCGCCGCGGGCGTCACTAGCCCGCAGGGGAGCACCCGACTCGCGCTGCCGATCCCGGCCCTCCCGGCCCTGTTGGGCCAGGGATTCTGGCTGCAGTCGCTCGTCGTCGACGCGGGAGGCCAGTTCTTGGGGCGCGCGGCGCTGAGCTCCGGCCTCGAGATCCGCGTCGGCGGATAGGACCGTACGGAGCCGCGACAAAAACCGCCGCATCCAGCGCATGCCGCCGCGTGTTGCGCCGCAGCGCCGAGCGCCAGGGGCGTCCACAGGGCGCGCCAAAGAACTCGGGGATCGCGTCGAACATGCGCCCGGCCCTCCGGTAGACCTTGGGCATGGTCTTCATCCCCGCCCCCCGCGGCTCGGACAGCGCGTCCCTGAGTCTCGATCAGAGGGTTCTACAGACGACGATCATCGCCGCTGCCCTGATCGCCGGTCAGCTGATCTTCGCCGGGATCGCCGGCGTCGTCTCGATCACGCCCCAACCCATCTCCCTGCTGAGCCCCCTTGCCATCGGGCTGGCGGCCTTGGCGGTTCCCACCGCGTGGTGCCTGCGACGCCTCCTCTGGGCGACGGCCGCGACCGACGGTGGCGCGCCGGACCCGGCCCGCATCCAGGCCGGCGTGATCGCCTACATCGCGGTGCTAGAGGGCGCCAACCTGTTCAACATCACGGCTTGGATGATCAACCGAACGCCGGCGCCCTACGTGCCGATCATCGTGGTCTTGTTGGGGATTCAGCTTTGGGGGTTCCCGCGGCGCCGCGACTTTGAAGCGCCGCCCGACGCCGGCGGCAAGTGACCTCGACGAACGCCGGATCACGCTCGGGTTGCGGGCGCGGCAACGGCCCTAGTGGCGGCCTGGTGCACGTGCACGTCGTGCTGGGGGAACGGGATTGAGATCCCCGCGGCGTCGAAGCGGCTCTTCACGCTCTTCGTGACGTCCCAGTACACCGCCCAATAATCCGCGGTCTTCACCCACGGCCGGACGATGAAATTGACCGAACTGTCGGCGAGCTCGTGCAGACGGATCGTGGGCTCGGGATCGCCCAGCACTAAGGCGTGCGCGTTGACGATCTCCGTGAGGAGTTGGTGCGCTTGGTCGATGTCGTCGGTGTAGGCGATGCCGAACGTCATGTCGACGCGTCGGGTGTCGTTGCCGGTGACGTTGGTGATCACGTTGCCCCAGATCGAGCTGTTGGGAACGATGACCATCTGGTTGTCGAAGCTCGTGATCGTCGTCGAGACCAACGACATCGCTTTGACCGATCCGGCGACCCCGGCCAGCTCGACGACGTCGCCGACATCGTACGGGCGGTAGAGAAGGATCATGATCCCCGAGGCGAAGTTGCTCAGGGTGCCTTGCAAGGCGAAACCGATCACGAAGCCGGCGGCGCCCATCGCCGCGAGAAAGGGTCCGATGTCGACCTCGACCATCGACAGTGCGAGGACCAAGCCGACGAAGAGGACGACGCGGCGCACGGTGTTGACAAAGAACTTCCGCAGGAGGTCCGAGGTCTTCCCGAACTGGCCCAGCGCGCGATCGACCAGCTTGCCGGCGACGCTGGAGACGACGCGAAAGACGAGCAGCGTCATGGCGAACCAGAAGATGTTGAGGCCCCAGCGTAGGCCGCCTTCGTCGGATATCAGCCAGCCCCGCACGGTCGTCCACAGCCCCGAGACGTCGGTCACGTCGACGTCGCTGAGCTTGCCGCTGACCGCAGCCAGGTAGTCCTGATACTCCTCGACCTCGCCACCCTTCCCCGCGAGCTCATTGATCACGATCTGCAGGCGGTCGCCGACCGCGGTTCGTTGCTCCTTCTGGGTCGCCAGCTGCTGCAGTAGCCCTTCCGCGCCGTCGGGCGCCGACCCGCTGCGCGAGCGCGCATAGCGGATCTCGGCTTCGGCGATGCCCACAGCGACTCCCTTCAGCGCGTCCCGCCACGCGTCGGCCTCGGTGACCAGCTCGTCCTTGGTCAGTGGCCGCAGCCGATGCTCGAGCTCGACGACCGAGACCTTAGTCGGATCCTTGGCGGTCAGCGTGGTTTGGCCAGCGAGCGGACTGGCCGCGAAGAGCGCCAGCACCGATGCGATGAGCCTCGTGAGCGTGGTCTTCGTCATCGATGATGTCTCGGCGATCTCGCCGTGTGGGCCGCAGTCGAATCCGCAGACCGGCTCCACGGTGGCGCCTGACGGCGCGATCCGCCCGGCCGTGGCGCTGTCATTGGCAGTTGCGAGCCGTAGTCGAACAGGCCCCCGACCCGCACAGACGCGCCTCGATGGCCTTCGACGTCGGTGTGACCGACAGGCCGCCGAGCGCGGTGCAGCGTAGCTCGCGCGCCATGTTCTCGCTGATCTCGCGGTGCGCGTCGAGCACCTCGTCGAGCGGGATCAGATGGTCGTAGCCCGCCAGCGCCATGTTCGCGCACGCCAGGGCGTTGGCCGCTCCGGCGACGTTGCGGCCGAGGCAGGGGGCCTCGACGCGTGCCGCAACCGGATCGCACACGAGCCCCAGCACGTTCTGCAACGCCTGGCTCGCCGCGGATAGGCCCTGCGCGGCATTGCCGCCGGCGAGCTCGACCAGCGCCGCCGCCGCCATGGCTGCCCCGGCGCCGGTCTCGGCCTGGCAGCCGCCGACCTCGGCGGCAAAGCTCGAGCGCGTCGCCGTGAACACACCGATGAGCCCCGCCGCCAGCATGGCGCGCAGCGTGTCGTCCTCGGACGCGCTGAGGGTCTCGGCGGCGGCCAGGCACGTCGCCGGGAACGTCGCGCAGGAGCCCGCGGTGGGGGCGGCAACGATCACGCCCATCGCGCTTTTCACTTCCATCAGCGCGGTGACGTAGAGGATCGCGCGGTTCAGAATGCCGCCGTCCAGCAGCGCCCCCTGCTCGAGTCGTGCGGCGAACGCGTCGCTCTGGCGGGGCAGGATGCGATCGGCGTACTCCGTGCCGTTGAGCCCTTCGCGGACGCCGGATCGCACCACTTCGAGGATCGTGGCCATGCGCTCGAACACGGCCGGTCGATCAATGGCACCGCGGGCGCATTCGTACTCGATCGCGAATTCGGACAGACGACGGCCGCGTGGATCAGCGCTGACCGCCATCTCGCTGGCGTGGAGGAACGGCACCGTCAAGTCCTTGCGGGACAGCACCGGCAGAACGGGGGCGAGGTGCCGGACGCGCTGAACACCGGGCAGGGCGGCGATGCGTTGGTCGTCGATCCTGGCCGATCCCTGGATCAGCACGCGCGTCGGTGTCCCCTCGATGCGTTGCAATGCGTCGTGATCGTCGCTCTCGAGCTCGGCGACGACCGCGCGACCGTCGCCGTCGACGTCGAGCACGGTGACCGCGTAGTCGCCCCGCAGCGTGACCGGCGTGCCGTCGATCTCGATCACTTCGATCATCCCGCCGCCGGTCGACAGCGCGATGAGACGGTGCTCGTGGCCCCCGCGGCACAGCGTCAAGCGATAGGTGTTGGGGTGCGGGTCATTCAAACGCGCGATGCGGATCTCCAGCCCGACGCCCGCCGCCGCCAGTGCCGCGCGCGAGTCGCCGAGCCGCGCGTCGTCCGCGGCCCAGCCGAGCAACCCGCCGAACAATCCGATGTCCGACCCCTGGCTCTCGTACGTGGTCGCCAGCGAGCCCTCGGTGTCGAACTCGATGAGGACTCGCTCGGGCGTGCCGCCGCAGAGATCCCGCGCGAGCCGCGCAATGCGCACCGAGGCCGCCGAGTGCGAGCTGGAGGGCCCGCGCATCACCGGCCCCACGACGTCGTTGAAGATGCTCGGGGGGAGGTCCGGGGCCGCCGGCGCGGGGGGCGTCACGGGTTATTCCTGCGGCACACGAATGGTCAGGGGCGCCACGGTGCGGTGCGCCTCATCTTGCTCGAGGACCACGATGGGGAAGTTGCGTTCGGGCGCCGAGCGTCGTGTGGACTCGCTGAGCAGCGGGTCCGCGTCAAAGAAGCACTCGCTCACGAGTTCGGGGTAGCCTTCGGCGAGGACGCGGTAGTGCACGTGCCGCGGCACCGCCGAGTTCGGGTACCGCTCAGGGTAGATCGTGTCGACCGCGAACGCGCCTTGGTCGTCGGTGCGTACGAACCCGAACAATCGCGGGTTGCCGGCACCGCCGCCGGCGTCCATGCCGGGCCGGTACTCGCCGGACGCGTCGGTGTGAAACAGGTGCACCAATGCGCCGGCGAGCGGCGTGCCCGCCGTGTGATCCACGACGCGTCCCACGAGCCGCAGGCGCTGCCCAGGTTCGAATGGGTCGACCATCACGACCGGCTCGGGTTGGGCGTATTCACGCAGCAGGGCCTGTAGCTGGATGCGATGATCGGGATCCTCGCGCAGCAGCCGCAGGGCTGGGTTGGCGAGGATGGCGTGCGGCGGCAGCTCCTCCTGCAGTGCTTCCTCGAGATGGGCCAGCGCCGCGCTGAACGCACCGTCCTTGACGGCGGTCGCAGCGAGCGGGTAGGCCCGACCGCCGGGCGCGTCGCGGCGCGGGCGAGTGAGCTCGGCGCCGTAGCTGCGCATCTCGCGTTCGAGGATTGCGCGATCATCGTCTGTCATGTGGCGACGCGTCGTGTCGAGCATCGTCATGAAGTAGTCGATCTCCGCGGGCTGGGCCGGGCAGCCGACGTTGCCGTCGGGACCGTCCGACGTGACCTTGGCCTTGCCGTCACCATCGAGGATGACCAGCCATGGGATCCCGCCGTCGCCCTGCCGGAGCTCTTCGGCCAGCGCCGCGCCGTCGGTCATCCGCTCGACGTCGAGCATCACCACCACGTAGTCCTTGGCAAACCGGGTCCGCACCGTTTCGCGCTCGAGGAACTCCCCGAGCCGGTGGCACCAGCCTCACCAGGGGGCGCTGAGGTAGACGAAGGCGTTGCGCTCGCTGTGCTTGGCGGTCTCGAGGCCGCGCGCCAGGACCGCGCGTGCGTCGACCGGTGCGCTCACGTGGGCGCGCAAGAACTCGAGGACCTGCTCCGGATCGGTCGCCGTGCCGAGGACAACGTCGTCCGTGTCCAGGGCGACGAGCGCCGGCGCCTGCAGGTCACCGAGCTCGAGCCGGTGCGCCAGAGCGGTTGCCGGTAGGGTGGCGACCGGAAGCGCCACGCGCTGGTATTCGTAGCGGACCAGCTTGCGCACTGCTGGCTTGGCGAGTGCTTTCGCGAGGTCTTCGTCCGACGCGGCGTTGGGGTCGCGCAGCCAGAGCAGCACGCGTTGGTTCTCGCTCGTGGCTTTGGCCCGCGCGAACGCCAGCGCGTCATGGCTCGGCTCCTGCGCCGAGGCGAGTGCGGCCATGGCGCCGAGCGCGATCGCGCAGAGGACACAGGGAGATCTCCGTCGCTTCATATGAGGCTCCTTGCGGCGCGGTCAGGCCGCGGCGCTGAGGTGGCGAACGCCGCCACGATACTCGAAGCGAGGTCCGTCCGGCCTGGTCAAACACCCGGCGCGAGCGACGTCGGCGTCTTAATCGACGATCTCAAACACGACACCACCGTTCATGACGCCCATGCCGGTCGGCGAACCCGGGGTCGTGGTGAAGATGTGTTTCACCTCGACTGCGCCCATGGCCACTGTGTCGGGAAGCTCCATCTCCACTCCGTCGCTCACTTCGAGGCTCGGGGCGGCGATGGCCTGCATGTTGAGCTTGAAGAACTGCCAAGTCACCGGGTAGGTGCCGAAGCTCAGCGTGGTGCTGGCGACTCCCGACGGATCCACGGCTCCGACCGGGAAGCTGCCGACCAGGACGTCGGACTGCAGCGGCGCGCAGAGCCAAGGGAGCGGCAGCTGCGGGTTGGTGACGCCGAGGAGGCCAAAGACGATCTGCCCGACTGGCGCGTTGGTGGCGCCGAGCGTCAGGGTGCTCGATGCGCCCCAGTTCTGCACGTCCCAGTAGGCCGTGGCCAGCATGCCGTTGCAGCCGGGCAACCCCGAGTGCTTCGCGCCCGAGTGGAAGTCGCCGGTCAGGTTGACGTAGTCGACGGGGTGATCGCCGGTCGTGCTGTTCCAGACCTGGAGGTCCCAGACCAGCGGGCCCACGCCCGGGTAGGAGTGAAAGCCGACGGGGATGACGAACGTGTCGGCGGTGGGGGGCACGGCTTTGAAGCCGCTGGGCCGGTCGATGGGGATCTGGTTCCAGTCCGGCAGGCTGATGGTCGTGCGCGGCACGATGGTTGTCTCCGTCGCCAGCGAGCCTAGGTAGTTGTAGTTCGCCGTGAAGTTGTTGCCGAATGTCGCGACGTCCTGGAGGAAACCCATCGTCAGCTCAACGTCGATGCTGCGCGCGCTGGCATCCACGGCGGCGGCGTGCGCGTCCCGGCGCAGGTTGAAGAACTTGACGATGTGCGAGAAGTTCGTCGTCGAGTCGATCTGCTGCCAGCGGATGTAGGGCTGGTTGAGGATCGTGGTGCTCGACGAATCGCCCTCGAAGGTGTGCAGGTGCAGCGGAAAACCGTTGGGATCGTCCTGGCTGGCGACGGGCACCGCCAGTGCGGTGATGACGA
>JBCCGH010000255.1:0-11168 GCA_039029375.1 Planctomycetota bacterium
ATTTGCTGTTGCGGGTCGGGGTCGAAGACGTGCTCCACCTTGGTGATGAGGACCTGGCCCAAGCCGATCTCCAGGGCCGGCAGCGCGCTGGAGCCATCGGTGCGAAGGAAGTGGATCTCAACCTTGTCGAAGGGCTGCATGGACGCGCAGGCGGCAACCAGAGGGGGCAGCGCCATGTCCGAGACTGCCCGACACAACCATCTCGGACAGCCTCACGCGGCCCGCGCCACCCGCACCGCCCATCATCGACAGAGTCGCCCCGTTGGTGAGGTCCATCCCCGAGCTCTCGACCTGGATCCAGCCCTGGTAGGCCGGATGGGTGGCGCCGCCGGTGATGCCGGGGATGCGCACGACGATGTCGAATTCGGGCTCTTCCTCGAGCAACACCGAAGGGAGAGCGGGGGTGATGGCGACGTTCGCCGCCGGCGCGGAAACAGCGAACAGCAAAGCGGCGGTGATACCGGTGACGGCCAGGTTGATCTTCTTGACGAACATTGGACGACTCTTTCGTTGGGAACCGTGGTGGTTCGGTTTGCTGGGTAGAACCCCGTCGCGGCGTCACGGTGGCAGGAGTTTTCTTGCGGCGTGACGCGATTGCGTCGATGCGCCACCGGCAGCAGCGAGCCGAGTTGGTCCCCGGTGTACTCCGACGTCCCCAGCAGCTGCCCGTGCCGCGTCAGCAGCGTCGGCTCGACCTCAAGGCCTGGGTGCGCGACGAGCCCGAGATTCCTCTGTCCAAGGTCAGGGGCGACCGATTGGCGACACCGGAGAGTTCGAGTTCGACACCCCAGCCGGCGAAGTGCACGTGTCCGCCTGGGACCCCGGTGCAAATCGAGCTCCGCTGGTGAGCGCACGGCGCGCTGCCCCGTCGCCGTGTACGAACCCGCGCCCGGGGTTGGCTCGGGCCCGACGGCGCCGAACGGCAGTTGCACGGGAGGGCGAGCCTGCGCGCAGCCGGGTTGCTCATAGCGCCGCGCATAGCCGCCGTCGTCGCGCCTGGGCCGCCGCTCCGGCTACGGCAGGATGACGTCTGCCGTCGCGTTCGTCAGCGCGCTGGTCCCGGCAGGCGGCAACAGCAGCGCCTGCGCGAAGACCGATCGCCCGACCAAGGTGGGCTGCGCGGGCACCGAGAGACCGAGGGACCCGTCGCCGGCCGCCGTCAGGGCAAGGGGCGGGAGCGCCACGGTGAGGGATGGCTCGAGCCCCAGGGTCCCAAAGGGCGACACCGGGATCTGCGCCGGCGCCGACGCCAGCAGCGGGACCGCCATCGTCGGCCGAGGCTGGGTGTACCGTGCGTACACATCAAGGCGAAGAGCGCCCGGCGCGCGGACTGGGAGGGCGCTGTCGAGCTGCCGGAGCAGGTTCAGCGACAGGCGGTTCGGGCCGCGGACGCCCTCGAGCATCTCGAGATCGCCGTCACCGTCCAAGTCCTGTAGGGCAAGAGCCGTCGTCGGGTGCTCGAAACCCGCGAGCCGACCAGGCGCGGCGACAAAGCCTCCAGCACCGTCGTTGAGCGACAGCTCGGTCGCCCCGTCGAGCTTGCCGGTCAGCACATCGACATCGCCATCAGCGTCCACGTCGCCCAGTACAAGCGCAGTCGTTCGGTAGCTCTGCGACGGCAAGGTCGACGGGGGCGCAAGACGAAACGACCCGTCGCCTTGGTTGAGTAGCAGGCGGTCAGATTGCCGGTCGTTGCCAAAGACTACGTCCACAGCGCCGTCGCCGTCGACATCGCCGTAGACCACCGCCACGGTAGGCCACTGATCTGGGGGCAGCTGCTGAGCCGTCACGTCCAGCCACCCGCCGGGATCGTTGCGGTACAGGCGGTTTTGAGTGCCTTCGTTGGCGACCAACACGTCCAGATCGCCGTCGAGATCGACGTCGCAAAGCGCTAGGTCGGTCGTCGGATCCGCGTCGGGCGGCAGGCTCCCGCGCGTGAAGAAGCCGCTGCCGTCGTTGAGGTCCAGTTCGTTTTGCGTCCCACGGTTGCCCCAAACCAAATCGATGTCTCCATCACCATCGACGTCGCCGGCGGCCACGGCAAACGTCTCCTCGGCACTCGTCGGTAGGCGTCCGCCCGCCGCGGCAAACACGCCCCCTTGGTTGAGATAGAGACGGTTCGGCGCGGCCTGCCGGGCGATCGCGAAATCGAGGTCGCCATCGCGGTCGAAGTCCGCCGCCACCACCGCGGTCGAGGTGGCCGAGTCCATCGGTACGCTAGTCCGAGTGACGTCGAAGAACCGCCCCCGGCCGTCGCCGAGATACAGCCGGTCCTGCTCGGCGAGGTTCGCCGCGAACAGATCCGCGTGGCCGTCGCCATCCACGTCACCGAGCGCGAGGTCCGCCGTGGGGTCAAACGAACCGGGCAGTCGCGGGGCGCTGACCGACTCCGTCATCCGCGCCGTGCCGTCGTTGTACAGCGCGCGGTTGGGTTGACCGGGGACCCGAAGCTCGTCGCCGAATTCGCCGACGACAAGATCCAGGTCGCCGTCGCCGTCGAGGTCACCCGCCGCCACGCCGTGACTGGGTGTGTCATCCACCGGCAAGTGGGTCATCGTGGCGTCCGCGAACGTCCCGCTGCCGTCGTTCAGCAGGAGACGGTTCTGGCTCGTGCCAGCACCGTATGGGTAGGGATAGAAGGGGTTCGCGGTGCCGTTGACGAAGACGACATCGAGGTCGCCGTCGCCGTCGAAGTCAGACAGCGCGAGGGCCCGGCCCGAATCCACGGTCCAGAAGGACTGCGGCGTCGCGTCGACAAAGCCACCCTGACCGTCGTTGAGCAGCAGCTGATCCCGACTGCTGCCGTAACCGATGATGTCCCTGCCGTTCGTCACCACTAGATCGACATCCCCATCGCTGTCGACATCGCCCGCGGCCGCGTCGTGGGCCATCAGCGGAAAGGCGGGGAAGCTGGTCGATGACGCCGCGAACTCCCCGCGACCGTTGTTCCGGTAGAGGCGATTCGGCACGGCGATCGAAGACCAGCCGTAGGACGAGTACCTCGACAACCACGCGTTGCCGACGAACAGGTCGAGGTCGCCATCGCCATCGAAGTCCGCGAGCACTGGCGCTTCGGTCGGGTCGGCGTCGGCGGGCAAGCGTTCGCTGGCGTCGGCGAATGCGCCACGGCCGTCGTTGAGGTAGAGCCGGTTGAGCGTTCCGGCGGCGTAGGTTTCGTCGACTCCGTTCCCCACCACCAGATCCGGGTCGCCGTCGCCGTCGACGTCCCCGGTCGCCAACGACGTCGTGCGATCGAGGTCCGGCGGCAACCGAACGGCGGTCCGGTCGACGAAGACACCACTGCCGTCATTGAGGTAGAGCCGGTTCTGCCGTCCGCGATTGCCAAACAGAAGATCCAAGTCGCCGTCACCGTCGACGTCCAAGGCCGTGACACACGTGGTTGGGTCGGCGTCGACCGGCAAGCGCGCGGCCGTCGCGTCCACGAACAGACCGGCATCGTCGTTGAGGTACAATCGGTTCTGGGCGCCGCGGCTCGCAAACACCACATCGAGGTCGCCATCGCCGTCGACATCACCGAGCGCCACGCCGTCGGTTTGGTCCGCATCGTGGGGCAGGCCCCGCGATAGGAGCTGCGCGAACTGCACTTGGGCGGCGACTGGCAGCCCGAGGGTGGCGCCTGCGATGATCACGCCGAGCGACAGCACCCTGGGTTGTGGCAACGAACGCGGGAGGGTGAGTCTGAGCATCGGCGGTTGCACCTCGAGCAAGCTGTTCCGCCGAACGGGACGCGTCGTCCCAGGAAATCGCACCGGCCTCGCCGCGTGACGGGTCGACGCACGTTGTGCAGCCGAGTGCGAGGGAGTGCGGGCGAAGAGGTCACGATCGTCGGTGAGCCCAAGCCCAGCGCTACGCGCTCGTTGAGGCGGATTCAATCCGCTGGTGTCCGCTTGTGCGGCCCGTGGCGCCGGAGTCAGGGCGCGAGAAACCCTCGCTCGTAGCCCAATCGAGTCTGCCGGTTCGTGAGGTCCCACGGCAAGACGATGGGGGAGTCCGGCGCAAGCCAGGCGAGGGTGGGGGCTCGTCGCCGTGGTCGGCCGGAGTTGCGCCGCGGCGGTCTCATTGGACACGTATCGAGACGCCGCCGCTGAACCCGAGGAGCACACCGGGGCAGGCCTGCGCGCCGGGAGCGGCCACGAGCCATTGAGCCAACAGGCTCCTGCCCCTGAGCCTCGGATCGAGCCGGGGAGCCGCGCTCTCGCGACCGCGGTTGGCGGGAGGTCGCGGCTAATGGCGCGCTGGGTTCGTTGGCGGGGCGCGCGCCTTGTCTGCATGGTCGAGGCCCACGATACCGAGGCTCACTGGGGCCGTCTCGGCGACATCTTTGGCCCGCAGGGGTGTAGGCCTCGCTGGGCCGCAGGCGCCCCTCTAGTCTAGCCCGCCACCCGCGCGCCGAGCCAGTCGAGGATCGTGTCGAAGTAACCGGGTGGGCGGCGCTCCCAGCGGAACGGGGATCCGTCACGCCCCTGTGCCTTCAGCATGAGGCCATGGTCCGCACCGGGGAACGTGACGATGCGAAAGTCCTCGTTGCCCGCGGCGCGAAGGAGCGCCTCTAGGGCCGGCTCGTTGTCGCGCGGTGGAACGATGTAGTCGTCGCCTCCATACACCGCGAGCACGGGCATGGTCGTCGCCCGCAGCGCCGCGGTGTTGTTATGCGGATTGCGGCGGAAGTAGTCGAGCTCGTCATCCGTCTCGTTCGTCGGTCGGTCGACCCGAACCGCCCAGGCCTGGTCGTCCGCCGTGCGCACGTGGGCCTCGATGTCGGGCCATGCAGCGCCCGATGTCAAGAGCTCGACCAGGCTGTGTTGGTAGGCGTAGGCACGCTCGAGATCTTCCTCGGAGAAGTCTCCAGAGCGGCGCGTCATTTCACGCACGACCTGCGCCTGTTGGTCGGCGAGTGTCCCCGCCGGGCCGGCGTGCATCACCAGAAACGCAACCGGACTCGCGCGCTGGGCCACGACCGGGATCACCCAGCCACCGGCACTGTGGCCAAAGAGCCCGACCCGCTCTGCATCGACGTCGGGATGGTTGCGCAAGGCAGCGAGTGCGGCCTCGGCATCGTCCAGCCGATTCTGCAGGGTGTGCCTGCCCCGCTCTCCGCCCGACGTTCCGACGCCCCGACCATCGAAGAGGATGCTGGCAATGCCGCGCCGCGCCGCCGCGATCGCGTGGGAGTGGTGCTGATAGCGGCTCCCATAGCTTCGCCCCTGCACGAAGACGATGCCGGGATGCGGTCCCTCGGTCCGCGGCAGGATCACCGTCGCACCCAAGCTGACCCCGTCGGCGCTCTCGATCTGAATCTCCTCCCGCACTTCGTTCGGGATGGGGGGGCGAGCCACTCGGAGCAGCTGCACTGCAGCGATCGCCTCACCGCCTCCACGCGGCGCGACGTCGCCTTGCAAGACCCCATGGTCGAGGTCGACCTCAAGACTCAACTCGTACCGGGCGAGCGGGACGCGCAAGGGGCCGGAGTCCGGCCGGAGCCGGGTGATCCAGCCGAAGATCCCCAAGCTCGGCGCATCGAGCCGCATGACGGCGTCGGCCGGATCGAACTGGAGCGAGAGCGGAAGCACCGAACCATCGCGCACCGCGGCTCCCTGCCAATAGCCGGTCAGCTCGGGGCGCTGCCCGATCGCGGTAGAGGCGAGAGCTGAGATCACCAACAGCGAAGAGGCGACGGCGTGCATCACGGTTCGAGCTCCAGGTCGAAGGTCTTGGCGAGGATCTTCCACTCGCCCTGCGTCCGGACGAGCTGCAAGAAGTCGGTGTAGGTGCGCGACGGGAACACGAAGCGCACGGTTGCCGTCGCGACGTCTCCAACGACCACGACCTCGTCGACGTGCTTCTCGCTCGCCTCGTGGTGCAGCGGGTGATCGACGTCGGTTCGGAGGACGTCCAGGCGTCGTCGCCACGCGTCGAGGTCGAGCTGAACGAGCCCGCCCTCTGCGACGAACGCCAAGCGCGCGTCGGGGTCGAACGCGGGCGCGAACAGCTCGAAGGACAGCGCATCCATCCCGCGGAAGTAGTGCCGTTCGAGCAGTGCCCGGATGGCGATGGCATCTGGGCCACCCCTGCTGGCGCGGGGCGCACGCGCGCCTGGAGCGTGGGCGACGCATCCGGCGAGGGCGCACGCCGCGGCCAGTGAGAGTGCGGTGGTCAGCAAAGTCACGTTCGGTGATGATACGGACCCTCTGCGCGCTCAGGAGAATAGATTCTCAGATAGTGGATTCCGGCATGCCGTCTCGAACACCCCCCTCCCTCGGCCCGCGCGTGCGTGACCTACGCCGGCAACGCCAGTGGACCCTCGAGGAGCTGGCGGAGCGATCCGGGGTGAGCCGGGCGATGATCTCCAAGATCGAGCGCGCCGAAACCTCGCCGACGGTCGCCGTGGCAGCGCGCGTGGCCTCAGCTCTCGGCGTCGGTCTGTCGGAGCTCATCCAACCGCCGAGTGCACGGGCGCGCGCGTTCGTGACCCGCCTTGCCGACCGTGCGGAGTTTCGCGACCCCAAGACCGGGTTCGTCCGCGAGCTGATCTCGCCACCGTTCGAGAACCGCCGCTTCGAGCTGGTGCGCCACCACTTGCCCAAGGACGCCTCGACGGGCGTTCTGCCCCCTTACCCGCGCGGCGTCGAGAAGCAGGTCGTCGTGCTCAGGGGCAAGCTGCGCGTGCACGTCGCCGGCATCACCTACGCACTCGAAACCGGCGACGGGCTGTTCTTCGAAGCCGACGTCGAACACGAGTTCGAGAACGCCGGCCGCGGCGACTGCAGCTACCACCTGGTCGTGGGCGCCGCGCCGGGGCGGTAGCGCGGGCGGTTCATGCGCCGGCAGCGACGGACTTCATCGAATCCGGCCCAGTCGGGCCAGTGATCGACGACGGGGACCACCCCGGCCTGGGCTGCGCGTCTCTGTCCCGCCAAGCGCCAGCTGCTCGAGAAAAACTCTGCCCCGGCCGCCAGCGGGTCGAGTCTGGGTGTCTAACAGCGGCCACGAGCTCTGCGTCGGCAGGGTTGGTCGCTCCAGACCCTTCCTCCTGAGCTGACCATGTCGATTCTCTCGTCCCGAGCCGCGCTGGCCGCGGCCATCCTGTGCGCCACCCCCGCGGCGCAGTTCACGGCCCCGTTTCCGTCTTCCGGCTCCACCGTCGTCGCGAGCTGCTGCGTGCCCGCCGGCGAGATCGGGAGCTTCTTCTCCGCCTCGGCGGGCCACAGCGTGTCCGAGTCGTTCCGCGCGACGGGCCTGGATGCCGTGCACCGGCTGGACCTCTCGCTGCAGGTGGCGCAGTCAGTTCTGGCGTCGGGTCAGCAGACGGATTGGGACGTGCTCTTGAACGATGTCGTCGTCGGCCAGTGGACGGCGAACGCGGCGGGGCCCGTGAATCTCAGCGTGAGCTTCGCGCCCATCGTGGGCCACGGCACCTACACCGTGGCGATGCGGATGACGAACGACGTGATCTCGGGCGGTGGCTCCATCAGCCTTGGCCTCCCCGGGCAGATGACGCTCACCGGCGGACCCGTGTTCCCCTGGCCGTATCCGTCGTCCAGCTCGACGTGGGTGGGCGGCGCTTTCACGGTGCCCGGGGAGATCGGCGGGTTCTACTCGGCGTCCTTGGGGCATTCGATCTCCGAGACGCTGACGGTGCCCGGTCTGCACGCCGTGACGATGTTGGCGATGTCGCTGCAGGTTCATTCCGCGCTGCGCCCGGGCAACCAGACCGACTGGGAGGTGCTGGTCAACGGCACCGTGGTCGGGTTGTGGTCGGTGGTGCACGGCGGTAGCGGCCCCGTGGACTTGCGCTACCGCTTCCCCAGGATCGCCGGCCGGGGCGCGTACACGGTGACGCTGCGCGTGGCGAACGAAGTGTCGCCTGGCGGCGGGTTTGTTCGCATCGCCATCCCGGGCCAGCTCCGGCTGAGCGACGCGCTGGCTCCTCCCGCCGACCTCAGTCCAGGCGATCCATACCGCGTGATGGTCGTGACCGACGGAACGCGCGATGCCATGTCGACGGACATCGCGGACTACAACGCGTTTGTCACCGCCGACGTGGAGCAAGTGGACGACCTGTTTGGCCTGAACACCCAGTGGTCGGCCGTCGCGAGCACCGCCACTGTGTTCGCCCGCGACAACACCGGGACCAACGCTACGGCCCCCGGGATCCAAGGCGTGCCGATCTACCAGCGCGATGGCACACGCCTCGCCGACCACTATGACGATCTCTGGGATGGGAGCGTCCCAGTCTCGCCCTGGATGACCGCTACCGGTGCCCTGACCTCGGCCCTGGCGGTGTGGACTGGCTCGGCCTCCGACGGCCAGCCGCTCGCGCCCGGCTTTTCGACTCCCTACCCGCTGGGTGGCAGTCGGGCCTGGTTGGGGTCGCTGCGATCCACGCCGATGGCATGGATGCAGGCGGGCTTTGGTGCGACGACCCAGTCGCTACACCTCTACGCGATGTCGGGCGTCCTCACGGTCCCGTACCCGGCGACGGAGACGGTGCGCGCCGGCGGCTTGCCCAACCCGGTCGCGTTCTTGCCCGGCGTCAGCGGGCCGCCGGTGCTCGGCATGACCTGGGATCCCGTCATCGACCACACGACCTTCGTGCCGGGCGCGTTCGCCGACTTCATGATCCTGAGCGGTGCGGCGGTGGACTTGCCGCTGGCCGGGATCGCGACGGGGCACCTGCTGTGTGATTTGACCGGCGCGGTGGTGCAGACGAACGGCAGCCCGGGCACGGCGTTCACGCTGCCGATCCCGGTCAACCCGGCGCTGCTGGGGCAGACCCTGTGCGCGCAGGGTGGCTCGGTCGACACGGGCGTGCCGGACCTCCACTTCGCCAACGCGCTCGACGTGACGATCGGCGAGTTTTAGGGGCGGACCAGGTGGCCGGTGGCGATTTTGTCCGCGGTCCATGGTCGGCTATGCGAGCGACGGGATCGCGTTCGCCAAGGTGGAGATGCCGCTGCTGCCGGGCAGCAACGAGATCTCCGGCACCGGCGACGCCGAGGGCATCGCGCCGACCTCGGGTAGAATTCTGGACCTATTCACCGGCCAGACCCTGGCCACCTTCGCGCCGGCCGAATCCGCGGGCAGCAGCTTTACGCTGCAGGCGACGCTCACCGCGAGTGGCATGCAGACCCTGCGCAACGGCCAAGGTGGCGTGGAGTTGACCGATGGCGTGCGCACGATCCGTCGGTCCCGCGGTCGCGCCGATCGGCGTGTGGGCCTCGGGGGTTGGTTGTGTCGGCTCCAACGGCGCCTCGCTCCTGCTCGACGTCGTCGGCCCGGTGACGTTGATCGAGGGCGCGATCGACTTCGAGGTCGCGAATGCGCTCAGCGGCGGCACGACCGCCGTCCTCATCGGCGGGCCCACGCCGACTCTGGGGATCCCGTTTGGCGTGGCGCTTGAGGGGCTCGGCGCCCCGGGCTGCTTCTGGATGGGCCCGTTCTTGGTGGCCATCCCCCAGCTCGCCGACAGCGCGGGCCGCGCGACGCTGACCTTGCCGACCGAGTTCTCGATCTTCTACACCGAGCTCATCGCGCAGGTCCTCGGGCTCGATCCGAGCGCCAACTCCCTGGGCCTGACCGCGAGCAACTTCCTGACCGTCCCCCTGAACTGATCGGCCGCCCTCTGGTGCTTGGGCGAACGAAGGGGGGGAAGAAGATGTCGAGCTCGCCGTCGCGATCGTCTGCCCAAACCGCACAGACGTCGGTTCCCCCGGCAACCACGAGGGACTCTGGATCACGCCGAGTAGCGCGGGCGGTCGCGAGTCCAGCTGGGTCGACACGGGCTCTCGAAGTCACGCGCCGGCCAGTTCGGACGCGACTCAGCCCCGGGGCGCCGCGGCCCATGACGATTGGGACTTTGTTGCGGCAGGAGTTCGGCCGACAAGCCGTCGTTCTGCGAACGCAACGCTTGCCCGCAGGTTCGTGCTGGCGTCACCTGTGCGCTGTGACCGGCGTCGTGCGCCGGACTCGGCGCCGGGCCGAGTCCTCGGTCCGAATGCCTCAGACCGAGTCACGCCGATTTTCCCGTATCTCCTGGTTCAGAGACTCCGATGGTGATTCGCCAACTCGCTCTGTTACTCGCAGTCGCAAGCTCGCTCGGCAGCTCGTTCGTTCAAGCCCAAGAGGTCGAGATCTCGACCCTGCGGTGCGTCGTCACCGGCAAACCGGCGAAGGAGGAGTGCGTCGCCGCGTTCAACTTCGGCAAGGTCTATCTCTGCAGCGACGATTGCGTCGAGGCCGTCGAGCAAGACGCGAAGCGACGCAGCCGCGGAGAATACGTTGCCCGAGCCAACCACCAACTCGTGCTGACGAAACAGTACGAAGTCAAGGGGTGCTACTGCGGCAAGCCAGACCCGCTGCAGCAGGGCCGCGTCAGCGACGTCGACGGAGTGGACGTCGGCTTTTGCTGCGAGAGCTGTCAGGCAGCCGTGGACGCACAGACAGACGTGCAGGGCAAGCTCGACCTGGTCTTCGCCTACCTACCCTTCAAGAAGGCCTACCGCAAGACGACTTCGCCTTACTTCAGGAAGGGCATCAAGTGCTTCATGATGCCCAAGAAGAACGTTCGCAATCGGTACACCATCGAGCACCACGAGGGCACGGTCTTCTTGTGCTGCGCGAACTGCATCAAGAAGTACCGCAAGGATGTCGCCAAGCACAGCCCGCAGTGCAATCACCAATTGGTTCTGACGGGCCAGTTCGAGCAGATCAAGTGCCCCATCACGGGCGGCGAAATCGATCCTTCCATCGAGGTTGAAGTCGTTGGCGTCAAAGTGCGACTGGCCGATCCGGCGGCGCGAGAACAACTCGAAGCCGCTGGGGACGACGAGAGCAAGATTGCCTTGGTGTTCGAGGACGGACGGTTCCTGCGGGCATTCGCGAAGAGGCCGAGCGTGAACGCTCCGACGGACGTCGACGACGCCGGATCTGCGCCCCGCTAGTCCTCGAACAAGCGCGGCTTGGGGCGCTCCGTTTCTGAAATCACTCGAAACACCCTTCTCCTAGCGTCGTACGTCGGTTTGCGACAACTGACCACAACGCCAGGGAGGGCGTTTCGAGTGAACAGAAGGATAAGGCGGCAGTTGCGATCTCTCCAGGGGCGGATCGAGCGGCGGATTGCTCGTGAGAACGAGAATCGTGAGGACGAC
>JBCCGH010000256.1:0-10942 GCA_039029375.1 Planctomycetota bacterium
ACGGCCCTCTGCGCCGCTCGCGGCGTTGCGTCTCCTCGACTTGTCCACCAACAAGCCCTGCGTCGACAGCGCCTTGCGAGCGGCACACATGGCTCGCCGACTTACGCAACCAACTTCCGACACACAACACTAGTGTTGCGTCTGCGCCTCGGCTAGGTCTCGGCGGCCCGCGGGTACGGCCCGGTCGAGGAGCCGCACCAAGAGCATGGGGCGGCGATCCCACGCGCGGGAGGTGGTCTCGCTCCCGCGCTCCCACGACCTACGGATACGCTTCTCAGTGGACGCGTCGCGCGCCGGGCGGCCTTACCCTTGGGCACCATGATCAAGCTCGTGATGTGCCTCACCCGTCACTCCACCAAGTCCCGGCAGCAGTTCCAAGACTACTGGTTGAACAGCCACGGCCCGTTCTTCATGAAGCACGCCGCCGACATGCGCGCGAAGAAGTACGTGCAGTCACTCACCATCGACACGCCCGCCAATGAAAGCATGCGACAGTCGCGGGGCATGCTGCCGGAGTTCGACGGCGTCGCCGAAGTCTGGTTCGAGTCGGAAGAGGACATGATGGCCGGGATGAGCTCCGCCGAAGGCCAGAAGCTGGCGGCAGCCCTGCTCGAGGACGAGCGGACCTTCATCGACCACGCCAAATCCTCAGCGTTCCTCGTGAGCGAGCACGAACTGACGTGACAGGGCCAGCGCCGGGAACGGCGCCACGAGCCCTGCGGCCTTAGCAGCCGCCGTCGTCGTCGAGCAGCGTGATGAAGACGATGAGGCCCTGAATGGGCAGAGTCAGCACGTCGACCGCCAAGGCAATGGGAGTCAGCAGTATGCGCGGCAACGGCTTGCCGAGTGGGCTCGAGTGTTCGGGGAACTCGACCTTGGTCTCGATATCACCGCCCGGCTGGTCCGGCTCGATCCGAACCTCGCCGCCCCACAAGCCGATGGTGAAGCAGCTCTGCAAGCTCAGCAGCACGCACAACAACAGCGCTCGCACCAACAGTGGACCTCCCCCCGCGTCGGGGTCGGCGCTCATTCTAACCCGCCCGCCCGAAGGACGCAGCAATGTCTTCGGCCCCGCGACCGGCCGGCGCGCCGGGGCCGCTGGCGGCCCCACCGCCGTGGGGCAACGCGCGTGGGACCGGTTTCTCGTCCAATCCCGCGCCCTGCTCGGCTACCAGTAGTAGGCCCCTCCTCCTCGGTACCGTCGGCTGTTATGCCGCGAGGTGCACGGGGCCCTTCGTCCTCGCACACGGAGCCGTTATGCCACGCCCGCTCTTGTTCGCCATCCCCATCCTGGCGCTGACCGCGGCATCGACCGCGCAGATCGCACCGCCACAGCTGCTCACCGACATCAACACGGTGGCGCCCGCGGTGCCATCGCGCGTGTCGCAGCTAACGAGGGCCGGCAACAAGATGTTCTTCACCGCGGCCACGACCATCGGTGGCGGACTGTTTGTCAGCGAGGACGCCGGCCCGCCGCGGCAGCTGCAAATCGCCGCCAGCGCCGCGCAGCTCACGGCTGTCGGGGACGTGCTGTTCTTTGCTGGGACCGCCGCGGGATTCGGCACCGAGCTATGGAAGACGGATGGCACGGAGACCGGCACCGTGCTGGTCCGCGATATCGTGCCCGGGTTCGCGGGCGCGTTTCTGGGCGACCTGACCGCGGTGGGCAACGAGCTCTACTTCGCCGCCACGGACGGGGTAGCCGGGATCGAGGTGTGGAAGAGCGACGGCACGACCGCAGGCACGGTCATGGTCGCGGACGTCCACGCCGGGCCAGGGCACTCGTATCCACACTCGTTTGCCGGGTACGACACGGACGTGTTCTTCTGCGCGACGGATGGAGTCACCGGCGGTGAGCTTTGGAAGACCGACGGCACGACGGCCGGAACGGTCATGGTCACCGACCTCCGCCCGGGCCTGGCGAGCTCGCTGCCCGAGGACATGACCGAAGTTGGCGCCAACTTGTTCTTCCACGCCGACGACGGTGTGGCGGGACGCGAACTGTGGATCACCGACGGCACCGCCGCCGGCACAAGACTGGTCCGGAATCTGGGCGGCGCCGCCTCCGCCGGGCCGGACGAGCTCACGCCTTTGGGTCTGAGCGTGCTATTCACCGCCGACGACTTCGTCAACGGCCGCGAGCTGTGGATCTCGGACGGCACCGCCGCGGGCACCACGTTGGTGCGTGACCTTGCACCAGGCAGCGCCGGCTCCGCCCCGCAAGATTTGACGCCGTTCGCCGGCGGCATCGCGTTCACCGCGGCTCAGGGCGCCCGCCGCGACCTGTGGTTTACCGACGGCACCCCCACCGGCACGGACTCCCCCACCGCCGCGGTGCCCGGTGTGAACCTCAGATCCGGTGAGCTCGCGGCCCTCGCCGCCACGGGTGAGATTGCCTTCGTCGCCAGCACCGCCGGAGCCGGCACCGAACTTTGGGCCTCCGACGGCACCACGGCCGGCACACGCCTGATCCTCGACATCGCCGCCGGCACCACGAGTTCGGCACCCGGCCAGCTCGCCGACGCCGGAGCGGCCCTGCTGTTTACCGCGGACGACGGTGTCATCGGCCGCGAGCCTTGGCGCAGCGACCTCACGCCGTCGGGCACGGTGCTACTCGCGAACCTGGGGCTCGAATCGACCACTAGCAGCCTCCCCTCCGACCCAGAAGAGCTCGTCGACTTGAACGGACTGCTCCTGTTTCGAGCCGATGACGGCCACACCGGCAGCGAGCTTTGGCGCACCGATGGCACGGCGGCGGGTACCACCATGCTGCTTGACATCCTCCCGGGCCCCTTCGGTTCCAGGCCCGACGAGTTGACCGTCGTCGGCGACCGAGTGCATTTCAGCGCGAACAACCACGCCTGGGTCAGCGACGGCACGGTCGCCGGCACCCGGCGGGTGCTGGACCCGCGCCCCACCCGCTACGGCGTGTTCCCCAACGGCTACGTCGCGCTGGGCAACATCGCGTTCTTCTGGGCCACCGACTCGATCCACGGCGAGGAGCTGTGGCAGAGCGATGGCACCGAGGCGGGCACCGGGATGGTGATCGATCTCCGACCCGGCCTCCCCAGCTCGACCAAGGGGGCGCTCGTGGCCGCGGGCGAGGAGCTCTACTTCACCGCGAACGGCGAGCTATGGCGCACGGACGGCACGACAGCCGGCACCCAGATCGCGACGACCGTGGCATCACGGGCGACCTCGCCCGGACAGATCGCCGCGTTCGCCGGCGCGGTCTACTTCGTCGGGCACCGGGCGGGCACGGGCCGGGAGCTTTATCGCACCGACGGCACGCCCGCCGGCACCGAGCTGCTGCTGGACATTGCCGCCGGCCCCGCCGGATCGAATCCCGACCAGCTCCTCGTCGTCGGCGACTTCCTGTTCTTCGCCGCGGACGACGGCGTGCGCGGCGAAGAGGTCTGGGTGACGGACGGCACGGCGGCGGGCACACATCTGCTCGTCGACGCAGTGCCGGGCCCAGGCGACAGCCGGCCAAGGCGACTCACGCCGTGGGGCGACCGGGCGGCCTGGACGGCGGAGGGGACGGTGCAGATGTGGGTATCGGACGGCACCGTCGCCGGCACCCAAGCGATCGGGCCGGCCGGCGGGCCTTGGCTCTACGGCCCCATCGGGCTGGAGGCCGCCGGCACGCGGCGCATGGTGATGTCTTCGGCGAGCTCGAGTTCGGGGACCGAACCTTGGATCACCGACGGCACCGCGGCCGGCACCACGCAGCTGGGCGAGATCAACCCGCAATACAACTCCGACCCCCGCCACCTGACGTTCAGCAACGGGCGGGTCTTCTTCACCGCCGACGACAGCACCCACGGGCGGGAGATGTGGGTCGTCGACCCCGGCGCCAGTGCGCAGCGGGTGGGGCCTACCTGTCCGACGCTCGGGACGCTGCGCCTGCGCTCGGACGACCCAGTGCAGGGCGCCATCGCCAACCTATCGATCGCGGGTGCCGCGCCCGGGACCGCGGGCGCACTATGGCTGGCGCTGCCGACCACCCCGGTCGCCGCCGGCCCCTGCCTGCTCTACCTCGACGCCGCCAGCACCGCGTTCATCGGCACGGTCACGCCAGCGGCGGGCGCGTGGAACCTGCCGGTCCAGGTGCCAGCCCTGCCCGCGCTGTCCGGCCTACGCGTCGCGTGGCAGGCCGCGATGGCGCCCGCCGCGGGCCCGCTTGGCGCTGACCTCACCAACGCGGTGGTCTGGACGCTCGGCCAGTGAGCCCGAGCGCCCCCGCCGGCCGGGGGGTAACGGTGGGCCAGCCCAATTTCTTGTCCGATTCCGCGGCAGGCCCCGCTACGCGTGATCAGCCTCTCGTGAGGCGTCTTCGTTCTCGCACGCGGAGCCGTATGCCACGCCCCCTTCGATTCGCCGATCTCCGGGTGGTGGGCGAGCTGCTGTTCTTCTCGGCCAACGACGGGCAACGCGGTGCAGAGGTCTGGGTAACCGACGGCACCAGCGCCGGTACGCGGCTACTCGTCGACGTGGAGCCGGGCCCCCGCAGCAGCCTGCCGGGCCGCCTGACGGCCTGGGGCGACGTCGCCATCTGGACCGCGAGCGGCCCGGGGACCACGTGGACGTCCGACGGCACGACCGCGGGAACGCGCGAGCTCCGCCCGGGTGGCACGGCCTGGAGCCGCGCCCCCATCGGACTCGAGCCCGCGGGCTCCCGCCGGCTGGTGCTCGCCGCGGCGACCGCGGGCTCCGGCACCGAACCGTGGATCAGCGACGGCACTCCGGCCGGCACGGTACAGCTGGCCGAACTGAACCCGCAGTACAGCTCCGACCCGTTCCACCTGACGCTCAGCAACGGGAAGATCATCTTCAGCGCCGACGATGGCACCCACGGCCGCGAGCTCTGGGTGCTGGACCCCGGCGCCAGCGCACAGGGCGTCGGCGCGACGTGCCCCACGCTGGGGACGACACTGCGCCTGCAGTCGGACGACCCGGTGCAGGGGGCCGTCGCCAACGTGTCGATCGCCGGCGCCGCACCGAGCACGGCGGGCGCGCTGTGGTTGGCGTTGCCGGGACGCCCGGTCGCCGCCGGCCCGTGCCTGCTCCACCTCGATGCCGCAAGCACGGCGTTCGTCGGCGCGATCACGCCGGCCGCCGGTCGCTGGAACCTGCCGGTCCCAGTGCCAGCGCTGCCCGGGCTGCGCGGCCTGCGCGTGGCGTGGCAGGCACTCCTGGCACCGGCCGCCGGTCCGCTCGGAGCCGACCTGACCAACACGGTCGTGTGGACGCTCGGCGAGTGAGCCATCGCGCGCGCCCGCACCGCCGCCCGTAAGCGGTGGCTCGCGGCGCGAGACCACCGAAAGACCGCCGGCGCCTCGAGCGCCCACGCCAGCCGCCCGGTGGCGGCCGACCAACCAGCGGCCGACCAACCAGCCGTAGGACCGGTGGCTCGCCGACCCCATTGCGATGGCGGCGCGATGCGCCGCTCGAGGCCCGTGGTGAAAAACGCAGTTTTGCGAAACACCAGAGGCACGTCAGGACAAGACACGGTTGGAGAGTCAGCCTGCCCCATTGGCCCCCCCGACCGGCGAAGCTCGGGGGGGCCTATTTTTTTGATCGGCGTGCAACGCAGACGGCGGCGATGACGTTGCGCCGCGCTTACCTCCATCAGCGCGGCCGCGCGACGACCCCGTCCCCGGCCAGGCTCTCGATCAGCAGGTCGGCCGTGCTCACGACCTCGAAGCCGCACTCGTCGGCGAGCTGCTCGATGAACGACGTGCGCTCGAACACACGCACGTAGACGCGCGCGGTGCCCGCCGCGCCGGCAAACCCAAGCGCGGTCCGCAGGTTGGCGCTCTCGTCACCGGTGCCGATCACCAAAACCACCGGTTCGTGCCCCGGTAACCGCTCGTGGATCTTCTCCCAGGTGCTGGGGTGGCGCACGTCCCCCTCGACCACGGCGCAGACGTAGTCGTCGCTGAACCCCACCTGCTCCCGAAAGACCTCGGTGCGCTGTTCGGCGACGCGGTCGCAGATCACCACCCGGCCAAACCGGCCCGCGGCGGCGCATTGGAGCTCGGCCAGGACGGTTTGCCCAAAGCGGCCAAAGCCGCCGAGGACGACCGAGTCCTGCGCCCCGGTGCTGACGAAGTGTGGCAGCAGGCGCTCCTGGACCAGGTGCCGCGCCGCGCGCCGGTAGCTGTTGAACTTGACCGCCTCGGGAAGCACACCCTTCTGCTCCAGGATCCGCAGCAGCCGGATATCGGCGACGTGGACCAGCGTCTTGGTCGTGAGCCCTGGCGCGAGCCGCCCCACGGCGGCCGCCGCCCCGAGGTTGGCGTAGTCGTCGCCGGTGAGTAAAGCGACGCGGCGCGCCTGGGGCAGCCGCAGCGACGCGAGCAGATCCTCGTTGGCGATGTCGCCGGCCAGGACCATACTGCGGTAGCGCTGGCGGGCGATCCGGGCGTTGGGGTGGTCGGGCACCCGCTCCACGAGCACCACCGGGCGCTTCTTGTCGACCGCGCGAAGCCGCTGCAGGTAGAGCATGGCCAGCCGGCCGCACCCCGCGATGACCACGTGGTCGCGCGCGCGACGCAGCCGCCAGGCTTCGGGCTGCAGCAGGATCAAAGCTCCCTCGATGAGCGCCGACGTCGTGATGGCGGGAGCCGCGAAATAGGCCACCCAGAGCAGCACCCGCGCCCACACCGGACCGCCGGTCGGCATCCCCAGATCGAGCCCGCCGAACACGAAGAGCCCGAGCGCATAGTAGATCTGGGTCGCCAGGGCCGCGGTCGGGACCCCCTCGCGGTCGCTGACGCCCACACCAACCTCGAACGCGGTGAGCGCCGCGGCGAACACCGCCATCAGCACCAACAGGCGCCAGCTGAGCCAACGCCACCCCCCGCCGAACGGGCCCGAAAGCTGCGGATCGGACACTCGTCGACGATACGCACCGGCGTCGGCAGAACCCACTGTTCGCCGATCAGGACCGGGCCACCAAAGGGAGCGAAGAGCCCTCTTTACCGCACCGCCGTCCCCCGCCACACTCACGCCCCGTGCCCCAAGGCGCGGAATACGATCCCCCTCTCTCGAGCTGCCCCCTGTGCGAGGGCGGCCCCTTGCGTGCCTTCGACCGCGACTTTCGCGGGGTGCAGATCGGCCGCTGCGAGGCGTGTGGCGTGCTGGCGATGAACCCGCAGTACAGCGAGGGCCATCTGGCGCGCTTCTATGCGAGCTACATCTCGGTCGACGACCAGGACCGCGGCGATCACGTCGAGGGTTCGCGCAAACACCCCGAGATCCGGCGCATCGGCAAGCGGCGATCCCTACAGCTGATGGCGTCCTACATCGAGCCCGGCCGGCTGCTGTCCGTCGGGTCGGGCGACGGCCTGGAGCTGGGGATCGCCAAAGACCTGGGCTGGGAAGTCGAGGGCTACGACGTGGATCCCGCCACGACCGGCGAGGTCAGCGCGCGGTTTGACGTGCCGGTGCACAGCGGCGCGTTCGAAGACCTCGAGCGACCGGACGGCTGGTTTGACGCCGTTTTCATGGACCAGGTGCTCGAGCACCTGAAGCAGCCGCGCCGCTACCTGGACAAGATCGCGCGGCTGCTGCGGCCGGGCGGCGTGCTGTTCTTGGGTGTCCCCAACATCGGCTCGTTCAGCAACCGGTTGAAGACCGCGAGCGGCCGGCTAGGGCTGCGCCGCCGGCGCCGGGGCAAGCACTACGCGTCCAAGCACCACATCCTCTACTTCACCCCCGCCGTCCTTCGCGATCTGCTGCAGCGCCAGTATGACTTTGAGATTCTGACCCTCCGGGGCTCCCTGAAGCCGCAGCACAAACCGCTGACCGCGCGACTCAGCCGCTGGCTGCCGTCGCTCGACTCGGGCATGCTGGCCGTGGCGCGCCGCCGCGCTTGAGGCGAACCAGCGACTCGCCGCCATCCGTCCCGATTGCCGATGCCCCGTCCCACCCCGCTGCACGAGCGCACCGCCCCCCTCTGCGTCAGCTACCGCTGGAAGGAGTGGGCCGGCTACGTCGCACCCTGCCAGTACGACACCAACCACGAGGTGGAGTACCACGCGTTCCGGCACGCCGCCGGCCTGCTCGACGTCTCGCCGCTAAAGAAGTACGACGTGCGCGGCGCCGACGCGGCGCGCCTGCTCAGCTACGTGATGACGCGCGACGTGGCCAAGCTGGCGGCCGGCCGGGTCGGCTACGGCTGTTTTTGCGACGAGCAGGGCAAGGTCATCGACGACGGCACGGTGGCGCGGCTGGGCGAGGACCGCTACCGCGTGACGGCCGCCAGCCCCCTGCTGTGGTGGCTGCGACGGCACGCGCCCGGCCTCGACGTCGAGGTCGCGGACGCGTCCGAAACCACGGCGGCGCTCGCGCTGCAGGGCCCGACCTCGCGCGAGGTGCTGCGTGCGGCGAGCGACGCGAACGTCGATAAGCTGCGCTTCTTCGGGATCACCGGTGCCAACGTGGGCCGGGTGCCGGTCGAGATCACCCGCACCGGCTACACCGGTGACCTCGGTTACGAGGTGTGGGTCGACGCCGACCGCGCGATCGAAGTCTGGGACACCCTCATGGACGCCGGGGCACCGCTCGGGCTCGCGCCGGTTGGGCTCGACGCGCTCGACATGACGCGCGTCGAAGCGGGCTTCGTGCTGCAGGACGTCGACTACTTCAGCGCGCCGCTCTGCACGATCGAGTCCCGCAAGTCGACACCGTTTGAGCTCGGCCTCGGCTGGACCGTGCACCTGGACCGCGCGGCCTTCTCGGGCCAAGCAGCGCTGCGGCGGGAGCAAGAACGCGGCAGCAAGTGGGCGCTCGTGGGCCTCGAGCTGGCGTGGGATGAGCTCGAGGAGCTCTACGCCGCCTGCGGCCTGCCGCCTCGGCTGGCCGACCGCGCCTGGCGGACCGCGGTGCCGGTGTTCGACGGACCACGCCAGGTCGGCCAAGCGACCAGCGGCACGTGGTCGCCCATCTGCAAGAAGGCGCTCGCGCTCGCGACCGTCGAGCAGCGCCACGCCAAGGTTGGCACGGCGCTGCGCATCGAGCACACCGTCGAGTACCGTCGCCAGGCCGTGACCGCCACCGTGGTGGACCGGCCGTTCTACGACCCCGAGCGCAAGCGCAAGCCATAGACGTGCCCCCATGAGCCAGACCTATGACGCCGTGATCGTCGGCGGCGGGCACAACGGGCTGTGCTGTGCGGCCTACCTCGCCAAAGCCGGCATGAAGGTCCTCGTGCTCGAGCGCCGGCCGGTGCTCGGCGGGGCCGCGGTCTCCGAGGAGGTCTACCCCGGGTTTACGTTCTCGGTGTGCAGCTACGTCGTCAGCCTGCTGCGGCCGCACATCATCCGCGAGCTCGATCTGCCGCGCTTTGGCCTCGACATCCTGCCGCTCGATTGCTCGTTCACCCCGCTGCCCGACGGCGATTCGTTGGCGCGCTGGGGCGACCCCGAGCGCACGCGGCGCGAGATCGCCCGCTTCTCGCCCAACGACGCCGAGATCTACCCGCAGTTCGGCAAAGCGATGGGCCAGATGGGCCGCGTCGTGCGCCCCATCCTCGAGATGATCCCGCCGGACATCAGCTCGCTGCACCCGGCACGACTGCTCGAAACCGCCAAGCTGGCGCGCCTGCTCGACCGACTCGACGAGGCGGAGCGGGTGCTCAAGCTCAAGATGTTCACCATGAGCGCAGTGGACTTCCTCGACCGCTGGTTCGAGGCCGAGCCGCTGCGCGCGACGATGGCGGTGAGCGGCATCATCGGCACGTTCCAGGGCGTGCGCTCGCCGGGCACGGCGTACGTGCTGCTCCACCACTACATGGGTGAGATCGACGGTGCGTTCCGCGCCTGGGGGCTGTCGCGCGGTGGCACGGGCCAGGTGAGCATGGCCATGGCACGCGCGGCGCAGCACTTCGGCGCTGAGATTCGCACCGAGGCGCCGGTCGAGCGCGTGCTCATCGAGGGCGGCCGCGCCACCGGCGTGGTCCTGCAAGGCAGCGGCGAGGAGATCCGCACGTCGCGCGTGGTGTCGTGTCTCGATCCTCGCTTGACGTTCCTCGGGCTCGTGGGCGAACGCCACCTCGACCCGCAGTTCAACCTGGCGATCCGCCGCTACAAGCTGCGCGGCAGCTCTGGGAAAGTGAACCTCGCGCTCGACCGGCTGCCGCAGTTCCCCGGGCGTAGTGGCGACGCCCACCTGCGCGGCGACATCGCGATCTCGCCGAGCATCGACTATCTCGAGCGCGCATATGACCAGGCCAAGTACGGCCAGTTCAGTCAGCGGCCGTATCTCAACGTCGTCATTCCGTCGTTGACGGATCCGACGGTCGCGCCGCCCGGCCAGCACGTGTTGTCGGCGTTCGTGCAGTACGCGCCCTACGAGCTCGCCGAGGGGCCGCAGGCCTGGCCCGAGAAGCGCGACGCGTTTGGCAAGGCGGTGCTCGACACGCTGGAAGAGTACTTCCCCGGCCTGCAGAGCTCGATCCTGCACTGTCAGGTGCTCACGCCGTGGGACCTCGAGCAGGACTTCGGACTGAGCGAGGGCAACATCTTCCACGGCGAGCTGAGCCTCGAGCAGCTGTTCTTTCTGCGGCCCGCGCCGATGTGGGCGCGCCACCGCACGCCGATCGACGGGCTGTGGATGTGTGGCTCGGGCACGCACCCCGGTGGCGGGGTCATGGGCGCGCCGGGAGCCAACGCGGCGCGCGCGATGCTCAGCAGCCGGCGATCGCGACGCTGAGAGCGTGTGACTCTGTCGAAGTCACGCGCTCTCCGCGACGCGGAGCGGCGCCAGGAGCACGGATCAGAGCCTGTTGCATCGATCTAGTGTTGTGTGTCGGAAGTTGGTTGCGTAAGTCGGCGAGCCATGTGTGCCGCTCGCAAGGCGCTGTCGACGCAGGGCTTGTTGGTGGACAAGTCGAGGAGACGCAACGCCGCGAGCGGCGCAGAGGGCCGTCGACATA
>JBCCGH010000257.1:0-10855 GCA_039029375.1 Planctomycetota bacterium
AGCGCGCCGTCGAGCTCGTCCGCTTGACGAGCGCGTAGTCGGCGTGACCGTCGCCGTCGACGTCGCCCATGGGCGCGATGTTGATGGCTCGCTCAAAGCCGTGGGCAAAGACGATGTGTTGGTCGGCCTGGGCGCAAAGACCAGTGCCAAGGGCGAGAGCGGCCGTGCAACGAGCAGCCGACCGGAGAAGCGTGACGTACATCGGAGATTCCCTTGCTGCGGGGTGAAACGGCCGCGGCGGAGAACGCCGCGACCACCTACCGATGCAGGCCCCGGGCCCCCCGACTCCTGACAGGAAATGGGGCCTGACCGGAGATAGGTCTCACGCGGGCCCCCTGCATCGCCCCGGGCCAGGCGCGGGGGCCTGGACACTGGGTGTCAATCCTGTTGCAGCGCCTGCCGCACTCGGGTGGTGCGGCGGTGGCCAGGCCCGTAGATCGACTCCAGGACCGGCAGCGCGGTCTCCAGCAGCGCTCGCGCCTCCTGCGCCTCGCCGCGCTCGAGCAGGCAGATCCCGATTTCGCCACGGATGCGCGCGAGGCGCCACGGCGATCGGTTGGCGTTCTCCTCGTACGCCAGGGCTGTCTTCAGCTCTTCGAGCGCCCGCGGATCCGCTGCACCGAGCGCTCTGGCGCGCACGTAGCGCTCGTCGGGATAGCGGTCGCCTCGCGTCGTTTTGAACTCGACGAACCCCGGCCAGAGCTCCTCGATCGCTTCCCGCGCGGCGTCGTCTTCACCACGCTCGAACTGGACCCACGCAAGGGCGATGCGGATGCCGAGCTCGAACCTCGAGTGGCGTTGCGCGAGCTCGAGAGCCTCTCGGAACCGCTGCTCCGCGCGGTCGAGCTCGCCGAGTTCCGCCAGCGCCACGCCGTGCCCGAAGAGCTGCGCCGTTCGATCCGCGTCATGCGGCGGCTCCGCTGAGCCGAGCCGAAGCCCCTCGCGATACGCCGCTCCGGCTTCGCCGAACGCGCCGCCGCAGGCTCGGATGTTGCCAAGCGCCAGATGGGCCTTGGACTGCAGGGGCGCGTCACCCACCTCCTGAGCCATCGCGAGCGCGGACTCGAGGGCAGCGAGGCCGCCCGCCGTGTCCTGTCCGCGTTGCAGAGCAGCACCCAAGTTGAGGTAACCGCGGGCGATCAGTTGGTGCGCGGCCCCGAAGTGCTCCGTCCATAGCTGGATCGCCGCGCGAAAGCCGTCCGCGGCAGCGCGGTGATCGTCGGCTTGGAGGTGCGCGTAGGCGAGGTTGTTGCGCGCGTTCGCCTCGTGCTTCAGCCTCGGCACGCGGAGTGCCTCGAAGATCCGAATGGCCTCTCGGTAGGCTGCGATCGCCTCGTCCAGACGCCCCAGCGCTCGCAGGTCGGCGCCCATGGACGTGAGCACCTCGCCCACCACGGGATGCGATGCACCATACGCGGCCCGCGCGGCATCGAGAGCCTCCTGGAAGATCTTCAGGCTGCTCTCCCGGTCGCGCCATGATCGGACGACGGCCAAGTCGCGCAGGGCCACCGCGATCTTGGCGTGCCCTGGCCGCAGCGCCGCCTGGGCGACGTCGACTCGGGCGGCGAGGGTTGCTTCGCATTGCTGGGGTTCGCCGGCGCGGCGGTAGAGCTGCGCTAGGTTGCCGAGTGTTGGCAGGAGATCCTCGTGATCGCCCAGCGCCTCCCGCTGGATGGCGCAGGCGGGCTCGAGTAGCTCGCGCGCCTCGTCCAGACGGCCAAGGTCGACGTAGACCATCCCGACGTCGGCCATCGTGGCCGCGGCCTCAGGGCTGCGTTCTCCAAACACGCGGCCCGCGAACTCGAGATTGCGCTCGGCGATGGTGGCGCAACGGTCGACCTGGCGCGCGGTCCACAGCGTGTTCGCGTAGGTCCTCGACGTGCCCAGAACCGACTCGTGGCGGGGGCCGAGGTGGGTGCGTCGGATCGCGAGAGCGCGCTCAAACATCGCGCCTACCGCGTCGGGATCGTCGCGGGCGCCTTGGGCCGACGCCAGCGCGACAAGCGATTCGGCGACCTCGAGGCTGTCGGGATCGACTTGCTCGGGTAGCGCGAGGGCCGCCTCGTGGCGCGCGATCGCCTTCTCGCTCTCAGCCAGGCTGGCGTGGATCGTACCCATCGTGGCCAACAGGCGCGCGCGGATGATGGGCGCCTGGTCGAGACCACCGTCGTCGAGCATGGCCTGGGCGCGTTCGAGCACGCTACGCAGCAGCCGGTTGCCACCGCGCTCGGGATCGACTTCTTCGAGAATGTGCTGAGTCAGCGACGCGACCTCTTCGGCAGCGCGCCGCGCCGTCTCCGCGCGATCCCGCTCATGGGCCATTTCGGCGCGCTGCCAGTACGCGACGCCCGTCGCGCCGAGCGAAACTGCGACGAGCGCCGCGGCGATCGTGCGCACGGGATGGCGCTGCACGAAGCGACGCAGTCGCAGCCCGGTCGCGGCCGGTCGCGCGAGAATCGGCTCGTGGCGAAGAATGCGGCTGATCTCGTCCGCGAACTCCGCGGCGCTGGAGTAGCGCCGCCCGGGCGCGGGCTCGAGCGCTTTTTGCAGCACGAACTCCAGCTCCGGTGGCGCCGCCGGCAGGCGGGCCGCCAAGCTCGGCAGGTCGGCGGTGCGCATCTGCCGTACCATCGCCTCGCGGGTCCCCGTCGCAAACGGGCGCTCGCCGGTCAGCGCTTCCCACGCGGTCACCGCGAGGCCCCAGAGATCCGTGCGGGCGTCGACCGCCGCGCCGTCGAACAGCTCCGGGGCCATGTAGGCCGGCGTACCCAGCACGTCTTCGGTCGCCGTGAGCGTTCGACCTTCGGCCTCGTCGAGGCGCGCGAGACCAAAGTCGAGAATCATGGGCGCACCATCCGGCAACACCATGAGGTTGAGCGGCTTGACGTCGCGATGAAAGACGCCCGCTTTGTGCATCCCGTCTAGCGACCGCGCCACCCGCTCCACAAAGGCGAGAACCTCGGCGATGCGTTCCTTCGGCGGCGGCAGTGTTGCCTGCTCGACCAGTGCTAGCGGTGGCGCGTGGCTCGCTTCGGCGATCCGCGCCGCCAGCGTCTTGCCGCGGACATACTGCAGTGCGACATAAGCGCCGAAGTCGAACTCTCCGACTTCATAGACCTTGCATACATGCGGGTCGTCGAGGCGGGCAGCAATCTCGCCCTCGCGGCGCAGCCGCGCGATGGCCTGATCGCTCGAGCCAATGGGCAAGACCTTGAGCGCCACTCGCCGCGACAGCCTCGTATCGGTCGCCAACAAGACGCGGCCTTGACCACCGCGGCCGATCTCGGAGACGACGCGGTAGGGGCCAATGCGGTCCCGGTGGGCCTCGGTACCCTTGATCTCCGCTTTGATGCTGGCCGAGAGCGCGTCGTACTCGCGCGCGATCGCCGCCTCGTGCTCCGCCGGGGAGTCGCGCAGATAGACGTCCAGAGTCGCGAGGCCTCCCGACTCGATGTCTGCCAGAGCCCGTTGCAGAAACTGATTGACCGCAAAGCTCTCCATAGGTCTCCGCGATCTTAGCCCGTAGGATCGCTGGTCTGGGCGGATTCGACCAACCTGACTTCCGTGCACGCCCGCCAGGCGGCAGCTGGCGATGAGAGGAGCATCGCTTGGATCGTCGATCGGTTCTCGCCGCTCTTGCTGGCGCAGGCGAGGTACCGGCTCGGCCCCGCCGCGCGGCAGCAAGTCCCGGCGGAGGATCTGGTTCACGAGACGTGGGCCGTGGCGCTGCCGCGGCTTGGGACCCTCGAACCCCGGGAAGGGCGGCTGGCGCCAGTGCTGATGAAGTACTTGAGCAACATCCTGCTCAACCGCGTCAACCAAGCGATCCGCGGGCTCATTCGCGATCGGCAGCGCGAGCCGAACGCGACGTTGGACGACCTGGCGGAGCGCCGCGAGCGCGGCGTCATCACGAACGCAATGCGGCGTGAGATTCGCGAGACGATTCACGATGAGCTGCTCCGGCTCTCTGAGCGTGAGCGCGAGATCCTGGTGCTACGCCTCCTCGAGCAGCGGACCGGGACCGAGGTCGCCGACGCGCTCGGCATTTCGCGCGAGAATGTCTATACGCGCTATCACCGAGCGCTTCAGGTACTGCGTAGCCGACTCCCGGACTCGTGGCTGGACGAGCTCGATCCCGATCCCGACGACCCGCCTGACGAGCGGTAACGCGTTCGCGGAGTTGCTCGATCGTGAGGCTGGGCTCGTCGCCCGCGGGCCAGAGCATCGCTACACTCGTGGCACCAGCGCGCGGTCGCGCTGCGTTCGGGAGCCCTCGGTGTCATGAGTCGAGCCACGGTCTTGGTGTGTAGCGCTGCTTTGCTGACGGCTTCGTGTACGCGCGACGGTCGCACGACCCCGGTGTTGGCCGGGCTCGACGTGCAGGGGCTCGCGGTGGAGGGGTTGCGGGTGTCGCCCGCCGAGATTGGCTTTTTGCTCTTCGACGAGGAGTCGGATCCGGCCAGCGTGCGGCTCTCGATGATTTTGCCGAGCGCACCGGGGCAGGAGGTTCCGCTGACCGCACTCGATCGAAGCCTCGATCAGCTGGCGACTTCGCCGAAGGGCATCGTGCATCGCGTGGCCTGGCGGTTCTCCGACGAACCCGACTTGCCAGATCGCGGCAACTTGGTCGCGGGCGTGACGGTGCGCGCGCACGTCCTCGGTGGCACGGGCGGGGATGTGGTCGTGGATCTTGGCAATGACGCGCCGGTGGCCGCGGTCGCGACCCTGCCGAGCGAGATCTTGGCCGGGGCCGCCCCCCTTCGCATCAACGTCTTCGACTCGACCGCGGACCGCGTTGATCTTCGGGTGGAGTTTCGGCCCGACGACGACCCAGGCGCACCGTGGCGTCCGGTTCGGCCGGCCGGCCTCGAGCCGACGGATCCGACGCCGGAGTTCGCGCTGACCGGGCTCGAGGCAACCAGGGTCGGGCGCGAGTACGAGATCGCGTGGGATACGGACTACGACGTGCCTCAGCTGGACGGCGAGGTGCAGGTGCGGGTCCAGGCCCGGGACGACTTGTCGGTCGGTGCTTGGAGTGGGGTGCAGTCCGTTCGCGTGGACAACAACGCGTCTGGGTCCGTCGAGTGGGACACGAGCGGGGCCGTCCCAGGCGGCGACCGGCGACAGGGCATCCCGTTGACGCTGCGGGCGTTGGATCGCGAGGGCGACCCCGTGGACGTGCTGTTCCAATGGCGGCGCAGCACCGACCCGGGCTACGAGCCGCTGGGCACGAGCGAGCGCGAGGTGCTCGCGGCACAGCTGCTGGATCCGGCGTTTGTGCAGGAGAAGCGGATTTGCCGCCCCTTCCCGGTGGCTGCGTCGGGGCGCGTCGTGCCCGTGGACGCAACCCACGTGCGTTTGCCCGAGCTCGCGGACGCGGCGTCGTGGATCGGAGCGCACGGCGTCGTCGGTCTGCGCCTCGAGACCTTACGCGGGCACGAGGTGCCGCAGCCCCTCGCCGCGAGGTGGCCGTCGTCGCCGCTCGTCGCGCCGGTCGCGGCGCTGCCGCTGGGGGCGGGGGTCACGGGGTTGGTGCTGGACCAAATGAGCCCGGAGGGCTGGACGTTGCGTGAGGTCGTTTTGGCGACCGGCGAGATCGTGCGCGAGCTCGCGGCGGCGACGTTGGGGCGACCGTTGGCGCTTGCGGAAGGTGCGGCGGGCACCGCGTTGATGACGGTGGAGGCCATGGGCGGATGGCAGCTGCTCCGAGTGGATTTGGCCAGCGGCGCGGTGACCAGCCTGGTTCTCCCTGGGGCTGGTGGGGCCACGCGGCCGAACGACGCGCCGCGCGGATTGTTGTCGCTGGGCGGGAACGCCGCCTTGATCACCGCTGAGGATGGGCTGTGGCGGCTCGATTGGGGCGCCGGAGCGTCGCGCGTGAGCCGGGTCGTTGGGGGCTTGGCGACCCCATGGGGCCTCGCCCGTGATCCGCGCGATACGAGGCGCGTGTGGCTCGCCGAACGCGACGGGGCTGGTCGCGCCGGTGTGGGCCGCGTCGTCGTCGTCGACCTCGGCACCCTGGCGGTCATGGAAGTGAGGGCCGGTGCCGCGGCCAGCGGCCAGCCCGCATTCCCTCGCCCGACGGGCCTTGCCTTCGACCGCCGCAAGCAACGATTGCTGGTCCTCTGTGAGGAGGGTGGCCGGTTGGGGCTGGAGCTACGCGCCCTGGACCTGCTGGACGCGGCGAGGACGGCAACGCCGATCGCCCGCTTCGCCGTTGCCGGCGACGCCGTCGCGGTCGGGCCGGAGGGAGTTCTGCTCGTGACGCATGCGCAGGCCGCGGACGTGTCGGTGGGGGGCGGCGTCGAGCAATCGCGCGCGTTGGTCGGGCTTGACGGGTGCATCGTCGAGGTCGATCGCGCCTTCGATCCGCCGCTGCGACCCGCCCAGCCCTGGCGCATGCGCACGAGCCCAGACCTGCTCGCCACGGTTCCGGCCGGACCGCAGGGGATCACCAGCTCGTTCGTCTGGGACAGCCGGGACGTCCCGGGCGGGGGCGACGTGTTCGTCCAAGCGATTCCGTTCGATACTGCGGCCGGGCCTGCGGTCGAGACCGCGGAGCCTGTTCGGGTGACGGGTCTGTGGCCGGCCTCGTTGGGCCTCGCGTCGACGCTCGGCGTGAGCTTGGCCGGTCGCCGCGCGGTCGCCGCCGGCGACTTGGATGCTGATGGCGTGCCCGACCTCGTGTTGGTGGGGCGCGACGATCTGCTCCTCGCGTACCAAGTTTCGGCCGTGGGCTTCCCGCCGCACAGCGCGCTCCTCGGTGGCGCCGGCGTCACGGACGGCGTCGCGTCCGCGGCCGTCGCGGACCTGGACGACGACGGTCGCCCCGACGTGATCGCCGCGAACGAACGCAGCAGCACGATCACGGTCTTCTACCAGGAAGACGTGCGCGCGTTCTCCGCTCCGCAGGTGCTCGGTGGTCCGGGGGTGACGGAGGGGGCGTACGCGGTGGTGCCGGCCGATCTGGACGGGGACGGCGACCTCGATCTCGTGTCGGCGAACCGGGCGAGCTCCAACCTCACGGTGTTCTTTCGGCTGGGGCCCGGCGCGTTCGACCCGCAGCCCCTCGTGCTTGGCGCCCCGACGGTGACCGCGGAGCCCACCGCACTCGCGGTTGCGGATCTCGATGGCGACGGAGATATGGATCTGGTGTCGGCGAACCAGATGAGCCGCGACTTGACGGTCTTCTTCCAAACCGCACCGGGCGTGTTTGGGCCGACGCCGCTCGTGTTGGCTGAGCCCGGCACGCTCACGCCCCCGGTGGATGTGGAGGCGGCCGACCTGGACGGTGACGGCGACCTCGACCTCGTGATCGCGAATCTGGTGGGGCATCACTTTGCCGTGTTCGTGCAGACCGAGCCGGGCGTCTTCGATCCAGAGCCGCTCATCCTTGGCGGTCCGGGCGTCACCGCGGGGCCGGCGGACGTGGCTGCTGCCGATCTCGACGGCGATGGCGACGTCGATCTGGCGTGCGCGTACGCCGCGGACGTGCCGTCGACGTTTCTGCAGATCGCGCCCGGTCGCTTCGAGCGGGGGCCGGGATTCGGTCCAGACGCTGTCGACACCGTCTTGTTGCACGACTTGGATCACGACGGCGCCGTCGACGCGGTGGTCAGCGGTCTCGCCGGCTCTTCGGTCTTTTCCTCCGCCTCCTGGGCATGGCAACGGGCCCCCATTCCGTCGGCGCCCTCGGTACTGGCCCCCACGGCGTTCGCGACCGGTGACTTGGATCGTGACGGCGACCTCGATCTGGTGACCGCCAGCGATGGAGCGCTCAACCTCTACTTCCAGGCCGCACCGCGTGTGTTTGATGGCGCCGTGGTCCTGGGGCGACCCGCCGGTTTTGACCTGACGGCCGTGGCGATCGCCGACGTCAATGACGACGGCGCCCTGGACATCGTGTCGGCAGGGAGGGGCGGCATCACGCTGTGGTTGCAGGAGGCATCGCGGTCGTTCCAGCCGCAGACCTTGCGTCAGATCAGCGTGTTCGATTGCCTGCGGTCGATCGTCGCCGCCGACCTGGACGGCGATGGGGATGTCGACCTGGCGACCGCGGACGAGTGTGGCGACACCGTGGTCCTCCGGTGGCAGGACGAGCAAGGCCAGTTTGTGGCCCCCCAGGTGCTCGGGGGCTCCGCGACCAGCCCGTCGGTGCAGTCGCTCGTCGCGGCGGACATCGACGCGGATGGCGATGTCGACCTCGTGGCCGCGGCGCCCGGGTCCGGTTCCGCCCTCGGGAGGTTGCTCGTGTTTTGGCAGCGGGCACCTGGCGTTTTTGACCCGGTTCCTTTGACCGTTGGCCTTGCCCAGAGTCGTCCGGTCGCGGTCGCCGCTCACGATCTCGACGGCGATGGCGACCTGGATCTCGTGGGGGCGTACCAGAGTGAGCGCGAGCTCAGGGTGTTTTGGCAGACGGTGCCGGGCGCGTTCGATCCAGTACCGCAGATCGTCACTGGACCAGGCGTCGGGCAACCCGTCTCGGTCGTCGGCGCGGATCTGGACGCGGACGGCGATGCGGATCTTTTGGGCACGTACGCGGGGGGCGCGATCCGCGCGTTCCTACAAGACAGCGGTGGCCGATTCCGCGTGGTGCCGCCCGTCATCGCACCGAGAAACGTCGACGTCCCGCTCCTGGCGGAGGACGTCGACGGCGATGGTGAGATCGATGTCGTGGCGACCGATCGTGCCCAGACCATCCTGTTGGTCCGCGGTTCCTGAACGGACCGGGCCCCCCGTCCGGCCGCATTCACGAACGTACGGTGCCGCGACCAAAACCGCCGCATTCGTACCCGGGCGCGCTACCGCATGGCCATCTCTTCATCGGACCAATACCGCGAGCGAATCGCCCTGAACGAGTCGGTGACATGCTTGCCATGCGCCGTTGGACGGCATCTCTCTCGTTCGCTGGGGTTGGGCTGAACGCATCGCGGCGCAGCCACGCGCGGTGCTCGAGCCGTCCTTGGACTCCACAATCTACGCAGCCCCTTATACAACCCTCACAGGGTTCTACGAGGCGATCCGCCGCGGGCGCAGCTTCCGCCCGCCCTGGTTTGGCTTTGCCGCGATGAGTTGGCCGGAGATTGCCAGGGAAGTCACGATCGAAGAGCGCCCACCCGCGGCGAGCTGCGCTAGTGGTGTGATTCAGAAATCTGGTGCATTCTCCGCGGCCCTCAACGCCATTCGCAGCGTTGGGTCGTCCTCGCCGTATCCACGAATATGCCTGCGGCGACCCGCCTTGCGACCGGCGCCGATACCTCGCGGTTAATGCCCCATCTGTCTGAATCACACCACTAGGCGGCCACGGGGCTGCCACGGGGCGCTATGCTCGCTCGAAGGGAGTCCTGTCATGCGCATCGCCTCGTTCTCGCTACCCTCGTCGTGGTCGTCGCGGTCGCCGTCTCGGCCGCCGCCGCGCAATCGCCTAGTCTGCTGCGCGACATTCATCAGGCGCCGACTCGGGTGGGCTCCAATCCGCAGGAGTTCGCGCCGTTCTTAGGCGGGGTGCTGATCGTCGCGGAGCGCCGCGATGTGGGCCGGGAACTCTTCTTCAGCCCGCCTGGTCTCGCGACGCACATGCTCGTCGCCGACATCCGGCCCGGGCCCTTGGGGTCCTTGCTCCGTCGGCTCACGATCGCCGGTCAGCACGCGTTCTTCGCGGCCACTGACGGTGTGCACGGCTTCGAGCTTTGGCGCACGGATGGCACGGCCGCGGGTACCGCGCTCGTCAAGGATCTCGTGCCCGGCTCCTCCTCCGGGCTCAGTGCGAACCCAACGCTCTTCCACCCAGCTCATTAGCGGCGAGCGCTTCATCGAGATGGCGGCCGCCGGCGACCAGGTGTTTTTGGCAGCGCCGCCCTGCTGCGCGAACGCGGACGAGCTGTGGGTGTCCGACGGCACCCCAATCGGCACGCGCCGTGTCGTCCCTAGGACGACGGTGTGGCGCCCCCACGGTTTTGCGGCGCTGGGCGACGTGGTCCTGTTCGCGGGCAGCGGTGACAACGGCTTCGAGTTATGGCGGTCGGACGGCACGGTGACCGGGACCTACGAAGTGAAGGACATCGTCCCCGGCACTTTGGCGTCGAATCCTGACCACCTCACGGCGCTGGAGGACTGCGTCTTGTTCGAGGCGGGCCGGCAGCTGTGGCGGACGGATGGCACTGTGGCCGGCACTCAGCCCGTCATGGCCTTTCCCGGTGCCCCGCTATCCGAGTTCGCGAGGATCGGCCACCGCCGCATCGTGTTCAACGCCGAGATGAGCAGTGGTCCCGAGTCGTGGGTTTCCGATGGCACGGCGCTAGGCAAGTTCCGCTTTGGTGCGTTCTCGCCTCTCTATTCGTCGTGGACCCCGGAGGACTTCTTGTTGTCGAACGGCCGCGCACTGTTCGCGGCCGACGACGGCGAGACTGGTCGAGAGCTGTGGGCCTGGGATGCCGGCGCGACCGCGCAGACGATCGGCGTTGGCTGCAGTGCGGCCGGCCGTCAGCCGACGCTCGAATCCGAGGATCCGCAGCTGGGGACGACCGTGATGCTGCGTGGTGCCGATGCAATCGGCACGATCGGCGTCGTGCTCGTCGGCGCGGTCCGGCCGCCGACACCCCTGGCCGGGTCTTGCGCGCTTTACCCCGCATCGGCCACGGCCGTCACGCTTGCGTCGTTCGACCCGTCCCCGGGTGCCTGGAATGTCCCGGTGTCGCTGCCGCCGGCCCCGCAGCTGGCGCGCGTGCGCGCCGCCCTCCAGGCCTTCGCCGGCCCGGCTACCGGAGCGCTGGGCGCCGACGGGACGAGCGCGGTGATTTGGACCCTGGGCCAATAGGAACGTACGGTGCCGGGGGGCCAAACAACCCCCGCGGGG
>JBCCGH010000258.1:0-10761 GCA_039029375.1 Planctomycetota bacterium
CAGAGGGTGCGTGACCGGACGCTGCTCGCAAGAAGCACCGACGCAGGCATATTGGTGGATACGTCGAGGAGGTGCGACGCAGCGAGCGGTGGCCGGACGGGTGCCATCTGTGCAGGAACTTCGGATCCAGGACACTAGCCCGGCTCGCTCATTTGGGCGCGGTGCTCGCCATCCTTCGACAGCTGCGCGATCTGACCGAGGCGCAGCGCGGCGAACCCGTGCCCGGCCTGGCGCTCGAGCGTGCGCTCCACGTGGCGGCCGGAGTCGTGCTGGACGTCGGGCACCATGTGCTCGCGGGGCGCGGCCAGCCCATTCCAGGGACCTACCGTGAGGTCCTGCCGGCCCTGGGGCGCGCTGGTGTGGTCGGCGCGGACTTGGTCGAGCGTCTGGATGGACTCGCCGGCCTGCGCAACCTCCTTGTTCACGACTACGCCGACATCGACCGGGATCGCCTGTGGGACCTCGTGGATCGCCGGTTGGACGATCTCGCGGCCGCGCAGGCGGCCTTCGCTTCGTTGCCGGAGCTCAGCAGCCGCTGAGCTCGCCACGGGTGCGCGCGGAAAAGCGCGCCGCTACCCAATCCAGAGCTCGAGCCCGCCCGTGTGCGCGAACTCGGTGGGCGACTGGTCGTCGACGATCCAGGCCTGCAGGTTGATGTTGGCGCCGACGAACACCGGGTTGCTCGGCAGGGTGAGGGGGATCGAGGCCTTGCCGATGCCGGGGACGCCGGCGGGGCCGGTGGTGCCAAAGCCGAGGGTGATGAGCGGAATCACCTGCAGCGTGCCCTGCTGGATCGGCAGGGCGGTGCGGGAGGACGGGCCGGCACCGAGGAACATGGCGCCCGGGGCGCCGCCGACGGCGTTGGCGACGTCGAGGGTGATGGGGCCGCCGATGATGGCGAGACCGCTGCCGCCCATCTGTGGCACCTGGCCGCCGGCGCCGACGTTGCCGTTGCCGTAGGTTTGAAAGCCGAAGGGGATGTTGAAGTAGACGGCTTGGCCGCTGGCGGTGCCGGCTTGCCACGCGACGTAAGGGCCGGTGGCCGCCACCTGCGGCGCGGTGGCGTTGATGAGGCGCTGGGTGGCGCTAGTGTCGAGCGCGACGTCGTCGGGCAGCCAGTTGGCGCCGGCGTTGGCGGAGCGATTGTAGTAGAGGTCGGTGGTGGGGTTGCGGCCCTCGGTCCAGGCGACGTAGAGGTGGTCGCCGGCGGCGGCGATTTGCGGCTCGGTCGAAGCGGCGGCACCCGCGGCATCGGTGTCGAGGCGGACGTCGGTGCCGAGGAAGCTGCCGCCGCGATCGAGGGAGCGGTTGAAGTAGACGTCGGTCTCGCCGTTGCGGCTGTCGCTCCAGACAACGTAGACCGCGTCGCCGCTGGCGGCGAGCTGGGGCTGGCCGGACGCCGCGGCGCCGGCGGCGTCGGTGTCGAGGCGGACGTCGGGATCGAGCCAGGTGGTGCCGTTGTCGAGGGAGCGGTTGAAGTAGATGTCAGTCTCGCCGTCGCGCGCGTCGGCCCAGACGACGTAGACGGCGCCGCCGCTGGTCGCGATCTGCGGCACGCCGGAGAGCGCGGCGCCGGCGGCGCTGCCGACGTCGAGGCGGACGTCGGGGCTCAGCCAGTTGGCGCCCGAGTCGAGGGAGCGGCTGAAGTAGATGTCAAACTGGCCGTCGCGGCGGTCGGCCCAGGTGGCGAAGACCGATTGCCCTAGCGCGCCGCTGGTGGCCAGCTGGGGGAACAGCGATGCGGCCGAGCCGATGGTGCTGCCGACGTCGAGGCGGATGTCGTTGGCGAGCCAGGAGCCCGCCGTCGCGTCGCGCGAGCGGTTGAAGTAGACGTCGGCGTTGGCCAGGCGGTAGTCGTCCCACAGGACGTAGAAGAAGCCGCCGGCGGCGATGGCGCGCGGGCGCGGCGCCGTGGTAGCGGATCGGCTGCTGATCGAGTTGATGCGCACGTCGGCGGCGAGCCAGGTCGCGCCACCGTCCAGCGAGCGATTGCAGTAGACGTCGAACGAGCCGCTGCGCTCGTCGACCCAGGTCACGATGAGGCGCGCGCCGTTCACCGCGATCTGCGGGTTGCGCGAGTCGCTGGAGCCGGCGGCGCTCGTGTCCAGACGCACGTCCTGACCCATCCAGGTTTTGCCGGCGTCGTTGGATCGGTTGAAGAAGATGTCGCCGCTGCCGTTGCGATCGTCTTGCCAGACCAGGTAGACCGAGCGGCCAAAGGCCGCCATCTGCGGGGCCGTGGCCTGCGTGCCCGCGGGGGCGCGATCGACCCGCGTCTCGGGTGAGCGTTGGGCCGGCGCGGCGGCGAGGAGCAGCAGCGGGGCGGCGGTGAGGCGGGCAGAGCGGGCGAGAGTGTGGACGTGGCGTAGCACGGTGGGTGTCTCGGGTCGTTGGAGGTGGCGACGAGCTAGCGAAGTATAGGTCGCGTCGTGAACGACGGATGAGGACCGGCGCCAAGACTTCGTTGTTAACGGGAGGAACGCCTGGCGCTGGTCAAGGGGCTGGCGTCGGGAGGGCGCTCAAGCGGGCTTCGCGTGCAGTGTGCGATGGGCCAGGCCGATGACGGCGATCGCGGCGAGGAGCCCGGCGGTCGCGAGGCCGAGCGCGATGCCTTGCAGCCCCGTGAGGCCCGCCCGCGGCGCCAGCTCGCGGCCGATGAAGAGCAGCGGCAGCGAGAACACGACGTAGCGCAGCACCGAGACGTAGATGCCCAGGCGGGGGCGCAGCGCCGCCTCGAACACGGGCCGCAGCATCATGAAGGGGGCAATGCCCAGGGTGCCGAGCGGCAGCAGCGCCAGCGCCCCGAGCACCAGGGGACCGGGGCCGGCGGTGTCGCCGTCGCCGCGCAAGAAGAACCCGGCGAGCGGTTCGGCAAACAGCCAGCCCATCACGACCGTGAGCGTCACCGAGACGCCGACGATCGCCAGCGTCGTGCTGCGCAGCTCGCGGCGGATGCGCGCGGTCTCTCCCCGGGGCAGCCGCAGTGCCACCCACGGCACCACCGCCACCGAGGCCGCGACGGCCGGCATGATCGACAGCGACAGCATGCGTTCAAAGACACCCCAGGAAGCGATGGCCCGCGTGGAGTCCGGCAAATCGGTGAGCAGCCGGTTGATCACCGCGTACTCGGAGGCCTGCAGCAAGTGCGTCAGGGCCCCCGGGACCGCGAGCATGGCGATGGTGCGGGCCGGTGATGGCCAGGCCTGCGGGGCGGGCGCGGGCCACGCGGCGCCGTCGCGCCGGCCTTCGAGCTTGGCCGCCCGGGCGATGGCGTAGATGAGGCTCGGCAGGCGTGACACGACGGTCGCCAGCGCGATGCCAAACAGCCCCCAGCTAAAGACGAACACGAACAGCGCGTTGAGCACGACATTCGTGCCGGTCGAGAGCAGCCCGGCGATCATCGTGCTGCGCATGTCTTGGTGCGCCTTGATGATCGAGTCCGGATAGATCGCCCAGAATCCCGTCAGCGACATCCCGACCATGACGGTGGTGCCGTAGACGCGGAACGCCTCCATCAGCGGCTGCTCGAGGCCGAGGTGGGGGGCGACCAACCAGACGCCGGCCCCGCAGGCCACGACGACCGGAATCAGCACCGCCAAAATCCCCAGCAGGGAGCGCTTGAGGGCGGCGATCCGCGTCTCGTCACGGGCGCCAAACGCCGCCGAAAGCGCCGCGGTGAAGCCGGCCGAGGTGCCGACCCAAACCGCGATGGTGATCGCGGCAAACGGCGCGTAGTAGCCAATGGCCGCCACGGACGCTTCCTGCTCCTCCAGCCGGGCCGCGAAGGCCATATCGACGAAGGTGAACAGGAAGCGCAGGGTGAACGACACCATCAGCGGGGCCGCGGTCCGCGCGAGTGACTGATCCGACATGAGAGGAGGGCGCCGGAGGATACCGGCGGCCCCCGCCGCCGGATACGATGGCGGGCGGCCATGATGGGTTGGTTTGGGTCGGCAGCATCGGGGGTCTCGGAGAGCACTGAGACCGAGCAAGAGACGCGGACGCGGCTCGCCCCGCCGTGGAACGTGGTCGTCCGTGACGACCCGGTCACGTTGATGAGCTACGTCACCCGCGTTTTCATTCGGGTGTTCGGCTACACCGAGATCAAGGCGAAGCGCCTGATGATGGAGGTCCACCACAAGGGGCGGGCCATCGTCTGGACCGGGGCGCGCGAGGAGGCGGAGGTCTACGTGCAGAAGCTGCAGGGCCACCACCTGCTGGCGAGCCTCGAGCCCGGCCAGGAGTGAGTGAACCACCATGCGCGTCGAGCGGGATGACGATGGCCAAGTGCGCCTGCGCAACCTGGGCCCGCTCCACGTCGACACCCTGATGCGGATGCCCGAGTGGCTGCAAAGCGACGATCCGCGCGCCCGCAGCCGGTTGTTTCCGGCCGCCTACACCGACGCCGACGACCTGGCGGACTGGCAGCGCTACGCCCATCCAGACCTGGCGCACCTCTACGCCTCACGCGTGGAGCTGATCTCGACCGATCTCGCCAGCCTGGATGCGGATGAAGAGATGACGTTCCAGATGATCATTCCCGACAAGCACGGGGCGGCGTGGCTGTCGGCGCTGAACGGCGCGCGGCTGGTGCTCTATTCGCTGCACGACCTCACGGTCGAAGATATGGAAACGGATCCGGCGGACCTCGACGACGTCGACAAGGAGCTGGTGCTGCTGCGCATCCACGTCATGGCTTACTTGCAAGAACTCCTGATTGAGGCCGGCGTGTGAGCTACGCTCCGCAGTCATGCGTCACGCCATTCTCTCTCTGCTGATTCTGTCGATGTCGCTGCAGGGCTGCGTCGTGGCAGCGGTCGCCGGCGTTGCGGCCGTGGCGGCGGGCACCTACGGCGCGGTCAAGTACTTCGAGAACGAGGCGCAGGAGGACTACCCCGCCGAGCTGCAGGTGGTCCACGAGGCGGCTCGCGACGTCATGGCCGAGCAGGGCTATGGCGACCCGAGGAAGGTGTCGGAGGGCAACACCGAGGTCGAGCTGGCCTACGAAAACGCCTGGCTCGCCATCGAGCGCCACGCCGGAGACTTCACCCGGGTGCGCGTGCGGGTGGGGACGTTCGAGAGCGACGACCACAAGCGCCAAGCCGCCCTCGTTCTCGAGGCGATCCGAGCCCGCGTCTCGTAGGCGCGGATCGAGCCGGCGGGCGCGCCGGCTCGACCTTGGCGGGGCCACGGTGCCCGCGGGCCCGCGGCGTCGGTCCCGCCGGTTGGGTGGGACACGGAGCGTTTCCGCTGGAGGGCGAGGTCCGGATCGCGGATGGTCAGGGCGCCGGTGGAACGCCCCGACGCCCGTTGATGGTGTCCCCGGGCATTTTCTTGCAGAAGCGATGAACGTGCGGAACAGGACCGCGGTTGGATGGGCGCTCGGCAGCGCGCTGTTGCTGCCGGCGTGCTCCCCGTCAGCGCCGCAGGGCTCCGAGTCCGCGGACCAGCAGGCCGCGCCGTCGGCCATCACCAATCGGCTCGACGTGCCGCCCGAGGTCGTGAGCAACCTCGGGATCACCTTCGAGGTGGCGGAGCGCGGCCGCCTGGGCCTATGGCGGGAGGTGCCGGGGGAGCTCGTGGTACCGGTCGGCGGGCGTTGGGAAATCCGGTCGCCGGCGCGGGCGCGGGTGCTGTCCGTGGCCTCGCTGTGGCAGGCCATGGCGCGGGGCGCCGCGGTCGCGACGTTGGCGGCGCCCGACGTGGCGTGCCTCCAAGGCGAGCTCGCGCTCGCCGAGCGCGCGGCGCAGATCGCGACGGCGGAAGCCCGCGCTGCCCGGGCCCGCCGGGATGAAAGCGAGGTGCTCGTGGAGGCTACGGCCGCGCTCGAGCGGTTCAGCCGCGCGCGGCTCGAGGCGCTGCAGGGCCAGCAAGCGAGTTCGCTGACCGCCATCGAGCTGGTCGAGGCACAGCGCGGTCTGGCCCAGGCCAGCCAGGCTCGCTTGGATGCGGCGGTTGTCCGCGACGACCTCGGGTCCCGCGCGGCGGCCAAGGAGCTCGAGGCCGATCGGGCCCGGCTGGCCATCGCCGAGAAGTTGAGCGCCTTGGCGTTGGTCACCGGTCGGCCCGTCGCCGAGCTGGCGGAGCCGGGCGAGGCGGGTCCGGCGTGGCGGCAGATTCGCGACCTGTCGGTCCCCGCGCCGGCGGCGGCGATCGTGGTGCAGCTCTTCACCGCACCGGGCGAGGTGGTCGAGGCGGGGGCGCCGATCGCTCACTTGAGCGACACCAGCGAGCTGCACTTTCACGGCCACGTCCCCGAGGGTGATCACGGCTGGTTCGCGGCCGGCCAACGCGTCCGGATCGAGCTCCCGTCATCGCAGCTGGCGCCGATCGAGGCGCGCCTGGCGGCGCCGATCCCGGTTGCCGATCCAAAGACGCGCATGGTCCGCGTGGCGGCGCACGTCCCCAATCCGCAGGGGACGCTCGCCGATGGTCTGTCGGCGATGGCCCACGTGCTGGTGCAGGAGAGCGCCAGCGAGGAGGTCCTGATCCCGGCGCGGTGTGTGATCTTCGACGGGCTGGAGGCGATCGTCTTCAAGCGCGATGCCGGCGATCCCAACGTCGTGATTCGGCAGCCGGTGGAGATCGGCGCGCGCGCTGCCGACCGGGTCGAAGCGCTGGCCGGGGTGATCGAGGGCGACGCGCTCGTCGCCGACGGCATCTACCAGCTCAAGCAGACCGGCCTCGGCAAGGCGCCCGAAGGCGGGCACTTTCACGCCGATGGCACCTGGCACGCCGACCACAAGTAGAGCGACTCCGAGCCGCCCGACATGCTCAACGCTCTGATCCGCTGGTCTTTGAAGCGGCGCGGCCTGGTGCTCGGCCTGGCGGTGCTGCTCGTCGTGTTCAGCGCCTACCGCGTCCCGTCCATCCCGGTCGAGGTTTTCCCGGAGCTCAACGCGCCGACGGTCACGATCATGACCGAGGCGCCGGGCTACGCGCCGGAAGAGGTCGAGCGCGCGGTCACCTTTCAGATCGAAACCGCGCTCAACGGGATCGCCGGGTTGCGCCGGTTGCGATCGAGCTCGGCGCTCGGCTTGTCGATCGTCTGGGCCGAGTTCGACTTTGGTGCCGACATCTACCGCAACCGCCAGCTCATCGCCGAGCGGCTGACGCGGCTGCAGGGCGCCCTCCCTGAGAACATCGAGCCGCCGGTGATGACCCCGGTCGCCAGCATCGCCGGGGAAGTGATGCTCTTGGGGCTCACGAGCCCCGCCGGCGGAGCGTCGCCGCTCGAGCTACGGCGCCTCGCCGAGTTCGACCTCCGACCGCGATTGCTGGCGGTGACTGGCGTCGCGCAAGTGACGGCATTGGGCGGTGAGCTGCCGCAGTTCCAGGTCCAGGTCGCGCCGAGGAGACTGCTGCGCTACGGCCTCACGCTCCACGATGTCGAGCGCGCGACCGCGGCGGCGCACGCCCCCGTCGCCGCGGGCTACCTGCCCGATGTGGCGGGGCGAGAGCTGCCGCTGCGCCCGCAGACCCGAGTGGGCGACGCCGCCGACATCGCCGCCACGGTGGTGGGCACGTGGCAGGGCGCGCCCGTGCGGTTGGGGCAGGTCGCGGACGTGGGCGTCGCTGGCGCGCCGCAGCGCGGCGCGGGCTCGGCCGGCGGTCGTCCCGCGGTGATCCTCACCGTCCAACGCAACCCAAACGCCAACACCCTGGAGCTGACGGCCCGTATCGACGCCGCGCTCGACACGTTTGCCCTGACGCTGCCCGACGGCGTCGAGCTCGAGCGCGCCATCTTTCGCCAGGCGGACTTCATCGGAGTCGCCGTCGACAACGTGCTGGTGGCCCTGCGGGACGCGGCGCTGTTCGTCTTGGTGGTGCTGGTGCTGTTCCTGTTGAACGTCCGCACCACGCTGATCACGCTGACCGCACTGCCGCTGTCGCTCGGCGCCGCGCTGTTGGTGCTCGACGCGCTCGGCGCCACCGTGAACGTGATGACCCTCGGCGGCATCGCTGTGGCGATCGGGTCGCTCGTCGATGACGCGATCGTCGACGTCGAGAACGTCTTTCGTCGGCTGCATCAGAACGCCGCCCGCCCGCCCGCCGAGCGGCAGCCGGTGCTGCGCGTGGTCTACGACGCGAGCGTCGAGGTGCGGCCGGCGATCCTGCTCGCCACGGCCGTCATCGTGCTGGTGTTTGTCCCGCTATTCTTCCTCGGTGGTGTCGAGGGGCGGTTTTTTCGGCCCTTGGGCGCGGCCTACGTGATCAGCCTCGGCGCGTCCCTGGTCGTGGCGATGACGGTCACGCCGGTCCTGTGCTACTTCTTGCTGCGGCGCGCCGCCGCCGGCCACGGCACGCGGGAAGGTTGGCTCGTGCGCCGGCTGAAGCGGCTCTACGGCGTCGGGCTCACGTGGGCCCTGCGACGCCGCGCCCTCTTGCTCGGTGGATCCGGCGCGCTCCTGCTCGGGGCCGCGGCGCTCGGCACCACCTACGGCTCGTCGTTCTTGCCGGAGTTCAACGAGGGCAGCATCACGCTGTTCCTGAACACGCCGGCGGGGACGTCGCTGGCCGAGTCCGATCGCGTGGCGCGGCGCCTGGAGCTGCGCGCGGGCGAGATCGAGGGGGTCGCGGCGGTGACGCGACGCACCGGGCGCGCGGAGCAGGACGAGCACGCCGAGCCGGTCAGCGCCAGCGAAGTCGACATCCGCCTGCTGCCGGGCGCCGATGTGCAAGCGGTGCGGCGAGCGCTGCGACAGCTCCTCGACGCGACGCCGGGCGTGACGGCGCAGATCGGTGGGCCGATCGGGCACCGACTGTCGCACATTCTCTCGGGCACGCCGGCGGCCATTGCCATCAAGGTGTTTGGCGATGACCTCGACGTGCTGCGCGCGATCGCCGAGGAGGTCGACGGCGCGCTGCGTCCGCTCGCCGGGGTCCGCGACTTGGTCGCGAACCGCGAGGTGCTGACGGACACGGTGCCGATCCGCTTCGATCGCGACCGCCTGGCGCACTACGGGCTGACGCCCGCCGCCGCCGCGCATCAGCTGGAGACGGCGTTCCTTGGGCGCACCGTTGGCGTGGTCCACCGCGGCTCGGCCCGGCTCGACATCGTGCTGCGCCTGGCCGACGCCGAGCGACGCAGCCTCGAGGACGTGCAGCGGTTTCCGCTGCACTCGCCGTCGGGCGCCATCGTCCGCGTCGAGACGGTCGCCGACGTCTACGAGGAGCAGGCCTCGAGCTTGATCACGCGGGAGAACGTCCGCCGCAAGGCGATCATCTCGTGCAACGTCGCCGAGGGGCACAACCTGGGCGACCTGGTCGCGTCGATCCGCGCATCCGTCGATCCGATCGTGGCGCGGTTCGACGGGGTCTACGTCGAGTACGGCGGTCAGTTCGAAGCGCAAGAGGAGGCGAGCCGACGCATCCTGTGGGCGTCGTTGGGGGTTTTTGCCCTGATCTTCGTCCTCTTGCACGCCGCCTTCGGCTCGGCCCGTCCGGTGCTCTTGGTGCTGCTCAATTTGCCGCTGGCGCTCGTCGGCGGCGTGGTGGCGCTGTTTCTCGCCGATTCACCGAGCTTCCTCGGCAACGTGGCCGCGCTGCTCGGTGCCGGCGGCTACGTTGCGCCGGTCGTCTCGATCTCGGCGTTGGTCGGCTTCATCGGCCTCGCCGGCGTGGCTTGTCGCAACGGACTACTCTTGATCTCGCACTACTACCACCTGATGGAGCAGGAGGGCGTGCCGCTGCAGGAGGCGGTGCAGCGTGGCGCCCAAGAGCGCCTAGTGCCGATCCTGATGACCGCGCTGAGCTCCGCCCTGGCGCTGATCCCCCTCGTCCTCGCGCGGGGGGAGATCGGCAGCGAGCTGCAGTATCCGATCGCTGTGGTGATCCTCGGTGGTCTCGTCAGCAGTACTTTTCTCAACCTGTTCATCGTGCCCGCGGCCTTTCAGTGGTTTGGTGGTGGGCCGCGCACCAGGCCCACCGAGGCCACCGATGCACCGTAGGAGTCCGACATGAAGATTAATGCAATCCCGCTCGCCGTCCTCGCTTCGCTGTTCGCCGCCTGCGGCGACGGACAGGAGGGTGGCTCTTCGCCCGCTCCCGCGGCCAGCGGCACGTCGCCGGCCTCGGGCCACGGCGCCGCCATGGACCTCGGCACGGTGACCGTGGCCGGCAAGCAGTTTGGCATCATGCGCCTCGGCGACCTGAAGCCGGGCCACGAGGGCGCCTTCGAAGTGCACCCCAAGGGCGTGGCCGCCGACGAGCTCGCCAAGCTGAGCCTGTACCTGTGGGTCGAGAGCAAGGACGGCACGCAGCTCAGCGCGCCGGAGAAGGGGCACGCCGAGGGCGATGGGTTGCACTTCCACTGCACCCCAAAGACCGGTGCTGGTGAGCCGTTCCGCGCGGTGTTGCGCGTGCGCGCCGAAGGTGTCGACGAGCGCGGCAGCCTGCCGCTCGATGGGCACGGGCACGAGCACGGAGAGTGACCGGTCGCGCCGACGAGGTGGGTTGCACTAGTGGTGTGATTCAGACAGATGGGGCATGAACCGCGAGGTATCGGCGCCGGTCGCAAGGCGGGTCGCCTCAACTTGTCCACCGACAAGCCCTGCGGCGACAGCGCCTTGCGAACAACACAGATGCCTCACCGACATATGCACCGAACTTTTGAATCACCCCACTAGTGTTGCGTGTCGGAAGTTCGTCACATATGTCGACGGCCCTCTGCGCCGCTCGCGGCGTTGCGTCTCCTCGACTTGTCCACCAACAAGCCCTGCGTCGACAGCGCCTTGCGAGCGGCACACATGGCTCGCCGAC
>JBCCGH010000259.1:0-10652 GCA_039029375.1 Planctomycetota bacterium
CAGATGGCACCCGTCCGGCCACCGCTCGCTGCGTCGCACCTCCTCGACGTATCCACCAATATGCCTGCGTCGGTGCTTCTTGCGAGCAGCGTCCGGTCACGCACCCTCTGCACAGGAATTTCTGATCCAGGACACTAGCCGTGGATATCCACGAACGACTTTGGGTCGACCGGCTCGACCCGGGCGCAAAGCCCACTGACGCTCCCAAGCCGCAGGCCGGGGCGTTCCAGCACGTCCTGGACCAGCTCCGCGAGGGCGAAGCCGGCGCGCCGCCCCCGCCAGGGGAAGCCGAGGCTGAGTTGCGCGACTTCACCGACGCGGTGGCGCGCGCCGACAGTGACTTCGCGACGCTGATGGACCTGCGGCGCCGGCTCGAGGACGCGTTTAAGAGGCATCAGTAGTGGCAGCGGCGACGCTCCGCGACCCGGCACCCCGTCGCATCGACTTCCTCGAGCGCCCGGCGGTGCTCAGTGAGCTCGAGCGATGGCTCGGGGTCGAGGGCCTGGCCCAAACCTACCCCCAAGCGTTTCACCCGCTCGGCGCGGGACAGCTGATCGGCGTCTTCGACGGCGACCGCCTGCTCTCGCACGCGGTCACTCTAGACATTCAGGCGCGCACGGCAGCCGGCACGTCGGTCAACGCCGTGCTCATCGGCAACGTCGCAACGGCACCGCACGCCCGCGGGCGAGGCCTCGCGACGGAGCTGTTGCGCTCGATCCTGGGCGCCGCGCAGTCGCGCGGTGCCGACGCCGCGCTGCTCTGGTCCAACAAGTGGGACTTCTACAAGCGCCTGGGTTTCGCCCCCGCCGGAGTGCAGCTGGAGGCCGAGATCATCGCGCGCGTTGACCGCGTGGCGTCGAGGATCCGACCGGCACTGGCGAGCGACTTGCCGGCGATCTTCGACCTACACCGCGCGAAGCCGACGCGAGTCGAGCGCGACCTCAGCGCCCTGGCACTGATGCTGTCGGCGACCCCGATGCAGACGCTGGTCTTGGAGCGCGCCGGCGCGCCCGTTGCGTACGCCTGCTACGGCAAGGGGCTCGACTTCATCGGCTGGTGGCATGAGGTCGGCGGCCAGGACAGTGACGTGGTGGAGCTTGTGCGAGGCGCCATGACGGTGCTCGGCCAACCGAGCGCGACATTGGTGTTGCCCCACTACCGCGCGGGAGTGCGCGACGCGCTCGCTAGCGACCTGCAAGAAGAGCGACAAGGTGTGGTGGCGTTGCGGTGCCCACTCACCCAGCGCGGCGCGGCCGACCTGTTCGTCGACGGCTTGGACAGCATCTGACGCCGCCGCCGCGGTCGTTTGCCCGAGGCGGTGACTCAACCGCCCGCTAACGCCGGGAACACGTCGCAGTCTCTTAAGGGCGGCCGCGGCGTCGGGCCAGCGGCCACGCCCGACGTCGGACCTGCACCTAGAATTGCCCCCATGCCGTCTCTTCGCGCTCGCTCAGTGCCCTCTGCGCTCGCCGCCGCGGCGATCGCACTCTCTCCCTCACCCGGTGCCGGACAAGTACCACCCGGCGAAGGGCCCGCCATCCGCTCACCGCGGTTGACGCAAGCCGAGATTCTCAGCGGCGGCCTCACGCTGCTCGACCTACGGCGCCACGGCCTGCGCATGTTCGCAACGCCGTTCAATCAACACGACGGCTTCGGCGACGGACCGATGAACCCGGCCAACCCCACCGACCCGGGCGGGCGTCCAACGCTGCAGAACAACGGGATGCACCTGCGGGCCAACGGCCTCGACGCGCAGACATGCATGGAGTGCCATTCGGTGCTGAGCAGCGCCACCGTGCCGTTTCGTTTCGGCATCGGCGGCGTCGGCGGCGCCAACAACAACGTGATGGCAGGCCCCACCGAGATCGATATCGACGACTCGATGGGGCTCGGCTTCGCCGGCTTCGACGGCCGCTTCATCAATCCACCGTTCCTCATGGGCGCCGGCGGCGTCGAGATCATCGCCAAGGAGATGACGATAGATCTGCAGAACGCGCTCCGTCGCGCCAAGCGCAACCCGGGCACGGTCGTCCCGCTGGTGACCAAGGACGTGTCCTTTGGCTCGATCCGCGTCGTCGGTGATCGAGTCGATACCAGCGCTGTGGAGGGTGTCGATCACGACCTAGTCGTGCGCCCGTTTGGCCGCAAAGGCGAGTTCGCCACGACGCGCGCGTTCGACGTCGAGGCGCTGCGCTTCCACTTTGGCATGGAACCCGTCGAGGCCGTCGGTCACGACGTCGACGCCGACCACGACGGCGTCGTCAACGAGGCGCTCGTCGGCGAGGTTTCGGCGCTGCAGATCTTTGGCACGACGCTGGAGCCGCCAGTGGTCGACGACCAAACGCCAGAGTCGCGGCGCGGTCGCGGCCTCTTCCGCACCCTCGGTTGCGCCGACTGCCACATCCCCGAGCTCACGAGCCGCACATCACTGCTCACCTACAGCTTCCCCCCCATCGAGACCGAGCCGCTGGCGAACGTCTACTACGCGGTGGACCTCGCCCGCGCGCCGACGCGCTTCGCCCGCGCGCCGTCCGGCGGCATCCGCGTGCCGATGTTCTCGGACCTGAAGCGGCACGACATGGGTCCGCGGCTCGCCGAAACCACCGGCAAGGCGCTCGACCCGCTCTTCGTCACGCCGCGGCTGTGGGGCGTCGCCGACACCGCGCCCTACCTGCACGACGGGCGCGCGCTGACCCTGAGTGACGCCATCCTGATGCACGGGGGCGAAGCGCAAACCGCACGTGACGCGTTCGCGGCGCTCGCCGCTGCGGACCGCGTCGCCGTGCTGACCTTCCTGCGGACGCTGCGCACGCCGGTCGAGACCGCCGTGGGCCTCACGCCGCTGGAGCTCAGCAAAGACTAGGCCTCGCCACAACGCGGCGGGGCCACATCTAGCGAGTCACCATGACGCACACCCGTGGCGCCGTCGCGCTTCTCTTTCTCTCCACTTCCCTGCTCGCGCCTCTCTCGGCGCACTGCCGGCTGGACTCGCCCAACGGCGGCGAAGTCCTGCGCGCGGGCACGACCCACCGCATCACCTGGACCGAGCTGGTGCCCCACGGGGTCCGCAACTGGGACCTCTACTATTCGCTGAACGGCGATCGCGGGCCTTGGCTCCCGCTCGCCCTCGACCTGCCGCCCACAGCGCGGAGCTACGATTGGCGCGTCGACGTGGCGGCCTCGGTGCCGCACCGACAGGTGCGGGTCCGTGTCGTACAAGACATGCTGTCGTACAACTACGAAGACGCGAGCGACGCGGACTTGACCGTGCTCCCGTCCCTCTCGACGTCGGTCGATGAGTTCTCGCTGCGTACCGGTGGAACGCAAGACATGGCCGTCGACGCCGGCAGCGCGCACGGCAATCTCCCGTACCTGATCGTCGGCAGCGCCAGCGGCACAAGCCCCGGCCTCACCATCGGCGGCGTCCCAGTGCCGCTCAACGCCGACCAGTACTTTCACACGTCGATCGCGACCGCCGGGATCGGTCCGTTCCACAACACACTCGGCACGCTCGATCGCAGCGGTCGCGCCGCCGCCGAGCTACGGCTGCCGCCGGGGTTGCCGCCCAGCCTGGTGGGTTTGACCCTGCACCACGTCGTGCTCGTGCCCGACGCTAGATGGCGCCAACTCCAGCTCGTGGGCAACACGATCGCGCTCCGCCTACTGCCATAGCGTGGTGCGTCGCACGAGTCCGCCCCACTAGGCCGTCATTGGCCGTCGCCCTGCTCCGCCTCGGCCTCGACGCCGTCGGGAGCAGGCGTCGGTTCTGCCGCTTCCGCGAGCGTCTTCGCGACCTGCTCGGCAAAGTCCTCCGGCTTGGCGATGAACTTCTCGCGGCAGTTGTTGCAACAGAACGCGAGCATCGTGTCTTCGTGCCGGTGCGTGAACACCGGGTCGATGTCATCGCCGGTCAGCGGACACTTGGCGTTGACCGGCGCGAGGGCCGTGGTGACGTCGCGGATGGCCTGAGCATCCGCACCGACGTCCACCTTGATCCCCGGCCGAGCCGCGCGGAGCGTCGCCACGCCTTCGGATGTGACGCCCGTCTGCCAGAGATACACGACGCGCAGCGCGTCGAGCTCGGCAAGCGTCGCCGTAGCCGCGTCCGTGACTTGCGTACCAAAGAGGTTGAGCACCTCGAGCCGCGGCAGCGCGCGCAGCTTCGCCACCGCCGCGTCGCCCACCTGGGTCTGCGACAGATTGAGGCGGCGCAGCTGCGCGAAACGCTCCAGGCGAGCCACACCGGCTTCGGTGACGCCGGTGCGCGACAGATCGAGCCAAACCAGGACCGGCTCGAGACCATCCAGCAGCGCCAACTCGCCATCCGAGACCGATGGGCCTTGCAGCGCGAAGCTCACGTCCACCGCGTCGGTGTCCTCGGCCACGACCGTGGCCAGCGCGCCCTGCTGGCCGAGCTTCAGCAACGCCGCCTCGCGGGCGGCCGCGGCGGCGGCGTCGAGTGGCGCGAGATCGAACGAGACCACCGGCAGAGTGGCATCCACAACCGCCCCAGCGGGCGCATCCGTCTCCGGCCAGGCCGCACCCTCGGCGATCCAACGGCGCACGATCTCGATCTGCGCGGCGCTCAGCGGCTCCCCGTCGGCCGGCATCAGATCGGGATCATCCGCCGGCAGCACGATGCGCTGGAGCAGCAGGCTTGCGTCCGGATCGCCGGGCACCACCAGCGGGTCTCGGTCGGTGTCAAACACGCCGGCGCGCACGTCGAGGCGCAGGTCCGCCTCGGGCTCGTCGGCCCCGTGACAGTCCCAGCATCGTTCGCGAAGGATCGGCTCGACGTCTTTGGAGAAGTCGACCGCGGCCTCTTGGGCCACAACGGCACCGGCCAACGCCAGGGCGGCCAGGGCCGGCGTCAGGGCCCCGCGCTTGTGCAAAACCTTCATGCCGGGGTGATCTTAGCACCCCGGCGGCGCCCCCCTTTTCGACCCCCCGAGAGGCCCTTATTCTGGGGTGGATGCGTGACCAGCCCGAGCTTGATCCAGGAGACCCGAACTTCCCGTCCGGCGAATGGATTGGCTTCTACAAGGAGAGCGGGTCCAACCACCGGCAGGAGATGCGGCTCACCTTCTCCTCGGGGTCGATGTCCGGGGCGGGTGCCGATGCGATCGGCCCGTTCTTCATCCGCGGCCGGTACTGCGCCAACTCCCGGGAGGTGTGGTGGACCAAGTCCTATCCCGGCAGCCACGACGTCCACTACAAGGGCTACCGCGAGGTCAAGGGCATCTGGGGACTCTGGGAGATCCCGCCAGGGGCGCGAGATGGTTTCCACATCTGGCCTCGGGCGCACGGCGAAGGACCTTCCGCGCGCACCGCGGCAGAGAAGACTGAGCCCGTCACCGTGGGTCCTTCGTCCTTGGCTTGACCGGGGCGCCTCCCTAGACTGCGCGGCGTTTCAGCCCGCCCCGGGCCTCAGCGGCCGCCCGCCGCGCGGCCCCGCCACGTAATTAGCATGGATATCATCGTTTGCGTCAAACGGGTGCCCGCGACGGACACCCAGGTCAAGGTCGCTCCCGACGGCACCTCGCTGGACCCCGCAGGGGTGGAGTTCGTCCTCAACCCCTACGACGAGTTCGCGGTCGAGGAGGCCCTCAAGACGCGCGAAGCCAAAGGTGGCACGGTCACGGCGATCACGCTCGGACCAGCCGAAGCGCAGAAGGAGCTGCGGACCTGCCTCGCGATGGGCGCAGACAAGGCCATTCTGATCAAGACCGGCGACCGGGTGCACGACGGCTACAGCACAGCGGAGATCCTGGTCGCGCAGATCAAGCAGCTGCCGCACGACCTCGTCTTCTGTGGCCGTCAAGCGGTGGATGGTGACAACAGCCAGGCGGCGCCGCGGATCGCCGCGCTGCTGGGTTGGCCGTGTGTGACCGACGTCACCGAGCTGGCGCTGGAGGGTGACGCCTACGTCGCGCACCGCGACATCGAAGGCGGCCGCGAGGTGGTCCGCTGCCCCTTGCCGGCAGTGATCTCCACGAACAAGGGCCTCAACGAGCCGCGCTATGCCAGCCTGAAGGGCATCATGGCGGCGAAGAAGAAGCCACTCGAGGAAGTCGAGGCCGCCGACGTCGCGCCGGCGACCGCCGTGGTCTCCCTGTCATTGCCGCCGGCGCGGCCCGAGGGTCGCATCGTCGAAGGGGGCGCAGACGCTGTGGCAGCGCTGGTCGACGCCATCAAGAACGAAGCCAAGGTCCTCTAACCCCGCTCTCCCCATGTCGAATCACATCGTGGTCCTCGCCGAGGCGCGCGAGGGTGCTCTAAAGAAGGCCTCGCTCGAAACTGTCAGCGCCGCCCGTGAGCTGGCGAGCCAAGCCGGTGGCCAGGTCGTCGTGGTCCTTGCCGGCAAGGGTCTCGACAATGCGGTCGCCGAGCTCGGGAAGAGTGGCGCGGACAGGGTCATCGCCATCGACTCGCCAGTGCTGGAACACTACAGCGGCGATGGCTACTGCCGGGCCTTGGTCGAGCAGGTCAAGCCACTCACGCCAACCGCCGTCCTCATGGCGCACACCGCCATGGGCAAAGACCTGGCGCCGCGCGTTGCGGCCGCGCTCGAAACCGGGCTGGCCAGCGACGTGACCGCCCTGCACGTCGAAGACGGCAAGCTTGGCGCAACCCGGCCGGTGTTTGCCGGCAAGGCCTACCAGAAGGTGATGGCTGACCGCACGCCGTTCATGGCAACGGTGCGCCCCAACAACTTCGAGGTCGGCAGCGGCGACGGCGCCGCCGAGACGACGACGGCCCAGCCGTCCTTTGGTCCGGACGAGCTGAAGGCGCTGGTGACCGAGGTCGTCGCGTCGGCGAGCGGCCGCGTGCCACTGCAGGAAGCGCAGATCGTGGTCTCTGGCGGCCGTGGCTTGAAGGAGCCCGAGCACTTCAAGCTCGTCGAGGAGCTGGCCGCCGCGTTCGGCGAAGGACGCGCGGCGGTAGGCGCGTCGCGCGCCGTCGTCGACGCGGGCTGGCGCCCGCACCGCGAGCAAGTGGGCCAGACCGGCAAGGTCGTCGCGCCCACGCTGTACATCGCGTGCGGCATCAGCGGCGCCATCCAGCACCTGGCCGGCATGCGCACCGCGCGCTACATCGTCGCGATCAACAAGGACCCCGAAGCCCCCATCTTCAAGGTGGCCAACTATGGGATCGTCGGCGACGTGTTCGAGGTGCTCCCGGCGTTGACCGACGCCGTGAAGGCTGCGTCGGCTGGCTGAGCGCGTCTGGCTTCGTAGAAGCCATCGCCTCACGCCGAGCGGACCGCCGGCAAAAAAACAGCGCGGTGCGGGTTGACGGATCCGCACTCCTCGCCATGATGCCCGCGTCCAGCATCAAGAGTCCCGGGAGAGAATTTAGGTCCCGGGCGGCAACCGAGCGACTGCTGACGCAGCGCCACGGTGCCGAGACAGCCCCGGCGTGGGGAATGATGCGGGCGGAACCACTCCGGTGGGATCCGTCAAAATCGTCGTAGCGAAGGTCGCTACGCCCCGCGCCGCTTCTGGCGCTCGCGGTGCCGACAGGAGACTCGACATGACCCGTCAAGATCTCGTTCGGCGGCTCGAGACCGCGTGCCCGCGCGTTGGGCAGGGCGAAGCGGATGGCGATCCGCTCGTGACGCCGATCGTTCAGTCCACCACGTTTTGCCGCGATGGCATCGATAGCGCGCCCACGCACAAGTACTCGCGCGAGTCGAATCCCACCGTCGCGGCGCTCGAGCAAGCCCTCGGCGAGCTCGAGGAGGCGCCGCCGGCGGTGTGCTACGGCACCGGGTTGGCGGCCGAAGCCGGCCTGCTGCTCGCACTGCTGCAGCACGGTGACCACCTCATCTGCTCCCAGGCGCTCTACGGCGGCACGACGCGCCTCCTGCAACAAGTGCTGGTGAACGCCGGCATCTCCACCAGCTTTGTCGATACCACGGACGTCGCGGCCGTGGAGGCTGCCGTGCGCCAGGAGACGCGGCTCATTTTCGCCGAGACACCGGCCAACCCCACGCTCGCGTTGACCGACCTTCGCGCGCTCGCCGACCTGGCCACGCGGCACGGTCTCTACCTGGCCGTCGACAACACGTTCATGACGCCCGTCCTGCAACAACCGCTCGAGCTCGGCGCCCACTTCTCGGTGTACTCGACCACGAAGTTCATCGAGGGCCATTCGGCAGCGCTGGGCGGTGCGGTCGTCAGCCACGATGAGGCAGCGCTCGAACGCTGTCGCTTTGTCCGCAAGTGCATCGGCAACATCCAAGCACCGTTCAACGCGTGGTTGACCCTACAAGGCCTCAAGACGCTGCCGCTGCGGATGACCCGACAAACCGAGACGGCGGCACAGGTTGCACGTTGGCTAGACGCACACTCGGAGACCACGGTCGTGCACTATCCCGGCCTCGCCAACTTCGCCCAGGCCGAACTCGCGCAACGCCAACATCCACTCGGACACGGTGCCGTCGTGTCGTTTGAGCTGCGGGGCGGTGCGGCGGGTGCCAGGGCCCTCCTCCGTCACGTGCGTCTGTGCCGGCTCGCGGAGCACGTCGGCTCCGTGGAAACGCTGCTCACGCACTCTGCCTCGATGACCCATGGCGGAGTCGCGGCCGCAGAACGCGAGCGCAGCGGGGTGACCGATGCACTGCTGCGCCTGTCCGTCGGCCTCGAGCATCCCGAGACGATCATCGACGACTTGCAACAAGCTCTGATTGCCGCCGCAGACGCCGCCACGCAATCGCCACCAACCAAAACCGGAACATCGACGGAGGTGGAGCCATGCGGCGCTCATCGCTCGTCGTCCTGAAGTTCGGTGGCTCGGTTCTGGCCGATGACCACACGCTGCGGCGGGCCACCCACGAGATCTACCGCTGGCGCCGCCAGGGGAACTCGGTAGTGGCTGTGGTCTCGGCACTCGCCGGGACCACAGATCGCCTGCTCGGCGAGTGTCGCGACCTCTGCGCCGCGGCAGCGCCGCATACCGTGGCCGCGACGCTCGCCGGTGGCGACATGGCCGCGGCGGCCCGGCTCGGCGTGCACCTCGACCGTGCCGGCATACCGGCGACCGTGCTGCACCCATTGGCCATCGGCTTGCTGGCGAGCGGGGACCCGCTCCACGCGACGCCGGTCGGCCTCAACGATGGGCCACTACAGACCGCGTTGGCGCGCGACGGCGTCGTCGTCGTCCCCGGCTTCGTCGGCACGGACGCCACGGGACGGACGGTCACCCTCGGGCGCGGCGGCTCGGACATGACCGCGCTCTTTCTCGCCGACCGCCTCGGCGCCGGACGCTGTCGTCTGCTCAAGGATGTCGACGGCCTCTACGCCAGGGACCCCAACTTGCCGGGGCCGCCACCGTCGCGTTACACGGACGCGACGTGGCAGGACGCTCTCGCGACCGACGGGGCGGTCCTCCAACACGACGCTGTCCGCTTCGCGGCGGCACGCGACCTGCGCTTCGAGCTCGGTCCGCTCAACGGCACCGACCCCACGGTGATCGGCGCACCGCGCTCGCGCTGGGCCGACGCCACGAGCCTGGAGCGGCCACTGCGCGTCGCCCTCCTCGGCTTGGGCACCGTGGGTGGCGGCGTGTGGACGCTCCTCCGCGGCATGCCCGAGCTGTTCGCGGTGGAGTGGGTCGCCGTGCGCAACCGCGCCAAGGCGGAGCACTTCGGTGTCCCCGCCGAGCTGGTCGGCGCGGATCCGGTCGAAGCCGCGGGAAGGGACGTCGATATCGTGGTCGAGCTCCTCGGCACGCCCGGCGTGGCGCGACGGGCGATGCGGGCCGCAGCGGCGCGCGGCGCGCACGTGTGCACCGCCAACAAAGCCGTACTCGCCGAGGCAGGCCTCGAGTTTTGCACGCCGGGCGCCTCGGTACGGGCCTCGGCTGCCGTGGGCGGCAGCATGCCGCTCCTGGAGCATGCCAGGCGCCGCGGCGGCGACGGGATCCGCGCGATCGAAGCCGTGCTCAACGGCACGACCAACTTCGTCCTCGATCGACTTGGGAGCGGACAGTCCATCGCGGCCGCACTCGAGGAGGCGCAGAGACTCGGCTTCGCCGAGCGAGACGCCTCCCGGGATCTCTCCGGCCAGGACGCCGCCGACAAGCTCCGCGTCCTCGCCCAGGTCCTCGGCTGGCCCGCGCCACTCTCGATCGACGTTGCGCCGGTCACCGAAGCGACCACGCACGCGGCCGTCGCGACGCCGCTGCGTCAGGTCGCGCGCCTGGGGCGAACAAACGGGCGCACCCACGCCAGCGTGCGGCTCGAGCCGCGCGCCGCAACCGACCCGCTCGGCGCAACCCAGGGCGAGCACAACACTGCCGTCATCGAGCACGCCGACGGCGTCGAAGTCGTGCGCGGTAAAGGCGCCGGCCGCTGGCCCACCGCCGAAGCGGTCGTCGCCGACTTACTGGAGATCGCGCGCCGACCGGAGCGCGGCGCCCGTCGGGAAGAGCCGGTGCCCGCGAACGCGCATTGATGCCCGGCGCGGACACCGCGCCGGGCCCACTAGTGGTGTGATTTAGCCAGATGGGGCATTACCCGCGAGGTATCGGCGCCGGTCGCAAGGCGGGTCGCCGCAGGCATCTTCGTGGATACGGCGAGGACGACCCAACGCTGCGAACGGCGTTGAGGGCCGCGGAGAATGCCCCAGATTTCTGAATCACACCACTAG
>JBCCGH010000260.1:0-10626 GCA_039029375.1 Planctomycetota bacterium
CTGATTCAGACAGATGGGGCCTGGTCCGCGAGACATCGGCGCCGGTCGCAAGGCGGGTCGCCGCAGGCATATTGGTGGATACGGCGAGGACGACCCAACGCTGCAAGCGGCGCTGAGGGCCGTGGAGAAGGCCCCAGATTTCTGAATCAAACCACTAGCTGTTGTCGGCGCTGTAGGTCGTGATCACCGAGTGGTCGACCGTGCCGTCGGTGAGCTGCGTCTCGGTGGACGTCGCTGGGTCGAACTCGTACAGGTCGCGGCTGCTCTTCGCCGCGACGCGACGCAGGAACAGCACTTTGCCGTTCGCCAGCCCGATGCCAAAGGCATGGTCGTCGCCGGTCGCCCCCGTGACCGTGCGCGTCGCGCTCAAGGACTCATCCCACAAGACCAGGACGTTGCGGCCGTCACTCGGCTGGAGCACCGCGAAATCCCCGCTGTCGGCGGTGAGCTCAGCCGCAAACGAGCTGGTGGCGGCCCCAACTTGCGTGGGCGAGGGGGAGCCCGTGGTGTTGACCACGAAGACCCCGCCGCTCGTTCCGGCCCGCGTATACGCGACCTTGTCGGACGCCAGCACCTTGTTGAACGTGTAGTCGTCGGAGCCCGTCGTCGCGAGCCCGGCGAGCGACGAACCGCTGGTGTCGAAGAGGTGCAGCTCGCGGCCCGAACCCGCCTCGCGCAACACCACGACGTCGCCGTTGCTCAGCGCGCCCTGGAAGCTCTCGTTCTCGCTGCCGCTTGCGATCGCCCGGTCCACGAACGTCGAGACCGTGTAGATCCGCACGTCCTGGTTCGTCGAGCTGGCCGCCACGTGATAGACGACTTCGTTCTGGTTCGTGACCGCCGCAAACGTCTCGTCGTCGGAAGTCGTCGCGATCGAACGCGTCAGGCCGTCGCTCGGGTTCCAGATGTAGAGATCCAGGCTCGCGGTGTCGGTGACCTCGAAGATCACCCGGTTGTCCGTGGTCTGACCGCGGTAGGTCTTGGTGCGGTTGAGCACCGCACTGACGTCGGCGGCGATCTCCACGACACCGGTCGAGAGGTGATAGTAGTGCAGATCCTGCTCGCCGCCGCTGCCGACACGGGAGAAGACCATGCCGCCGTTGGGCAGGACGGCGCGGATCGTCTCGACCGTGCTCTCGGTCGCAACTGCGGTCGACGTGTCCGTCGTCGGGTCGTAGACGAAGATGTCTGCCGGCGATGCCTCGCGCTCGTAGAACACCATGTTCGTGGCGTTCACCATCGCGTTGGTCTCGTTCTTGCCGGTCTGTGCCGAGATCGCCGTGATGGCCCCGGTCTCCACGTTCCACAGATACAGGTCGCTGTCGGTCGGCGTCGCCGTGGCGGTGCGCGTGAACACGACTCGGCCATTCGTCGTCACCGCGGCGAACGCCGTGTTCTCGTCGGTGGAGTCGCCAAGGACCGTCGTCTGACGCGTGTTCGGGTCATACACAAACAGGCGCTTGGTGCCCGCCTGCCGCTCATAGACGAGGTGACCCTTGCTGAGTGTCGCTTTGTGCGTATCGCTGAAGCCCGTCGCCGACGCGGCGTTGAGGAACTTCTGCGTGGCGGTGTCGAGCAGCAGAAGGTCGTCGCCTTGCCCGACGACCGCCAGGTCGGCCGTGGTCACGGTCACGTCAAAGCTCGACGTCGCCGACTTGCCAGCGCCGTCGGCCACCGAGAAGCTGACGGTGTAGGTGCCGACCGTGTCGAACATCTGGCTGTAAGTACTCCCGGAGAAGCTGCCCCCGCCGGAGACCACGGTGTAAGTGAGGGAGCTCCCCTCCCGGTCCGTGACATAGGTCCCCAGGTTCGTGGAGAACGTCGAGCCACCCGTCGTCGTCAGCGCCGGGATGGTGCTGACCCGCGGCGCCGCGTTGTTGACCGTGCGCCCGCAACTAGCGAAGGAGACCGCCGTCACCAGCAGTGCCGCGGCCGAAAAGTACGTTCCCCGATGATGAACCATGGTGCTCCCCAGCAGTTGTTCCCCGGGAGGTCATCGTGCGAGGAGGCTGCGCCGGTTGACCCCGGTCCCCAACTGCCGACCGAGCCGGCGCTAGCGCGACGGCGGAACTACGCCGGCGTAGCGCCCGGTCCTGCCGATGGTCGCCCGCTCTCAGCCGAAGATGATCTCGAAGACGTCGCTGAACTGCTCGACGTAGTGCAGCTCGAGCCGCGTCACGAGCTCTGGCTTTAGCTCCAGGATGTCGCGCTCGTTGGCCGCCGGGAGCAAGACCCGACGCAGTCCCTCGCGCTGGGCGGCGAGGACCTTCTCCCGCACGCCGCCGATGGGCAGTACCTCGCCCACGAGCGTGAGCTCGCCGGTCATCGCCAAGTCCGGCGGACACCGTTGGCCCCGCAGCAGCGACACCAACGCGACGGCGATCGTGATGCCGGCGGATGGCCCGTCCTTGGGGATCGCGCCGGCCGGGAAGTGGACGTGGAAGTCACGGTCTCCGAGGCGCTCGGGGTCAATGCCATAGTCGCCAGCGTGGCTGCGCAGGTAGCTCAGCGCGATGCGGCAAGACTCCGTCATGACGTCGCCGAGGCTCCCCGTGAGCACCAGGTTGCCCTTGCCCGGCAGCGCGGCGGCCTCGATGAACAGGACGTCGCCGCCGTGCGGGGTCCAGGACAGCCCCTGGACGACCCCCGGCACGCGCACTTTGCGGTCTCGATCCTCACCAAAAGGCGGTGCGCCGACGACGCGGTCAAGGTCCTCGAGCCGCAAGCGGCCCGGCGGTTTCCGCCGCGACGCCACCGCCGCCGCCGCTTTGCGACAGACTTTGTTGATCGCTTTCTCCAGGCCGCGCACACCCGCCTCCCGCGTGTGCTCGCGGATGAGCCGGCGCAGGACGGCTTCGCTGAAGGCCAGGTGACGCGTCTGTAGCCCGTGGCGGTCGAGCTGCCGCGGCACCAAATGCCGCTTGGCGATCTGCACCTTCTCCTCTTCCAGGTAGCCCGGAATCTCGATCACCTCCATGCGATCGCGGAGCGGCTCGGGGATCTGCGGCAGCGTGTTGGCCGTCGCGATGAACATAACGCGCGACAGATCGAACGGCACGTCCAGGTAGTGGTCGAGGAACGCCGCGTTCTGCTCGGGGTCGAGCACTTCGAGGAGAGCGGAGGCCGGGTCGCCACGGAAGTCGGCGCCGAGCTTGTCGATCTCATCCAGCATGAGCACGGGGTTGTTGGACCCGCATGCCTTCAGGCCCTGGAGGATGCGGCCCGGCATCGCCCCGATGTAGGTGCGGCGGTGTCCCTTGATCTCGGCTTCGTCGCGCATCCCGCCCAACGAGAAGCGCCAGAACTGCCGATGCATCGCCCGCGCGATCGTCTTGCCCAGGCTGGTCTTGCCGACGCCGGGGGGGCCCGAGAAACACAGAATCGAGCCCGACTGCTCGGGCTTCAGCTTGCGCACGGCCAAGAACTCGAGGATCCGGTCCTTGACCTCATCGAGGCCGTAGTGGTCCTCATCCAGCACCTGGCGCGCGGCGTGCAGATCCTGCCGGTCGCGCGTCGAGATCGACCACGGCAGGCTCGTCAGCCAGTCGAGGTAGTTGCGGACCACGCTGTACTCGCCCGACTCAACCGGCGTCGTGCGCAGGCGGTTGAGCTCCTCGGCGGCGCGCACCTCCGCGGCCTCCGGCAGGTCGGCGTCGTCGATGGCCTGCTCGAGCCGGGCGATCTCCGCTTCCCGCGCGTCTTGCTCCTCGCCGAGCTCGCGCCGGATGATCTTCAGCTGCTCGCGCAGAAAATACTCCTTCTGCGCCGACTCGGCCTTCGCGCGGATCTCCTCCTGGATGCGCTGGCCGAGCTCGGCCAGCTCCAACTCTGCGAGCAAGAACTCGAGGGCGAGCTCGACGCGCCGCCCGACGTCGAGGCAGTCGAGGATCTTCTGGCGCTGCTCCGAATCCTTCAGGAAGTAGCTGCCCGTGAAGTCGGCGAGCTGCTCCGGCTGATCGATGTTGAGGACGACCGTGTTGAAGTCCTTGTCGTAAGAGTCGCTCACCTCGACGACCTTGGTGAGGCTCCGCTGCAGCTCGCGGAAGGCCGCTTGGGCCCGTTTGCCCTTGGCCGGGACGTCGACCAGCACCTTGGCGCGGACGACAAGGAGCTTGCGGCGCAGATACCGCGCGACGCTGGCGCGACGCAGCCCCTGACACATCACCGACGAGTTGCCGTCGGGGAGCTTGAGCGTCTTGAGGATCCGCGCGACCACCCCCACTTGATGAAAGTCGGCGGGCGCCGGCGTCTCCTGGTCCGGGTCGCGCTGGGCCAGCAAAAGGAGATGCCCGTTCCCGGCCTCCGCCTTCGCCACGATCTCCTTGGCCCGCGGCGTATCCAGCAGGATCGGCATCATCAGGTTGGGGAAGGGCACGGCCCGACGCAGAGGCAAGATGAACAGCGTCTCCGGGACAGAGTCACTGACCACCACCGCGCCCGCAGCGCCACTCTCCGTGGTGACCACGATCCCGGCGGGTGCCTGGTCTTCCTTGGTTCGCTCAGCCATCGTTCGCTCGACGTATAGGCGGCGAGCCGCGCCGGGGCAAAGCCGGGACTGAGGGACCCGTCGAGGTGCTCAAGGCGCCCACCCGCGGCTTCGGTCGACCGCCTCGCGCCACTGTCGCCAGCCGGCCTCCGCGTCGACGACCCCGGCCTCTGGCGGGAAGTTATCTGCGTGGGTACCGGTCGGCGGCAGCTGCTCCGGGGTAGCCGCACCGCCGCAGCCGAGCATCGCGATGCGGCAAGCGCCGAGCGCCGTGCTCTCTAGCTGGGCCGGGCGCCGCACCGGGATCCCACTGATCGCGGCCTGTAGTTGCAGCAGTAGATCGTTGGCCACAGCACCCCCGTCCACCCGCAGCTCTGGCAGCGGGTGTCCGGAGGCCGCCGCCACGGCCAACTGCACCTCGCGCACCGAGTAGGCCATCGCCTCGAGCGCGGCCCGGGCCAGATGGGCGCGCGTCGTGCCGCGTGTGAGGCCGATGATGAGGCCCCGCGCCTGCGGGTCCCAATGCGGGGTGCCGAGCCCGGCGAACGCTGGCACCACCACCACACCTCCGGTGTCGGGCACCGAGCGGGCCAGTGGCTCGAGCGCCGCGGCGTTGTCGATGATGCCCAGACCGTCGCGCAGCCATTGCACCAACGCGCCGCAGACCAGAACGCTGCCTTCCGTGGCAAACGTGTCCCGGTCGCCGAGGCGCCACGCCACGGTTCCCAGGACGCCCTGCTCGACGTTCGGTCGCGCGGTCCCGCAGTTCTGCAGCAGGAAGGCGCCGGTGCCGTAGGTGCACTTCGCCGCGCCGGGTTGCAGGCACCCCTGCCCAAACAGGGCCGCTTGCTGATCGCCGAGCACCCCGCAAATCGGCCAACCCGTCGCCGCCACGTTGCCGAACGGGCCGGCGCTGGGGCGGATTTCGGGCAGGCAGGCGCGCGGCACGCGGAACAGCTCGAGGAGCTCGTCGCTCCAATCGCCCTGGCTCAGGTCGTAGAGCGACGTGCGAGAGGCGTTGCTGGGCTCCGTCGCCAACACCGCCCCGTCGGTCAAGCGGTGGATCAGCCAGCCATCCACGGTCGTCGCCGCCAGCTCTCCACGCGCTGCCGCCTGGCGCGCCCCCGGCACCGCGTCGAGGATCCAGGCAATCTTGGCGGCAGAAAAATACGGGTCCATCGGCAGCCCGGTCAGCTCCTTGACACGCGCGGCCCGGCCGTTGGACGCCAGCTCCGCCAACGCCGCGGCGGTGCGCCGATCCTGCCAGACGAGCGCGTGGTGGATCGGCTTGCCGCTACGCCGGTCGAAGACCACGACCGTCTCGCGCTGGTTGGTGATCCCTACCGCGGTGATCTGCGGCTCGCCGGCGGCCCGATGCGCCTCCTGAGCCGCGCGCCACTGCGTCGCCAGAATCTCCTCGGCGTCGTGCTCGACCCAACCCGGCCGCGGGAAGTGTTGGCGAAACTCGTGCTGCGCCACGCCGGTGACGCGGTAGCTGTCGCCATCGAACACCAAGGCCCGACTCGACGTGGTCCCTTGGTCCAACGCGAGAAAGGCGCCCATGACCCGCAGGCTATCGCGCCCGGGCGCGCCGATCACGCCCACAGGCTGCAGGCTTACCGCTACCATCGCTGGATGCCCAGCCGCCGCGAGTTCCTTCAAGCCCTCGGCCCGCCGCTGGCTGTCGCCGCTGGTGCGAGGCTTCGGCCCACGCCCGCGTCGTGCGAGGCGTTGGAGGCGCTCCATCGGCGCACCGGCCGCGCCGCCGCGCCGACGGCGCTGGCCGCGGACGAGGACTTCTGGGCCGAGGTGGCGCGCGCGTACGCGGTCGACCGCAGCATCGTGAATCTCAACAACGGTGGGGTGAGCCCCGCGCCCGCCCACGTCCTCGCGGCCCAACGGCGCCACTTGGACTTCTCGAACCAGGCCCCTGCCTACACCATGTGGCGCGTCCTCGAGCCGCAGCGCGAGGCCGTGCGGGCGCAGCTCGCGGACGAGCTGGGCTGCGATCGAAGCGAGGTCGCGATCACTCGCAACGCCTCCGAAGGGCTGATGATCTGCCAATTCGGACTCGACTTGCCGGCTGGCGCGGTGGTGCTTGCCACCGACCACGACTACCCGCGCATGCTCGAGACCTTCGCCCAACGCCAGCGTCGCGAGGGCTTGGACTACCGGGAGCTGACCCTGCCCGTGCCGTGGGACAACGACGCGACGATCATCGACTTCTACCGCCGGGCGCTGGCCGAGCACCGCCCGGCGCTGCTCCTACTCTCGCACGTGCTCTACACCACGGGTCAAGTCCTGCCGGTTCGCGAGATCGTCGCCCTGGCGCGCCAGCAGGAGGTGCCGGTCATCGTCGACGGCGCCCACGCGTTTGCTCACGTGCCGTTTCGGATTCCCGACTTGGACTGTGACTACTACGCGGCGGCGCTGCACAAGTGGCTGTCGGCGCCGCACGGCACGGGCGTGCTCTTCGTCCGGCGCTCGCGCATTCGTGATCTTTGGCCGCTCCAGGCTGCCAATGAGCGGCTGGACGACAACATCCGCAAGTACGAGCAGATCGGAACCCATCCCGCCGCCGCGACGCTCGCGGTCGCGGACGCGCTGTCCTTCCACCGCAGCCTGGGCGCCGAGCGCAAGGCGGCGCGACTCGCGCATCTGCGCGAGCTCTGGCAAAGCCGACTGGTCGATCGGCAGCCGGATCGGTTTGTCCTGCACACGAGCCGCGCCCCCGGGCACTCGGTCGCGATCGCCACCGTGCAGGTCCGCGGCGTCGAGACCGACGAGCTGCGCCAGTGGCTGTTTCGTCGCCACCGGATCCTCACCACCGTCATGCGGGTCGGAACCGTCGATGGCTTGCGGGTCAGCCCGTCGGTCTACACCACGCCGGGCGAACTCGACCGCTTCTGCCGCGCCATGGAGCATGCCGCCGAGCACGGCGTCGAGTAGCGCTGTCAGACCGTGTCACTAAATCGATCCGGCTCTCGCCGGATCGAGAATTGGGATGAAGGGAGACGGCGAATCAGCCGAGCGGGCCCTTCGAGCCGATCCGGGCAACTCCCTCCACTTGCTCGGGGGCAGAGCGGGCGCCCCGGCATTTCGCGCCGGCCGCAGAGCTTGCGACGACCCACGCGAAACGACGGGGCAGGCGGGGCGGCGAGCCTCACCCTGTGGGTGGCAACATGATGTGTGGAGCGATCGGGATGGCTCGCGGCAGGTTGTCGGAGAGGACGGTCAGGAGAAGGGCGCTGGTCACGCGGTCGAGGCCGCGGACTCGAAAGCGGGTCAGTCCCCGGTGCTCCTTGAGGTCGCCGTGATCCATGCTTCTGGCGCCGCTCCGCGTCGCGGAGAGCGCGTGACTTCCAAGAAGTCACACGCTCTCAGGGTTGGTTACCCGGCCAGGACTTGAACCTGAACTAGCAGGATCAAAACCTGCTGTGCTACCGATTACACCACCGGGTATCGCGGCCGAACCCTACCAAAAAACCCGTCGTACTGCAGTTCGACGGCGGCGCGAATTCGCGCCGCCGCGCGCCGTCCGCGTCGCCGCACCAACGGCCAGGTGTTCGTCATCAGGGGTACAAAAAAGCACCGGGCCGCGTCGCGACCCGGTGAGTTGGCTTCGGGACAAGGACTTGAACCTTGACTAGCAGAACCAGAATCTGCCGTGCTACCAATTACACCATCCCGAACCACCGGGTGGGGCCGCGAAGTATAGCCCGGGCCAGGGCCTGTGCAATACCAGCTGCCCGCCGCGCGTCAGCTCCGCCGCAGCAATGTGACGAGGACCTCGAGCATGGAACGGTTCTGCACGAAGGCGCGGCCGAGCTGCGGGAACCGTTGCTCCCAACCCTCCGCCGCACCGTTGGCGTAGTAGCCAAAGCACACGGTCCCCACCGGCTTGTCGGCCGTGCCGCCGTCGGGTCCGGCGATCCCGGTGATGCCGACGCCGATGTCCGCGCCGAGCCGCTCGGCCGCGCCGCGGGCCATCGCCGCCCCGACGGCGGTCGACACCGCCCCGTGCTCGGCGAGCGTCGACGCCGGCACTCCGAGCAGCTCCTCCTTCACGTCATCCGCGTACGCGACCACGCCACCCCGCACCGCCGCGGAGGCGCCGGGGACCGACACGAGGCGCGCGGCGATCAGGCCGCCGGTGCAGGATTCGGCGAGCGCTAGCCGCAGCCCTCGCTGCCGCAGGTGCTCGACCACGCGTTGCTCGAGGGGCGCTTCGCCCTCGTAGAGGACCATCTCGCCCAATCGGGCGCGAACCTCGCGCACGACGGCTTCGCTCCGCGCCGCGGCGCGGTCGGCGGTGGCGTCGCGCCCCACGATCCGCACCGTGTGCAGCCCCAGATGCGCCGTCACCCCGAGGCGCGGGTTGGCGGCCGGGGCCATCAGGTCCACCAGGCGTTCGCCCAGTGCGGCTTCCGGCAGCCCCATCACGGTGAGCTGCCGTGCGGCGTAGTGCTCCGCTTGCCCCAACTGCTCGCGCACCAGCGGAAGCGCCCGCTCCGTCAGCATCGGCCGCATCTCGGCGGGCACGCCGGGCAGGGCCACAAACAGGGCGTCGGCCACACCCAGCGCGAACCCCGGGGCGGTGCCCCAGTCGTTGCGCAAGACGACGGCGCCTTCCGGAAGCTCGGCCTGCGCTCGGTTGCTCGGCGGCGGGGTCAGGCCTCGCGAGGAGAACATCTCCTGGATGCGCTCCCACGAGGCGTCGTCGAACGCCAGCCCCACGCCGGCGGCGGCCGCCGCCGCGGCGCGCGTGCGGTCGTCGGCGGTCGGGCCGAGGCCGCCGGTGGCGATCACGAGACGACTGTCGGCACAGGCGGCGCGGATCGCCGCGGTAAGCGCGTCGGGTTCGTCGCTGACGACGGCCATCCCCCGCACCGCCCAGCCCGCGGCCTCCAGCTGCTTGGCGATGTGGGCACTATTGGTGTCCACCGCGGCGCCGCGCACGAGCTCATCGCCGACCGCGAGGGTCCGCGCCTGGTTTCGCTGGTCTGCCATCGCCATCCTCGGCTACGCCGCCGTTCGCTCTGCCTTCGCTTCCGCCCGCAGGGTCAGCGCGAGGCCGAGCCCGTACAACCCGATCATTGGGACCGCCATCATGACCTGGGTGAAGGGATCCGGCGGCGTGACAAACGCCGACACCACGAACATGCCCAGCAGCACGTAGCGCCAGTTCCGCCGGAAGGTGCGATGGCTCACCAGCCCGACCTTGTTGAGCGCCAGCATCACCATGGGCAGCTGGAACGCGACGCCGAGCGCCGCGGTCATCATGAACAGCAGGCCGAAGTAACTCGACACCGAGAACATCGGCTGCACGTAGCCGAAGTTCATGAGCTTCACCAGAAAGTGCAGGCCGTAGGGCACGACCAGGTAGTAGCCGAACGCCACACCGGAGGCGAGCAGGCCGATCGCACCCGGTAGATACATCATGACCGTACGCCGCTCCTGCCGGTACAGCCCGGCGCCGATGAACGCCCAGAGCTGGTACAGGACGATCGGCGACGCGACGATGAGCGAGAAGAGGAACGTCGCCGTCATGAACGTCCAGAAGTCCTCGATGCCGCCGAGCGCGACCAGGTAGTACGGCACCTGGTACCCGCCGCTGCCGCGGATCTTGTCGCCGAACTCCCGGAACGGGAAGCTGCCGTCGAGGATGGCCTCGCGGTGCGCATCGAGGAACTCGACGCGCTCGCGGTACAGGCCGCCGCGCAGGTCGCTACCCAGGCCCTCGCGGCCGCCCATGGCTTCGATCTCGGCGTCGAACTTCGTCAGGTAGTCCGTAAAGCCCTCGCGCCACATGCTGCGGTACGGCGCCAAGTAGACCGCAGACACCGCGTCCTTGAACGGCACCATCACCAGCATGCAGACCCCGATGGCGACCAGAGCCCGCGAGACGCGGCGCCGCAGTTCCTCGAGGTGATCGCCGAAGGACATCCGCTGCAGCGGCTCTTCGTCGACCGACGGCGGGATCTCAGGGGCGGCGGACATCGCTAGTGTTGTGTGTCGGAAGTTGGTTGCGTAAGTCGGCGAGCCATGTGTGCCGCTCGCAAGGCGCTGTCGACGCAGGGCTTGTTGGTGGACAAGTCGAGGAGACGCAACGCCGCGAGCGGCGCAGAGGGCCGTCGACA
>JBCCGH010000261.1:0-10609 GCA_039029375.1 Planctomycetota bacterium
CCGGTACCAGGTCACGGCAAAGGGGGCTCGTCTCACGACCTCCCTCTTCGCCGCGCGCAAGTCCTCGATCCAGCAACTACTTGAGGCGGCGGCATGAAATCGAGCGCTTCGCGCGAGCAATCTCAGAAGTCGTAGCTCAGCGGCTGGGGCCGGGGCTCGGGGTTGCCCCCGGATCGGGTCGCGCGCGGCCGCGTGAGGTGGCGCGCCCGAGGCGGGCCTCCGCCGGAGCCGCGGGCCCGATCTCTTGCCACGCCGGGCGCGACGGTTCGTCGGCTCGGGCGGTGGGGGCGGCGCCGTGGAGCAGCCAGCTCACCGCGCCCGGCACATCCCCCAAGGCGGCGGCGTCGTCGTGCAGCGCCAGGAGCAGCGCCGGGCTGGCGCCGTCTCGGGTGAGCTCGAGGAGCGCGGTCTCGAACGCGCGCCGCCGTTCACCGCGCGCCCGGTGGACGGCCGCGGCCGTGCGCAAGACATCTGGATGCTGGGGCACGGCTGCGGCGGCGCGCTGGATCCAGTGGAGTGCGGCGCGCGGGTCACCGGTGTCGAGGCGCTCGTGCGCGCCTTGCAGAAACCGCCTCGCCCCCGGGGCGGCACCGACCGCCCGCTGCCAGGCGCGCTGCGCGGCGAGGGCTGGGCCGGATTGATCGGGCAGAGCGGCCAGGAAACAGAGGTCCGCGGCGCAGGCATTCTCGCGTGCCAGGTGGTCGTGCACGCGCGCCCGCAGTCGACGCCCGGCGTGGCGGGTCGGGTCCTCCGCCAGCGCGATCGAGGCGTATCGGCGGGCGAGCTGCATCTGCCCGATTCGCTCCTGGGCAGCCGCCCGGGCCAGCCACAGCGCGGCCCTGATTTGGCGGTCAGTGGGCGCGGAGCTCGCCGGATGTGCCGTCAGGGCCCGGCGGGCGCTCGCCTCAAGGCGCGAGAGCTGACGCGTCTCCCAGTGGTGGGCGACCGTCGCCAGGGCCTCGGCCAGGTGGAGATCCCGGCGCAAGTCGGCAGCCAAGCTGGAGAAGCGAGCGCTGCCGAACTGTCGTACGCGGACCCTCGTGCCGCCGCGGCCGTCCGGTTCGATGTCGATGCAGACGGCGTCGTGCTGCTGGGCGGGCCCGCGCCGCGCTGCAGTGGGGTGCAGCTCGATCGGGCGGAGGCCGCTCGGTGCGGCGACGTCATCGGGCCGCCACGCGAGCCGCGCGTCGAACGCAACGCACCAGTCGCCGTCGCCGCGCATCGCAGCCCGCGCATAGCGTACGGCGTAGCGATCGCGCCCGTGGTGCAGCACGGGCGCGCCGCGGTGGCGTGGTGTCGGGTCGGCTTCGGCCAGCGTGTGACGGCAGCGCTGGGCGGCCACCCAGGCGGCGAAGCGCGGCGGCGCCGTGGTCCGGATGCTGACCTCGGAAACCCCGACGCCGATCGCAGCGCACGATGCGAGGCTTGCGGCGAGCACCAGGAGGACCGTCCGGCGGATCGAGCGCGCCAGGGCCGCGATCACGCTGGGACCGCCTGGGCCACCGGCGCAACGGGTCGCGCCGTGTCGCTACGTCGCGCTCCGGGGCGCCCTTTCCAATCGCGTGTAGAACGAGCCATACGCCGCCATGCGGTGTGGTTCGTTGTCGAATTCGACGGCGGCGCCCCACTCCTTAAGGCCGCGCTCGGCGGCTCGGTCTCAGTTCGAGCCTGGGACGGGCGGCGCGAATGGCTGACGAGGGGTAGTTTGGCTCGCTCGGACGGGCCGCATCCTTCTCTGCGGGCGATCCCCGGGGCATGCTATGCGCCCCCTTAGACCATCTGACCGCAGCTGTTTCGAACACCTATGAACCTTGGAACTGCCCGCCCGGATCGTGCGCCGGCGCCATCGGCGCAGCGTCGCCGCTCTCTTGCCTCGTCCCTCGGGGGCTTCCTGGCCCTCGGCGCGTTGGTGGCCGGGTGCACCCCCGAGGAGGCCGCCCCGCCGCCCGAGGTGTCGATCGCGGATCCGACGGTCAAGCGCACCGACCTGCTCGAGCCGTTCGCGGAGAAGGAGCTCGCCGAAGCGCCTCCCCGGGCGGTTGCCGACGTGCCGGGCCTGACCGTGGCAACGCTGGTTGAGGGCAAAGGCGATTCCGTGCGTTACGGCATGATTGCCCGCTTCCATTACATCGGTTCGTTGACGAGCGGCAAGGTGTTCCGCAACACCTACGAGGAGGAGCCGGCGACCTTGCGTTTGCTGGCGCCGATGGTGCCCGAGGGCTTGGCCATCGCGGTCGATGGGATGAAGGTCGGCGAGCGACGGCGCGTCGATGTGCCGGCGACCGCCGCCTATTCGGACCAGGGGGATCCGATGCAGCAAATCCCCCCACACGCGGGCTTGCTCTACGGGATCGAGCTGGTCGAGGTCGTGCGCGGCCTGAAGGTGGGGACCGTGCAGGAGGGCTCTGGTGACGTGCTCGCGTTCGGCCAGACGGGCCAATTCGAGTACACCGGCGTGCTCAAGAAGGACGGCACCGTATTTGACAGCACCCAGGTGGGGCAGCCAAGGGCTTTCCCTATCCGTGTCGGCGGGCTGATCGACGGCTGGATCCTGGGCTTGCCCGGCATGAAGGTGGGTGAGCGCCGCCGCCTGGATATCCCGGCCGAGCTCGCCTACGGCGAGGCAGGCAGCGGCCAGATCGGCCAGAATGAGGACCTGATCTTCGAGATCGAGCTGGTTTCCATCCAGTCCTGAGGGTCTGTGACTCTCGCAACGTCACCGCCCGAAGGCGCCGGTCTGGTTCGGCCGCCAACGTCTGAGCCCGACCGCGCGTAATGGTTGGTGCTCCCTTTCCCACCTCGTTTGCACCGTGCTTTCTGCTGTTCTCCTCGGCCTGATCTCCGCCACGATCCCCGGCCCGCAGGGCGGGGCGGCTGGGTTTCGCGCCGACCTGGAGGCCTTGACCTCATGTGCGGCCGCGGGTCGGTTGCCCGGTTCGGCGGGGGATCGCCTGGTGATCGAGCACCTGGTGCGCCGCATGCGCGAGCTCGAGCTGGGGCCACTGCCAGGTCTCGAGGATGGTCACCTGCAGCGGTTCGCGGCGCGCGATCCGCGCCCGCGGCGCTACGACCCGGAGCGCACGAGCCTCCGACTGCATTTGCCTAACGGCTGCGACGACGCGGCTGTCGGGACCGAAGCCTGGCCGTTCCCGGGCAGCGCCAACGGCGCGGTGACCGCGCCGGTCGTGTTCGCTGGCTACGGCTTGGTCGTCGACGCGTTGGGCCATGACGACTACCGCTGCCTCGACGTGCGGGGCAAGGTGGTGCTGGTGCTGCGTGGGGCGCCGGGCGGGCGCGGTTCGCGCTATGCCGAGCATCGGTCAGAGCTGCTGTTCGCCACGAAAATGCGGCGGGCTTTGGAGCACGGCGCCGCCGGGTTCTTACTCTGCGAGCGTTGGGACCGCCAGCGATCGTCTGGTGAGCTGGACGACGCGCGGCACGCCCGTGGCCGTGCCGAGCTGCCCGCCATGTGGGTGACCCGACGGCTGGCGCGCCGGTTGATGGGCGAGGAGAAGCCGGGCGAGCAGCCGCTGACGACGGGGGCGAGTGTGCGGCTCCGCGTCCGTATGGGGCCAGAGTGGCCGGATCGGGCTACGGCCAACGTGCTCGGCCTGATTCGCGGCAGCGATCCGGACCTTCGCGATGAAGTGGTCGTCGTGGGGGCCCACCACGATGGACTTGGACTGGGGGCCTACGGCTCCTTGGGCGGCGCGGGCGCGGTGGGACGGGTGCACCCCGGCGCGGACGACAACGCCTCCGGCGTGGCCGGGTTGCTCGAGCTGGCGGCCCGGCTCGCCGCCGCGCCGCCGTCGCGTTCGGTGCTGATCGCCGCGTTTGGTGCCGAGGAGATGGGGGCCCAGGGCAGCCGCTGGCTGCTGCGCGATGCCCCGTTCCCGCTGCGGCGCATGGTCGCGATGGTCAATCTCGACATGATCGGCCGCGGTCGCTCCGGCGTTTGGGTCGAGGCGGCTGGCAGCAGCCCCGACTGGCGCCCCCTGCTGCGGCGCGCCGAGGGGTACGGGCGTCCCGCGCTCCGCGTGCAGGTCCGCGACAGCAGCTCTCGTCGTTCGGACCACGTCTCCTTCCTGGACCGCGAGATCCCGGCGGTGCTCTTTCACACCGGCCTCCACGCGCAGTATCACCGACCGACCGACGTGCCCTCGTTGGTCCAGGTTGAAGAGGCGGTCGCCGTGGTTGGGTTGGCGGCCCACGTCGTGCGCACCTTGGCGGAGCAGCCCGCGCGGCCGGAGTTCCGGCGCGAGCGCTGAACGCGACGCGGCGGTCACCTCGAGCTGAGGCGATTGGGGTCACGGGCTTTGCCGGTTCCGCAGTCGGCGAGCAGTTGTGTCGGCGCGGTCAAACGGCGACGATACGCCGGATGGGTAACGCTCGAAGTCTCGCGGGCTTGGCGCGCGGCATCGTCGGCGCGTTGGTCCTGCTCGGCGGTGCTGCGCCACTCCTGGCCCAAGGGGACCAGGCGCAGCCGCCAGCGGGTCGCGGCGCGCCTCTTGGCGAGCTCGGCGCCAAAGTGGGGGTGGTGGACTTGGACCAAGCGTTCAAGGCCTACCCACGGGCGCGGCATCGCATGGAAGCGTGGAACAACGCCAAGGCGGACACCAACACGGCCCTCGAGGAGGAGTTCCGTCGGGTCGAGAAGCTCCGCATCGAGCGCGACGGCTACGACCCGCTGACCAAAGAGTGGATCGGCGCGAACTCCAACTGGCAGGCTGCTCTGGCGGCGCTGGAAAGCCGCAAGAAGTACGAGGAGGAGCGCTTCCTCCGCGACAAGGAGCAGATTCAGGCCGAGTGCCTCAAGGACATCTCTCAGGCGATTCGGCAGCTGGCGCAACGTCGCGGCTTGGTGTTGGTGCTGCGGGCTTGGCCGTTGGGCGATGACGCGTCGGTGGGCGCGACGCTCAGCCGGCAGACGGTCACCGACGTGCTCTTCTTTGACGGGCGCCTCGATCTCACCGAGGACCTGATCAAGTTTCTGACGTCTTCCACGCCACCTGGCGAGAGCGCATCGGATCGTGGCAGCGGTTGAGACAGCGGCGGACGCGCGGAGCAGTCGGCAAGTGGAGTCGAGGACCCAGCGAACACTGAAGGCGGCGGTCGAATTCCGCGGCGTGGGCTTGCATTCCGGCGCACAAACGCTGGTTCGCGTCGAGCCTGCCGAGGCCGGCACCGGCGTGACGTTCGTCCGGCGCGACTTGGCCGGCGAGCCGGAAGTGCGGGCGGCGGCGCAGAACCTCAAGCCGCGTGAGCGGCGCAGCTGCCTCAAGAACGGTGCGGCCGAGGTCTATACCACGGAGCACCTACTGGCCGCGCTGTGGGCGCTCACGATAGACAACGCGGTGGTGGTCCTCGACGGGGAGGAAGTGCCCGGCATGGATGGCTCGGCGCGTGACTTCGCCGCAGCCCTCAGCGCGGTGGGTACGACGGAGCTGCGCAGTCCCCGGAAGCGCTACCCGGTTACGGAGCCCATCTACGTGCGCGAGGGAGATGCGAGCCTGGTCGCGCTGCCCGGCGAGGGCGGGCTTTCCGTTGACTATCACCTCGACTACCCGTCGAGCCGGGACAACGGTGACCGCGCGCGACAGACGGCCTCCGTGCATATCAGTCCGGAGACGTTCGAGCGTGACATCGCCTCGGCGCGGACGTTTGTGTTCGAGCACGAGGTCGACGCGCTCCGTTCGGCGGGACTGGGCAAGGGCGCCAACTACCAGAACACGCTGGTGGTGAATCCCGATGGCGACATCAAGGAGAACGCGCTGCGTTGTGAGGACGAGCTCGCCCGGCACAAGATCCTCGATCTGATCGGCGATCTCGCCACGCTTGGGCTGGATGTCGACGCCCATGTGATCGCGACCCGGTCCGGCCATAGCCTGAACGCCAAGCTGGTCCAGCGCCTCTCCGACGAGATCGAGGAACAGGAGAACAGCGGCGAGCTCGTTCGCGAGACCGGCCTCGACATCCGCGACATCCTCAATCTGCTGCCGCACCGCTACCCGTTCCTGCTCGTCGACCGGGTGATCGAGCTGGACGGCTACAAGCGCGCCGTCGGGATCAAGAACGTCACGATCAACGAGCCGTTCTTTCAGGGGCATTGGCCGGGGCAGCCCATGATGCCTGGCGTCCTGCAGCTGGAGGCGATGGCCCAGCTTTCGGGCGTGCTGCTGCTGCGGAAGCTGGCCAATACCGGCAAGCTCGCCGTCCTGTGGAGCATCGACAAGGTCAAGCTGCGCGGCGCCGTGGTGCCCGGTGATCAGCTCCGAATCGAGGTGGAGACGCTCCGCCTCAAGCCCTCGGTGGGGCACGTGCAGGCGCGCTGCAAAGTGGCTGGCAAGCTGGTGGCCGAGGCGCAGCTGAAGTTCACCCTGGTCGATGCCTAACGACGCCCCAGCGGTCCGGATCGGCGTCGTGGGGGTCGGCCACCTGGGCCGGCATCATGCCCGGCTCTTGGGCCAGAACTCACGCGCTGACCTCGTCGGAGTCGTCGACACGAGTGAGAAGGCGCGCCAAGCAGCTGCGGCGGACTACGGCGTGGCGACGTTCGCCGACTACCGCGAGCTCGCCGACCGCGTCGAAGCTGTCTGCGTGGCGGTTCCCACTTCCGCCCACCGCGAGGTCGCGGGCTTCTTTCTCGAGCGCGGCGTGGATGTGTTGGTCGAGAAACCCATCACCGCGGACCTCGCCGAGGGGCGCGAGTTGGTGGCGCTCGCGGAGGCGGGGGAGCGCATTCTCCAGGTCGGCCACGTCGAGCGCTTCAACTCGGCGCTGCGGGCGATTGCTTCACTCAACATCGAGCCTCGCTACATCGAGGCCCATCGTTTGGGGGCACTCACGTTCCGAAGCATGGACGTCGGCGTCGTGCTGGATCTGATGATCCACGATTTGGACATCGTCTTGGCGCTGGTGGGGTCGCCGGTGCGGTCCGTCGAGGCCTTTGGAGGCGCTCTATTTACCCCGGCGGAAGACATGGCGAGCGCCATCGTCAAGTTCGAGAACGGCGCGGTCGCGCAACTCACAGCGAGCCGGGTTGCGCTCAAGCCGATCCGCCGGATGCGGATGTTCTCCAAGTCGGCCTACGCGAGCCTGGATTTCACCGAGGCACGCGGGACCGTGATTCGCAAGGGCGAGGGCTGGGACTTCCAGAAGCTGGACGTCGAGTCGATCGACCCAGGGAAAATCGATGACTTGTGGAAGTTCGTGTTTGAGGGGCTGTTGTCGGTGGAGCACTACAAGCTCGACGAAGGCAACCCCTTGGCGGACCAACTGGACGCTTTTCTGGCGTCGGTGCGCGATCGCTCGCGGCCGGCTGTAAGCGGCGAGGACGGCGTCGCGGCGGTCGAGCTGGCGGAGCGGATCTTGCAGTCCATCGGCGAGCACCCCTGGTAGCGGCCGGGAGCCTGCCCACTCTCGCGCCGCCGGGGCCGCCTTGGGTCTCGGCAGCGACGGCCCGCTATTTCGGGCCGCATGGGGCCGCGAGGCCACGCGCGTGAGGTGATGAGTGAGGCAGTTGTCTCGGCTCGACTGCGGGCTACTCTTGGATACGTAAGCCGACGGCTCTCACACTGCGGTTCGCGTGACGGCCGGCTGAGCAAAAGTTGAACCGATGCCCACAGCCGGGGGGCCGACCTCGAGGGTAAAGCGGACACGGATGGCTTCGGCCCGTCCGTCGTCTCAATTCCCCGGGGGGTCCCCACCTGGATCCAAGGGTTCAACTTGCTCCGCGCGCCGCACGGTTCCACGCGGTGGGAGAGCCTCGACTTCGTTCCTCGCGGTCTCGCGTCCAGCCGGCGCGCGCCGTACTACGTTGGCGGTCGGTCGACGCGTGGTCAGCGCGTGGCCTGGAGGTGTGGGATGCTGCGCTTGTTGTTCTTGCTCCTGCTCGGCGGAGCAGTCTGGTGGCTTTCTGGTGGGCGCGTCGGCGAGGCCAAGCACACCGACCAGCCCGAGGTTGCCTTCCAGGCCGCGGCCACGTCGGCCGATGCCGCGGTCGCGAGCCCGCCGGCCACGGAGGAAGGATCTGCCGCGGCTGCCCCGACGGCGGCGCGACCGTCGCGGACCCCGCTTCGGGTGGGGGCCGCGGAAGTGGCGCCGGACCCCGAGGTCGCGCGTCTTATCGAGGCGCTCGCCGCGCAGCGATGGGACGACGCTCAGGGCGCCTGGGAGGCGCTCCGACTGGCGACGGGCGAACCGCGTGCTCGCTTGGCCGAAGCGCTCGCGCAGGCGGCCAAGGGCGCGGACTTGGCGGGCAATTTGGCATTGCTCGGCGCCGACAACGCGTTCGTCCACTCAGAGTTGGGGCGCCAAGTTGGGCAGCGGATCGCCGCTGCGGCGAAGCGCCAGCCCCCCGAGCAGGCGGTCGTGACGTTGACGCGCCTCATCGAGGGGGCCATGCGCGGCCCGATCGAGAAAGGGGATGCCGCCGCCAAGGAGTTCGTCGACGGCGTCTACAGCGCTCTCCAACGACCGCTGCGCCGAACGGTGCTCAACCCCGCGTTCCTCGACGGTGCGGAGACCCACGAAGTGCTGCCCGGCGAGGCCTTGTCCAGAATCGCGCGAAGCCTGCGCAAGCGCGGTGTTCAGGTCGATGCCGGCACCTTGATGGCCTTCAACCGCATCTCGGACCCGCGGCGTCTTCGCGCCGGGCAGCGGCTGAAGGTACCTCTCGTGCCGATTCGGTCGGTGCTGGAGAAGCGCAGTTACCTGCTCGCCGTCTACGCCGGCGACGTGATCTTCCGGCTCTATTGGGTCGGGCACGGGCGCGATGACTGCACACCCGAGACGACGTTCGTGGTCTTGTCCAAGCAGGAGCGTCCGGACTGGTACGCCGACGGCCGCGTGATCCCCTACGGGCACCCCGAGAACGTGCTCGGCGACTACTTCGTCAAGTTCGAGCACGCTAGCTACACCGGCTTTGGTGCCCACGGCACTGCTGAACCCAAGAGTGTGGGCACGATGGCGTCCGCCGGTTGCCTGCGCATGCTCGACGCTGACATCGCGGACTACTTCCGCATCGTCCCGCACGGCAGCCAGGTCGAGATCCGCGCCAGCGGCTCGGGCTACTGAGGCGACCCGGCCCGACCGCCGAATGCTGGCCGCGCCCGCCCCCGGGCGCCCGCCCCCGGCCCCGGCGTCTGCCCCACGGCCGACTCGCACGGGCCCGCGGTAGGGGGACTGCTCCGGCGGCCCCAGCCGCGCCGCCCGGCTGGTACCGGCAATGCCCCTCGAGGGGGGATTCAGCCGGCCGTCGCGCCCCGCCGGGTCTCGAAGGCCCCTCGATGGGTGCGCATTCGTAGCCCCCGGGTCGCCCAGCCGCGGCGCCCCGCCAACAACCGCCGTAGCGCCTGCGTCCCACAGGAACCAGGCTCCGCGCCACGCTCCTTGGGAGATCTGCGTGCTGCGGACATGGCGTGGACGCCAAAGACGTGGCCCGGCCCGGCGGGGGCCTCCGAGCCCGACCCGATCGCCCCCGCACCTCTCAGCTCCGGCCCGTCCTCGCCCGCGGCGCCTCTCTCCTGCCGCCCCCGGACCGCACCCGGCCCGCAGCCCCGAGCGGGTCCGCGACGGACTCCGCGAACGGGCCCCTCCCCGGTCCGCGCGGTCGCCCATCCGCGACTCGAGCCCTCGGTACCGTGGTCCGATGGGCGCCCTGACACCCCGTCGTACCGCCATCCAAAAAACCGACAGCTGTTGCTTGCTTCCCGCAGCACGCCCCGCTACCTTCCTCCCCCTCGCGTTTGAGCGCGCCGCACCGAATCACTGGATTCGGAAGCAACCGGCGCTGGCTCTTTGACATTTCGGACAGTTTTGGATGAGCGTGTGAGTCTATCCTAAGTCTGTATCCAGACCGGGTTTACCCGGTGGGATGAAGCTTAGATGACCGGCCGCTCTGCCCATGCTCGGCTCTTCGGAGGTCCAGGCGGGGAGAGCGGTTCAACTGGATCGATAACTTTCAAAGTGAAGGGTTTGATCCTGGCTCAGAACGAACGTTGGCGGCGTGGATGAGGCATGCAAGTCGCGCGTGAAAGCTCCTTCGGGAGTGAGTAAAGCGGCGGACGGGTGAGTAACACGTAATCAAGCTACCCTCGAGATCGGGATAACCGCGGGAAACCGCGGCTAATACCGTATGGCCTCAAGAGAGCTCCTGTTCTCTTGAGTAAAGAAGGGGATCCTCCGGGACCTTTCGCTCGAGGAGGCGATTGCGGCCTATCAGCTTGTTGGTGGGGTAAAAGCCTACCAAGGCGAAGACGGGTAGCCGGCCTGAGAGGGCGGTTGGCCACACTGGGACTGAGACACTGCCCAGACTCCTACGGGAGGCTGCAGTCGAGAATCTTCCGCAATGGGCGAAAGCCTGACGGAGCGACGCCGCGTGGAGGACGAAGGCCCTTGGGTTGTAAACTCCTGTCACGGGTTATGAATGCGTAACGGTTAATATCCGTTGCGTTGACGTATGCTCGAGAGGAAGCACCGGCTAACTCTGTGCCAGCAGCCGCGGTAATACAGAGGGTGCAAACGCATGACGCAAGTGGGAACCCCAAATATGTCTCGGTCTGGCCTGGACAGCTTGTCCAAGGACGTGCCACTCAATCTGCAGCCAAAA
>JBCCGH010000262.1:0-10546 GCA_039029375.1 Planctomycetota bacterium
ACAGATGGCACCCGTCCGGCCACCGCTCGCTGCGTCGCACCTCCTCGACGTATCCACCAATATGCCTGCGTCGGTGCTTCTTGCGAGCAGCGTCCGGTCACGCACCCTCTGCACAGGAATTTCTGATCCAGGACACTAGGAACTGCATCGTGTGCTCATTTGGACTGTGGAGTCGACGGACTTTGGACCGCAGACGTGTCGAGCCTCACGACTCCGTCGTTCTCGCTCGTGTTTTCCGGGTGTGCGGCCTCTTCTTTAGTAACGCGGTGCGCTACAACTCGCTGGCAAACATCGTTGCCTTCACCGCCAGCGTGTCGGGATCGCCGGACAGCGGCATCCTGTTCTCGATGGGTTTCCCCGGCGGGAGCAGTCCCCCTTTGTTCCGACTGGGGCCTTGTTCCGACTGGGGCCTTGCTCCGACTGGGGCCTTGTTCCGACTGGGGCCTTGTTCCGACTGGGGCCTTGTTCCGACTGGGGCCTTGCTCCGACTGGGGCCTATCGAGTCGAACTGTTCCAAACGGTGTTGGGTGGGGTTTCGCTGGGCACCAGCGGCGAGATTACCGGCCAGACTCGGGACCTCGTCGTGCGCGACGACGGCGTCATTGAGCCGGAGGAACTGACCCCCGCGTGCCCGACGCCGCGCCAGTCCGCCGGCTGCGCGGAGCCGCGGCCACACCCTGCTGGTTGAGCGTCGCGTTTGCGGGGTCCGCGATGCCGCGCTGATCCGGATCGTGAGGTAAGCACCGGACCGCACGGGGTGGTGGCTCCGGGGACGGGCGCGGCCGACTGCGACGATCGACGGCGTCCCGCTTTGGAGGTTTCATCGGGTCGCTCGCGGGCTCGGCCTGCCGCGCCCCGGGAAAGGACAGTTTCCTCTGAGCTAAGCAGCGAACCGCTGGTCCTTGCCGCGGGCGGTTCCGGTGCGGCTACCCGGCGCGCGGTGGGCACCATAGGTGTGATTGTCGATTCCAGTTGCAGCAAACCGGGTCGAGCGGCCACGGGGAGGAGCACCCTGCGCTCGCCTCGCCTCGGCGCGGCGCGGCGACCCCACACAAGGCTCTCTTCCAAATGCCAACTGCGGTGACCCCCTCGTCTACGCCGAGCCGTCGCGGCGCCCTGCTGCTTGCTTTGTCCCTGCTGCTCTCGGGCGCCGCCGCCGCACAAACGCGATGGCAACGTGTCGTCCCACCGACCAGCCCGCCGCCACGCCACACCTCGGCGATGGCGTACGATCCCGCCCGTCAGCGTTGCCTGCTGCTCGGCGGCGAAGACGGCGCGACGTTCTTGGGTGACGCCTGGGAGTGGAATGGTCAGCGATGGTCGGAGATCCCGTACCCGTTCCCATGGGGGCATTCCGACGCGCTTCTCGCCTACGACCCCATCGGCCGAGGCGTCCTGGGATTGCTGTTCGATGGGGCCCTGGCGGGCACTTGGCTTTGGGACGGTGCTAGCTGGTCACTCGCAGCGGGGCCGGATCGAACTCCGCAGAACGTGTTTGGGGCTGCCGTCGCGACGGCTCCGAGTGGCGTGCTGATGTTTGGCGGCGGCCCTACTCGGCCGCATGCGGATACGTGGCTTTGGAACGGTCGGTTTTGGACCCAGGTGCGCTACGTGGTCGAGCCGCCCAGGCGGGCGTTCGCGCACATGGCGTTCGATTCGTCGCGGGGGCGAGTCGTCATGAGCGGCGGTGCGGCGGGCGGCATTCAGTTTACGGACACCTGGACCTGGGATCCGCGCAACGGCTGGTTGCCGGTTGCCACCGGCCCGGCGCCGGCCATCGGCAGGATGGTCTACGACGCCCACCGGGACCGCATGGTCGCGGTTGGTGCGACCTTCGGCCCTCGCTTCCAACCGCCGGTGCACCCGTGGGGAACGTACGAGCTGGATTCCGCGACGCAGACGTGGCGGCAACGTTCGCCGGCGACCGAGCCCTCGACCCGCAACCTGCCGGCCCTGGCCTACGACGAGCGACGGCGTCAGGTGGTCATGTTTGGCGGACGGGCTAGCACCCCTTTGAGTGAGACGTGGCTCTACGAGCCCGTGAGCCCCGCGTCCTTTGGTACTTTCGGCATGAGCTGCGGCGGGGCCTCGGCGCTCAGCCTCGTGAGTCCGGTGCCGGCGGCCCTCCCTTGGGCTGGGTTCCGGTTCGAACTCGCGGTGCGCAACGGGCCCTCCGGGCCGCGGGCCTTCGGCGCCATGCTGGTCGGCAGCTCGATGACCCGCTGGGGGGGCACACCGCTTCCTCTCGATCTGAGCATGCTCGGGCTGACTGATTGCAACCTCTACGTCAGCCCTGACTTGGCGGCCCCATTGCGGCCTCTCCCGTCTGGGCAACTCGGCTGGGCAGCAGACGTGCCGGACTCCGCTGCTCTGATCGGGGCGAGCTTCTTTACCCAGGCGATCGGCGGGCATGTGACGCTCCCACCGTCGCAGCTGCAGCTCAGTCAAGCCGGCGCGGCGCGCGTCGGCGGGCTCTAGTCGCTGGTTCAGCGACTCGTGGCGTCGGCCCGCCGCAACACGGTGACCCGCACGTCGCGGCGATCTTTGGCGTACTCCAACCCCATATCCCGCAATGCGGCGACGAGACTCTCTTTGTCGAAGACCTCCAGGTCGTAGTCGTACTCTTCGCCCAAACCGGTCTCGTCAAACACGGGGGTGCCGCCGCTCAATCGGCTCATGTGACTGCGCAGGCGCGCGAGCGGCTGCTTGACGCAGTGCAGTTGCATGCCGCGCACGCTGTACTCCGGCGCGTCCGCTTGCGACGGCGTTAGCTGCGGCGCGCCGTCGATCCGTTGGAGCACGACCACGTCTTGCTCCTCGGTGCGGTGCTCGACCACGAGCTGCAGCTCGCGCAGCAGCTCGGCTCGGGCGTACTCTTTGATCTGGTCACGAGGGACACCAGGGGCCTCGATCGTGATGTCGAACGGCTCGTCGGCGTCTGGCAGATCGACCGCGATCTGCCCCTTGGGCAGCTCGAACACCGAACGCAACACGATGCGCAGCGGCAGGCCCATGGACTCGAAGCGGCCGTTGTCGATTCGCATCTGGTTGCCAGCGGTGTCGGCGGCTTCGACCACGGTACGGCGCTCGGTTGGCGGTTCTTGGCTAACGGTGGTGGTGCGGCGCGGGCGCGGTGTCTTGTGGGGGAGGGAGTGCGGCTCGCCGCGGGCGATCGCGTGCAGGTCGTCGGCATTCAAGGCCGTGGCGTGGGTCACCGCGGCGATGTCGCCTTGCCGGTCGACGACGACGACGTGCGGGACGCCGCCCGGGTCGTAGCTGCCGAACGTTTGGTCGGCGTCGTCGAGCGCGATCATCCCCCGGCGCGGAACGCGGTCGAGGCAGCGCTCGACGGTTGCGCGTTCTTCGTTGGTGATCGCGATGAACACGAAGTCCGGATCGTCACCGGCGCTGAGCTCGTCGACGAGCGCGTTCCAGTGCGGCGCCGATGCCAGGCACGCGCCGCACCACGTCGTCCAGAACTCCAGCACGACGACCTTGCCGCGTCGTGCGGCCAATGGCTGGTCGAGCGGATCGGCGTCGCTGATGACCGCGGCGAGCTGCAGCTCGGGAGCGCGGTCGCCGGGCGCCGGAGGAAGAGGCTGCTGCGCGCCGGTGGGAACGGCAGCCATAGCCCCTAGCAGGATCGGGAGGATGGGGTGATTCATGGGGGTTCTTCGCTGGCCGCGGCTCAGGGCCGCACGACGTTGAGGCGACCGCCGCGGATCGAAACCGGTCGGCGCCGGATCTCCTGATCGTGGCGGTAGACCACGACGGCGGCGGCGTTCAGGGGGACACGGTGGACACTGCTCTGGCCGTCGAACAGCGGCGCGCGCCGCACGTTCGTCCGCAGGAGGTGCCCGGCGAAGGTCGCGATCGCCATCGGCTCGCCGTCGTCGTCGACGAACGCAACCTCGTCGGCCGCCGGCTCCGTCACGACCCGGACGTGGCCGGCGCGGACCAACCGCAGCGTCACGTCGGCGTCGGTGGCGCCCACGGTCGTCCACGTCGGCAGGACGCCCGGCGCGCTGGCGAACAGCCGGATATCGGCGTCGGTCAGACGGTCGAACGCGAACCGACCGTGGGCGTCGGTGGTCGACTCGCGGCTGCCGAGCGAGATCCGCGCGCCCGCCGTCAGCGACGGCTGGAGGGTTCGCTGCGCCGTGACGCGCACGCCAGCGACCGCTTGTCCCCGTTGGTCGACGACCGCGCCGCGCAAACGGCGGAGGCGATCGCGAGGGAACACGATCTCCAGTCCCTGGCGCTTGGCCCCCACAGGGACGCTGGCGCGGCGCAGACTCGTGAAGTCCACGGCGGTCAGCCGCCCCGACTCGAACTCGGGCGCGACGATCTCGAATGCGCCGGCGGCATCGGTCGTGACGCTGGCGAGGCGCAGCACTGGCCCCGCGCGCAGGCCGCCCGGCGTCGGCGCGCGACGCACCTCGGTGGTCGTTGCGGCTTTGACACCGATCGCGGTGAGGCGCGGGGTGAGCTGCACGCTCGCCCCGGCGACCGGTGCGCCGTCGGCGGTCCGGACGCGGCCGGTGTAGATCACCTGCCGCGCCAAGCGCAGCGTCACGAACTCGTCGGGTTGGGGGTCGCGCGCGGTGGCAAAGCCGCCGCCGTCTTTGATCGCCACTAGCCGAGCAGAGTCCGGCAACGGCTGCTCGACCGGGAGGGCGAACGATCCGTCCGCGTCGGTCCACGTGTCGCGTCCGGCCAACGAGACCTTGGCGTCGCCGACCGCGTGGTCCGCATCGTCCACGACACGGCCGCGGATCGTGGTGGTGTCCGCCGCGTCGAAGCGCGCCAGGGTGATCGGCAGATCGGTGCTTGCCGCGCCGCTCCAAGGGGCGTGGCCGACCGCTCGGCACGACGCGCGAAGGCCGGCAACTTCGGGGGCGTCGGCGAACGCGAAGCGGCCATCCGCGTTGGTCGCCGATTCCCAAACCCGTTCCTCGGCGGCGTCGAGCACGATCCCGACACGCGCGCGCAGCTCTTTGGGCAGGGCCAGTCGCACCACCGCGCCGGCCACTGCGTGGCCCGACCCATCGGTCACGCGCCCGGCGACGGGCGCGCGCGGCGCGACGACGACGGCGGTCGGCAAGCCGCGACTCACCCGGTCATGCCGTGCCGCCAGCACCGTGGTCCAGCGCTCGCTGCGCACCTCGAGTCGACCGTGAGCCGCGGCGGCGTGCCAGCGGAAGACACCATCGGCGTCGCTCTTCGCCAGCGTCTGGTCGTCCGGCATTTGGCGCGCTTGGCTTTGGGGCGCCGTGGTCTCGTGTGGCGCGAACACGACCCGCACGCCGCCGACCGCGCGGCCGCGCGCGTCGACGACCATGCCCCAGGACGGCGGGGCCGCGGCTTCGTCCGCGGGCGCGTTGACGGTGGCGACGGGGACGCGCCCGGGCGTCACGGCGTCGCCGTCGCGCGCAGCGCCCTGGCCTCCTTCGGCCGCATCGCCGGCCGGCGCCGCGAGCCGGCCCGCGACCGAATCCACCCGTTGGGCCGCACTCGGCCGCCAGATCAACCGCGCGGCGACCGCCACCAAAGCGATCGCTGCGGCAGCGACGGTGATCGGCACGATGATGGAACGCGAGGCCGGACGCCCGGCGACCGCGAGCGGCGCCAGTAACGCCATCCACTGTCGGCGGCCTTGTCGGTGGTCGTCGTCGAGCTGCGCGCGCAGAGCATCCAGCGCCCGCTTGAGACGGTTGCGCACGGTCGATGCCGGAATGCCCTGCCGCCGCGCGATGGCGGCGGGCGACAGGTCCCAGAAGAAGTGCAGCAAGACCGTGCTGCGCCCGGGCTCGGGCAGCTGCGTGACCAACGCCACCAAGTGGCGCTGCAGGTCCGCCTGCTCGACCAACTCTTCGGCGGCGGGGTCCGCGGCCTTGGCCTCGACCCGGTGCTCGCGGCGGGCTTGCCGATCGCTGCGACGGCGCTCGGCCGCGGCAAGACGTCGGAGGATCCGCTGCAGCCAGCCGCGCAGGTTGCCGCCGTGGCGCGGCCGCCCCTGCAGCGCCGCCTGCCAGGTGGCTTGCACCAGATCGTCCGCAGCGTGGACATCCTCCACGAGACGCCGTGCCAAACGGCGTAGCCACTGGCTGTGGACCAGGAGCTCTTCGACGGAAACCGGAGATGGGGAGGCCATGGTGGTGCGGCGGCACCTCGTTCATGGTCACCGAACGGCCGAGTGTCGCCGGCGATTCGGGTTTTTGGCAGAAACGGCAACGCCACCCCATCGGCCGCGTGGCGTCGGCTGGCTCTGGGAGGAGCCGGTAGTCGTCGACCGCGCCTTGCGAAGGACGGTGGATCGGCACCGACTTGGTGACGCACCGCGGCAGCGGGACGACTAGAATCGCCCCGGCCATCCGCCCCGTGCGACCATGCAGGCGAGGTCGCGCCCGGGCCTTTCGCGCGCCGGCTCGCGGGCTGCGCCTGCGGTTTTGGAGACCCGCGATGCGTGCACCCTTCCCAGCCGCTGCAGCCAGCCTGCTCTTGCTCGTGGCCCCACTCACGAGTCAAGAGCTCGAGTCCTACGATGGCTTCGCCGGCACCGTGGCGACGGGCGGCCAAGCTTCGCTGCCCGGCGCCGATCGCGGTTTCGGCTTTACCGGGCCGTGGCGGGGGGTGGACGGCACCCTACCGAGCCTCGTGAGCTGGTGGCCACTCGATTCGGCCCCCTACGATCTCGGCCCGTTGGCCGCTCACGGGGTTGCGACCGCCGTCGCGTACGGCACCGATGCCCCCGACCTGTCCTGGTCCAGCGGCTCGCTGTCCCTCCAAGGAGCCGGCGGGATCGACCTCTCGGCCCATGCCGCGGGCTTCGGCAAGCTTACCCGCGGCACCCTGTCCCTTTGGGTTCGAACCGTCGTGGAAACCGTACGGCAGACGATCTTCAGCGTGTCGAACGCGGGGTCCTCGGGCGCGCGGTTCGCCGAGTTGTTTGTGCATACGGATGGCCGCGCGGGTTGGGAGGTCGAGGGTGATGTCGCCACGGACCCGCGATTCCTCGCCAAGTTCAAGGTCAACGACGGCGAGTGGCACCACATCGCGGTGTCGACGACAGGTGACGGCTGGGCGCGGCTCTACGTCGATGGGGTCGAGCGCGATGCCAAGGACGAAGGCTTCTTTGGCTATGTGTTGAACCCGGACTGCGCGTTCATCGGCGCCCGCCGCGGTGCGTCGGGCCTGGTGACGCCGTTTTCTGGCGACATCGACGATGTCGCGGTTTGGGCAGATGCGCTCGATGCCGCGGATATCGCTGCCTTGGCCGCCATGCCGCCGCTCATGGTGGTGGGCCCGCTGACGGCGGCTGGACCGAGCCAGCTGGGGGGCAGCCTCGGGGCCGGCACGGGCCCGAGCGGCTCGTTTGGCTCGCGTGGCCTGGTGCCGCGCGGAGCGCGCCTGTTTGACGACGTGGGCAACCGCGCGGTCCGACCGCTGGCGAACTTCATCGACCACAGCGCGACCGACGTGCACTACCTGAGCTTCTTGCTGCGGCGCGACGACCGCGGCGCGGGGATCACGCCGGGCGACGTGTCGATCGGCGGGCCGGACCAGTTTGGTGCCCGCGTCGGTTGGAACATGAACGGCGACTGGGTCGGCAACATCCGCGCCGACCCGGTTAAAGGGGCTGGCCAGATGCTCAGCGGCACGACCTACTTCTGCGTCCTGAAGATCACGACCGACTCGGGTGACGGCGACCGGCTGCAGATGCGTGCCTTCGCGCCGGGCGAGGTGGTTCCCGCCACCGAAGACGAAGTCACGCAATGGAACGTCGACCGGGCGCGGAAGAGCGCGCGGGTGGGCGATGCGATCATGGTCACGCTGAACCGCGGGCAGTACGGCGGCGACACGACGCTCGAGTTCGACGAGCTGCGCATGGGTCGCACCTGGGACTCGGTGACGCGGCTCACTTACGGGCAGGGCTGCGCGGGTCTCGCGATTGGGCGTCGCGGCGCGCCCGTGCTCGGGGGGAGCTTCGGCATCGACTTGTTGGGCGCGCCGCTCGGCGCGCTGCTCGCCGGCGGCGAGCGCGAACAGGCCTTTGGTCTGACATTGCCGGCGGACCTTGGGGCCGCGGGCGCGCCTGGCTGTTGGCTGCTCCAGTCGGCGCAGCTCGCCCTGCCGGCCGCCGGCGGCCTGGACCTGGCGGTGCCGACGGCCCCAATCTTCGTCGGCCGGGCGCTCTTCGCGCAGTGGATGGCGCCCGACCCGAGCGGGGGCCTGCCGCTCGGCCTCGCGTTCTCCGACGGTCTCGAGATCACCATCGAGCGATAGCCGGGGCGCGGTGGCCCAGGCAGGAAGCCGTTTGGTGGGGCGTCGCAAGAGTTCGCCACATATGTCGCTGGTCCTCTGCGCCGTTCGCAGCGTTGCGTCGCCTCAACTTGTCCACCAACAAGCCCTGCGGCGACAGCGCCTTGCGAACAACACAGATGCCTCACCGATATATGCGCCGAACTCTTGCGCCGACCCACTAGAGGATTCGCGACAGGACCATCTCGCGGCTCGACTGGATCTTCAGGCCCTGTTGCTCCGCCGTGAGATCGAGCTCCACCCGCCGGCGTACGGTCCTGGGCACTCCCTCGGTGAGGTCGACCTCGAGCGTGGCCGTGGCGTGCTTGACGGTCGCCTCCATCGGTACTTCGTCGAGGTCGAGCTGCAACCGTTGCTCGATCGTCAACGTCGAGCCAGTGTGCGTGCGGAGCTCGTTGGCGACCGAGACCGGGACTCGGCCGCCTTGCCCGACGGTCTCTTCTTGCGCGGTCGTCCAGTGCGCACCGACCTCGATCGCCGTGGCGGGGAGCGGCGCCGTGAGCTGCGCCAACGCGACGTCGAGCTGGATGCCGGTCATCGCGAGCGCCTCGTTGGCGCGGTCGGGGATCGAGACCTCGGAGCATCGGCCCGTGGCGTCGACCTGCATCGACATCTTCTGCCCGATCAGCTCGAGGACGCCGGTGAACATGCCGGCGTCCTCAGCGCTGTCCGCGTTGGCACTGTCTAGCTCGATGGTGCCCGCCATCGGGTGCTCGACGGTCATGTTCACGCCGGTGCATTCGTGCTGCAGCGTGGCCGCGCCGTCCTCCGCCACCTTGACGATCGTGAATCGCATCGACAGCTGCACGTTGGCGAGCGTGGCGACCGGTGTGCCGCCGCGGTCCATGTGCAGCGCGCTCATGAACGCGAGCCGGTAGGCGCCGCTCGCGCCGTCGCGATACTCGTAGCGGAAGGGGGCCGGCGCGGCCTCCTGACCGACGGCGGGAAGGGCAAGGAGAGTCGCGGTGCACGCGAACCGGATGGGGAAGCGCAGAGGCATGATCGGCGTCTTGGGGTGGGAGGGCGTTTGCCTCCTCCACACCGCGCCGTGCCGTAGCGTCCCAACCCGGTTGGTTTTTTCGAGGGACGGACGGTGTCACGCGTGCTACGCCTGACGTTGGCGGTCACCCTGATCTCGACGTGGCTCACCGCGCAAAGGACCTGGCGCCTACTGCCCGATGCTTGGCCCTCAAGATCGGCGAGTGACTCCCTGTGCGAGCCGTCGCGAGCAGGTCAGCCGCCGCCGACGGTCCAGGACATGCCGGTCGAGAACACCAACCCCAACGCGTTCGCCGGTGGGTCGAGGATGCTCCATTGGGCGTGAAGCGCGCCGCCGATGAGCGCGGCCATGGCCGGCACCGGCAACGCGAACGAGGCCTTGCCTTGCGCATCGGTCAAGACCGACGGCGGCACCACGTTGGGTAACGCGAGCAGCATGCAGCCAGGCGCGCCGAGGGATGTGAGCGGCAGGCCGGCGGCGGGGCCGTCGATGAGCAGCGTCGCCAGCGTGCCGGGCGGCGCCGCGGTCAGGTGGGGCACCACGGTGTGGCCGATGACCGACCGGCCGCGGAGAAGGCCGCGCGGCAGGGTGCCCAGCGACGTCGTGCAAGCCGCGCCGAACGACTCGAGCAGGCCCGGGTCGCTGGCCGGCAAGGACGTGATGACGCGCACGATGCCAGCGTCGGGCACCGCGCGATCGGCATCGGCGGCACCGACGGCAAAGTCGGCGCGGCCGTCACCGTTGAGATCACCGACGCCGATGCACGCGATCCCCAGGCCATCACCGGCGCGATTGCCGACGAACGCCTGCGCCGCCGCGGTGAAGATACGGCCCGACACGACGAGCACGGCGCCGAGGTCCTGGCCATCCGGCCGGTCGACGCCGGGCGCGCCGACCACGTAGTCGGGGACACCGTCGCCATTGGCTTCGCCAATGCCCGCGACCGAGGATCCCAGGCGATCGTCCGCGGTCGCGCCACGGAGCTCGCGCAGCAGGCGCCCCGAGGCTCCGGAGATGAGGTGGGCATAGCCGGCGTCGACGCCGCTCTTGTCGCCCAGGGGGGCACCGATGAGCAGGTCGGGCACGCCATCGCCGTTGATGTCGCCGGCGGGCGCCACTGCCGCGCCGTAGGCGTCGCCGAGCGCCGTGCCCGTGTGGCTGCGCAGCAACGTACCGTTGATGCCGGAGACGACCCGCACGATGCCGGGGCCGACGGGCGTCGGC
>JBCCGH010000263.1:0-10493 GCA_039029375.1 Planctomycetota bacterium
AGCCGAAGTCGAAGTTGTCCAGAGTCATGCCCTGCGGCAGGCTGGACAGTCGCAGCGAGGTGCGCACTCGACGCTCCTCTCGCTGATCAAGTTCGCTGGCGAGCAGCTGATCGAGGAATCGCAAGGGTGACTTCTCGTCCTTGACGGCCCTACTGACCAAATCGGCCATCGCCTCCGCTGCGTAGCTGAGACCAAGGCGCTCCAGGCCATCACGAGTCTTATCGAGCTCGAGGGCCGGCGTCTTCTTGCTGTTGGCTGCACTCATCCGGCGGCCTCCATGAGCTTGGCATAAATGTCGATCGGGCGGGCCTCGACAGGTTTGGCAGCGAGCTCTCTCAGGGCGCGTCCTTGCTTGCCGAGGGGTTGGGGTGGCAACACTCGGTCTGTTGCCTCCCCTTCGTAGCAGCTTTCATCGATCAGGATTCGCTCAGCGGTGTGCCTGGGGTACTCGATCAGGACCCGGAGGTCGGCGAGCACCTACACGGTGCCGGCGCAGCCCCGGACCTCGACCTGCCGGCCGACAAAGGCAAAGGGCACGGTGTACTGACGCCCCTCGAGGTTGACCGCGCAGTCCTTGTGGACGGGCCGCGTGACCGTGACGTCGGATACCACGAGCCGGCGACTCAAGCGTCGTTTGCAACCGGCGTGGGGTGAGGTAGCCTTGGCCACTGGCTGTCGTTCTTGAGTCGACTGCATGCGGAGAGTCCCAAGTTTTCCGGGCCCGACCAGAGCCCACGGAGTGGCCCCGTGTCTCGTGTTGGCGCTGCTGGGGTGCGCGGCGGCGGGAGACATTGGTCCGCCCCCAAGGCCACCTTTCCTCGCCACTGCACACCCCGACGATGCAACCGTAGTGTTCCCAGAACTCCGCGCGACCTGGCAAATCTACCCCAAGGATACTGTTGTCAAGCCAGACGGGTCCGTCGTCACCGACGAGAGCAAGACGCTGATGGCGTGGGACGTGGAGTTCTCGCAGGTCTCGGCAAACGGAACACAGGCCATCAACACAAATCAGTTCCTCGCGTTCGAGACAGGCACCGTCACCGGTAATGAGACGATCCGCTACGACTACGACGTGCAACGCATTTCGGCAATCTTCCGCGGCGGGCGACGGCTCAACGAGTGGGCCAGCCTCGAGTACCTTCTCGGTGGCCGAATGGTCTCCCTCGAGATGGAGGCTCGGGCATTGGGGGCCGTCTTTGAGCTCAACGACGACTATCTGGGAATCGTTGTCGGGGGCCGAGCTTCTCTCCACGTAGTCAACAGACTGTCGCTCTACTTCCAGCCGTCGTTGACCATCGACGACGATCACGAGATGTTGGAGATCGATCTCATGTCTCAAACCGAGCTGTTTTGGGGAACGAAGCTCCTCGCCGGCTGGCGATGGTGGCAGCTCGATCACGATCGTGCTTCCCCAAACAGCGACATCGCAATTGAACTCTCTGGACCCACAATCGGCTTCGAGGTGGTCTTCTAGTCGTGCGGCGACACGCCCAACTATGTGGCCTCTTGGTCGTTTTCCTCCTTGCAGGTTGTGAACAGCTGGCGGTCCAACGACGCGAACCCCTTCAACCCATCGGACCGTTTCTCGAACACGTACTCGCAGTCGGTCCCCTCCTCGTCGAACCGTCGACCAGCGCTGTGGGAGAGGATGGATTCGAGCTGACAGAAATGTACCCGAAACTGAACGCCGAGCTGCAGCACGCCGTCGCCGAGCTTCCGGGCTTCGCGGAAGTGGTCACGATCGAGAGCTCGCAACAGAAGGACCTGCTCGACCAGGCCGCCAAGAAAGACGCTGACTGGCTCTTGACCATGCGCCTGACAAAGGCGCTCCTTCGCCTGAGTCGGTCGGGGTCGTTCTCAGAGCTCTCCTACTCGATCCCCTTCTTGCTTCCGCTCTGGGGCTTGGCACCAGACGAAACGTACGAGTGCTCCTACACGCTCCGCCTGCAACTGGTCAGCGTCGCGTCTGGCAAGCCCCTGCTCCCCGAAGGCGAGATCTCCGGCTCGGACGAGCAGGCCCTGAACGACTGGCAGCGCGGATGGACTCTCGAGCCTATCTACCACGAGTTGGTGTTCCCATGGCCGGCACACGCGCCCACGATCATGGAGGCATGCGAGCCGCGTGCGCGGCAACGCCTGCTCTTCGAACTCGAAGGCTTCCTGCGCAACACGCTACCGCGCCATGCGAACGATCCGAGCTTCGATATCGGTCAACGCGCCACCCACGCGGTCGTCGTCGGGGTCAACGCTCCGCGCTTGCAAGGACATCAGCTCAAGTTCGCAGCGCGTGATGCCCATGAGTTCTATCGCTGGCTCACGGCTGAACACGGCGGCGCCGTGCCGAGCCGCAACGTTGCCCTACTGCTCAACACCGAAGCCTCGCGGCACGAGATTCAGCGCCAGATGAGGCGCTTGCGCGAGAAGGCGTCCGCCGGCGATCGATTGATCGTGTTCTTCGCTGGATTCGGCGGTGCCGCCAACACGCGGGATGGTCGACGAGACGCCTTTCTCATCCCCGCGGACTTGTCGTCGACCAACATCGGCGAAGGCGCAATCAGCTTGACGGAACTTTGTGATCAACTCCGAAGAGATGCCGCGGACTGTGAAGCCGTGGTTCTCATCGATGCGTCCTTTGCGGGAGACCGACCCGGACGCACCTTGTCGATCGGAGACAAACCTGTTGGAGGAGACCTGCAATCGATTCTCCGACCTGATGACAAGCACCTGCTGTGGCTCGCTTCGCAACCTGGCGAGGCAGCGTTCGAGTCCCCGGAAGACGGCCATGGCGTGTTCACCAACGCCCTGCTGACCGGTCTGGGCGGGACAGCAAATACGGATGGGGACGACCGTATCGACTTGGTCGAGCTGCGTTCCTTCGTCGGACGCCAGCTGGCAGAGCGGTCCGCCGTCATCGCGACCGAGGCCCAAATCCCGGCGCTGGACAACCCTGGCGATCCGCGGATGAATCTGGGAGTCCGGTAGCTGATCCACTGGAGTTCCCTAGTCGAATCCAAGATCACGCCAGAGCTTCTCGTACATCGGCTCGTCCCGGTACTCCGCGTGATACCTCAAGAACCCCCATGCTTCCCTCACGAGATCCTTCGGCTGCTCCACCAAGAGCCGAGTGGCGCTAGGGCTCCACACCCGTGCCGTCCCGTCCCAGCTTGCAGTCGCAAGGCGCCGACGCTCGACGTCCATGTCGAAGGCGACAATCCTCCTGTCGTCTCGGTGGCCCGTGAGCGGTGTCCCCGCTGGCTTGCCGGATTCCGGATGCCAAAACCGAATGGTGGCATCGTTACCAATGGTGAAGATTCTCTGCTCGGCCCGTTCCACGGCATCTCGAGTGACCACGACGTCAAGGAGCCCCAGCCCCACGATCGATCCGCGATGGCCCGCAAGTCCGGCCACGAGCTCGCCAGACGCCACATCCCAAACGCGGGCCGTCGCGTCACTACAGCCGGCGACGAATCGGCGTGCCCCCCCGACTTGGAAGAAGGCCCCGATGTTCACGCGTGCATCGTGGCGCAACGTCGCCAAGGCCTCGGTTGTCGGTGCGTGCCACAGAGTCACGCCTTGATCCGCACTCGCGACAGCGAGTGCTCCGCTGTCCGGAGCGAACCCGCTCCAAGTAATCGCACCTTTGCCCGGAGGCAGCAGTTCGATCACGGGTTTGCCGCCGAGATGCCACAGTCGCACCTGCCCCTCATCGTCTCCCGACAGGAAGTAATCACCTTGCGGTGAGATGGCGACGGAACTCACGGAGGACTGTGTGGAGCGGGTATCCTGGAGCTTGGGAGCGTTGCGCAGATCCCAAACTCGACACATGCGCTCGCGATAGCCGACGACCAGGGTCGTTCCGTCCGCGGAGAAGGCCAAGCAGCACGCAGTGCCGTCGTGCCCTTCGAGCGGCTCCGGCGTCGGGTCTTCCCACGGACTGCTGAGGCTCCAAAGAAACAGCTGCGAGAGGCCAGCAGTGACAAGAGCCGGCTCGAGATCCGTCGGAGACGCGGCGACCAACCGCACCGGACCGTCGTGGGGCGACGAGCCACCGAGATGCTCCCCACTCTCCGGGTTCCAAAAGTGGACCGCACCAACGCGGTTGGTCGTCACCAGAATGTCACCTGCGCCGGCAAACCGCACACCGGTGAGCGGCACACCATCGAGCTGCCCAAAAGGCAGCGACGCACGGACTGCGTCAAGCTGCCGCCGCAAGCCGGCCACGGCATGTGGGATCTGAGGACGGGGGCCCAACTCGCCGGCCAGAGTCCGGCCCACCGAGAAAGTCCAGGCACCGAGGGCGTCGATGTCCCGTCCGAGCTCCCCAGACAACCTGCTCGCCTCCAGAGCGAAGCCAGCATCCACGAGCGTCTCCTTGGCCCACCTCTCGTTGTTCTCAGCGATCTCTCTCTGTTTGTCTGCCTCTTCCCTGGCGGCATTGGCTGCCGTCGCCGACGTCGTGGCCCGCTCCGCATTCTCCTGAGCGACCTCCCTCTGTTCGTCTGCCTCTTTCCTAGCGACCCTCGCAGCCTCGGCCGCCTCCCCCTCCCTCCTTGCCAGCTGGTTAGCTTCCGACTGGAGCTTCTTTGCTTCCTCTTCGCGTTGCTTGGCAACCGCAGCGGCTGCCTCTGCAATGCCGGTTTGCTCTCTCGCCCTCTCCGCCTGCCTCTGAGCCTCTCCGCGTTCGCCCAGCGCCCAGTAGACGAGCGCCAACAACACTACTGCGGCTACAACCATCCACCGCAACACGAGCCGGCGCCTCTTCTCCTTGGCCTGCTCCGCTTTTCGCTTCTTCCACGCGGCCTCGCTGGCTCGGAGGAACTCCAACGCTAGCCGATAATCGCCTTCATATCTCGCCGCCCAAGGCTCCGAGTGATGCGCGGTCCCCTCCCACTCGAGCGCTAACCCAAGGTTCGGATTCTCCCACAGTGCTCCCTCCCCCTTCTTCCAATCCGCACTCCAGTCGCGGAGCCTCTGGTAGGTCTGCGCAGACTCAGACTCTTGGACGACCCACTCCTGCAAGAGCTTCCAGTTGCGGATCAAGCTCTCGTGACTGATGTCGAGGATCGTGTCGTTGGTCAGCGGCGCACCGCCGGGCGGCAACAGAAAGCTGCGCCCGGCTTGGCGAAAGACGTCGACCACCCGCGTCACGTCAGACAGCTTTGCACTCGCGATGCCCGCGATCTCGCCGGCCGTCGCCGGCCGTCGCGTGTCACGGTTATCATCCCCGCGCTCGGTCAGAGCCTGGAACATCAGCCGGGCGATTCGGCGATCGCCCCCCGCCTCGGCCAGCTCCTCGAACGCTTCGTCGGCGTGCCTGGAGAGGGTCTCCTCCCATCCGCCAAGGCGGTCGAACCGAGTGTCCGCGAGCACGATGCTGTCGGTAAGCTTCCCCATAACCCCACCCGCGTCCCGCCACAGGCGCATCAAAGCATGCTGCAGAATTGGCAGCTGATCCGGCTCGTCGCCCATTTCGTTGAGAAGGCGGTTGACCAGCAGTTCTTCGACCGAGATGGAGAAGAGAGCGGCTGGCCCGAGAATGGTGGCGCGTCGTTGGCTTCGGGTCAGGCGAGGGGTCAAAAACTGACTCTCGTTGAGTGCCTCGGGCAAGCTGGGGAATCGCGCGCAGTCTCCGAGAAAGTCGGAGCGCATCGTCAGCGCGACGTAGATCGGAAGCGCAACGGCATCCGTCCGGGCACACTCGGCGCTGTGGAGGAGCAGAGCCACGAATGCCTCTGCCTGTTCGGGGGATCGATGGACCGCGATGCGGAACACCTCCTCGAACTGGTCTGCAACCACGAGGAGCTTGGTCGACGCCGGCAAAGGATGATGCGCAAGAAGATCGACCAACCCTAGAGACCCGCGGGCAAGTGCGGCGTAGATCGGCCCGACGCTCATTTGCCCCAGCCATCCACACTCCACAAGAGCCTGAGCCATCCGCAGCAGGGGTCGGTCTCCCGGCCTCATCCGAACAACCTGCCAGGATTCGCGGTCCACCCCGATCAAGTCTCCCCGCAAGTCAGGAATCAGGCCGGCCCACACGAGGGAAGACTTGCCGCAACCACTCGGCCCAACCACTCCGACAAAGTGGTGCTCGAGCAATTTGGTCCGTAGCCCTTCGACTTGCTCTTCCCGCCCGAAGAAGATCGCAGCTTCGTGGCTCTCGAAAGGGCGAAGTCCCGGATAGGGGGACCTGACCAAATCGGGAATCAGGCGCTCCACGTCCGTGGCCCCCGATCCAACGCCCTCCTCTTCACTAATTCCACGAATCGATCAAGGGCCGCATGATTCAGCGACTCGCGCGCGTCGATCCAGAGGATCTCTGGACTGTGGTAGCGCAACGGTTCTTTTTCGATCGGTGGGCCGTCGTACAGCCCCAAGACCGTCGGAGGCTGAGGCCCACGTGCCGCCATCTTGCGGCAGATCCGCAGATTGCCAGCAACCCACTTTGCTTCGGCGCGGCCGAACACGACAAGGAATCCGTCCCAGTAGCGAAAGCTGGACTCGAGGTCGACCCCGTCGACGGCGTCGAACGCAATCTCCGATTTGCGGAGCTTGCCGATGATCTGATCGACCACGGGCAAGTCCGCCTGCTCTGCACTGATGCGGAAGAAAGCGGTCTCGGGAGTGGGTCTGTTCGGGGGCGGCACGTGTGCGAGCTGCGTCGCATGGACCTTCACCTCCTCCTTGAACCTCGCCAACGGTTCGGCTCGGACCTTGTCCCCGAACAGCATCTCTGCAGTCTGCTGGTCCGAGGCTCGGGCGTGCGGCTCCCGCCATTGCATGATGGGCGTCTGTGAGTCCTGGGCGCAACGGACCTGGATTCTGGCCCGACCCCGTTCGCGGTCGGTGGCCATGGAATCCTCCCCCAGGAGATGGACGAACAACGCGCAGGTCGCGATGTCTCGAGAGACCTGCGAATGGAGTGCCACCTCGTCTTCGGGATAAACGGCGGAGTCGTGGCTCGGAACGACGATAATTCCCGCTTGTCTGAGACAACGCGCAACTTCTCGGTGCGCCGCCTGCAACGAGCTGGGAACTTCGGCTAGAAAAACACGGACATCGGACACGCTGGGCACAGGGCTCGGGTACGGAGCCGGCGGCACACTACCGCGCAGGCAACACGCGAGATCCTGACTCAGATCCTCGAGCATGTGCCAGTAGTCCAAGTCCTCGTCGTGAACTGCTGGGACTCCTCTAGTCCGGGCCCTCATGGACAGAAGTTCGCGGTACCAGAACTCGTATCCGCGCTGATCAGCGAGAAGCGCCGGCCACCGATCGCGCGAACTCGGTGACATCTCGACGACGAAGACTCGCTCGTAACGACTCGCTCCCGACGGCAGTTGCTGCTGAAACTCGGCGCATTCTCCCAGACACCACTCAGACTCGAGGTAAGCAGGCGAGACGAAGGCAACGAACGCCCATGCGGATTCGAGCTCCTCGCGAAGCCGGTCCGGCACCCGATCGTTGCCCCGGAGCTGAGGGTCGATCCAAACCAGGTTGAACGCGTCCTTGCGTCCCAACTGGCGACCCAGCATCACGATCATGCTCTTGATCACACTGGAGACCCAGCCATCCCCACCACCGAGGGGTGCATCGTCAACGTGAGCGTAGCTGACAAAAACGCGTTTCGCTGATGGCATCTACGTTCTCCCGGCAAGCCGAACTCTCGCGCCTGGGGTGAGCGTAGCACTCGGGTGGATCGAGTGCCTGTTCACTTCGCGATTGGATCGAATCCCAGAAAACGTCGACGTCACACCGTCGCCAGCGGCTCGGCGTCCAGTGCGCGGCCGTCGTGTCCAAAAACTGGATCGACCCGGATAGGAGCGGTGCAGCCAACGGATGACGAGCCGTCACCGTGCGAACCCGAACTCAGCCGGTCCGGACACAGAGGCGCCGCACGTTCGCCAACTCTCGCGCACTCTCGGTCTAGCTCAGCCGTCAGGCCGCACGCGAGTAGCTGCGAAGCAGCTCACCGAGCCTCTCGCGCACGATCAGCTCGCCCTCCCCACTTCGTTCCGGCCCGTCCATCACCTCGTTACCGAGTCCCTGGTGCGGCCGCTCGGAGTGGTAGTGGTCAACATACTCGCGAAGAGCTCGCTCAAGGTGCGCTTGGCCGAACAGGATGAGCGGATCGATGCACTCCGACTTGACCGAGAGCACCCAGCGCTCAGCGAAGGCGTTCATGTTGGGAGCCCGGCGGGCCGTGCACACGACCTCGACGCCAGCCTGCCGTAGAGTGCATCGTCCGGAGGAAGCCGTCCTCGCGATCCGTGAGGTTCCTCGCCACCTGGTCCATGAACGCCGCATCCGGACTGGTCGTGACGCCCGCGATCTGGACAGCGCGGGTCGAGTGGCCGATCACGAAGAGGACGTAGTGGGTCACCAACCCGATGCCCGTCCAGACCTCAGTCGTGAAGAAGTCCGCGCCCGCGATCACGTCCGCGTGGGAAGCGAGGAAGGTGCGCCAGACCGCGTAAAACTCCTGCAGTGGGATCGCGATGGCTTCTGGCTTCCTACAAGAGACTCGAGACTGGGACGTTTCGAATCGAGTTGCCCAGCGACGAAATGCGAGTGCCGATCACGCGCACGCAGTTCGCGATGTTGCTCGAAGGAATTGATCTAAAGAAACGCAAGATCCGCAAGCCCTACGAGCCCGGCATCCGTATTCATGGCCGGCGTGGGCAGGCCGATCGACAAGCACGAGTTGCCAAATGACATCGAAGTTCTGAAAGAGCTCATCGTCGCGCAATCGGCCGCACACGCCACCGCGCTCGCCGAGAAGGACGAGCAGCTCCGCCATCTCCAGCGCGAATACGACATCCTGAAGAGGCTCGCGTTCGGGCCGAAGTCAGATCGGCACCAAACGAAGCACGTGCCCGGACAAGGCTGGCTGTTCGCGGCAGCGATCCTCGAAGAGGCGGAGCGCAATGCCGACGAGCTTGGCACTCAAGGTGAGATCGAGATCACGCCACCAGACCCAAAGCCCAAGTCGAAGGGACGTCGGCGACGCAAGTGGCCTTCCGACGCACCGACGCTGCGCACGACCACGAGCTTCCCGAGAATCAGCGCACCTGCTCGTGCGGTCACGCACTTCATGAGGTTGGCGAGGATGTCCATCGCGAGCTCGAGCGACTCGAGCTGACTATCGTCCACGAGATCGCGCGCAAGCAGTACGCGTGCCGGTCCTGCGAGGATGGCGTTCGCACCACACCAGGTCCGGAGCGCGTGTTCGACAAGGCGCTGCTGGGCCGCGGATTCCTGGCGCACATCTTGGTCGAACGGTTTGGCAACCACATGCCCTACCACCGGCCGGTGAAGAAGTACTCCGCGGAGGGTCTCGACCTGCAACGCAGCACGTTGCAGCGCTCGACGGCCCGTGCCGCCGATCTTCTCGAGCCAATCTGGGAACAGCTCCGCAAGGACGTGCTCGCCTCTCCCGCGGTCCACACCGATGACACACCGGTCACGATTGCCCGCGGAAGCGAGGGCGGTAGCCGGAAGGGGCCCGCCAGATCCATGACGCCGGGCGTGGGCTATCAAGTCGCCGCGCGACGCTTCCCAAGAGCGCGCTCGGCAAGGCGTTGACGTATCTGTGCAACCAGGCCAAGGCCTTGGCCGCCTCGCTCAACGACGCTCGACTGCCAATCCACAACAACGACGCGGAACGCGACCTGCGTCACGTGGCTATGGGGCGGCGCAACTGGCTCGTCTTCGCCAGCGACCGCGGCGGCGCAGTGGCTTCTCGGCTGTAATCGCTATTGCTGAGCTGCAAAGAAGCTGGCGTCGAACCCGAGGCCTATCTCGAGGACGCGCTCCACCGGGTCGCCACGACGCCCGCTAGCGACATCGCGAGCCTGACCCCCTGGGGTTGGCGCGCCGCGCAACAGACGTCGCCCTAGATCGCCCCCTGCGAATCAAGCTGGCGCTTCAGGAATCCGTGTGGGTGACGGTAGCAGGGTAGAGGTCGAGCCCGCCGAGATGGAACATGATGGCGGCGCGAAACCGCTCCCGGTTCCGAAAGCCGCAGGCGGCCTTCTTGACTCGCTGGATCCGCGCATTGATCGACTCCAGCTTTGCGTTCGTGACGGAGTGGGTGACGGCGTTGACGACTCCCCATAGGTGTTCGCGAATGGACCTCGCGGCGTTCTTGATGGGCTCGATTCGGCTCCGCACCGCCCAGCCGATCCACTTCTTCCATGCCTTCTCGGCATTGCCCCGGCGGACGTAGTGCCACAGGTTGGTCGCGGCTTCCTTGATCGCCCACGCGCGTGCGACCTTCAGGCCGAGGCGCTCGAGGAATGTCGACCACGCTTACCTCGTCCTCTCGCAGCGAGTCGCCGCGTCGCAATAGCAGGTGCTTGGTACGAGTCAGGCTGTTGTCGCCTTCGGCAGTGAGGGCCCGGTGCTCTTCGCGACGGACCTTGACGAGTGAATTGCCGAGGAGCTTCGATACGTGGAATCGATCGAAGCAGATCTCGGCCTCCGCGTCCGGG
>JBCCGH010000264.1:0-10361 GCA_039029375.1 Planctomycetota bacterium
AACAGACCGACCAGGTCGCCGATCGGTCGATCACTGTTCGGAGCCGCACTAGTGGTGTGATCCAGACAGATGGGGCATTAACCGCGAGGTATCGGCGCCGGTCGCAAGGCGGGTCGCCGCAGGCATATTCGTGGATACGGCGAGGACGACCCAACGCTGCGAACGGCGTTGAGGGCCGCGGAGAATGCCCCAGATTGCTGAATCACACCACTAGAAGTCCTGACTGCGCTGCACCGACGGCGCCGTCAAGTCGAGTGTCCAAACGCCCCGCCCGTGCGTTGCCGCTACCAGCACTTGGTCCCGCGGGTGAACGACCAGATCGTGCACAAAGGCGGTCGGCAGCTCGCCGCCGAGCACCCGCCACGCGCCACCGCCGTCGAGGGTCACGTACACGCCGAGGTCGGTCCCGACGTAGAGGACGCGCGGATCTCGCGGGTCTTCGCGCACCACGTTGATCGGGCCACCCGGCAGGTCACCGGCGATGTCCTCCCAGGTCGCACCGCGGTCCCGCGAGCGCCACAAGTAGGCCTGAAAGTCATCGTCGCGCTTACCGTTCTGCGCGCAGTAGACCGTGTCGACCTCAAACGCCGACGCCACGAGCCGCGACACCCACTTGCCCGAGACCACGCCACCGGTGGCCTCGTTCCAGTCGACGCCGCCGTTGGGCGTCATCCAGACGCGGCCATCGTCGGTGCCGGCGTAGAGCAGGCCGAAGTGCAGCGGCGACTCACTCAAGCTCGTGATCGTCTGGAACGGAATATCGCCACGACAGTCCTCGAGATCCCGTGACAGGTCGTCGCTGATCTGCTGCCAATGCTCGCCGCGGTCCACGCTGCGAAAGACGGCCTGCATGCCGTGGTAGACAACGAACGGGTTGTGCGGGGACAGCGTGAACGGCGCGAGCCATTGGCCGCGCAGCGGCGGCGCGCCGTCGGCGGCCTTCGGCTTGATCGTCTTGACCGCGCGTGGCGCCAGCGTTGCCCGCTGCAGCCGGCCGTAGAAGCTCTCGCAGTACAGCGTGTTGGGATCGCTCGGATCGACCTGGTGATGGCTGGCCTCGCCGCCGGGGATGCGCACCCACGCCGTGGCCGCGTCGCGACCCGGGCGGTGGTTGGACGGACCGCGCCAGCTGCCGTTGTCCTGGATGGAGCCATAGACCCGAAACGGCTCGGCCATGTCGACGGCGACGTTGTAGAACTGCGCGCACCCCAGGTTGTCGACGTTGCGCCACGTCTCGCCGCCGTCGTAGCTGATGTTGATGCCGCCGTCGTTCCCGGCGACGACGTGCCGCGAGTCACGCGGGTCGATCCACATCGCGTGGTGGTCCGAGTGCAGCCCTTGGTAGCGCACTCGCTCGAAGGTGACCCCGCCGTCACGCGACCGCATCAGCGGGACGCCCATGACCCAGATGTCGTCGGGGTCCTGGGGGTCGACGCGGATCTGCCCGAAGACCCAGCCGTAGGTCGAGAACAACCGGCGCAGGCTCTCGTCGTCGCTGGTGCGGGTCCACGTGTCGCCGCCGTCCGCCGAACGGTAGACCTGCGCGCCCGCCCGCACCGCGTCCTTCGGTCGCCCGTAGGAGTCGCGCTCGTCGGGATCGGCCTCGGCAACGACTTCATGACTGTCGAGCAACGCGTAGAGGACGTCCGGCTGGCTCGCAGAGATGGCCAGCCCGATCCGGCCCACGTCCTCGCCGGTCGGCAGCCCGTCGCGGAGCGGTTCCCACGTGGCGCCGCCGTCCTCGGTGCGCCAGACCCCGTCGTGGTCGCCCGGCTTGGGGTCGCTCCACTTGCGACGGATCCGATCCCACATGGAGGCGTACACCACGTCGGGATCGTCGGGATGCATGACGAGGTCGATGCAGCCCGTGCGGTCGTCGACCGACAGGACGCGCTCCCACGTCTCGCCGCCGTCGGTGGTCTTGTAGACGCCGCGCTCGGGATTGTCCGTCCACTCGTGCCCCGAAGCCGCGACCCAGAGGACGTCGTGGTCGCGGGGATCGATGCAAATGCGGGCGATGGTGTGCGTCGCCGCGAGCCCGCAATGCATCCAGGTCGTGCCACCGTCGTCGGAGCGATAGACCCCCGTGCCTGCCATCGAGCTGCGGAAGATGTTGCTCTCGCCGGTGCCGATCCACACCGTCTCACTCGCTCCAGGCGCCAGCGCGATCGCGCCGATCGACGCCGTCGGCAACCTGTCGGTGAGCGGTTCCCACGTCGTGCCTTCGTTGATCGTGCGCCAGACCCCGCCCGAGGCCGAAGCCGCGTAGATCGTCCACGGCTGATCGAGCGGCACCGCGAGGTCGGTGATGCGGCCGCTCATGATCTCCGGGCCGATAAAGCGCCACGCCCGACCGCCGAATCGCGCGTCCTCGCACATCGCCGCGTGGCGGTCGAAGTTCGCCAGCCGCGTCGGCGCGTCGGTGATCGGCAGGCGCGGCTGCGCCGCGGCAATCGTGGTCGGGATCACCAGGCCAAGCGCGGTGAGGGTGTAGCGGCAAAGGTGCAGGGTCATGCGCGGTTCCTCAACGCGATCGTACCGAACACCGGATCCGCGCGCTCGGGGGCACCGCGTCGACTTTGCCGATCCTGTTCGCGCCCGACGTCGCCACGGACGTAACATCCCGCGCCATGCTTGGGCTCGCCTTGACCCTCGTCTCTTCCGCCGTGCCCCAGGGCATCGGCGACGCGGTCGAAGCGCTGTGTGCTCGCTCCGACGGGATCGCGACTTCAGAGCGCATCGGCACCTCGCGCGGCGGCCGGCCAATCCTGGCGCTGACCTTGGCCAGACGCGACGGCCCCTCGCTGGAGCGGCGGCCGGGCGTTTTGGTGGTGGCCGGAGTCCACGGGCAGCATCGGCTCGGGACCGACCTAGCCCTCCATCACGCCGAGGCTCTCCTCGATGGCGGCGCAGACGACCGCGCCCGCAGGCTCCTCGAGCAGGGCGTCGTCTACGTGGTCGCGCAGCTCAACCCCGACGGCACCGCGCTGCGGCGGCCCGGGAATGGTACCGCACTGGACCTCGATCGCGACGGCAGCACCGACGAGGACCCGCACGACGATCTCAACAGCGACGGGCACATCGCGCAGATGCGCTGGCCCGATCCGGAGGGCGAGTGGATCATCGATCCCGACGAGCCTCGCGTCATGCGCAAGGCGGACCCCGCCAAGGGCGAGGTTGGCACGCACGCCGTGGCGCTTGAAGGCATCGACAACGATGGCGACGACCGCCGCGACGAAGACGTGGCCGACGGCGTGCTGCTCCACCGCAGCTTCTCCCACGACTTCGCGGAGCATGACCCGCGCAGCGGCCAAGTCGCGCTGGGCGAGCCCGAGGCGCGCGCGCTGGCCGACTTCGTGTTTGGCCACCGCAACATCGGCGTGGCGTTCGTCTACGGCGTCGACGACTGCCTGCTGGGCAAGCCAAAGGCCGACAAGGGTGACAAGCGGCGCCCGCTGCGAGGCATCTTGGAAGACGACGCCGAGCTGTATGCCAGCGTCGGCGAGCTCTACCGCGACAAGACCGGCCGCAGCGGCAGCGGCGGGGATCGACACGACGGCAGCGTGTGGTCCTGGCTCTACTGCGACGTCGGCGTGCCCGCGTTCGCGACCTCGGTGTGGAGCGTGCCGCCTTCCAAAGCAGAGAAGGACCAGCCGAAACCGACGCCCGAGCAAGCGCGCCTGGCGCAGTGCGAAGCCGCGGGGCGCGGCTTCGTCGACTGGGCGTCCGTCGAGCATCCCGACCTCGAGGACGTCGAGGTCGGCGGCTTCGTCGACCTCCCCGAGTCCGCCCTGCTCGCCGACGACGCGCGCGGCGAGGTCCTCGATCAGCACCACGACTGGTGGCTCGAAGTCTGCAGCCGGCGGCCCGCCTGCCGCATCGCCGAGCTGACGGCCAAGGACTTGGGCGACAACGCCTACGAGATCACCGCGACCGTCGCGAATGACGGCCGCGCGCCGGCCCTGTCGGCGATCTCGGCCAAGAGCCGACGCTTTCCGCGGCCACGGCTCATCTTCGACGCCGGTGGCGCGACCGTGGTGGCGGGCGAGCTGCGCCAGCGCACCGACAACCTAACAGGTCTCGGCGGCCGCGCCGAACGTCGCTGGATCGTCACAGGTGAGCCGGGCACGACCGTGACGCTCGAGCTCATCACCGACTTCGCCGGCTGCGACCGCAAGGAGATCCAGCTATGAGGCTCCCCCTCGCCGCCGCCGCGGCCGCCGTGCTCGCCGCCGTCGTGCCAAGCCAGGGTCGCAAGGACTACGCGCTCGACATCGCCTGGAACCGGCTCTACGACTACGACGAGGTCACCACCCTCTGCGACCGACTGCAGGCCACGTGGCCGAAGTTCATCACCAAGCTCGCGCTCGGTCAAAGCAGCGAGGGCCGCACCGTGTGGATGCTGGTCGTCAACCAGCCCGACACCGGCGCCGACACGGCGAAGCCGGCGTTCTACAGCGACGCCAACATCCACGGCAACGAGGTGCAAGGCGCCGAAACCAACCTGTATCTAGTCTGGTACCTCATGGAGCACTACGGCAAGCTCGATCGGGTGACCGAGCTCGTCGACCGCGTGGCGTGGTACATCGTGCCATCGGTGAACGTCGACGCCCGCGCGCACTGGTTTGCCGAGGCCAACACTTCATCGTCCTTCCGCTCCGGGGCGATGCCGCTCGACAGCGACGGCGACGGTCTCAAGGACGAGGATCCGGCCGACGACCTGGATGGCGATGGGCACATCACCCGGATGCGCAAGCGCGTGCCGCTGGGCGAGGGGACGCACCGCGAGATGCGCGACCACCCCGGGGTAATGGAGCGAGTGCGGGGCGACGTGCCGGGCGACTGGATCCTGCTCGGCAGCGAGGGCATCGACAACGACGGCGATGGCCGCGTCAACGAGGACGGGCCCGGCGGCTACGACATGAACCGCAACTGGCCGTCGGGTTGGGCGCCGGGCTACATCCAGTTCGGCGCGGGCAACTACCCGCTCAGCCAGCCCGAGACCCGCGGGATCGCCGACTTCATCCTCGAGCATCCGAACATCGCTGGCGCGCAAGCGTTTCACAACGCCGGCGGGATGATCCTCCGCGGACCCGGCCACGCCGAGTACGGCAACTACCCGGCACCCGATGTGCGCGTCTACGACGAGCTGGGCAAGGACGGCGAGTTCATGCTGCCGTTCTACCGCTACATGGTGATCCACAAGGATCTCTACACCGTGTGGGGCGGGTTCGTGAACTGGACCTACGAGGGGCTCGGGATCTTCTCGTTCACCAACGAGATGTGGTCGAGCCGGCGCATGATGCAGGCCGCGGACCGACTCTCGGCGGAGGACCGACGCCGCTGGGACGACCTGCTGACGCTCGGCGAGAACTACCGGCCGTGGCAGCCCTACGAGCACCCGCTCTACGGCGCCATCGAGATCGGCGGCTCGGCCCAGATGACGGGCCGCCTGCCGCCGACGTGGCTCATGGAGGAGGAGCTCCACCGCAACGCGGCGTTCGTCATGCGGCACGCGGAGCAAATGCCCGAGCCGATCCTCGGCGAACCCCTGGTGCGAGTGGCCGCTGGCGGCCTGCGCTACGTTGACGTCGAGGTGCGCAACGATCGCCTGATCCCCACGCGGTCGCGGCTCGCGGCCGACAAGAAGATCGGCCTGCCCGACCGCCTCGAGATCGCCGGTCCCAGCCTGCGCGTGATCGCCGGCGGCGAGCCGATCGATCGACACCGGCTGATGCGCATCGAGCTGCAGCAGCGCGATCCCGCGCGCCTGCGTCGCGAAGGCGGCGTACCCAGCCGCGGCGTCTGGCACGCCCGCTGGATCGTCGCTGGCGCGGGACCGTTCACGGTGCACTACCGCGCCGAGAAGGGCCGCGACCAGACGGTCGACGGATCCCTGTAGCGGCGCGGCCACCTCCTCATGTGAGTCGGCCGTCGCGCCGCAGGCGCAACAACCCGCGCATCGTCAACACGACGCAGGCCAACTCGGCGGCACCCGCCACGGCAAACGCCGCGGTGTAACCGGTCGGCCAGTCAGTGCTCGCCGCGACTCGCTCGCTCACTGCCCCGGCCACGAGAGGGCCGACCAGCAGCCCGAGCGAACCCACGGCGTTGAACGCGCCGAGCGCCGTCGCGCGGATCTCCTTCGGAGCCAGGTCGGTGATCATCAGGAGCGACGGCACAAACATCACCGCCGACAGCACGCCGAGCACCGGCATCACGATCCGCAGCTCGGCCGGCGTCCACACTCCGAGCGACACCAGGCCGGCTCCATAGGCGGCGCTCCCCACCACCACGAGCGCGATGCGCGACGAGCGATCGGAGATGCGGCCAAACGCGAAGGACAGCAGTGAGAACGGTCCGAGCATCAGCCCGAGCAGCATGCCGATCTCCGGGGGCGGCAACGCGTAGACCCGCTTCATGTAGAGGGGAAAGCTGGCGATGAAGAACCCCACCGTGAACCGATCGGCAAACGCGTAGGCCAACGGCAACAGGAGCGCGCTCTCCCGCTTTGCGGCGCCCACCAGATCCCGGAGCCGATGCTGGCGGCGGCCGCGACCTCGCGCGTCGCGCAACCCCACCGCGGTCACCAATGCCAGCACCACGAGCATCACGGCACCAGCGACCAGCGGAGCCAACGCGTCGTCGCGGCCGAGCTGGCCACCGAGCGGCGCGCCCACTGCGACCCCCAGCGTCATCCCGCCGCCGACCGCGCCCATCACGCCACCGCGCCCCACACCCTCGGCCCGCGCCGCCGCGAGGGACAGCAGCAGCGACAGCGCAAAGATGTGGGCGCCCCCCTCGAGAAACCGCAACGCCAGGAAGGCGGCAAAGGGCAGGTCCCAGGTGAGCCCCCACATGCACGCGGCGTCGGCCAGCAGGGCCACTGCGATCAGCGGCCGGTGTCGCCCAAAGCGATCGGCGGTGAGCCCGGCCAGCGGCGCCGCCATCAGCGCGCCGACCATGTTCAGCGACATGAAGAGCGATGTCGCCAGATCCGAGACGCCGAACCGCTCCTGCACGAGGCCCTTGAGGACGGGAACCGGTAGCGTGACCGGCACCAGCATGAGGCTCGCGGTGACCGCGAGAAACACCACCTCCACAACGCCCGGTGGCCGGGCGGCCGGCGTCTGCGTCGACACGCCAGAGATCTCAGCGTGGCGGGCGGCGCCGCGGTAGCGCGAGTTTGAAGTTTCGGACCGGCCGGCCCGAACCAGCCCTCAGAGGATGCTGGGCAACGCCACTTCGCGCGTCGTCCCCGGCCATCGCGGCAAGGCCGCATCGGTCCGCTTCAACCAGGCCCGCAGCTCGCGCACCATCGAGCGCACCAGATCTGGCCGCTGGGCCGCCAGGTCGACGCTCTCACCGAGATCGTTCTCGACGTCGTAGAGCTCGGCCGTCCGCGACTCGTAGTTGAACCGCAGCTTGTAGTCGCCGCGACGGATCACCGAGACCGGGCGCTCGCGAAACACGAACGCCGAGCCGGGCACGCCCAGGTAAGCCGGATAATGCCAGAACAACGACGTGCGCGCGGGCGGCAGCCCACCCCGCAGCAACGGCCCCAAATCTTCGCCATCGATCGGCTGCCCGACCGGCAGCGGCGCCCCGGCGAGCTCGGCCAGGGTCGGGTAGAGATCGAACACCTGCACCGGCGCCGCGGCGATCGCCCCGGGGCGCACCACGCCATCCCAACGCACGATGAGCGGTACGCGGATTCCGCCCTCGTAGAAGGAGCCCTTGCCCGAACGCAGCGGCGCCTGGCTCGTGATCTCGCGCGCACCCGGGACGCCCGCGGCCAAGTAGCCGCCCACCCCACCGTTGTCGGACGTGAACACCAGCACGGTGTTCTCGATGAGCAAATGCCCGGGCCGACGCGGATCGGCCGTCCGCTCCAAGAAGCGCACGACGTCGCCGATGCGGTTGTCGAGGTTCTTGATCATCGCGGCGTAGAGCGTGTGCGAGTGCCGCGGGGTCGGCACCGCGCTCAGCACTTCGGTCACCGCCGCCTGCGGCGCCTGGATCGGCGTGTGCACGGAAAAGTGCGAGAGGTAGCAGAACATCGGTTGTGTCCCGCTCGCTGCCAGCCACCGCACTGCCTCCGTCGTTAGTCGGTCGGCCATGAACTGGTACGGCTGGCCGTTGGCCGGGAGCTTCGGCAGCCGCCACGAGCCGTCGGCGCGCGCGAAGTGACCGCGCGTGCCGCCCGTCGGCCCGCCGAGCTGCGTGCCGCCTACATTGCAGTCAAAGCCTTGACCCGCCGGGTTGAGCGCGCCGTTGCCGAGATGCCATTTGCCAAAGTGCCCGGTGGCGTAGCCGGCTCGCTGCAGGGTCTCGGCCAACGTCACGACCTCGGCCGCCAGCACCTGTGTGTTGGGCGCGCCCTCGAGCGACCGGGCGTCCCCGGCCCCCCGGGTTGAGCTGGCCACCGCGTAGACCCCGGTGCGCGCGGCATGCTGGCCGCTCATGAGCGCGGCCCGCGTGGGCGCGCAGTTGGCGCCGTTGGTGTAGGCCGAGTCGAACGACATCCCAGCCGCAGCCAACGCATCGACGTTGGGCGTCTGGTAGTAGCGCGACCCGTGGCCGCGGTTGGTGCGGTCGGTGGAAACGTCGCACCAGCCGAGATCGTCGGCCACGATGAGGACGATGTTGGGCGGCTGGGCCCTCGCGATGGCGCTACAGCAAACCGACACCAGCAGTGCGGCCGCGAGGGATCGCCGCGGATCGACGACGCGGAGGGGCAGGCTCATGGGGCTGAAGCGTCATGGTAGCCGACGAAGTTGAGGGACGCCCAGGGGCCGACGATGGTGAGGCGCGACAGGGGCGGGCCACCCGGGTAGGAATGGGGCGACGGGCGGAGCGCGGTGATCGGCCCGCACCCTCCACAAGTGAGGAGTCAGGCAGATTTCTTGGGTCGCCAACGTCCCACTCCCCGGACCCCTCGCAGTTAGAGCTCCATCACCTGAAGGGAGCCACGATCATGAACCTCATCTCTGGTACCGCCGGACCCCGCGCTCTCGCCGCCGGCCTCGCCTTGACCCTCCTCCTGCTCCTCGCGGGCTGCATCGAGCTGACGGGTCAACGCATCACGGTGCGCCACGACGCCGCGAGCGACCGCCTCTACGTGCTGCTCGAGTACGACGGCATTCACAACAGTGACGAGGACAAGCAGCGCGCCGCCGAGCGGAAGCTGCGCGCCTTCGTGGAGAACGGCGACGTGATGCTGTTCGACTGGTATGGCCACATCAAGCGCCGCGGCCTCAACGAGCAGGCCATCGCTGTGGACGTGCCGCCGCGCGAGCGCGCGTTCCTCGAGCACCTGCTGGAGCGCACGCATGTGACCATCCTCGGAACGTATCGCGATGCCGACGGCCGGCTGGGCGCCGCGCAGATGGTGGTCTTCGACGCGGCAAGCGATCTGATCGAGCTCGCGAACGGCGCGATCAGCGAGGCCGTCCTGGCGCTGCCGAACACGACCGACGACCATCGTTGGGATCGAACGCTCGGTCTGTGGAAGACTGCCGCGGCGCGCGGCCACGCGTGGCTTGCCTTCAGCGGCCACGCCGTGGTCTTCCGCTTCCCCAGCGACGCCGCCGATTGGGCGCGGGCCAAGCTGGCGTTCTTCGCCAAGATCACCAAGGACGCCGCCGCGGCCTCGCCAGAGGACGCGGCGGCGATGGCCGAGCACCCGCTCCTGAAGCTGCTCGCAGCGCTACCGCTGTCGGTCGAGCAAGGCGCCGCGGCGACCACGATTCGCTTCGGCCACCAGGAACAACCCTGGACCGTCCGCTGTGCGTGGCGCGACGTCGACTCCCACAACGTCGACGCACTCGTGCAGGAGCTCGTGCCGGGCCGGCTCGACGCGGCGCTGGCAGCACGGCTCCTCGATGCGGCGCCGACCAGCGTCCCCGCCGACCGCGTGCCGGTGGCCCCACGGTCTGGTGCTGGGGGGACTGAGATCGAGCATCTACAGCAAGTCCTCACTTGGGGACCGGTCGAAAACCGCGTCCGCGCCGTGCTCGGCCGGGCCGCCGGCAAAGCCGCGCCGGACCCGGCGTTCGCCTGGCTCGCGGCGTTCGCCGAGGAGTGGAACGCCGCTGGCCGTCAACCCGCGGCTCCGGCCCCGGAGCTGCCGCGCGAGGCGGCGCCCGACGCCTGGCGCGCGTGGTATCGAACGCTGGTGCGTCAGCCGACGCTCTAGTTTTTTGCTGGGTGAGCGAACCCGGCTAGTGTCCTGGATCAGAAATTCCTGTGCAGAGGGTGCGTGACCGGACGCTGCTCGCAAGAAGCACCGACGCAGGCATATTGGTGGATACGTCGAGGAGGTGCGACGCAGCGAGCGGTGGCCGGACGGGTGCCATCTG
>JBCCGH010000265.1:0-10355 GCA_039029375.1 Planctomycetota bacterium
CGCTGTGGCAAGGAAGACGAGCGACCGACCGCGGAGGCGGGGTGACGCCCCGTCGAGCAGTCTGTCGCTCGCCGGCATCAGCCGGCAGGCGCCGCTGGCGCCGGTCTGACGCAGCCAGAGCGGCTCTGGCGCGTGCTGGGCGTGAAGACTCGCGCATGATCCGGGCTAGTCCGCATAGGAGCCCATCAGGTAGAGCGGCTGCAGCTCGTCGACGGTGGCGGCGACGCGCAGCGTCAGTCGCGGGTCGAAGAGGCGCAGCGCCAAAGACATTGGCTCGAGCGGCATGAGGCATGCAACCTGCAGCTCGGCCTTGGTTGCGAAGGGCGTGATGAGGTCGCGCACGGACTCTTGGACGAGCAGCCGCTCGTTCGACGTGAGGAGGGCCTGGAGCTCCTCGCCCGTCGTCGCGCGTGGTGGCTGGAGCATTTCGAGCGTGGTGTCGAGGTGCAGGAGTGAGTGGTGCACGCGGTGCCGTCGGGCGTCGAGGACCGGGCGCAACGGTGTTTGCTGCGTGGACGGGTCGGCGTCGAACGCTGCGAGCGCGAGTAGCTCGAGGCTCGACGCGGTATGAACCGCAACGTCGGCGAAGGCGCGCAATGCGTTGGCGAACGAGGTCGCGACACGCAGCCCGGTGTATGAGCCGGGCCCGATGTCGATGATGATCTGTTGCAGCTCGCTCGGTGCGATGCGACAGCGGTCGAAGAGCCGGGCGACGGGCGTCGCTAGGTCGTCTCGCTGCTGCTCCTCGCGCACCGTGCCGTCGGCGAGACGAAGCGCGCAGCCGTAGCCCCCTGCGCTAGCGCTCAGCGCCAGTGAGATCACGTCAGCGACTGGCGCACCGCCGCGGCGATCGCCTCTGCGTGGCGTTGGACCGAATCCGCTTCTGGGCCCTCGACCATGACCCGGCAGAGCGGCTCCGTACCCGAATAGCGCAGCACGACACGGCCGTCGTCGCCCAGCTCGGCCTCTACGCGTTGAGCGGCTTCGGCGACGGCGGGCAGAGTGTCGAGATCGGGCTTCTGCGCGACCGGCACGTTGAGCAGTACTTGCGGGTAGCGCTGAAAATCGTCGAAGGCGGCGCTGCTGCCGCGGTCCAGGAGGCCGGGGAGTGACAGCAGGTGGAGGGCCGTGAATAGCCCGTCGCCGGTCAGCTGCGACTCCCCCGGCGAAGACGATATGCCCGGACTGTTCACCGCCAAGGCCGTAGCCGTGCTCGCGCATTGCCTGCACCACGGATCGATCACCGACCGGCGTGGTGTGGATACCGATGCCATGTTTGGCGAGGCTCTTCTTGAGGCCCAAGTTGCTCATGACCGTCGCCACGACGGTGTCGCCCGGGAGCTCGCCGCGTTCGCGCAGCGGGGGAGCTAGGGCAGCCATCAAGTCATCGCCGTCGCGTACTTGGCCGCGATCGTCCACGAAGATGCCGCGGTCGCCGTCGCCGTCCAGGCAGACCCCGACGAGCGCGTTGCTGTCCCGCACAACGTCGATCAGGTGCTGTGGGTGGGTCGCGCCCACTCCGTCGTTGATATTGTGACCGTCCGGCGAGCAGGCGACTGCGACGACTTCGGCGCCAAAGAGGCGCAGCACGGTGGGCGCGAGCTCTGAGCCTCCGCCGTGTGCTGCGTCGACGACCACGCGTCGACCCGAGAGGTCGAGGTCGGGAAAGGTCTGGCCGAGGAACTCCTCGTAGGCGCGCAGCAGCTCGGCGCGCTTCTTGTTCCGCGGTACCGAGCTATCCCCTAGCTCCACTGCCGAGACGAGCTGCTCGATCTCGCGCTCCGCTGCGTCGCCGAGCTTGGCCCCGCGACTGTCGAAGATCTTGATCCCATTGTCACCGGCGGGGTTGTGCGACGCGCTGATCATGATCCCGGCCACAAACGGCTCGGTCCGGGTGATGAACGCGAGAGCCGGCGTCGTGGTCAGGCCGAGGTCGGAGCTGACCGCGTCCGTCGCCGCGAGACCTTCGGTAAGGGCGTCGAAGATCCAGTCGGCCGAAGCACGGCCGTCGTGTCCCAGCAGAACGCGTTTCTCCGCCGGGCCTGTGTGCTGCAGCCAGAGCCCCAGCGCGGCGCCGACGCGGCGCAAGGTCGGCGGATCTAGAGGGGGGCTGCCGGCCCTGCCGCGCAGGCCGTCGGTGCCAAACCTAATTTCGACAGCGTCACTCATGGGCGAAGCCGGGATGCTACGCGGTCACTCGGTCCGCGGCCATGCCGCCCGGGAGCAGTCGCGGGTCGGTGGCGTGTCGCGATGCTCAGTGGCTCTGCGGGATCAGCGTGATGGGGAGCATCTCGGCGCGGTAGTGCACGCCTTCCTTGATGGTTTCGTCGCGCAGGAACACCAGGCGGCCTTCGAGCACAATCTCTTGGCCGCGGTTGGCGTTCTCGGACAGCACCACGAGGACGCAGAGGTTCTGGCGCACCCAGCTCTGCAGCTCGGCCTCACTCCGCCCCTGGAGCTCGGCGTCCAGCGGGTCGGCCGCCCACAGGTCGACCTTGATGGGCGGGAGCGATTGGAACTCGTCGGCGCTGAGATTGGTGGTCGTCGTAACCAGCTGTGCCGGCACTTCGAGCTCGAAGCTCTTGAAGTCGGGGCGCAGCGGCACTCTGACGCGTACGAGCCGAGGCTCCATGACAATGGAGGTCAGCTGCCATTTGGGCGTCAATGACAGGGTGTTGCTGGCGGTGCGCGCCGCCGTGTTGGCGAAGCCGGTGAGGTCCAGCTCGAAGAGGACGCCTTCGTCATCGCCCTGCCGCGCGTTTTGCAGTTGGTCCTTCAACCGGTCCAGCTCCTCGCCGGTGCCCACGAGGTCGATGGTCTCAGGGTCAAAGGTCGCCCTGGGCAGCTCGAGGCGCGACGCGAACCCGGCGTCGGCGAACGGCGTTGGCGTCATGACCTGCAGCAGGTCGTGGCTGAGCCGAACCGAGAGCTTCTCCTTGCGCCGGAGCACGACCTCCACTCGCTCGGGCTGCATGCGGACGAACGCCTTCTGGAGCTCGTCGTTGCGGAACCGAAGGTCTCGGTGGTCAAACTCGAAGACGGGTGGGTCCTGCTCCAGCGCCGCCGCCGTCGGCTGAACCCAGACGCGCTCGCCGGGGCGAATGCGCTCGATCACGCTCTTCGCCGCCGCGAACTCGAGGGCCACGTGCGTCACCTCCGCGTCGCCGTCTAGCGGGGCCCTGAACTCCTGTTTGGCGAACGCGCGCCCGGAGACCAGGATCTCCATCACTGGCCCGCGTTTGGCCTCAGCGTAGAGCTGATGGTGGGCGGGCTCGGCCAGGGCGATCTCGCAGCGCAGAGTGCGGTTCTCGGTGATTTGCGTGTCGAGCCAGTACCACAGCGCGACGGCAATGGCGATGGCGACCAGCTTGCGCCATGGATCGGAGAAGATGCCTATCCACGAGCCCGACTGTTCTCCCGGCATCGCTCACACCTCCCGTCGCAGACCCAGCACGGCCTCCATGGTCTGCTCGAGCTCCTCGAGCGCCACGTCGTGCATGAGCTTCCCGTTCAGGGCGAAGGAGATCGCTCCAGTTTCCTCGGAGACCACGATCGCCAACGCGTCGCTTTCTTCGCTCAGGCCGACGGCCGCCCGATGCCGCGTGCCTAGGCGCTGGTTGATGTCCGTGCTTTCGCTCAGCGGTAGGAGGCACTTCGCCGCCTCGATCCGGTTGTCACGGATCACGATGGCCCCGTCGTGGAGCGGGCTGGAGCGGACGAAGATCGACTCCACGAGGTACGAATTGACTTCGGCGTCGATCCTGATGCCCGACGCGGTGAGGTCGGCGAGGGAGGCATCCCGCTCGATGGCAATGAGCGCACCCACGCGGTCCTTGCTGAGGCGTGCGACGCCGCGCAGCAGGCGCGGCACAGTTCGCGTCTCGCGTCGGAACCGCGCGAAGATCGGCGACTCGCCGAGGTGGACGATGGCGCGTCGGATCTCCGGCTGGAACACGATGATCAGCCCGAGAATCGTGATGTTGGTGAGCGCGGTGAACACGACCTCCAGATGGCGGAGGTCGAGCAAGTTGATCAGCACCGTGAACGTGATGATCGCCAGGGTCAGGATCAGCGACAGGCCACGCACCACGCCGGCGCCGCGCGTCTCACGCAAGAAGCGCAGGACGACGTAGATGACCGCCGAGAAGACGGCCACCTCGATCAGCATCTTCAGCGCTTCGGTCAGGCCCACTTCACTCGCCCCTCTTGCCATGCCTGGCACGGTTGGCCCAACGGCAGCACTGGCGTGGAGTGCCGGTTCCCCGGCACCGAGGCAATCGCGGCCTGGGTCATACGTGCTCTCGTCGACCCTCGCGGATCGCTTGCGCAACCGTGACGACGTCTAGCATTTCGGCGACGTCGTGCACCCGAATGAAGTCGACCCCTGCCAACGTCAGCGCCGCGACGCAGGCCGCGGTCGCGGCGACGCGTTCATCGACGGGGCGCCCCGTCAGGTGGCCCAAGAAGGACTTTCGGGATGGCCCGTAGACCAGGGGTCGGCCGAGGGCCCGCAGCGGCTCCACCTCCGCGCACAGCACCGCGTTGTCTGCGGGGAGGGTGCCGAAGCCGATGCCGGGGTCCAAGAGCAGCCGCTCCGGGCGGACCCCCTGCTGGACGGCGTGGTCCACCCGCCGCCGCAGCGTCTCGGCCACCTGGTCCGCCACAGAGTGTGGCTCACGGGCGTCGCCGCTGCGCCGTGGCGGCTCGAAGCGGTGCATGAGGATCGCCGGGCAATCGTGCTCGGCGACGACCTTGGCCATCGCCGGATCGTCGGTGAAGGCCGTGGTGTCGTTGATCCAGTCCGCGCCGGCGCGGAGCGCCGCCACGGCCACGTCGGCCCGCGTGGTGTCGATGGATAGCGCGCAGTCGGTGTGAGGACGGAGGGCGGCGAGCACCGGCAGCAGGCGCTCGAGCTGCGTCTTGGCCGGCACGGGTTCGTACCCCGGCCGAGTGCTCTCGGCACCGAGGTCTAGTGCCGCGGCACCCGCGGCGTCGAGCGCGAGCGCGTGTTCCACGGCGTGCTCGACGCTGAGGAACCGCCCGCCGTCAGAGAACGAGTCGGGCGTGATGTTGACGACTCCGACCAGCCTCGTCGGGCCACCGTCGGCCACGTTGGCGCGGCGGCGGTTTCCGTCCGAGGCGGCGGCGCTCAACCGTGCGCCAATCCCTCGGCCCCAGACAGGCCGACATCGGGCTCGTCTCGCTGCGCTGCGGCTTCCGCGGCTCGCGCCGCCTGTGCTTCCTTGCGCTCGCGCGCCGCGCGGAACTCGCCGAGGTCGTCGCCTCGCAGCACCGCGCCCACCTCGTCGCCCGTCAGGGTCTCGTACTTCAGGAGGCCCTCGGCGATCAGATCCAGGTGCGGGCGATTGGACTCGATCAAGTCCTTGGCGCGCTGGTACTGCACGTCCAGGATCTGCCGGACTTCGCCGTCGATGAGCTCCAGCGTCTGCGGTGACAGGTCGGCGGACAGGCGGAACTCGCGACCCAAGAACGGGCTGTCCTGGTCCATCGCGTACTTCACTGGGCCGACTTTCTCGCTCATGCCCAGCTCGCACACCATCACCTTGGCGAGGTGAGTCGCTTTCTCGATGTCGTTCTGCGCGCCCGCGGAGATGTCGCCAAACACGACGTCCTCGGCGATCCGGCCGCCGTAGCACATGGCGATCATGCCCAGCAGCTTGGTCTTGCGCATGTGGTAGTCATCGCGCTCGGGCAGGGACATGGTGGCGCCCAGCGCCATGCCGCGCGACACGATGGTGACCTTGTGCACCGGGTCGAGCCCGGGGACCAGGGACGAGACGAGCGCGTGTCCCGCCTCGTGGTATGCGGTGACGCGGCGGTCCTCCTCCTCCATCGCGCGCGAGCGCTTCTCGCGCCCCCACTTCACCCGATCTCGAGCCTCCTCGAGATCGTTCATGTCCACCGCTTCCTTGCCCTTCATTGCGGCCAGGATTGCGGCTTCGTTGATCAGTGCAGCGAGGTCGGCGCCGGAGAAGCTCGCCGTCGCGCGGGCGATCTTCTTGAGGTCGATCGTGGGCAGGATCTTCACCTTGCGCGAGTGCACCTTCAGGATCGACTCGCGGCCCTTGACGTCGGGCATGTCGATGACGATCTGGCGGTCGAACCGGCCGGGCCGTAGCAGTGCCGGATCGAGCACGTCGGGGCGGTTCGTCGCGGCGATCAGGATGATGCCCTTATCGCTGTCGAACCCGTCCATCTCCACCAGGATGGCGTTGAGGGTCTGCTCGCGCTCGTCGTGGCCGCCGCCCATGCCCGAGCCACGCTTGCGGCCGACGGCGTCGATCTCGTCGAGGAACACGAGACAGGGACTGCACTCGCGGGCTTGCTTGAACAGGTCTCTGACCCGGCTTGCGCCCACGCCGACGAACATCTCCACGAAGTCCGAGCCCGAGATGCTGAAGAAGGGCACCTCGGCCTCGCCAGCGATGGCTTTGGCGAGCAGCGTCTTGCCCGTGCCCGGTGAGCCGACCAGCAGGACCCCGCGAGGGATGCTGCCGCCGAGCTTCGCGAACTTGCCCGGGTTCTTCAGGAACTCGATGATCTCGCGGACTTCGTCCTTCGCCTCTTCGATCCCGGCGACGTCGTCGAAGGTGACGTTGGTCCGGTTCTCCTTCGTGTAGAGCGCCGCGCGGCTGCGACCGAACGAGAGCACGCCGCCGGTGCCGCCCGGTGCCCGCATCTGGCGGATGATGAAGAACCAGACGATCAGGATGACCAGCAGGTAGGGGCCGATCGTCCCGAGGAAGTAGATCAGCGCGGTGTTGGGCTCCTTGATCACAAACGCTTGGGCGTCGAGCGACAGCGCCCGGTGCTCGAGGGGCACACCCGCGGCTGCGAGCTGTGCCTCCGCTTTGGCGAGATCCACACCGCCGCCGCCGTCGTGGTCGACGCGCACAAAGCTGCGCTCGTTGCCGCGCAGCACGATCGCCGCTAGATACTCGTTGGTCGCGCTGGAGGGCGCCGACTCCTCAGTCGCGGGCCGCCGCTGCCGCGGTTCGTGCTCGGTGATGAGGAACGCCCGCTGGACTTGGATCTCCCCCGACTCGACGTCGTTCACGAACCGTCCCAGGCCGGCGCCGCCGTAGGTGATCCGGTCCATGCTAAGCGGCAGGATCTCGCGGATCAGGTCGGTGTCGCGCTCGAGGTACTCGCGCAGCACCACCTCCATGCGCTTCTGCCGCTCGGGCTCGCCAGGCTCTGGCGTGTAGAGCGCGGTGAGGGTGTTGCCCTCGATGGAGGCCTTGTAGATCTGGCCGTTGAAGAGGCGCTGATAGAACTTGTAGAGGCCTGCTTCTTCTTCGAGGTTCGACTGCGAGACCACGAAGAACAGCGCCATCAGCAGCGCCATGATCAGGAGGATGCCGCCGAGCCCGCGTGGCTTCTTGGGCGCCTTGGCGCTGGGATCCTCTGGTTTCCTGCTACTGGAGTCGCTCATGGTCGTCCCAGGGTCCCGAGCGCGACGGGGCGGAAGGAGCCGAAGTGGTTCAAATGGGTTGGGTCCGGGGCTCGCGCCGGAGCCCCAGAGTCGCGGTGGCGTGGCCCCTAGGAGGGGTGCTACACGCTCCCTAGTAGTTCGTCAGAAACCCGGCTCAAGCGCAAGGGCGATCTTGCGGGCGAGGTCCATCGCGGCCTCCACGAGGGCCGAGCGCTCGTCTTGGCCAATGGTGGTGCGGAACTCCGCCAGGTCACCGATTTGGGTGTCCCGGAGCAGGGCGCCCGTCCGCTGGTCGCGGAGCTCGACGTGCACGATGAACGCGAGGGCGCCCTCCTGAACGGGTTGAGGGGACCCCTGTACGATGGCCAGGGTCCGGACCTGCTCGAGGTGCACTGAGAGCAGGGCGTCGGCGCCGCGGGTGCCTGCTGGGATCATGCCGGCGTGCAGCGGCAGGGCCTCGAGCAGCTGGCGCGTGAGGGGAATCTCCAGGCGCTGCCGGAGCGTGTCGTTGCCGACGACGCGGACGGCGACGGTGCGCGGGCGATTGGGGCTGTCTTGATAACCCACGGTGTAGCCGCAAGCAGCGACGACGCCGACGAGCCCGAGCCCGAGTGCTAGACGCATCATTGCCCTCCAGCTCCGCCCGTCGCCGGCGCGACGCCGGCGCCGGTGACGGCGCCCATCTGCTCGGCGGCGCGTTGGCCGGCCGCGGTGTCCGGAAACGCCTGTGCGGCGCGCGCCAGGTGGAGCTCGCTGCCGGCGGGGCTACCGACTCGGCGATAGAAGTCCGCAATCAGCAAGTGCTTCTCGCCCAGCCATTCGCGGACCGTCGCCAGGGCCTCGCGCGCCGTGGTCGCGAAGCCGGGATTCTCGACGCCCTGACCGAGGAAGTCGCGGAGCTCGTTGTGGGCCCGCACGAGGGAGCGCAAGTCGTAGGCCGGGCCCTCCAGGGATTCGAAGGCGGCGATCGCGATGCGGAATCGTGCCAGCGGCACCCACTCGCTGTCTGGGTGCTTGAGGAGCAAGCGCCCGAAGCGTTCTCGGGCCTGCTCCCACTGACGCTCGCGGAAGGCCTTCTCGCCAAGGAGCCGCAGCGCGTCGGCGGCGGCCGGGTGCTGTGGGTAGCGCACCTGGAAGTGCTCCAGCACCACGCGCCCATCGTCTTCGTCCGATGCAAAGAAGAGGAAGCGCCAGTCGCTGGTGATGAGGCGCTCTCCGATCTCGTATTCCAGGTCCTGGATTTCGCCGCGGAGGGCGGCGAACGGGTGCTCCTCCTCGAAGTCACGGATGAGCTGAAAGGCGTCCCAGAGGTCGCCGCTCGCCGCCATGCCGCGAGCCAGGTTGAGCTTGAAGCGCTCGAGCTGCTGCCCGGTGTAGGCCTCTGCGCCGAGCGGCTCCAAAATCGCGACCGCATCCTGGGCCCGCCCGTCCGTCAGGGCGGCCTCGGCTGCCGACAGGGCCGCCTCCGGGTCCGCAATGAGCGGCGCCGACGAGCACCCGGCGAGCAGCACGCCGAGGAGTCCCGCGATCGGCGCGCACGGCCGGCGGGCAACAAGCTGGAGCGTCGCGCTGATCATCCGCCGCAATCGTGATGGGTGCAGGCCTGGCGGGGCCCGGCGACGGGTCGTCGCTGATATGGCCAGGGGCCCCCTCCTGGACGCGCTGCCCAGGGTATCCCAGCGGTCATCCGCGCGCGACCGAATCGGTGGCAGCGGGTGGCCGGGCCTCGCGGGCCAGCTGCACGGCCCAGCGCAAAGCGGGGATGCGCAGCTTTGGTGGCCGCTCGCAGACGTGGGCGAGCCAAGGCACCAGAGCTGCGGCCGTGCCGCGCGGCGGTGCGGGCAGCGAGCCCCAGGAGCGGGCCGGCGTGGTGCGGAGCTGGCTGAGCCAGGCGAGGGCCCCGGCCGGGGCGGCCCGCGCCGTCGGCGAGCGGTGCGACCCGCACGCCAGACCCCTGCCGAAGGGCTCCGCGAACAGTGGTTCGCCGCGTACGGCGGCCGTGCCGCAAGTGCTACATGACGACAGATCCGGGAGGACGCCCAGCGCCTCGAGCAGCTGGAGCTCGAGGCCGTGGATCGCGGTGCGGAGGCCGGCCGCCGGGCATCGTTCGAGCACGACGACCGCACCAGACAAAACGTCGAACAGCTCGGGGTCGGCCCGGCCCTCGGGCAGCGCCGGGTCGAACACCTCGCGCAGGTAGGACGCCGCGAGGAAGCGCGCGGGCTCGCGGAGGCGCCGCGGCTCGTGCAGCAGCCGGACCCCGACCAGGATCCGCAGGTGCTCGCTGCGCCGCTGCCGCGCGTAGGCCGGCAGGACCAGGTTGAGGAGGTCGAGCCGGCCGAGGAACGGGCTTTGGGGCCGGTGGGCGCCTTTCGCCAGCGCCGTGACCTTCCCCTCCCCCCGGGTCATCAGAGTGACGAGACGGCTGGTCTCGGAGAAGTCCCCGCGCTTCCAAACGAGTGCTGCCGCCGGCTGGTCGCTGGGTCGTTCGCTAGCCGCCATGACGCTGCCACGGGGCGATCGGGAGTGCATCGCGCGAACCCCGGTGAGCGAAGCTGGCTAGTGTCCTGGATCGGAAGTTGCCGCACACATGGCACGCACCCACCCCACTGCTCGCCGCGTCGCGCCTCCTCGACGTATCCACCAATATGCCTGCGTCGGCGCTTCTTGCGAGCAGCGCCCGGTCACGCACCCTCTGCACCAGAACTTCCGATCCAGGACACTCGTGTTGCGTGTCGGAAGTTCGTCACATATGTCGACGGCCCTCTGCGCCGCTCGCAGCGGGGACCCACTCGACGCTGGCGTCGAGTGGGCGCGTGTTGCGTCTCCTCGACTTGTCCACCAACAAGCCCTGCGTCGACAGCGCCTTGCGAGCGGCACACATGGCTCGCCGACTTAC
>JBCCGH010000266.1:0-10355 GCA_039029375.1 Planctomycetota bacterium
GCCGCATTCGCCTTCGGCGAACGCGGCGGTGTTGGTCGCGGCTCGGTACGGCCGGGCCACGGTACGGCCGGGCCACGGTACGGCCGGGCCACGGTACGGCCGGGCCACGGTACGGCCGGGCCACGGTACGGCCGGGCCACGGTACGGCCGGGCCAGCGTTCGCCAGCCAGGATCTTGCCGGTCTCGTCGCCTTCCGCGATGCCCCGGAATTCCAGCCACCGATCGGTTGGACGCTGAGATCCGGCAAGCCGAACTTGGCCATGCCCAAGCTGACGGCGCGGTGCCAGGAGCCCTCGCCCGGACGTCGGGGACCTCGACGTCACCGGGCCGGGCGACCACGCGGTGCTCGCGCCATCGATCCGTCGAAAGAGCTTGCGAGTCTCGTTGTCCACGATGTAGGCGCCGGTTGCTTCGGCGAGTAGGTGGTCTCGACGCGGCGCCACCCGCGCCGCGCGCTACACTCGCCACCAATGTTCCGGATGGAAGGCGTGACCAAGACCTACCAAATGGGCGAGGTCGAGGTGCACGCGCTGCGCGGCGTGGACATAGAGCTGCGCGACGGCGAGTTCATGGTGATCCTCGGCCCGTCGGGCAGCGGCAAGTCGACGCTCCTCAACATCCTCGGCGGCCTCGACGTGCCGAGCGCGGGGCGCGTCTTCTTCGACGACGAAGAGCTGACCGAAGCGGGTCGCGACCGGCTGACTGAGTTTCGGCGTGCCCACGTCGGCTTTGTGTTTCAGTTCTACAACCTGATCCCGAGCCTGACCGCGCGCGAGAACGTTGCCCTGGTCACGGAGCTGGCGCCGGACCCGATGGACCCGGTTGAGGCGCTGGCATTGGTGGGCCTACGCGAACGCGTCGGACACTTCCCAGCGCAGCTCTCCGGCGGCGAGCAGCAGCGAGTCGCGATCGCCCGGGCCGTCGCCAAGCGGCCGCAGGTCCTGCTCTGCGACGAGCCCACCGGCGCGCTCGACGTGCAGACCGGCAAGCTGGTGCTCGAGGCGCTGACGGAGGTGAACCAGCGGCTCGGCACCGCGACCGCCATCATCACGCACAACGCCGCGATTGCGCGGTTGGCGCATCGTGTCGTCTACATCGCCGACGGCCGAGTCGCGCGCGTCGAGGAGCACGCCGAAACGGTGGCGCCGTCGGCGATCGAGTGGTGAGCGGGATGCGCCTGGCTCCGCTCGACGTCAAGGTATTGCGTGACTGCCGGCGCATGGCCGGACAGTTGCTGGCGATCGCGATGGTGATGGGCTGCGGCCTGGGCGTGTTCTTCGGCATGCGCGCGACGATGGAGTCGCTAGAGGCCGCGCGCGCCCAGTACTACGCGCGGCAGCGGTTCGCGGACGTCTTTGCCCGGCTGCAGCGCGCGCCCGAGCACGTCGCGGAGCGGCTCCAGCGGCTGCCGGGCGTGGAGCGTGTGCAGACCCGCGTGGTGACGGACGTCACGATCGACGTGCCGGGCATGACCGACGTCGCGACCGGGCGCCTCGTGTCGCTGCCTGACCAAGGGCGCCCGTTGGTCAACGATTTGGTGTTGCGCGCCGGTCGCTGGCCCGAGGCCGGCCACGGCGTCGAGGTGGTGATCAGCGAAGCGTTCGCCGACGCGCACGGAATGCGGCCCGGGGCGGAGCTCGGCGCCATCATCAACGGCAACCGAGAACGGCTGCGCGTCGTCGGTGTGGCGCTGTCGCCCGAGTTCATCTACGCCGTGGGGCCAGGTCAGATCTTCCCCGATGACCGGCGCTTTGGGGTGCTGTGGATGCGGCGTGAGGCGCTCGGTCCCGCGTTCGACATGGAGGGCGCGTTCAACGACGTGTCGTTCGACCTCGCGCGCACCGCGCAGGTCGAAGAGGTCATCGCGCGGGTTGATCAGATCCTGGCGTCGTACGGCGGGCTCGGCGCGATGGCCCGCAAGGACCAGCAGTCGGCGTTCTTTCTCGCCAACGAACTCGAGCAGCTGCGCACGTTTGCCTACTTCACGCCGGCGCTGTTCCTGGCGGTTGCCGCGTTCTTGCTCAACGTCGTGATCGGCCGCGTCGTGGCGAGCCAGCGCGAGCAGATCGCCGCGCTCAAGGCGCTCGGCTATCGCGACCGCGAGCTGGCTCTGCATTACGCCAAGCTGGTCGGCGCGGTGGTCGCGGTCGCGCTGTTCCTCGGCTGCTTGCTCGGCGCCTGGCTCGGGTCGTCGATGACCACGATGTACGCGGCCTACTACCGCTTCCCGGACCTGCCGTTCCGCCTGCGTCTGGACAGCGTGATCGTGGGCTCTGCGGTCGCCGTCGTGGCCGCGGCACTCGGGACGTGGCGCGCCATCGCTCGCACGGTGGGCCTACCGCCGGCCGAAGCGATGCGGCCGGCGGCGCCGCCGGTCTATCGGGTCACGTGGACGGAGCGTCTCGGCCTGGTGCGCGTGTTGCCGCCGGCCGCCCGCATGGTGTTGCGCGAAGCGGAGCGCCGGCCCGGACGTGCGCTGGCGGCGGTCGCGGGGATCGCCATGGCAACTGCTCTGGCGATCACCAACGCGTTCACGTTCGACTCCATCAGGTACCTGCTGAACGTGCAGTTTGGATTGAGCCAGCGCGATGATGTACAGGTGACGTTGGACCAACCGCGGTCGGCGCACGGCGCTTTGGTCGAGCTGCAGCATCTGCCTGGAGTGCAGCACGCCGAGCCCTATCGCGCGGTGCCGGCGCGGCTTCGGGCCGGTCCGCGGTCTCGCACCGTGAGCGTGATGGGGCGCCCGGCCAACGCGACGTTGCACGCGATCCTCGACGAGGGGCTGCGCGCAGTGCCGCTACCGCCGGCCGGGCTGGTGCTGTCGGGCAAACTCGCGGCGATGCTCGCGGTCGGCGCCGGCGACCGGGTGCGCGTCGAGATCCTGGAGGGTCACCGGGCTGTCCGCGACGTGGAGGTGGCGATGATCACCGAGAGCTACGTGGGGTTGACGGCGCACATGGAGCACGCGGCGCTGTGCCGCCTCCTTCGCGAGACGGCGAGCGCGAACGGCGCTTGGCTCACCGTTGACGAAGGCGCACTGCCACAGCTCCACGCCGCCGTGAAGCAGACGCCGCGGATCGCCGGCGTCGTCAGTCGGCGCAACCTGCTTGGCAGCGTGACCAAGCTGCTCGACGATAGTCTTGGCGCATGGCTAGCGATCAGCACGTCGTTCGCGTTGGTGATGGCCTTTGGCGTCCTCTACAACGCGACGCGAATCACGCTGGCTGAGCGCGCGCGCGAGCTGGCCAGTCTGCGCGTGCTCGGGTTTCGACGGCGCGAGGTTGCGGCGATTCTCCTGGGGGAGATCGGCCTGGTCACGGCGGTTGCGGTTCCGCTGGGTATGGGGCTCGGGCGTCTAATGGCGGCAGCGCTCGCGGCCAGCCCGGGCTTCAACAACGAGCAGTTTCGCCTGCCGCTGGTTGTGGCGCCGGCGACGTATGCCCTCGCGGGCGTGACCGTCGGCGTCGCCGCCGCGGTTTCCGGCTGGTCGGCCTGGCGCCGGCTCGACCGGATCGACATCGTCGAAGTCCTGAAGAGCCGTGACTGATATGTTGCACCTCGGCAAGGTTGGTTGGGCGCGTTGAGCTGGCGCAGACGCAGCATCTGGATAGCGGTGGGAGCGGCGGCGGTCTTCGCCGTGGTGCGCGCGTTTCAGCCCGTCCCCGTCTTGGTTGACGTTGCCACGATCGAGCGCGGCGTCCTCCGCGTCACCGTGGACGACGACGGGCGCACGCGGGTTCGGGAGCGCTACACGATCAGCGCGCCGATTCCGGGGCGGCTGCTGCGGACGGCCCTCAACCCGGGCGACGCCGTGCAGGGCCAGGCCACGGTGGTGGCCGAGTTCGAGCCGACGCCGGCGGAGTTGCTCGATGCACGCAGCCGGGCCGAGGCACGCGCCACGCTTTCGCGATCGCTCGCGGCAGTCCGTCAGGCGCAAGCGCGGCGCGCCCAGGCCGAGGCCGAAGTGAGTCTCACGTCGGCGGCCCTGGAGCGCGCGCAGCAGCTGCGCCAACGTGATGACAGCTCGGCGCGAGCGTTGGACCTGGCGGAGCGCGATGAACGCTTGGCCCGCGAGGGCGTCCGAGCCGCTGAGTTCGCCGAGCAAGTGGCGCAGTTCGAGGTCGAGCTGGCTCGGGCGAGCCTGCGCGAAGCCGTGCCGGCCGATCTGCGCCAGGGTGAAGCGGACGATCCCGAGATCGAGACCGTGCCCACCCGCCTGCAGTTGACTTCACCCATCGACGGCGTGGTTCTCCGGGTTTTCGAGGAGAGTGCTCGGACCCTAGCGGCGGGAGCGCCGATCCTCGAGGTGGGCGCGGTGGGCAAGCTGGAGGTGGTGGCGGACTTCTTGTCCCAGGACGCCGTGCGGGTACGCGCCGGGATGCCCGCGCTGATCGCCGGCTGGGGCCGCTCCCTCGGCGATGAGGACGAAGCAGAGCTCCGCGGTCGTGTGCGGGTCGTCGAGCCCGGCGGCTTTACCAAGGTTTCGGCGCTCGGCGTCGAAGAGCAGCGCGTCAACGTCGTGATCGACCCTGCTGACGACGCGCCGGCCTGGAGGGGGCTCGGCGACGGCTATCGAGTGGAGGTCAGCGTGGTACTCTCGGAGCAAGCGGATGTCGCCCTCGTGCCGACCGGCGCCTTGTTTCGCCAGGGTGCTGACTGGGCCGTCTTTGTCGTCGAAGAGGGCCGCGCGGCGCTGCGCTCGGTCACGATCGGTCGGCGCAACGGTTTGCAGGCAGAGGTGGCCACCGGGTTGAGAGCAGGTGACCGCGTCGTCCTCTACCCCAGCGACCTCATTGCCAATGGCACACGGATCGCTGCGCGCGACGGAGGGAGCCAATAGGCCGTTCCCGCCTCGGGTGCGCACGGAGGTGGTCGGTCGAAGATGGCCCCGATGGCCCGAGGAAGAAGGTTTCCCGAATGCCTGCGTGACAGTTGATCGCGGACAGGCCCTAGCTAGCGTGCGGACACGCCGGAGGCGCCGGTCCCGACGGCTCGGCGGACTTGCTTATGAAGGCAACCAGCTCCTGGGCGCGATCGGCCTACTTCTTCCAGCGCTTCGTCCGTGACCCGGGCAACGTCGCGTCGATCTGTCCCAGCTCAAGGCACCTAGCTGGAGCGATGCTCCGCGGTCTCGATTTCCGCGCGGACGATGTCATCGTCGAGTATGGCCCGGGGACCGGCGCGATCACGCGGGTGCTGCGCGAACGGCTGCGCCCAGTCCCACGCGTCCGCTATCTCGGGATCGAGCGCGAGGCCGCCTTCTGCAAGATCTTGCAGGAGACGATGCCCGAGTTGGCGTTCGCGAACGGGTCGGCCGAGGACGTCCGCCAGCTGCTGGAGGAGCACGGACTCCCCGCCCCGCGCTTCGTGATCTCCGGCTTGCCACTCATCCTGATGGACTCGATGGAGCAGATCGTCGAGACGGTCGCCAACGTCCTTCCGCCGGGCGGGTGTTTCCACACGTTTAGCTACCTGCACTCCTACCCCATGCGCAGCGCGAAGCGGCTCCGCAGTCTGATGGCGCATCACTTCGACCGTTTCGAGCTCAGCCCGCTCGTGGTGCGTAACGTGCCGCCAGCCTTCGTTCTGCGCGGCGTTCAGGTCGGCTGACCAGGTTGGACTTCGCGACTGGCGCACGACTCCTACGCGGATCTTCGCGCACAAACTAAGGTATCTACACAGTGCGGCGTTTTAGTATCGCTTCGTACAACCGACTCTGGGCGCTGCGCCCGAGCATGTTTGCTGCCCACCAACCCACCCGGCAACGCTGGATACGCCGACCACCTGCGCCGCGCGGGTCGAGGTCGTCAATGCTCGCCGTGCAACGGTGAGTCACCAGGAGGGGTCCATGACCAATCCACCTATCGGGAAGATCGACTTCCACATCCACTCCTACGCATCCAACGTCACGAGCTACTACGCGGCGAACAAGTTCGCCCTGCCGGAGTCGTTTTCCGACCCGGTCGCGACGTATCACGTACTGAAGGCGCGAGGGATGTCGCTCGTGACGCTCACCGATCACAACTCGATCGATGGCGTGCGGGAGATGCTCGACGCGGGGTTTGAGGACGTGTTCATTAGCTCGGAGCTGACGACGACGTTTCCCGAGGACGGGTGCAACATTCATGTGACGGTTGCCAACGTCACCGAGGCGCAGTTCGCGGAGCTCGATCAGCTACGCGGCAACGTCTACGACTTGGTGGCACGGCTGGACGAGCTGATCGCCGCCGAGGCGGGCCAGCCCAACGGCAACAAGATCGCCTACTTCATGACGCATCCGCTCATGAGCGCCCAGAACCGGCCGGCTGGCCGGGAGGGTTCGCTCAGGTTGGAGCACATCGAGAGGGCGCTGCTGCTGTGCAACTGCATCGAGGTGCGGAATGGGACACGCAGCGAGTCGATCAATGACCTGACCCTGCGTATGGTTGAGTCGCTCGATCGGCCAATGATTGAGCGACTGGCCAACCAGCACGGCATTGCGCCCAAGGGCGACACGCCATGGCTGAAGGGCATGGTCGGCGGTTCCGATGATCACTCGGGGATCAACCAGGGACGGACGTGGACCGAGTTTCGCTACGACGGCGCGCGGCCGACGGCGAACGACCTGATTGAGTCGATCCGGAGGCGCGAGACGCGAGCGGTCGGCGCCCACGGTGGGCCGGTCACCCTTGGCAACGCTGTGCTCAAGCTCCTCTACGACGGGCAGATGAGCGGCGGCGCCGCGAGCGGCGGGCCAAAGACCTTCAAGATGGGCGCCTCGGTGAGCATGCTGCTGCAGCTTGCCTTCGACCCGAAGTCGGCCTCGGTCAAGGATCGGCTCTTGGTGCGTCTCAGATGGCTGCAGAACAAGGCGGCAGTCAAGCTCGCCGCGCGGCGTGGGTCGCAGGTCTCGTTCGAGCAGATGTTGACGCAGCAAGCGTACGCGCTGCTCGGTGACGCCAAGTTCCGTCGTGAGCTCGACGCGGTCACGGAGACCGACGACAAGATCTTCTCGGTGATCAGCAACGTCCTCAACCGGATGTTTGCGAGCTACGTCGAGAGCTTGCGGCGGGCGAGCTCGCTCGACGTAGTGCGCACGATCAAAGAGGTCGTTGCCATGGTGACGTCCAACGTCTTCGTGTCGCTGCCGTACTTCGTGTGTTACTCGCAACAGCACGCCGAGAAGGGCCTCGTCAACAAAGTGCGCGAGACATTCAATGTGCCGCGACGCGAGAAGCTGGTGCTCGTCACGGACACGTTGTTCGACGTAAACGGCGTCGCCAAGACGGTGTGGAAGATCGCGCGCGAGGCCCGCGATCGGGACCTCGACTTCCTGGTGGTCGCCTGCCTGAGCCCAGCGGAGCAAGCGAAGTACTGCGACGATCCCGAGGTCCAGACGCTACTGGCCGAGGGGCACCTCAAGATCTTCGACTCGATCGTCAACCTCGGGGTGCCGGAGTACGAGGACCTGCAGGCGCGGTTCCCGCCTCTGCTCGAGTTGATGCAGTTCTTGCAGGATCAGGGCGCCACCAAGGTGCAGATCAGCACGCCAGGCACGGTCGGGGCGACCGGACTGATCGCCGCAAAGATTCTGCAGCTGGAGACCTCTTCGACTTTCCACACCAACTTCCCCGAGTATGTGGAGCGCTACACGAAGGACATCGCGCTCGAGGCGATCGCGTGGCAGGCCGCGGTCATGTTCTACCGGTGGGTCGACGAGCTCGTCGTCCCGTCGCATTGGGTCGGCCGTCTACTGCGCGACCGCGGGTTGCGCGATCAGGACATGCTCGTGCTCGACCGTTGGGTCGACCCCGACAAGTTCCATCCGCAACACCGGCGCATCGGCTACTGGAGCAAGTTCGGCATCGACAACGAGGCCGAGCTGGTCAAGTTCGTCTACGTCGGCCGCCTCGGTGTCGAGAAGGACTTGGCCACGCTGGCGCAGGCCTATCGCGAGCTCCACAGCAAGCACGAGAACGCGCACCTCATCCTCGTCGGTGGTGGCCCCTACCGCGCCGAGCTGGAGGGCATGCTCGCAGGCGTTCCGGTCACGTTCACCGGCTTCCTGAGCGGCGCAGAGCTCTCGACGGCCCTGGCCTCGGCTGACGTCAAGGTGTTCCCGAGCACCACAGACACCTGGGGCAACGCCCCGCTCGAGGCGCAGGCATCGGGCCTGCCGGTGATCGTCACCGACCAAGGCGGACCACAGGAGCTCGTCGACGTCGGCGTCACTGGGTTGTGCGCGAAGGGCGGCGTCGCCGAGAGTCTGCGCAGCGCGATGGAGGTCCTTCTGGACCGCGCCAAGCGGGAGCACATGGGCCGGGCGGCGCGGCGCTTTGTCGAAGAGCATCAGATCGACGCACCGTTCTCGGCGATCCTCGACGCGAACGCCTACCGCCAGCGCGGTGGCGCCGGCTGGCTCGCGCCGCGTGCGGCCTCGGTCGCGGCGCCGGCCACCGTGCGGCCTGGCTCCCCGCGCATCGAGGAGGCCTACGCCGACTTGCTGGGCTGAGCCGTGCCGACGCAGGTCTGGCTCTACGTGATCGGCGTCCCGGTGGCGCTGTGTCTCGGCTATCGGCTCTACCACCGGCTGCGTCTGTCCAAGGCCAAGCACCGCTCGCTGACGGGCCATTCCAAGATGGCCAAGCGCGTGGCCAAGCTTCTGCCCTTCTATGAGTACGGCGAGGAGCGCTTCTTCGCCTGTGATGGCGCGCCGGAGCCCGTGGCGCGCGCGCGGCGCGAGGCCTTGGAGCGGTTGTGTGCGACCTTTCGCGAGCGGGCGCCGAAGACGATTGCGCAGAGCCAGGCGCTCGAGGCCCACATCTCCGACGTCGAGTTCACGAACGCGTATCGCGTGCCGTTTCAGTTCCGCAACTACCTGCACACGCGGTTGCAGCTCGGCTGCCTGCTCGAGGCTTCGGCTGGACGGAAGGTGCGAGACCTCGATGGCAACTGGTCCTACGACCTGAGCGGGTCGTACGGCACGAACGTGTTCGGCTACGACTTCTACAAGGAGTGCGTCGATGCGGGGATCGAGCGGTCCCGCGAGCTGGGGCCGGTCCTCGGGCCGTATCATCCCGTCATTGCCGACAACGTCCGCCGCCTGAAGGCGATCTCGGGCATGGACGAGGTGTCGTTCCACATGTCGGGGACCGAGGCGGTGATGCAGGCGGTCGGTCTGGCGCGGTATCACACCGGCCGCAACCGCGCAGTGCGGTTCTGCGGGGCCTACCACGGCTGGTGGGACGGCGTGCAGCCGGGAATTGGCAATCCGCGCAAAGTCGGCGATGTCTTCACGCTGAAGGAAATGGACGCGGACGCGCTCTACGTGCTGCGGACCCGCAAAGACATCGCCTGTGTGCTGGTCAACCCGTTGCAGGCGTTGCATCCCAATGCCGGCGCGCCGGGTGACGCGACGCTGGTCAGCAGCAAGCGGCGTGCGGGTTATGACCGTGAAGCGTACCGGCAGTGGCTGATGCAGCTGCGCGAGGTGTGCACGGCGCGCTCGATCGTCCTGATCATCGACGACGTGTTCCTTGGCTTCCGCCTCGCCTACGGTGGCACGCAGGAGTACTTCGGCGTATGTGCCGACATGGTGACCTACGGCAAGACCGTGGGAGGCGGGCTGCCGATCGGCGTGGTGTGTGGCCGGGCGGATCTGATGAAGCGCTATCGCCCTGGTTACCCCTCCGACATCTGCTTCGCGCGTGGGACGTTCAACTCCCACCCGTACGTCATGGCGTCGATGAACGAGTTTCTGCGGCGCACGGACGCCCCCGAAATGCGCGCGAGCTACGCGCGCATCGACGAGCTGTGGGATGGTCGAGCCGCCGCCCTCAACGCGCGGCTCGAGGCCGCAGGGACGCCGGTGCGTGTTGCGAACATGGTGTCGGTCTGGACCACGCTCTACCGCGCCCCCAGCCGCTACAACTGGATGCTTCAGTTCTATCTGCGGGCGCAGGGGCTCTCGCTGAGCTGGGTGGGGTCCGGCCGGTACATCTTCAGCCACGACTTCACCGACGAGGAGTTCGCGGAGGTGAGCGACCGCTTCGTCGCCGCCGCCGAAGCGATGAAGGCCGACGGCTGGTGGTGGGAGGACGCGTCGTTGACCAGCGCGTCGATCAGCCGCACGCTGCTCGGCGAGATCCTGCGCACCAAGCTGGGGCGCAGCAGCGTCGGGCAACGTGCGTGAAGCGCCGCCGCGCCCCTAGTCCCTAGTGGGGCGCCTGCTAGTGGTGTGATTCAGACAGATGGGGCTTTACCCGCGAGGTATCGGCGCCGGTCGCAAGGCGGGTCGCCGCAGGCATATTCGTGGATACGGCGAGGACGACCCAACGCTGCGAACGGCGTTGAGGGCCGCGGAGAATGCCCCA